>CAYITG010000004.1:0-2918 GCA_964366415.1 Candidatus Woesearchaeota archaeon | reverse complement strand
AATACGAGAAACAGTTTGGAGAAATCGACATGACCCCGCCCGAGATCCAGAGTCCCATCCAGGCCGCCGATTTGGGTAAAAGATAGAACACTTTACAGTGTTTGGGGATAACACCTGGCCGTGCTAGTATTGAGGTATGAAAATACAAGGATTAAAAAATCTAAATATTACGCTACTTTTCTCAACTCCGTTGAATCATCTTCTAATTTCTAAGGATGATGTTGTCAATCTTTTTAAAACGGGAGATGCACAAAAAGATTTGTTTAGTCTTGTCGAAGCTTCTGGACTGAAAGTCGTTATATTTCCAAATCAGAAGAAAGATGTTGTATTTGAAAACTCGCGTGTCATTTTAAGCGATAAGAGTGAAGTTGTAATTGACCAGTCAACGATAGTTGCTGATCTTAGGAAAATATTGAACGCAAATTTTGTTGATCAAAGCAAAATAATTGCCTATGGTTTCAATTATGATTTTCTTGTCGAATTAGATAATGGTACTGATTTAATCGGTACAAAAATTTCACAACTTCCCGGCATAACCATCACAAATACAGGTGTGAATCTTTCGTTTGAAAAGAATGAATTAACACATGTCTTGAACATATCATCCACAGGAAAGAAGAAACTATTTCTGGTGCATTTTAATTCGCACTTCAACTCTACAAGTATCCCTGAGGACGCCGTACTTCATGAACAAATCATCACTCAATTTAAAGAGTCTAAGGAATTGTTAATCAATTTATGATTTCCGCAACTGATTACATTGTAAATAACGCATATGGCGCAGATCAGCAAACATCTGCCTATGTTGAGGATGTTAATAGAAAGTTCCTCGATGCGATTATCAATGGTCAGGATCTTGTTTCCTTAGGGAAACTTGAAAAACTAAGAGCCATGATAGGCGATGATCTTTACGCTGCACTCAGCGAAGAAAATCGATTGTTTATGCTTGGAACAGCAGGAACAATTGATTTTGGCCACTCAATAGATTTGGACGCTGTCGCACAAAATATAAAGGAATATGGGGATACCGAATAATGCAAGTGTCTATTGTGATGCTAATTTTCTTGTAGCTTATGGTGCCAAAGTAGTAACTAAGCCAGAGGTGCAGAAAGGTGCTTGGATCTTATTTGCAAAACTATTGGTAGGTAATTGTAAAATTGTTGCGTCGCCGCTATGCTTTGATGAGGCATGGAATGGAGTGCGGTTGGAAGCTGGTTCAAAAATCGGAAAGGAAAAATCGTGGTCATGCGAAGTTGATAATCTTTTGAGGAAAATTGGTATTTGCTTTGTTCGCTCGCCGTTATCGAGATTTTCATATAATGAGATAATGCCAGCCTTAAAAGAGTTTACAAATAAATTACTCCTACTTCCATCATTTGAAGTGATTCAGTTCCCAGCGTCTACCGAGAAAGATGGAGTTACAAGGGCACTCGATAATATTGAGACTTTTAAGATGAAGCCTCGGGATTCCTTTCATCTCTCAATAGTCCAAATGAATGACGTTAAATATATCGTCTCTCGCGACACTGATTTTACCAAGAAAGATTTGCGAGGTATTGATGTAATTATCTATTGATCCATGTCAAAATACGAGAAATTTTCGAAGGAGGAGTTGATGATGCTTGTGGAGAAGCAGGATGGGGAGCTGGCGTCAAAGAAATACGGGCTGGTGTGGGACAGCGAGCGGGAGCCGGAGCAGGTTGTTTTGGATTGCGAAAATAATTTGCCAGTCTTAAAAAGAGTAAAAGGGAAAGAAATCCGTGAGCCAAAAAGTAATGGGTTGGAAGACAATATTTTGATTGAGGGCGACAACTATCACGCACTGACTGTCTTGAATTATACGCACCCCGAAAGTGTTGATGTTATTTATATTGATCCGCCGTACAACACAGGCAACAACGATTTTAAATATAACGATAAGTTTGTAGACAGAGAAGATGGCTTCAGGCACAGCAAATGGCTGAACTTTATGGAGAAGCGATTAAATCTCGCGAAAGATCTCTTGAAGAAAACAGGTGTGATTTTCATCTCTATCGACGACAACGAACAGGCGCAGTTAAAGTTGCTCTGCGATAAAATTTTTGGAGAGGGGAATTTTATCACAACCATAATTTGGCAAAAGAAATATTCGCCTCAAAATGATGCAAAGTATTTCTCAAATATGCACGATTTCATTTTCGTGTACGCAAAAAAGAAAAACTACGGCTCTGATGTCAGTGGTTGGGTGCGGAATATTTTATCAAGAACGGATGAACAAAATGCACGATACAAAAATCCAGATAACGATTCGCGAGGTTCATGGAAAGCAGCAGATCTTTCTGTAAAGACCTATTCGAAAGCATATGATTATCCAATTGAAACACCGTCTGGAAGAATAGTTAATCCGCCGAAAGGTCGTTCATGGGCAACTTCAAAAGATAATTTTGAAAGATGGAGTGAAGATAATCGGGTTTGGTTTGGGAAAGATGGTAACAATGTTCCTTCTGTTAAAATCTTTCTTTCTGAAGTGCAAGTCGGTATTGTACCAACGACTATATGGATGAGGACTGAAGTCGATGATAATCAGAAAGCAAAACAAGAGATAAAGGAAATATTGAATGCAGATTCTCCTTTCGAAACACCGAAGCCAGTAAGACTATTGGCAAGAATTCTTGAAATAGGAGCCAATAAAAATTCGACAATTTTAGACTTCTTTGCCGGATCGGGAACAACGGGACACGCTGTTTTGGAGTTGAACAAGGAGGATGGTGGAAATCGAAAGTTTATTTTGTGCACCAATAACGAATTAAATGGTTTAGAAAAAGAATTGAGAGAAAAAGGGATAAGTGAGAAAGAAATTCAAGAACACGGAATTTGCAGAAGCGTTACCTACCCACGCCTGCAGAAAGTGATAAAAGGTTACAAGAAAAATGGCGATG
>CAYITG010000003.1:0-42119 GCA_964366415.1 Candidatus Woesearchaeota archaeon | reverse complement strand
CTTTTAGAGAAACGCTTATAAAGGACTTTTCAGATGTGTTTTTTGGGACGACCACAGCGGTCTGGTTCCACCCGATCCCATTTCGAACTCGGCTAGTTAAACAGACCCGCGTTTCAGGTTGTACTGCTCTCAGAGCGGGAAGCTTGGTTCGTTGTCCCACTCTTTTTTACTTCTCAAATACTTCTTTTGGAATAATCTTTCTTTCGTATTCAAATTTCTGCGTTAAGGTTGTTTGTTGCTTGATCCCTTTCATGTTGCAATATACTTCCAATGATTGCATATTATTTATGACCGTATGCCGTATGCTTTTAAGATCTGATCCGAAGAAGCGCGTTTTGTTTACACCAATTCCCACCAAACCCCAGACATTAGGATGATACTTATACATGTACAGGAGATCGTCTATTTCACTCTGAGCTTGCGTAGCATAGACAAATGATTCATTATAATAAAATGTTGCATCTATAATTTCTGGCGCCTCTCGACAACTGAACCCTTCGGGATCATTTACTATCCCAACGTCGCCTATCTCTGTTGCCTGCAGGAAATACCATTCAGAGGTTAACATCAATTTTCTAATATCGGAAAAGAGGAAAATTCCCTGCGTTTCCACTTCTGATGAACCTTTATCCAATGTTTCTTCAAACTTTTTTATTTCTTCCATGATAAGAGGAATCGTCTCGACAGAAGGCATGCTTCCATTCAATTTCTCTCTATGGAACGATGTACTATACTTTTGATCTATTTCCTGCAACTTTGCAAAACCCTCTTCAAAAGAATATTCTTTTTTTGACTCAAACCCTTTCAGTGCTATTATGATGACTATGGCTGCTATTATCACCATAATCAGTACTCCAACCATATACTTTTTTTCCATAATCTGTTTGGCGAATTTCTCTTTTTTAAGCTTTTTCATAGGAAAGTTTTTATAGTATCGTGCTAAAATATACCTATGCGTGCAACCTTTTCTGTTTTTCGTAGTTTATTCCTGGTGGCGTTTGTATTAGTGGGAATGCTTCACTTCACTTCAGCAGCCACGATTTCTGGAAAAGTTTATAACATTTATCTTGATGAACTTGATAAGGCCGTTATCACTATTGATACTACACCACAACAAACATTAGTATCGCGCAACGGAAAATATTCTCTTGTCGTTCCCAATGGAAGATACACTTTGGATGTTATTTATGAAGAAAATGGGACCATTTATACTACTCAAGAACCTTTAATTATCACTGCAGACGGACAGTATACTCTTGATCTCATTCTTCTTCCTGAACTTGAGGATGATATTCTCGTTAGCAACACTACTGAACAAGAACTTGGCGGTTTTGAAGCAGAAGCATCTCCTTTAGGACTTATTATCACTTTGGTTATGGTTCTTTTTTTCTTGTTGTATATTATTCTTACGAAAGCGCATTTCCTTGGCGACGAAGAACAGCATAAACTTTCTGAACCAGCTTCCAGTCAACCTGTTGTTGAACAAGCTCCTGTTCTTGAGGAAGGAGAAGATGCTACTGATAAACTTCTTGCTTTTATTCGCGAACAAGGCGGAAGAGTGACGCAGAAAGATTTGCGCAAGAAATTTCATCTTAGTGACGCTAAGATCTCTCTTCTTGTTGCAGACTTGGAGTCAAAAAACCTTATTAAGAAAATAAAACAAGGACGCGGCAATATCATTCTTTTACCATCATGACTGATGAAAAAAAATTAGCTTTGGAACGTGTGAAGATTTTACTACGTGAGGCAGAGGATGTCTTTTCTCATTCACCACAACGCAGCCACCATTATGTTCAACAAGCACGACGGATTGCCATGAAAGTTCGCTTGAAACTTCCTCGTACTTTACGACGACAATTCTGCAAACATTGCTTGCATTACCTGAAACCAGGCGTGAATGCCCGCGTGAGAACACGAAACAAGATGCTGGTTGTTTATTGCCACCATTGCAAAAGATTCCAACGCTTTGTTTTGGGCTGAATTGTTTTTACTGGCCTTTTTTGGACATATTCTCTGTAGATAGGAATCCAGTCTTTTTTATACCACTCTTTTTCCATTTTGAGCGTATGTTTGAAACCACGTTTGATGAGCTCTTTGTTCACAATATTTCCTTTATGCGGATGACTAAACTGCTTGGGAAGATGAGAATGAAATCCATGCATGTAATGCACAATTTCGTGCGCTATGGTGACTTTGATCACTTCTTCTGGGATGCGAAGATCCTGAAACAAACTGTTTACCACAACCTCTGCTCTGCCGTTCTTTGACGTTAAGTGGCCGAATTTGTTTTTCCACTTCCCTTTCCAACGAATAGAAATATTCTTTTTTTCAATATCTGGAAAGAATAACTGCCAAATCTGATCAAAGCGAAGTTCTAACCACTCTTGATTTCTCATATTAACTCTTTTTGAACTGAGCTGCACTATCGATAAGATCAACATGTCCTAAGAAAATTGATCTGCAACAGTAACGAGTTAAATGGAGATCATCCAACACCTTCTTTTGCGGTTCGCCCTTTTGAATGCGTTTCTGGTATTCTTCCCAGAACTGCGCAATGGGCTTGCCACACGACTGACAACGAACAGGAATAATCATGTTATAGACTGAATGATGTGCTTTTTTAAAGGTTTCGGGAGACGATACTCTTATAAGCTTTTTTTACACCACGTTTCTTTCTTTCAAGAGAGTAGAGATATTTATGGCAGACAAGACCTATCCCAACTTTAATCGTAAAGATCGTCCTAATAAAAATCTCCGCAGCGATAGCAAGGATGAATATGTGTTGGAATCTTTACGTAATGCCCGTTTAAACAAAGGATATACTACTTATCGTGTAGCGAGAGAAGTAGGCATTACTGTGATGTCTTATGTACATTACGAGCGTTTACGCGCCTTTCCCACATCGGAGCATGCACTACGTGTTTCTGAACTTTTACAACAACCTCGAGACTATTTGTTTCCACCATGTCTTCCTTATCTTGTTCAGCTTGTTGCTTCCTACCGCAGAGGACAGGACTTTTTGCCTTCAGAAATTGAGAGAGAAGTCCCTTTGTTTGTTCCACTCGATCATTTTATTCATCTTCCTGCTGAAGATTCTTCTGATGGGCGTGAAGTTTCTCCTTCCCTTCAAAAATATCTTTACTATCTCTTACAAAATTTGCCAATACGTCAGCAACAATTTCTTTTAGTTAGGTATGGTTTTATATCTGGGCAGAGTTGCAATCGTAGCGAAGCTGCACATCGCCTTGGCTTTTCCAAACAAAATGCGAAACAATTAGAAGAACGTGCCTTAAAGAATCTTCGTCAGTCTTTTGGCTCTTTTTCTCTTGAAGATTACTTGCTTTCGATGCGCTGAATTGCTATTTCTGCGCTTTCTTGCATTTCTAGTTCTGGATCCTTGAGATGTTTTTTAATAAATGAGATGTATTCTTTCTTTCCTAATGTTCCCAATGCGAGAATAGCTTCGTGACGGACGAATATGCTGGGATCAGTTTCTACTGCTTTCATCAAATATTGGGCTGCAATAGCAGGATGAGCTGTTTCTCCCAATGAGAATGCGCATTCATGCCTGACGATAGGCGAGAGATCTGTCTCTAATGCTCTACCAAGCGCGTGAATAGACTCATCATCTTTTGCATCCTCTATGCGAAAAGCTGCCTGTATGCGCTCTTCTTTCGTTGCTTCCTGGTCTAAGACTACTTTTTTCCAATCTTTATCCATGCATTTTTCTTTTTGCAATTCTTTAAATGGTTTTCTCTTCTTCTATTTCAAGGTATTGCCGTTCAAAAACGATATACCTATCGTTTATGGCAACAGCGACGGGATACTCATCCTTGCCTATCTTTTCTAACTTTATTTTAATCATGCGTCCGAAATTCATATTGCATCACCTCAACACTTAGAAATCTTATAGACTTTATAAGCGGAGGGTGGGTGATTGACGAGTGAATTTCTATGATTATGATTTTAAACGTAATTTTAATATACCTTTCTTTTCTCTTTTATCCATGCCATTTATTATACGATCATTGGAAAATCTTTTGGAAAAAATAAAACTTGATCCTGAAGGACTTGCTAAAGAACTTCATGTTTCGCGATCATCCGTCTATCGATGGCTTAGTGGAGAAACAAGCCCCCATGTTGGAAACCTTGATGCGCTTTATTCTCTTTCCGAAACATATGGCCTTAAAATTACTTTTTATGAGAAACCAATATTAAAAAATTAAATCTTTAATATTTCTTATCTGTACGATTTTGTACGGGCTTTTCTTGGCTTAGAATCATTCGGTTTTGATGGTTCCCCACGTCTTACATCGGCAATCAAGAGATGCCTGTCATAATTCAAGAAATCCTGTTTCAATTGTTTGCTCTTTGCAAAGGCGAGTAATCCTTTCGCGACACATAATCGCGCAGCTTCTGCCTGGCTTTGGAATCCTCCGCCACGCACGTTAATATCAATATTCACTTTGTCTGAAAATTCTGATGCAATCATTAATGGCTCTTCAATACGCATTCGTGAAAAACGAGGTTCTACATTCTGTAATAACTGATGATTAATGCGAACAATGCCCTTGCCTTTCTTTATGGTAGCACGCGCTATGGCGCGCTTTCTTTTTCCTGACACGAGAATTGGCTTTGTGATCATTGTTTCTTACCGAGTAATCCACATAACTCCTTTAAGGAGATGTATTTAACATTTTTGGTCTTTGTGATGTCGATCTTTGCTAATGATATGGTTTCTTTTCCTTGGAATTGGGAAGGACTGCCGATGTAACAACGCAAACGTTTCATTGCTTCTCTTCCTTTTGCTTGTTTGTGTGGTATCATTCCGACGACTGTTTTTTTCAACAATCGATCTTCACGTCGTTGGAAGAAAGGACCACTATAAGGATGACCTCGATCACGTTTTTGTATGTAATGCGCTAATACATTCTGTTTGCTTCCTGTAATGATTGCTTGCTCTGCGTTGATGATGTGCACTTGTTCTCCACGCAATGTTTGCTTTGCTGCATAACTTGCCAATCGTCCTAAAATCATATTTTTAGCGTCAATAATCATCCTATAATCCTCACGTCTTTCCCTTTGGGATTTTCTTTGATGAGTTCTGGAATAGACATTGCCTGCACTTTTGAACGGGCAGCTTCTGAAAATTGCCATGCAGCAACTTTTACTTTATGGTCCATATCACCTGTTGCTAAGACTTTCCCAGGAACAACAATAGTCTCGTTTGCTTTTGTATGCCTGTTAATACGAAGAATGTTTACTTCACGCCGCCGACGTGTTGGCTTTTCTAATTCTTTTGCGATGACTTTCCAAATATCTGCTTTGTTCTTCTTTGAAGCTTCGCGTAGCTCTTGAATAAGCCTTTGTAATGTTGGATTTGTTGGTCCGGTTTTTTTCATGTTATAAATCTGCAGAATACGACAACTCTACTTCATGTCGCGTAAGCTCGCAGAGTATAGAACAAGCCATTTTGACTCTTTTTAAAGGTTTCTTTTTATATTTACATATTTCCTAAACAAACGTGGATTTTTCTTCTTTAACCGCGTTATTAATCGGTTATATATTAACGAATATCCTCTTTTCATATATGCATACCCTATTGTTCCTATGAATAATGCACCTCCACCATTCACGATCATGTCCCACATGGTGTCTTGAAGACCTGATTTTTGCATGTTCAATCCAAGAAAATGATCCATCGAAAATTCAAAGACTTCCCAGACGCTACCAATGGCGACTGCAAATGAAAAAGAGAAGAGTGCAATAAGAATAGGACTTGTTGCTATTTTTCGTTCACGATGCAAAATATACATGATAAAAAATCCAAGCAATCCAAATGTTACGCCTGCCGTGCTATGTAATATAAGATCCCACCACCAATATCTTGTGTAATATTCATGAATCTCTCCTAAGACAAGGGATGCGTAAATAAAAACCGTAACGATAAATTCAAGTTCTACCGGCAGATAAATTTTGTAGTTGTGCTGAATGAATGAAGGAAGAAACGTTAAGAGTAATGCAAAGAGAGACATGAATAATGTTATCCAGTTCTTGTTTATTCCTGCACCTATGATAGCAACGACAATAAGCATGCGAAATGCGTAGGAAATTGTTAACTGAATTTTCTCTGCTATATCGAGCTGTTTAAAACCACTCATCATAATAACATGACCTTTAGAAGTTATATAAATTATCGCCTTTTTTTATTTTTAAGAGTTCTTTCATTTTAGAAAAAATATGTGGGAGTAAGGATTTGAACCTTAGTAGGCACTAAGCCACTAGCTCCTTAGGCTAGCCCGTTTGACCGCTCCGGCACTCCCACGCGCTCAGGGAGAAAACCGACTAGATTCTTTATAAAAGCTATGGTCAGAGATCGTTAAAGTTGCTTGACTAATTTTGCAAATTCATCTAACTTGTCTTCGTAGACATCAAGGGCCTTTAATAGAATTTCTTTTGGCTGCAATTGACCCCATGATTCTAAGGTGAAAATGAAATCTTCTTTGCTTGTTGTAATCTTCATACCGTTTTGTTCGCATATTTCTTCACATGCGTCATTCCATTTCTTGAAATCTTTAATGATTAATTGATCTCCTTTTTCTGTGAGATTGTCATTGCAGGCTTCTATACACTTTTTCACGCCAGTTTTCTTTTCAATGGTAATGGTTGGATATCCTTGATAATACATTAAACCAGGAGAAAACTTCATGTGAGTCTTGCCTTTTCCCAGTATTGCTGTTGCTTCTACTTTGACTTCTTGATTTTTTGTTAATCTGACAATAGGAATCGTTTCTTGTGCTGCCGTTACTTTTGGATCTTTACTTTCTAATTGTGAGGAATATACACTGCCAGGACCTTTTGCTTTTAATGTAATTGTTAAGGTACATTGGGCACATCCTTTACCTTTGCATGCGCATTCTTCTTTTGTCTTATAGGATTTTAAGTCTGTTTTCAAAGGAACAAGACCAAGGCGATGCGCAAGCATTTCATCATACATGGCAGAACTATTTTTTTGAATGGCAACATCTTCGATTGCCAATGTAGGAACTTCATTGATGACTAATCTTCGTAGCGTATTTGCAATTGCTTCTGTGATACCTTCCATAACAAACGTCATGGACATCTTTTCTTTTTCAAGGACTTTTAGTTTCATACGCGTCTTCCTCTCTTACCACCTTTTTTCTTTGCGCCATCTGTTGGTACTGCGGTGACATCTTCAATAATGCCTATCTTTAATCCAGAACGAGATAATGCTCTGATGGCTGCTTGTGCGCCTGGACCTGGAGAATTTGGACCATTGTGTCCACCTGGAGCGCGAATGCGGACGTGCAATGCGTTTAATCCTGCTTCTTTTGCTGCTTCTGCAGCGAGTTTTGCAGCGTTCATAGCGGCTGTGGGTGATGCTTCCAAACGATGCGCTTTCACCACCATTCCCCCAGAAGCCTTGCTGATGGTTTCACTTCCTGTGATATCGGTGATATGGATAATTGTGTTATTGTAACTAGCGTAGATGTATGCGATGCCCCAGCGTGTTGTATCTTTGTTCATGCTGCGACCTCAACTTTTTTCTCTTGCTTTATGACTTCTTTTTTCTGTACTTCTTTTACTTCACCTTTTTTCACGATGGTGCGCTCAGGATGTTCAGGATTCTGAAGAGATGATGCGACATCAAAGGCGAGTTTGTTTTCCTCACTTCTCTTGACGAGATACGAAGGAACTGTCATTTTTTTACCATCGATGCGAATGTGGCGATGGATCACGAACTGGCGTGCTTGTTTTGGCGTGCGTGCCAATCCTTTTGCATGCACGACTGTCTGCAAACGCCTGTCTAGAATATTGGACACATTAAGATCAAGAATGTTTTCGAGCTTGCCATTCTGGTCAAGCAATCCAAGACTGTACATTTTTTTTAACAACAGTTCCTCTTCTTTCTTCGATTGAGGATCTGTACGCATTGTTAAATTTTTAGCTTGGTGTTTAAATTCACGAAGAAGAGAAGCCATCTTCCAAATTTCTTTTTTACGCAACAAGCCGTATTTTTTTGTAATTTCTTTTTCACTTTCTATGCGTGCTCCCTGCCATGGATGCGGCGGGCGCTGAAATTTACTGCGGTGTTTACGTGGATCTCCCATTTTACTTCTTCTTGTCCTTCTCTGGTGCTGCACCTGCTTTAGCTTGAGCGATCTTTGTGGCTTTCTTGACCACTCCTACTGCTGCACCTTTTCTGAAATTACCACGTGTACGCTGACCGCGCACTGGCAAGCCATATGCATGACGCATACCTTTGTACGATTTTATTTTTTTCATCAATCGCACATCAAACTCATTTTGCAATCTTAAATCTGTGCCTATGACATGAATATCTTTTCCTGATTCTGGATCTTTTCTTCTATTGAACAAATACTGCGGCAATGTTGTTGGATTTTTGATCATGGTTTCTATTTCTTTTAACTGTTGATCGGATAATTCACCAATTTTTTGCTTTCTGTTTAAGCCCATCACACCGCAGACTGCATGTGAGAAAGAGACGCTAACACCGTGAATATGGCACAATGCGTGATGGATATCCCTTTTACCCGGAATATCGGCATTGGCAATTCTGACTAGTTCTTTCATGTATGGAAGGCTTCTTTGAGGATTTAAAAAGATATCGGATATGGGGCTCTTTTGAGCTGTGGAGGCTCTCTTTCTTAGGCACCCACAAAGATCCTATATTTATCTTCGCCTTTCACTTCTATTAGAATTCTCTTTATCAAGGCTTTTTTAGGATCTGGCATGAGTTTGACTCGTGCTTTGATGTCTAGAAAACTCTCGAATGGTTTTTTCTCTCTTTCTTCAAGGATTTCCCACATGTGTTTCTTTCCTACGCCTGGTATAAGCTCGATCTGATGGCGGCGCGTGTTAATGGGAGCAGCTTTATTGAAGAATTCTACAAACTTGGCTTCATGCTGGGCGATCATTTTTTCGATCCACTGTTCCAAACTAATGCGGGCTGTTTGCGTTAATTTCTCGTAAGGAATTCTGCCTACAATATGGTGAATTTTTTCTCGTTTTCCTTCCCCCATATAGACTTCTTCATTGGGTTGCAGAAACACTCCTTTTTTGGGAACGAGTTCTAGAATAATGAAATGTTCTTTACCAAGCGCCTGGGCGATGGCTGTTTTCATGTGCATCGGGCGCGTATCTATTGCATAGCCGTTCGGCAAGAAGTCCAATACGATTGCTTTCTCTTCTTTTGCTTTTTGCTGCTGCATGCTGCATCACGTCCGTGGTGTTTATTGAATACATTCTACGATCCTTTTCAAATCCTCAGGTCTGAGGGTTATGTTTTCACTTGCGAATATTGCTTTCAAGCTATCCACATCTTTAGGTTCAAGATCGACAATCTTTGCAATATGCGTGTCTTTTAATCTCATGATGTCTAAAGTTTGAATCTTTTTCTTGATTTCTTCAGCTTCTTTGGCTTTCTGCTTTGTTGTTGCGCCTAAATATTCCAAGGTTTTATTTGCGCGGAAGCTTAATTCATGATTCTTCTTGATGGTTGTTAGTTTTTCTTTCAATTCCGCCATGGTAATTGGCGTTTCCTTCATGATCTCAAGCTCTGCCATATTCTACCCTCTTCAAGTGAATGGGATGGACAATCAGTGTTTTTGGTTTGTTTCCGTCACGAATTCTTACTTCATAACAATTTCCTTGTTTCTTGCCTACAACACCTGTTTTTCCGTAAAATCGTGGAAGGAACATTCCTTTATGTGTGGATGGTTCAAGTTTCAATACAACAGACTGGCCTTGTTCTAACTTTTGGAAATATGTTGTTAACGATATCTTTCCTTTTTCTGAAGGCGCTTTTTTCAGCTTGTGACGGGTTTTTCTTCGGAATCCCCCAATACGCTTTGTCATAATGATGATTATCATTCATGATCTTTATAAAACTTCTTATTTCGTGTGCAGAACCTTACTTTCTGGCTTCTGTGATAATTGTAGAAAGAGCTTTATCGACAGCAAAAAATAGATTTACGTCAGAAACAGCAGCTTCATGCGTCTTTGATCCGATGAGCTGGATGCGAATTTGGATATTATCTTTTGTTGCATCTGTCAGATCAAGAAACAATTCTTGAAAGGAAGGCATGTCTTCCTGCAAACGCCTGACATAGTTGCCCACTATCTTTTTAATGATGATCATAGAAGACGGATCAATATCATGGAAACCATTGAGTTTTATGTGCCCACCCAATTCTAGCATACTGCATTTTTCAGTACGCATTGTTCTATATATACTTTTTGTTACCTTTTGTCATAACCTTTATATATCACATTCCTTTTTTCTTTTTAATGAAGCATACGCTTACGATCACGCTTTTGCTTGTTGTTCTTTTTTTTGTGGCTCAAGTTATTGGCTTGGGTATTATTGATGGATATCTTGACAAAGAAGAGACTGTTGTTGATGGCGTTGTTGTTACCAATATTACCTGGCAGGCCTTGCCGTACGATGTTGAACGTCCTGCCTTTGAAGAGAAAACCAGTTTCTTACCCATTTTCTTGATTATTCTTGGTGCTACTGCAGTCTTATTGATTCTTATGAAATTTAAGATGTTTCGTTTATGGACGTTTTGGTATTTCATCAGTGTTTGGTTTTGCTTGATGATTGCTTTCTATGTTTTTTTTGGAGAGCAGGCTGCATTTCTTCTTGCTGGTGCGATTGCAGCGATTAAAGTCTGGTGGAGAAATGTTATCTTGCATAATACGACAGAACTTTTGATTTATGGCGGACTTGCTGCCGTCTTTGTTCCTTTTTTGAACCTTTTCAGCATGAGTATTTTATTACTCTTGATTTCTGTCTATGATGCGATTGCCGTGTGGAGGACAAAGCATATGGTGGACATGGCAGAAGCACAAACGAAAATCAAACTCTTTGCAGGACTCTTTATTCCTTATGGAAACAAGAAAGCTGTTTTGGGTGGAGGAGATATTGGATTCCCTCTTTTCTTTGGTGGCGTGATTTTGAAACAATTTGGATGGATGAGTGCGTTGATTGTTACGTTTTGTGTCACGTTGGCACTTTTGATCTTATTATTGCACAGTAAAAAGAATACGTATTATCCGGCCATGCCTTTCTTAAGCGCTGGATGTTTTGTTGGATTATTTTTGTTATGGCTTCTTTAGATAGGAAGTGTAGGCATATTGATTTTGAAGTCTTTATTCTGACAAGAACATACTAATCCTGAAGGGACGATGTTCGAATCTGAAGTGAAGATAGCTCCACACCCTTGACAAACGAGTTCGTGCATTTTCTTTCCTCCGCAATACCGTATATACAGTATATATTGGAGGGAGATTGAAGATTGCCTTACTTATAAAGGTGGTGGTTACTGATAAGAAATTAAGATATCTTTTAACCCTTTATTCTCTCTTCTTTAGAGTTATAATCCCAAAAATACCAAAGAGTGCTTTCCAGAGGCGTGAAAAGAAACCCTCTGTTGATTGTGGTGCTTGAGCCGGTTGAGAAGGCATTGTTCTTTGTTGGGTAGCTTCGCTTTGTTGTCGTGGAAGTCTTTGGTTGCCTGATGATGAACCCTGCAGTTGTTGATTGTTTTCTACTGGTTCCCCTTCAATATACTGTTTTTCATCTTTTTCTTTTGGTGAGCAATGACATTTTCCTTTGATCTTACACTCTGCCGCCATAGCTCCTGAAGAAGTAATTTCTTTCCAGTCTTCTGGAGAGAGCGGACCACTTCCTGGCCAACCACTGTTTGGTAGACCATAATAATTTCCATTATTTCCCGTTACCCACCCAGAAATTTCTCCAGAATTTGGATCCTCTTGGAATGTTCCTGTGCATTGATCTCCGCAGTATGTTGTACATTCGCTTGCTCCTAATGATGAACCATGATTTTGGCATGCTTCGGCTGCATCTTCAGGAGTTGATTTGTAATCAAAATCTTGCCAATTTCCAGATGTTGATGTATCAATGGCTGTTAGTTCTATTGTTTTATCTGGAGGGCAACCAGAAGATTGAATTATTTGCCCTGTTGTTTTTTCAGTATTGATATTTGAGAGTGCTACTGCCACTACTACGATACCAATAAGAATCCATACATGTTCAAATTGTTTTGTTTGCTTCATTTTTTCTTACACTTGACTGTTGCTTTACTCTCAGCTGCGCAGTACCAGTGTCCAACCGTGAAACCTTGGTTTGCTAATGTGCTTCCTGCCCGTACTTTTGTTTGTCGTATTATGCTCGCTTCACTACAATCTCCAGATTCTTTTTTACATGGCGTTACGCACACTGTATTTCGGGCTTTATCTTTGCAATCTTGCACTGCTTCTGTTTTTGCAATATCACATGCTGTTGTAAGTCTAGCATTTGCTTCTTGTCCCGTTCCTCTTACAGGCACATCATAAGGTATACAGTCTTCACCACTTGTTTCTAAAAATGTATCTACAAAAGGATCATCTCCTTTTACATTCATTATCTCATATACTCCGAACATCAGAACTGCTACAAAGAATACTATCTTCAACCCTCTTTTCATTATTTTTTATACCTCCTTGCTTGTTTAAATATGTTTCTATCTTTATTTTACGCAATGAATGACACCTTTACTTTCAGCAGCACAATACCAATGTCCAACTGTAAAACCCTCACTTTCTAATACACTTCCAGGTCTTACTTTTGTCTGTTGAATGATACTCCCTTCACTGCATTTTCCTGGAACTTTTTTACATGGTTTAACACAATTATTTTCTGGTGATACCATAGCATTTTGACAAGCACCTTCTGCGTTTACTTTAGCATCTTGGCATGAACCCTTTAAGCTTGTGCTTGCAGCTCGTCTTGTTTCTTTAATAGGAATATCGTATGGGACGCATTCCTCTTCGTTATTTATCTCTAAAAAGGAAGTATCTGTTAGAGGTTCATCACTTTGAGCATTTGTAACCACCTAGAAAAGAGATAGGATTAATGCTACAAAGAATACTATCTTCAACCCTCTTTTCATTGTATTGAAAAAATTATTTTTTCCCTTAAATACATTTCTATGATGTATATGGATAAATTTATATATTCTAACATCTATTTTTGTCCCTATGAGATCATTACATCGAGGAACTATTGCTGCAGCAGCATTAATTTTTGGAGCTTCTACTCTTTCCACTTTAAACTCGCCAAAACATCCATCACCTTCTCCATCCTTTCCGGAAGAAGATGCATCTTTTTCCTTTGTTGCATCACCTGTATCTTTACGTATTCCTCTTGATATAGAACAACCTGTTGACCTTTCTTTTCAAAATTCGCAACGTGATCTTTTACCTTCCTATCAAGGCATTGTTCTTGATGAAGAGACACAATTACCTATTCCCAATACAAACCTTACCTTTACTCCAGTTTATCCTGGTGAAGAAAAAGAGAGTAAAGAAATATTCACTTTTTCTACCCAAACAAATCATGAAGGAACATTCTCCGTATCTCTTTCACAGGGACGTTATTGCGTTGATTTACTTCCTCCTCTTCCTTATTCTTCTGAATTTGAGTGTCTTGATATTCAAGATCATATGACTTTTTCTCTTACCAAAGGAGTTACTCTTGAGGGTATTGTTCAAGACACTGAAGGAAATCCCATTACTTGTGCTCAGGTTTATCTTACTGATCCTCGTTTAGGAAATCTTGTTTTACTTGGAAACTATCAACTTCCCGTTCTTACTGATATTCATGGACATTATTCCATCGGAGGTATTAATAGATATTTGAAAGGAACACCTTCACGTCCTGATTTCCCCAAAGAATTTCAACCTGTTGACATATGGGCTGTTCATGATGAGTACACTCAATTATATCATAAAGACGTTCGCTTAGATGATCTTCTTACTTCTCAATTTAATGTTTCTCCCATCGTCATGTCTGATCAGAACTTTTCTGTCAGTATTCATGTTGATCAACATAAAGGCAGCGGAGATATTTCTTTAGATCTTGCCCACAATATTCGAGAACCAGCATCTCCAGGATATGTTCATCGACAAGCCAGTTTTAATTTTGTTGCTTCATACACTTTAGAACATATTCGACCTGGCTCCTATCGCCTTGATGTCCAACGAGAGGGATGTGCTCTTTGGAGAACAGAATTTCGTGTTCTTGATCAAGATGTTGTTATTGATGCAGACTTACGTGAAGCATATGATATTCGAGGCTTTGTAAAAAGTAAAAGTGATACACCCTTTTATCAGATGCATGTAACTTTATGGAATATGGATCCGCCAACAAGTTACCCTTTTAAAAAATTACATGCGATAACACAGAGAGATGGAAGTTATATTTTTCAGAATGTTCCTTCAGGTGCATATTCTGTTACTTTAGATCTTGAGAATTCCGGTCATAAGAACATACAAGAAATTGTTGTTGGAAGCGATACACTCGTTCCTACTTTACGCTATTAAATCAATGGGTTGCATCTCCCCCGCCGTCAATAGGTCCAGGACCAGGTCCCGGGTCGTTATCTGGCTCACATTGGCAATTATTGCATACTTCATCAACACCACAATCACTTATACTCTCACATTCTTCCCCTGGTTCTACAATGCCATTGCCACAGAATGCAAACGGATGACAAGCATATCCATCGCAAATTGGTCTGTCTGCAGGACATAATCCACAACTGAAACCACAATTATCATATCCACATTCCTGTCCTATACCGCACCAGCCAACACATATTTCACTTCCAGGATCTGCAGGTCCACATGCTCCTCCGTTACACACTTCACCCATAGGACAACCACAATCACTGCTGCAAGATCCACAATTCTCTATGCCATTACATGTTCCATCTCCACAGAATGGACCGCTCTCTGCTACGCATGTTGATGAACATCCATCTCCACTTATGAGATTGCCATCATCACACTGCTCATCTCCTTCTTGCACATTATTTCCACACAACGCGCAATCACAAGGATTGGCGCCACTACTTACGCCGCATGTGTACCCAAACTGATCATCTTGGAAGCCAAGTGTTAATGGTGTACCTGCCAACGTAGATACTGGTGGTTGCGGCACTGTGAGATCTAACAGACGGATGAGATGATTGCTTTTATCTGCGATATATAATTTATTGATTCCTACTACGCCTGCAATTCCCATTGGGGCGTTGAACTGCGCTACTGTCCGCGCATCTCCATCTACATATCCACCTGTGTGAGGCGGAGCTGGATTGAAACTGCTACTTCCTGCTATGGTTACTACGTCTGCCGTTGCCACATCAAACCTTCTGATACGATGATTTCCTGTGTCTGCAATATAGATCCATCCTCCATGATAGGCGATGTCTTCTGGACTGTAGAACCGCACTTGATTTCCTATGCCATCATTACACGTTGGCGAAGGAATACCATTGCATGCTCCTGCACCTGTAAATCCGCCTACTGGAGTTGTTACTGCAGCTGTTGTAGGATGCACTCTTCTAATGCGATGATTGTTCTTGTCTGCCACAAACAAAATAAAGTTTCCACCGCCACTTGGACGTGCTGTGATTCCGCGAGGACCGAAGAACTCTGTTTGATTACCGATCCCATCGTTACAGAAAGGTAATCCACTCATGCTTCCGCACGTTCCACCACCTGTATGACCTCCGGCCAATGTTGTTACTGCCTGCGTTGCGATATCAATTTCTCTAATACGATTGTTTCCTCCGTCAGCAACATATAGCTTTGTTCCTGCGAGATCAAGCGTTGCGCCACTTGGTGACCAGAACTTTGCAGCTGATCCAATCCCGTCTGCGAATCCCATTGTGCTTCCTGCCAATGTTGTAACAAAATTAGCATCTGTTGTTGGCAGATTGAGATCAATGACTCTGATGCGATTATTCAATAGATCAACTACATATAATTTATTTGTTGAAGACCATTCCACATCTGATGGAAGATTGAACTTCGCCGTGGATGCTGGTCCGTCTGTGCTTCCACTTGTGCTTCCTGCTATTGTGATAACCATGCCATTAGGATATATTTTTCTGATACGATGATTGCCACTGTCTGCTACATACACATTTCCACTGCTGTCCACTGCGCTTCGTAAGGGATTGCTGAACATCGCATTGCCTGGATTGTTCATATCACAATTGCTTACTCCAAACTGAGGATCTGATGCGCAGACACCATTGACACACATGCCTGATGCACAATCAGCGTCCAATGAACATTCTTCACACTCTTCTCCTGCGTCGAGATTTCCATTACCACACGCGCTTCCGGGTAATTGAACATTAAGCACTCTTACATCTTGTTTTGCCCAGATACCCAACCATCTGTTATAGGAACCTGCTACTGCAGGCGTTACACCTGTGCACGCACTACCGCCAGATGCAGCGTCGAAGCTACACACTGGTGATCCAAGGCAGTTTCCCGTTGTCGCATCATATCCTTGCTCATCACAAATCTTGACGATGGTTGGCAATCCATTTGCTGCTGCGAAACTGGCAATATAATTGGCAATGTTTGGATTTGTGAAAAAATGTGTGATTGGCTGGTTGATCCATTGTGGATTCGGGAACATGTCCCATAAATCTATTTCTATTGTACATCCTGGAGAACATCCATCTCCACTTGCCACATTGCCATCATCACATTCTTCTGAACTGTACTCTGGATTTCCGTCTCCGCATAGTGCACCACCACATGCCGGATCAGCATTGCAATCTGGATCTGCACAATCAGCGAAACCATCGCAGTCATCATCGATAACATTTGTGCATACTTCTGGTACTGGTCCACCAACAGTAGGATCTGCATCATCGCAATCAATGGGGGGCGGACAAGCTCCATTTGTTCCGTAGAATGTATCGAAGTCGAGATCTGGACAACATTTTCCATTCAACCATGTGTATCCTAAAGAACACAATCCATTGGGTTGACAAATGTTGTTAGGATCACAGATATATCCTTGCGGACATGCTCCTGGATTACAGGAACATTTACATTCATTGGCACTGCCTGATGGACTACATATTGCACCACTATCAAAATCACATCCACCAGCTGTTCCATCACATTGCTCATATGCTTCAACGATGGAATTTCCGCATTCTGTAAAAATAATGTAATTTCCTTCATTGTAGAGATTTATTCTATGGATCCCTTGCGTGATCGGCCAGCGTGATCCTGCAAAAATAGGCAACTGGAAATCGATGCTGACGTTTTGGTTCTTGAAATAGACATTGAGAAGATTTTGCGTGATGTTATATCCTGTGATGCCTGAAGGATTGGTGATGATCTCTCGTGTTGCAGATTTTACTCCAATTTCCAATAGTGTTGCGACTGCGTTTCTTACCGATAATAAACCATCTGCTATCTGACGTTCTCTTATAATATCAACATTTTGTCCAGAATAATAAAATAAAGGAATGAGAACGACGATGATGGTGCCAAATACCAGTAATAAATCTACAGATGACTGCGCTAGGAGATGCGGATTCTTTTTCACCATCTTTTCCTTCTTTTTTTCTTTTGGACATTATTTATATCTTTCTTCTTCTCTTTTGAGTGGTGGTAAGAGTTCTCTTTTTCTTTTTTAATGGATACCTTTATATATAAGTTTAGGCGTTGGTTACGTTATCTTATACTAGATAAAATAAACTGAGGTGATTCGATGAACAGAGGGAATGGCATTCATTCTTCAAAAGCTCAAGCAGCCATGGAGTTCTTAATGACCTATGGATGGGCTTTACTTGTTGTGTTAGTTGCCATTGGTGCGTTAGCATTCTTTGGTGTGTTAAATCCAGGACAATTTTTACCAGATCAATGTACACTGTTTAGTGGAATGAGTTGTACAGGATATTATGCTCAAGCAACCGGTACTAAACTTACTTTGACTTTCCAGAATGGATTAGGTTATCAAATGGCTTTTCCTGCTGGAACTTACGGTATTGATGTACAAGCAACAATTGTCGGTAGTGCAGGAGCAAGCCCAACTACATTACCTCCAGACGGTGTAGCTGCAAATGCGAATGATTGTACAGTGGCTTCGGCAGCAAATACGCTAGTTATTGCAGATGGAAGCACAAAGACTTGCGAGTATGATCTTAGTACATTAGGAACAATAATTGCTAAACAGCGAGTTAAAGGAAATATTGTCATGACATGGAGCGATGGTACAAACTCCCGATCTAGATCAGGCAATCTTGCCGTAACAGTAGAAACTTAATTAAAGTTTCTCCTCTTTTCTTTTTTGTTTTTATTTATCTGGTGGAACTCTATGAAGAAAAAACACTTTCGAAAATATGAAAAAGCACAAGCTGCGTTTGAGTTCTTAATGACCTATGGATGGGCATTGTTGGTGACCTTAGTGGCGATTAGTGCGTTAACATTCTTTGGTGTGTTAAATCCTAGCAGTTTTTTACCAGATTCATGTCATACCTTTACTGGATTCTCTTGCACCGGTCATTATGCCAGCACTAGCACAAATCAACTTCGCCTTAATTTTCAAAATGCAGGAGCTAAAGATATGAGGTTTGCAATTGCTGGAGCCGGTTATATTCGTGTGGAAGTTCAAGATCCTACTAATGGTTTAGGATATAATCTTTCTAGTGTTGCTCCTGGTGATTGTAATCTTGGAGGCAATATGGGCACAGCAGGAACACTTTATATCAATCAAAATCAACAATGTTTGTATAGTCTAACTATTCCAAGTCCAACAACATATACCTTTCCTCAAGGAGCTCGTCTTAAGGGCAAACTTTGGATTCGATGGAGAGACATTGTTGGAGGAGTTGCCAGCATTACTCATGAACGTAATGGAAATATTGCAATAACTGTCGAACCGTAAACAATATCAATAAGCTATGTTTATTTATTTCTATGAAAAAGGCTCAAGCAGCCATGGAGTTCTTAATGACCTATGGATGGGCTTTACTTGTTGTCTTAGTCGCCATTGGTGCGTTAGCCTATTTTGGACTAACAAACCCAACAACTTTTTTACCTGATCAGTGTCTTCTTGCTACAGGATTCCATTGCTCTTCTTCCTTTGCAACAGCGAATGCAGGCGCAAGTAATCCTGTTACTTTAAGCATTCAGAATGAAATAGGATACCAAATCACTGGATTTACTGTTGCTGTTACTGATACTGCTGGGACACCTTTGACTTCAACAGCTGCTGATTGCGTAGGCACACCACAAACTGTAGGGTATGGACAATCAGTTACTTGTGGTTATCAATTACCTGCAGGCACGGGTGCTGGATCGCAACTGAAAGGACAAGTTACTTTAACATGGGCCGATGTGGGAGGTAATATTCATTCTCGTACTGGAAACTTAGCATTGACTGTGGAACCTTAATCTTTTTATATTGTGTTGCTTTAACATTCTTATGCTTCATCGACAACCAGTTTCTATGGGAAAATTATATTCTTCCGGCTTTGATATGCTCAATAAAGAGATTGAGCAATCCTTTCTTCATGCAGAAGGTCCAGGAGAGTTACCTATCAGAAGAACAACACAACAGCTTCTTGGCATTTTAGCTCCCTACGGGAATTATCGAGATGTTGGACATTTATGCGCATGGGCGTACAAAGAAATTGCTGAGAGCCAGTTTCCCGATGTGTTTGTGATCATTGGCAAAGGCGGAACAGAGTATGGATTTTTTACGTCTTTGTTCTCTGGATGGAAGACCCCTTTTGGCATTGTTGATGTGGACAAAGAGAAAGGGCAAGAATTGATCAAACTTTTTCCTGACTTGAAAAATGATTACACTGCTTTTGAACAAGGAGCAGCTATTGAAGCGCAACTTCCTTTTTTGCAGTTTGCCAATCGCGACAAATTGAATGATGTTCGTATCTTGCCTATTCTTGTGAACAGCTTAGACTATCCGAAATGCCAAGCCTTAGGGGAAGCTATCGCAGACTTACGCGGCAATGGAAGAATTTGTGTCATTGGAAGCTGCACCTTATATGGCGATCTTGTCGATACTGCCCTCGTTGATGCTTTGAAACGCATGGATACGAAGAAAATTTTAGATATTGCACAAGTGAATGCCGCACGCGGCGATATAGTTGTCTTTACCGAAGCGTTGAAGCATTTGTTTGCGCGACGAGGTCGCTTATTACATTATCAACCTGGAGCTGCTGCGCTTTCTTTTCTGTTGAGGTAGATGTTCTATGGATCATGTTGAACTTCATTTACACAAGAAAAAATTATTTGTGTGCAAATTATATAATACTTTTTTTACACGCATGAAAGGATTGATGTTTTCTACTCCTTTGTCTCCTAAAGAAGGAGTGCTCTTGAGCTTTCCTACAGAACGCGTCATTGATATTCACATGCTGTTTGTTTTTTTTCCTTTGGATGTTCTTTGGTTTAGTGGCAGCGGAAAAATAGTCAAGATTGAACGTCATGTCAGACCTTTTGCAACGTACATTAAGGGAACACGCGCACAAAGCGTTTTAGAAGTCCCTGCCGGCGCAGCAAAGAACTTGAAAGTTGGAGATCTGTTCATCATAAAGCTTAAAAGAGAAGATGCTTAAGATAATTGCATGGATTTGTTCCAGTTGAAAGGGGTGATGAAGCAGTTCGGCAGGCGTGTTGCCGTTGATGCTGTTACGCTTTCTGTTCGCGAAGGAGAAATTCTTGGTATTGTTGGTATGAATGGCTGTGGAAAAACAACTTTATTGAAAATAATGGTTGGATATTATGATGCTGACAAAGGAACACTTTTGTATCGCGGACAACCTTTGAAGGCTGTTAAAAAAGATATGCAACGAGAACTTGGCTTTACTGCACAAGAAAGCAGTTTTTATTCCCAATTGACTGTTGAAGAAAATATTTCTTATTTTGGATCTTTGTATGGACTACCAGAGAAACAATTAGTGCAGCATGTTGAACGCGTGTTAGCATTTTTAGATTTATTACCTCAACGCCATCGATTAGCAGAACATCTTTCCGGAGGCATGCAACGACGCTTGGAATTGGCATGCAGCTTAGTACATGATCCTAAAGTTTTAATTTTAGATGAACCGACGGAAGATCTTGATCCTTTGTTACGACGTGATATTCTTAGCTTGATTAAAAAAGTGAACGACTTAGGAACAACAGTGATTATTACTTCGCATCTCTTGGGAGACATGCAAACATTGTGCGATCGCATTGCTGTCATGCACCAAGGAAAAATTCTTCGTATTGGAACGGTTGAGCAATTACAAAACATGTATCATGGGCGAGAAGAAATTCATGTGCACACGCAGAGCAGAAACTATGATGGACTTATTCATGACTTACAGTTGAAAGAATTTTATGTTGATGGACCAACACTTGTTATTTATACGACTGATGCTGACACGATGGTAAAACATATCATGACGGTTCTTTCCAATGAGGGTGATCGGTTACTTTCCTTAGATGTGAAAAAACCAAACTTACAAGATGTCTTTGAGGAGATTACAAATACACGATGGCTTTAAAATTACTTACATTGGTGAAAAAGAATCTTACGTTGCTTATTCGCCATAAGAGTTCGGGGGTCATTATTCTCTTAGGACCTTTGTTACTTATTATTCTTATGAGCATTGCCTTCAATACAGCAAGTCCTTACAGCTTGATTCTTGGCGTTTTTGAAGAAGCTCCTACACCATTGACACAAGATCTCATTACTTCACTGAAAACACAACAAATGAGTATTATGCAGACGGACAATAAGGATTCTTGCATTGGCAATGTCAAGAGAGGAATATTTCATGTTTGTGCCGTGTTCCCAGAGAACTTTGACATTGATCATGGCGGAACAGTTACCTTCTTTGTTGACAAGAGCAGACAGAACCTTGTTTATATTATCACCGATATCTTGCAAACGAAAGTTCAAGAGAAATCAGAACAACTTGGAGAACAATTGGCTGGGAATGTGATTGACACTCTTGTCACATCTGGTGAAGAACTAGAAGACAAACAATCTCTCTTAAAGAAAATAGGATCAAACAGCAGAAGCGTCGTTGATACAGTGGATAAACTTCATGACATTATGCTGCATGCCAATGTCAGCTTTTCTTTGGTTGGCTTTCCTTTTGAGCAATTAGAAGCCGAGATCAATGAACTGCAAGGATCTTCCAACATTACGACGGCTGCAGATCAATACCTTACTTCCATCAAATCAAAAACAGACCAACTTATACAAACTGCCAATACTTTTGATACGGTGCGTGTTGGTGCAATGCGTGATCTTGTTGCCATTAAAAGTCTTGTTGACGAAAACGCCGATTACGCCAGCGTTGTGGACAGCAATCTTAACACCATCATCATGAGCATTCGCGGCGTCAAAATGCAAAGTGTTGGAAAAATTGTCAGTCCTTTAGACACGAAGATTGAAAGCGTTGTTCAAGAGAAAAGCAGATTAAATTATCTTTTCCCTGCGCTCGTAGCTATCATCATCATGTTTGTGGGATTGTTTTTAGCGTCTTCTTTAGAAGTGCGCGAGCGCAGCGACCATGTTGCGTTTAAGAATATTATTACTCCTACCTCGCGTTGGGTCTTTTTACTAGCAAACTTTTTTACTAGCATGTTTGTTATCATGATGCAGCTTGCTGTTCTGTTCTTTGCAGCTCTTTTCTTCTTTCAAGAAGATCTTTTACACGTGCTTCTTCCCCTCATTGCAGTGCTTTTGCTCCTTGCTGGAGTTTTTGTCTTGTTGGGCATGTTGATAGGCACAATCTTTAAAAGCCCTGAAACGAGCATGGTGGGAGCATTGAGCGTCGGTTTTATCTTGTTATTTTTGTCCAGCACGATTTTACCTCTGGAAGCTATGCCCACTTTCTTAGCACAGATTGTTCCTTACAATCCTTTTTATGCAGGACATTTATTATTAAGTAAAATTCTTTTGTTCCAAGCTCCTTTGACTGATCTTGTGTTTTCTTTGCTCACGTTAGGTGGATGGTTTATTGGTTTGCTAGGCATTTCTTTTTTTACAGGTTCTTTGAGGCATGATTCTTAATGGCTGAGATTGTTGGCGTTGGCGGTTTTGATGAAGTAGGCAAGAATATGGTTGCCGTGAAGAGCGGGAAATCTGCCGCTTTCATGGACATGGGATTTAACGTTCAAAAAATTGTTGATTATGAAGAAGAAGGCGGCGTGAGAGATGATTTGGATCTCAATAAACTGTTTCAATTGAATGCTATTCCTGATGATCGCGTTATTGCAAGCTGGAAACCCTTGGTGAAAGCTATTGCACTTTCTCATTGCCATTTTGACCATGTTGGTGCTGTTCCTTATTTGGCTCCGCACTATAAAGCGCCCGTGTATGGATCTGCGTACACGATGGCAGTATTGCAACACATGATGAGAGATGATAACTTATCTGTTCCTAATATTTTAAAACAGATTACTCTAGGAAAAGAAATCAAGTTGAGCAATGAGATGAGCCTGGAATTTGTCTCTGTTTCCCATAGCACACCACAGAGCAGTTTTGTCGTGTTGCACACCAAAGAAGGAGCTATTATTTATGCACCAGATTTTAAATTCGATAATGCGCCCATTGTCGGAGAGAAACCTGATTACGAAAGGATTAAAGCATTACGCGATGAGGGTGTGTTAGCCTTGTTTGTTGATTCGTTGTATGCGCATCTTCCTGATAAGGCCCCCAGCGAACGCGTAGCACGAGAGATGCTGCAGGATGTCTTACTTCGCAACGGACGTGAAGAACGCGCGATTGTTGGAACGTGCTTTGCTTCCCATATTGCACGCTTGAAAAGTTTTATTGAATTTGGCAACAAGATGGGCAGAAGAGTTGTTATTTTAGGACGCAGCATGATGAAATATTGCGATGCGGCTGAAGAGGTGGGTGTTGTTGATTTTAGAAAACATGCTGAAATTGTTGGCTTTGGGCGCGACGTGAAAAAAAAATTACGTGAAATTGAAAAACAAGGTCCTGGAGATTATTTGATTATTTGTACTGGAGGACAGGGAGAAAGAAATTCTGTGTTGAGCAGAATGATGCGCGAGGATTATCCTTTCCAATTCATGCATGATGATGCCATGATTTTTTCGAATCGAGTCATTCCTGTTGAGCCGAACATTGCCAATAGAGTTGAGATTGAACGGCGCTTAAGCGAATTTGGCGTGAATGTGTTTCGTGATGTTCATGTTTCTGGACATGCGCGACGACAAGATATTGAGGAATTCATTACTTTAGCTGATCCAAAGCATATTATTCCCACGCATGGGCCTGCAGATGTTGTCAAAGGAACTGTCACCATTGGAGAGGATATGGGGTATAAGTTAGGCAGAGACTTGCACCTTCTTGCAAATGGGAAAAAAGTCATACTCACTTGATTACTCGTCATCCACCAGCTAAATCTATATAAATCTCCTTTTCCCTTTGTTCTTTTATATCTTAAGGGGGATTTTCATGTGTTCCTTAACGGGCGTTTATGGATTGGAAGCTATAGCTGATCAAGTGCTTTACAAAGGAGCGTATGCTCAACAACATCGTGGAGAAGATGGCGTTGGCGTGGCTATGACCAATGGGACAACAACCTTTTGCCGCGCTGATTTAGGCTTGGTTGGAGACACTCTTGTTCGACTTTTGGAAGAAGGAAAACTTACTCTTCGTTCTGATATCTTAGCCGCTGTTGCCCATACACGTTATCCTACTGAAGGAGCATGCACGACAGAAAATACGCAGCCTTTTTCTGGAGAAACACGACATGGATTCATTGCTTATGGACACAATGGAGAGTTAACAAATTTTAAATCATTACGCGAACTCTTTTTGCAACGTGGTGTTCCTCTTCACAAATCTTCTGATTCTGAACTTTTCTTGGAAACGTTTGCATGTGCTTCTGGGCATACGCTTGAAGAAATTTTAGGACAAGCTGCTGTTCCTTTGAAAGGCGCATATAGCATTGTTGGCATTACACAAGATACTTTATTTGGCATTCGCGATCCTTTTGGCTTTAAGCCCTTAAGTCTTGCACGATTAAATGGAGGATATATTTTAAGCTCAGAAACGACTGCATTTTTAGATGTTGAAGGAGCAGAATGGGTGCAGGATGTTTTGCCTGGAACTGTTATTACTATTAATAAAAAAGGCGTGCAAGAACATCGTTTTGCTGATGCTCAGACTTTGAAGCCTTGTGTTTTTGAACATGTTTATTTTGCGCGACCAGATAGCCATATTGCCGGAAGAAATGTTCATCTTGCGCGCGTTGAATTTGGGAGACAACTTTATCGAGAACATCCGACAGAGGCTGATGTTGTTGTTGCTGTTGAAGATTCTGGCCGTTCTGCTGCAGAAGGTTTAGCTGAAGAATCAGGCATTCCTCTTCGTCGCGGCCTTATCCGTAATCATTACATTGGGCGAACATTTACTCGACCTGAAAATGTGCTGCGTGAACGAGGCGTGAACTTGAAACTTTCTCCTCTTCCTGAGGTGCTTCGTGACCAACGTGTTTTGCTTGTTGAAGATTCTGTTGTACGTGGAAATACTGCACGATCTCGCGTTCGTTTGGTGAGACAAGCGGGAGCACGAGAAGTTCATTTGTATGTTTCTTCTCCAAAAATCATCGGAGATTGTTTGTATGGCATTGATTTTCATAAAGAACAATTACGAACGACCACCATGCCAGATGATAATACATTTCGTTCTCAAATTGGCGTCGACGGATTACATCATCTTTCTTTGGAAGGCATGTATGCGGCCCTTGCGCGTGTTCCTTTAGATCCTCGTGCACATCTTGCTTATCAACCACAACACTTTTGTGATGGGTGCATGACTGGAGTTTATCCTGTTCCCCGTGAATCATGAAATTTGCCCACTTTAGCGACTGCCACATCGGCGGATGGAGAGAAGAGAAATTACGTCTTTTAAGTATTCAGTCCTTTGCTGTTGCTGTTGAGAAATGCTTGGAAGAGAAAGTTGATTTCATTCTTATTGCTGGTGATCTCTTCAACACGAGTGTTCCGAGCATTGATGCCATCAAGATGGTGACGGTAGGCATGAAAAAACTCGTTGATGCTGGCGTCCGTATTTATGTGATTCCTGGAAGCCATGATTATTCTCCCAGCGGAAAAACTATGCTTGAAGTTTTAGAGAAAAGCGGCTTGTGCACGATCGTGTTTAAATTTCACGAAGGAAAACTTACTTTCACTCTCGACAAAACAGGAACAAAATTGACTGGCATGATTGGATTACGAGGCGGATTGGAAAAATTTGATTACATGAAACTGGACAGAACTCCTCTGGAGAAAGAAGATGGATTCAAGATTTTTTTGTTTCATAGTTTAATCACAGAGTTTAAACCTGTTGATTTTGAGATGGTGGATAGCGAGCCCTTGATGAGTCTGCCGAAGAATTTCCATTATTACGCTGGCGGACATCCCCATATGGTATTTCAACGAGACATGCGCAAGGAAGGATATGGTTTGATGACGTATCCTGGACCTTTGTTTCCCAATAATTTCAAGGAACTGGAGAAATTGAAGCATGGTGGATTCTATATTGTTGATGTGGATGCGCAGCAGAACTGCATTGCACGCCATATTCCTGTTGTGTTAAAGAAGGTTGTTTCTGTCGTAATTGATGCAGAACGCAAACATGCAGAAGGCATTACTAAAGAAATTCGTAATGCTTTAGACAAGAAGGAGATTGAGGATGCGATTGTTACTGTGCGTGTTGAAGGGTGCTTACGGGAAGGAAAAGTGAGTGACATTCCTTTTCATGATCTCTTTGCACGCTGCAAGGCTTATCTTGTTTTGAAGAATACCTATAAACTGGCCAGCAAAGAATTCTCTGAAATTACCATTCAACAAGGCAGTGTCTTCGATGTTGAAGAAGAGATCTTACGCCAGAACATGAAACAATACCCTGTTGACTTCTTTGGGAAAAAAGATGGTATTGTTCTTGCTAAACTTCTGATGGCTATTCTTGACAAAGAAAAACTTGATGGCGAACGGGTTGGAGATTTTGAAGAACGCGTGCTTGCAGATATTGTGAAGGAACTTGATTTGCGCGAGGTGCTGCATGCAGATTAAGAACATTAAACTGAAGAATATCCGCAGTTATCTTGATGAGCATATTACTTTGCCAGAAGGAACGGTGTTATTGGCTGGAGATATTGGAAGCGGAAAAAGCACCATCTTGTACGCCATTGATTTTGCGTTGTTTGGGATTACCAAAGATTTGAATGGAAGTTCTTTATTGAGGCACGGAGCTAAAGAAGGAAGCGTTGAACTTCATTTTGAAGTAGATGGCAAAGATGTTATTATTGAACGGCGCTTGAAACGTGGCAGCAGCGTTACTCAAGATTATGGAATATTGAACATGGATGGGGTCAAGAGAGAACTGACTGCTGTTGAACTCAAACAAAAGATCTTAGAACTCTTACATTATCCTCAAGAACTTCTCACTAAAAAGAGCCTTATTTACCGTTATACCGTGTATACGCCACAAGATGAGATGAAAAGCATTCTGTTAGCTGATGACCATGATCGCGTTGATACGTTACGCAGAGTTTTTGGCATTGATAAGTACAAAAGAATTAGCGATCATGCTGAACAGTTTCTTAAACAGGTTCGCGTTCGTATCAGATCATTACAAGATTCTTTAGCTGAACAAGGACAGAAAGAAGATGAGTTGAAACAATTGATTGTTCATTTGCAAGCTCTTAGCACAGATATTGCTAAACTTACTCCTCAATTAACTACGTTGCAAAAGAACATTCAAGATATGAAACAACATATTACGTTACAAGAGAAAGATCTTATGTTGTATCAAGAACAACATAAAGAATTGAAAGTTGTTGAAACGAGTTTAGCTCATTATGCACGCGATATTGAATATTCGCAACAACACATTCCTCTTCTAGAGCGTGAGATTGCTCAACTTGAACGTGATGTAAAACAGCCACAACAGATTGACGCAATACAATTACAACGTTTAGATGAAAAAATACAACGATCTGAAGAGAAATTGCGTACGTTGTTAGATCAGACTCAAGAATGCAGTGTTCATATCAAAACAAGTCATGAACATGTATCTTCGTTGACTTCTTTAGATATTTGTCCTTTATGTGATCAAAAGGTTCCAACTTCTCATTTAGAAGCCATTAAACAAAAGGAGCAGGATAAAATTATGTTGTATCAACAGAAAACATTATTATTACAGGAAGAAGAGAAAGCGTTACGAAATGTATTAGAGACGTTAAAACGTGAACGTGAACAGGTGAGCAAAGCACTGCATGAACAAACATTATTAGCTTTTCAGAAAAAGACCTTAGATGAAAAGAAATTGCGATTACAAGATCATCAGAAGATGTTGACAACAGCGCAGCAACAATGGCAAGAAGCAGGGCGTAAACAACAAGCGTTACATGAACGTATGAAAGGATTTACACAACTTGATCAGAAGATTACACACTTACGAACACAGTTGGATGCATTGCAGGAAGAAGAACGACAATTCTTGATGGAGAAAGCAGCATTGGAAAAAGAAAAGAGCGTGCTGGAACGTGATGTGCAGAAAATCGAAGCTCTTTGCTTAGCTCTCAAGAAAAAAGAACATACTGTTCAGGAACTCCTGCGCTTTCATGCATGGATGGGCGACTGCTTTGTTGGCACGATGGGTGTTCTTGAGAAGAATATCATGCTGAAAGTTCATCGTGACTTTGATCAGTTGTTTCAGAAATGGTTTGGCATGCTTGTTGAAACTGAGTTGATGCGCATACGCCTTGATGATTCTTTTAGTCCTGTCATTGAACAAAATGGGTATGAAACCGATTATGGATTCCTAAGTGGCGGAGAAAAAACAGCTGCTGCCTTGGCGTATCGGTTAGCATTGAACCAAGTCATTACCACTATCATGGGAGTGATTAAGACAAGAGATCTTTTGATTCTTGATGAACCGACCGATGGGTTTTCTGAACAGCAATTGGATCGGATGAGAGACCTATTAGATGAATTAGATGCGAAACAAATTATTCTCGTGAGCCATGAGGATAAAATTGAGAGTTTTGTCGATACAGTCATTAGAGTAGAGAAGCACAATCATGTGAGCAGGGTTATTTCTTGATTATTTTTCGAGAACTTCATTAAGCGTTGAATTTGTAGTATATGGTGCTGTCTGTTCTAAAACTTCTTGTGAATTATCTGAAGTGACTGCATAGACTGCACTTGTTAATCCAATCGAAGCTACACCTACCATAGCCGCTAATCCTTTTTTCGCATTTCTACTTTGTTTCTGAATGATTTGAGGATAAGATTTTCTTTCACAGCTCTTTAACCCCGTTAAATCTCTTAATGCATCAACTGCATATCCCATCGGTAATCCATTTATTGCTCCTACAAGAGCTCCTACACCTGTACCTATTGCCATTTCTTTTATGTCTCTTGTTCCAGCAGCAAAATATAGTGCAGGTAACAATCCTAAATTGAAAACTCCCGTATAAACAAAATCGTGAAGTTGTTGTACCTTTTCTTTTGTTTCGTTATTGATATGAAAACCTTTTCTCCATAAATCACGACACTTTCCATAGATCCATCCAACACCACCATAAATAGTGCCTGCAGCAATGAATCTTGCATTCAAGGAAACATCGTCAGATATATCGGCAATTCCTGTCTCAAAAACCGCAAATACGGGAGTAGACTCAATAATCATGGCAGTACTATCTGCTATATGATACTTTAAAGTAGTCTTAATCCATTCCTTTAGCCTATTTTCCCGATATTTCTCTGTCATTCTGCCACTATTATTACTACTTTATAGTGGTATTTTACTATATAAACCTTTCTATAGAATTAGTCTTCTATTTGAATAAATGCTAAGTTTTCTCTTACTTTTCCATCATACTTTCCGTCGATGAGGTTAATATAAATGGGCCATTCTCGATGATAAATGTAAGCAACATTCTCTACTCCAAAGATTACTGGACTCGCCAATAAAAATGCGAGCTCTTCAAGAAGATAATTAACTCCCTCTTCCATAGCGGCATCTATGTTTGCATCTTCCTCAATTTTTTCTTTTAGTACATCTAACGTTGTTTTTTTTGCATCCTCTCTAAATTTTTGGTTTTCTTGATACATTTTGTGAATTATGGATAGGTGCCTTTCATATTCCGTAGAATGCTCTACTTCTTTTTCCCAATCGACAAAAATTATGTTTGACTCTTTTCTTTCTGCTTTCATTTTTTGGATTGTGCTTAAACAATGATTCTTTAATCGGTTTCCTGCTAATCTTGTTTTTTTTCTTGCTTTGTCTTCATCATAACCTTTTGCTTTGTATGTATGGACTGAAATTAAATCGGCAATTAATATTCTAACAATAGGAAAAATACTGCTCCAAAAAGGGAGCAGTTCATCTATCTTTTCTTTACTGAAGTAACTATTACCAATGCTCATTGCAGCTACAACCAAACATCTTTTTTCAATAAATTTATATCCTCTTTGATATGCTTCAGCAGCTGCCGTTCTTTTAATATTCATGTTTCGAACGATTATTAATTGATATTTAATGCTATCGGCGCGTCATTAAATTTATAAGGTGGTTTCTGTTGGCTTTCTTATGCATTTCAATCCTTTTATTGCGCAACTGAATTTGGATAAATTATTACTGGCTTATTTAAGAAATCTTGAACCTGCTGGACGAACCCTCGAAGGATTTCCTCGACTAGAACTACACTTTCAATATGATCCTCATACAGGAGCCATTGATTTTAGCAGAAATCGCAATCCACAATTTCACCAAGGCACATTTGGCTTTGTCTTCAATTATCCCTGCCATAACCACAGTTTGCCCAAACATCAACTTACGGACATTGACTACGGCCGTCAACCGCCTAGCCCTGAAGTCGTTCGCACTTTAAACGCGACTGCGCTTCTTTATAGAAACAGAAATCCTTCTTATAACATGAGCTGTTAATCCTTGTGATAGCGTAACAGAAAGCCTATCCCTATACCAAATATTGCACCGACGAGATTAAAGATCATGTCTAACATGGTGTTCAACCAGAGACTTTCTCCCAACTCTGTTGTGAAATCTCCTTCTCCTTGACCTAAACCACCAACGCCTTCTCCTACAATGAAATAACCTGCGAATTCATAGAACTCTACGAACACGCCTATGCCTAAGGCAGCCAAGATTGTGAAGAGAATGACATATGCGTTATGAAATGCCTTTGTTGAGAAGAAACGCCGCGAGAATCTGAACAACATTAATGTAGGAGCGAATATTCCCGTGATGTGCGTGATGTGATCCCATTGTATGGGGAGCGGAGAAATGTTGTACCATCCAAATGCTCCTGCGTTATGGAATAATAATGCTACCATGAATGCGCCATAACTCCAGAGATCAAGATCTAATTTTTTGTAAAGGATGAACGCTATTAGTGTCAATACCACGAAGAAGATCGTGTCTGCAATATATTCATAGATACCATGAGACCATTCATACCACATGAAGAGAAGAAATAGCAACAAACCTATTGTTGTTATTAGCATCTTTGCATTGACTTTCATCTCCATACTTTTTTAAACCCATCCTTAAATAGTTACTGCTCTGACGGGGCCGTGGTCTAACCTGGTTAGGATTCTACCTTGGGGTGGTAGAGGTTCTCGGTTCAAATCCGAGCGGCCTCATTTTTGATGATTGCAGTAGTAATTTTATTTCTGGAAAAAGTTTATAAAGTGTCTTCACTTGCGAGGAGCGTGAGAATGTTTAAACCATTGTTGTTGATATTCCTTTGCATTTTACTAGCATTTTCTGTTTCCGCGCAAGAATCTGAGAGTACAGTTACGTTACAAATCATTCCTGTTTCTCCTGAAGTTGAAGTAGGAGGCACTGCCGTGTTTCGACTTGCCATCACTAATATTGGGGCAGAACGCGATATCTTCAAAATCAGCGGCGATCCTTCTGGCATGAGTCCTTTTTCCAATGCCGTGCAATACATTCAAGTAGAACCTAATCAAATCAAGCTTGATCCGAATAACATGCAAGAAGTTGAAATTCGTGTTAAGATTCTCGAAAGTGCCAGACCCAACGACGAATTCGTCGCTGATGTGAAAGTCTCTTCTTTAGCCCATGTCAATGTCAAAGAAACAACATCGCTACGCGTGTATATTGTCTCCAACCAAGAAGTCATGAACATTGCTGTTGATGCTCCTCCTGAGGTTATTCCTGGGGATGTTTATTCCTTTCATGTTACCCTGAAGAACAGGCTTAATGTTCCTTTGGATCAGTATGAAATTTCAGTTTATAGCGACTTAGCAGATATTAGTGAATCACTTATTGCTAATTTCACATCACGAGAAGAACGCACTCTTGATTATTCTTTCCCTATCAGCTTGAATGCTGCGCCCAAAGATTATGCTCTCAATGTACGCATCTATGATGGATCAGAAATAAAAGGTAACTTTGTTTCTGCTTTTACTGTCAGAGAAAAAAGCTCTGTTGGGGAGCAACGCGCAGAGAAAGGCGGGTTTTTGAAGAGCATTACCACCATGACCAAGAAGAATGAAGGCAATGTCAAAACAACCCAACGCATTGTGGTGGAAAGTTCTTTCCTGCAAAATATTTTCACCAGCACGCAACCAGAATCAAAAACCCGACGCGGCGACCTTGTATGGGATGTGACCTTGCAGCCTGGAGAAGAATACACCATTACAATTGAACGCAATTACCGACCTCTCTTTTATGGCTTTATCATTGTTGTTCTTGCTGTTATTTTGATTTATTTTTACATTGAACGTAGTGTTGTGATCAAGAAACGCTTGTTCATGACAAAATCCAGCACTGAAGGCATTCATGAAATTAAGATTTTATTGATTATTCGCAATGGCAGCAAACAACAGTTACAGAACGTGAAAGTGTATGATGTGTTGCCTAACATTATTCAACCTTTGTATGAATTTGGCACGTTGAAACCACACCATACGCAGCAAGGCACACGCGGGAAACGCTTTGTGTGGGAATTAGGCAGCTTAGAACCTGGGGAAGAGCGTGTTTTAACCTATCGCGTCAAAGCGAAATTGCACTTGGCTGAAGGAGCGTTATTACCGCCGGCAACGTTGCAATACCAGAAAGGAGATCATGTGATTAGTTTGACATCACATACTTTGGATATTACGACGCAGCACTCTGAAGCGTAAGCTTTAAAAGAAGCAATTCCTTTTTCCTTGTTATGAAAGAACCTGCTTGGCATATTCTTCTTGCTGTTTTAATTATAGGATCTACGCTTTTAATCATGAATACTGAACGAGAAGGGGGTGTAGGATATCCTGTCGCGCAGGAAGACACTGTTTCTGTTATCGGGCAATCAGACCTTGATGTGGCTCCCGATGAAGCTGAATTAACTCTTTCCATTGAAAGCGAGGGACAAACTGCCAAAGAAGCACAAGATGCCAACGCTGGCGTTACTGACCGCGTGATGAAAGCCTTACAAAGCGCAGGCGTTACTAAGAATGATGTTGACACGACTGGCTATTATTTATACAAGCGAGAAGGATATGATCCTAAAACAGGAAAACCTTTTCCTTTAGGTTATCAACAAACACATACCATGCGTGTTTTAATAAAAGATATTGAGAAGGCTGGCGATGTTATTGACGCAGCTACGAACGCCGGTGTTACTTCTCTTCAAAACATTCAATTTACCTTATCCAAAGACAAAGAAAAGAAATCGCGCGCTGATGCTTTGAAACTTGCTGTTGAACATGCACGAGATAAAGCAGAAATATTGGCTAGCGCTGTTGGAGAAAATTTAGGAGATGCGATTAGTGTCTCAGAATCCAATTATGTTTCTAGCCCTCCGATGCCTTATTATCGCGGACTTGAATCCGCTGCGATGGACAAGACTGAAGTGTTACCAGAAGATGTCACCTTGAGTTTGATGGTGACAGTTGTCTTTGAGCTTACATAACTATTTCTTCGTCTTTATGTTTGAGATGCCAGTGATAGGAGCCGTTTGTTCTTTCGCATGAGGCTGTTCCTTTGAAGCTGGCTGCTTCTAATACTTGGGAGATACTTTGAAAGTATTGTTGAATATTTTGTTCTGGATTCGTTGTCATGCGAGGCATTTCTTTCCATTTTTGTATGGGCATTGTTAGATTTATTGCCAGTTGTGGTGATTGCTCTTGGATTGTCTCGAACGCTGGACATTCATCTTGATGACGCTCTGTTGTTGCCTTCAACTGCGCAAGGGAATACAAAATTTCGTGCATTTCATTTGCATTTCCGCCGTAGTGGAATGCTTCATTAAATCCCTGTATGAGATACATGTTTCGATATGCGCACCGCAAAGAAAATAAATCCGGCCAATGTTTTTTCATGATATCATCACGCCAGATGCTTAGTGTTTGATCATATAATGTTATGAAATGTTCAAGCATGGACGATGTTTGTTCTGGACGAGGGAATGATAATGTGGGATGCATTTGTTCCACGACTGCCATTTCACATACGGCTGCGACTAAACAACTTAAACTATTCTTATCTTTGAGAATAATTTCTTCTCTTGGCGTCGATATGTTACTTGAAAAGTGATCATCATATCCGTAACAAGGATCGATATCGATGATATGCGCTTCGGGAGTACTCCAACTCATCAACATTTTCTCGCGATTGAAACGATAGCGAATGGGAAGCTGTAATACTAATTCTTTCTTGTATGGGGCCGTGACACTTTCTATCACATCATCAATGCCTGGAAAACCGACCATACAAACACCGCCTTCTCGTTCCTTTATAAAGGTTCTTCGAAAGATTGATATATCTTGACTCCTCATAGTATTGATACTCTTTGAGCCATGGTGAAGCGGAAAAGACATACCAACAACGCGGAAATCAAAGTCGTTGCATATCCTCAGAGAGTGGATGCTCAAAATCCTTGGCATGTGATGTGGATTGTTTTGGTATTACTTCTTTTAGGGATAGTAGCACTCTTTATTTTGAAAGCTGCCTTGTATGTGATTGTGATTGGTGGTGCTGTGTATATCTTTTACTTGCTTGTTCATCGAAAGAAACGGAAATGATATTTTATACTTCGCACCAAGAAAATCTTTTAATCTTTCATATTCTTTTCTGAATTTTTGTATAGTTGATTCGTTTTTTAAAACAATCTCTGAATCTTTTATAAGACTCTCTACATCAGCTTTATCTTCATACCCTTTTTCTTTTCCCTGCCTTTTTCGATCCTTAGCCTCTAACTGTTCTTTTGTTAAACCTTCTTCTTTTTCTCTTGCTCTTTTTAGTATTCGTTCATGTCTTACATCTTCAGATGCCTGAATTCCAACTAAATGAACTTCATATCCTTTTTCTTCAAAAAATTTTATTTCTTCTTTTGAGTATAATCCGGTCAAGAATATTAGGTCCTTTTCTTTAATGTCTTCATAACATATATTGATCATTTTTTTAGTCCACCAAAATGGATCTGGAATTTTCTTAGCATCAAATATTTTTTCTCGCATTGCTTTTTCCAAATGAAAACGAACTTCGGTTGTGTAGAATCCATCTTCAGATAACCATTGTAGAAGTAAGCTCTTTCCTGATCCTTTGTTACCATTAATATGAAATAACCTTTTCATAAGTTTTTCAGTTCATACACCTTTTCTTTTTCTAGAATTTTCTCTTTATTATTCACTATTAATCTGCAAGAATTTCCTAAAATTTTTATCTTATCTTCTTCGACTATTATTCCAGCGTCTTCAGGCATTGCGATTACTTTTAATTCTCTTCCATTTACTTTTTCTCCTTGGTCATGACAAGATATAGAAATTTCTTTTATTAAGTTTAAACCCTTAAGATCTTTCAATCCGCAATCATTTTCATCGCAGACTGAGGCCATTGCAATTGATTTTCCTAGAATAATGGCTCCTGCAGATCCACCATAAATAATGTTTCCGTCACGATAATACTGCTCTAAAACTCTTGTTATCCCTTTTTCTTTCAACCTTTTCAAAAGCTTAAATGTATTTCCACCACCAATATATATTGCATCATATTTCATGAATTCCTTCTTTGTATAGGGCTTATCTTCCAACACCTTGACATCTTTGATGCCGTATGGTGCGTACGCTTTTACAAACCATTGGTATGTCTTTTCCGCATTATCTCTTGCTAGGGCAATAAGCAATATTTTAGGATTTTTTGGTAGACTTTCCTGAAATTCCTTGTCTATTGCTTTGGACTGTTCTTCAGAACCACCACCGCCTAAAAATAATTTTTTCATATTAATACTTCCTCTAATTCTCTTATTTTAACTTTTCTTTTCCTCTTTTTGATCCATGCTTGAATACATTCGATTTCATTTCCCCTCATTTCTGGTAGACCTATATGCAACGCATTTTCTCCCAATGCCTTCTCTATTACACTGTATGCTTCTTGCATTTTTAGCATAAATGCAGGCACGTATGCCATGTTTCCCTTATCTATTTTTTCCCTTTGTTCTCTTTTATTTCTTTGTATAATTGCTTCACGAGAATATTCTACCGAACAACACAAGTAGATCATAGGATGCGCTAATTCTATCCCTTTTATTTCCAACTCTTTTATTTCTCTTAGCACATACAGCAATCCATGCGCTCCTGTTACATGATCTCTTGCAAAATTATAAGCTAATTGAGAATATATTCCCCTATCCATAAAGACTATTCCTGATTGATTTTTTGTTCTTCTTATTCTCTCTTGTTCCGTTTCTAAGAACCATGCGTTTACTCTTCGTGCATGCTCTTCATCGAAGGTAAACTCTTGTACTCTCGTTGTGGAAGGTATTTCATCTGATATTTCCTTAACTACGAAAAATCCTTGTTCTCCAAGAGCACTAACCAAAGAACTTTTTCCAATTCCTCCTAAACCTTCTATAATATAAATTTCTTTCATCTTCTTATCACGTCTATAATCTGATTGGTTGTTAGCCCCTTGCTTTTTAACATTCTAACGCAATCTGCAGGATGTATTCTAAGGTCATCTCTTCCAGGAGAAATTCCTAATTTTTTGTACATTTGATGGTTATATGCCCTATATATTTCGCTTTTAACTCCTTGTTGAGTTTCATCTTCTGAACTTAACCTCATCAAACTATTCCAATATCCATAATACTCAGCGATTAATTCTCCAATATGCAATGAACCTTTCTCTTCAACATACTCTTTTGCTAATTCACGAACTATTGCTTCTTGTCCTTTATTGCCTCCCTTTATTCCATCTCCCACTAAGAGCGTCAATGTTCTTATCGCATCCATTGCTTCATATGAGAATTCACGCGCACACCAAGTAGGATGAAACCCGTCTCCATATTTTTCTGTTCTGAGAAGCACCCATAACATTCTTTCTAATCCAAATTCGATATCAGCAATACTTTGTATTTTTTTATTGAATGGGATCGTATCAATGTACACGCAGTCACCTATTTGGATATTTCCCATGTATGCTGTGACATTTGTTCCTCGCATTTCTCCGCCCTTCCATGTATTGCCTCTATAGAAATTCATACGCGTTAATGGAAAACCTATGTTTGAAAGAAATTCCATCCACTTATCTAAGCCTTCTATAAACTCTCTTTCTGTTGCATTTATATGCTCAGTTCCACATATCGTAAATGTTGTTGAGCAACCTGCCTTTGTATGTGCTTTTTCCCTTGCATGAACCCTTATACATGGTTGAACAATTACTCTTCTTGTTTCCTGGATGTCTCTATGACTGTATAATTCTCTATCCAACGCTTGCAGAGCTGCCCCCACATATAAAGTAGTTTCTGAACTGTGCAAAGGCACTGGTGCTTCCTCTTGATATCCCCAGGTCATAAAAAATTCTTTATGTCTTTTTGTTATTTCCAAAGGCGTTATATTCTTTGGTTTTGATTTTATTCCATCATGGATCTTTCCAGGAAGTTTGCACTTTGAATGACCACATACATCCTCGTCTTTCTTCGTCCAGTATACTTTATTGCACTGACTACATGTTTTTTCTTGCCAATGATTATCTTTGAAATATCCGTCTATGTGTTCTTCAATTCTCATTTTTACCCCCAAAGTTGAGCATAGGATAGATATGACATTCTGTGCAACATGGGCAAGGTTCTTTCTTTCCTAGATCTGTTATTTCTTTAGTTATTCCAGCAGATATTGTACCGATCTCTCGTGGGCTGTATAAGCATGAATAGATATTCCCGTCATATTTAACAAAACAGAACTTTTTTCCTGCTTCACATCTTACTTTTCCTTGATCCATCATAAGAGGAATATTTCCCGTTTCTGTGTATTCTCTTAATATCCTTAAAAAAGGATCATGAGGCATTCTTTCTGTTGCAAAGCGCATAATTTTTTCTCTATCTCTTTGCTGAACTGACTCTGCTGGCTTTTCCTCATTCATATAATAATTTCCGCTTACATCCGCAAATCTAAATGTTAGTGTGCTACCTGTAGATTCTGCTATACCTAAAAGATGCTCTAGATTTTCAATCGTTCCATTTTCTTTTTGTAGAGTAGTTGATATGACTGTTTTTACATTTTGTAATTTTTTACCTTGGACTTTTTTTAAAGTGCTTATTGCTCTTTCATAGGTGTCTATTCCCCTTATTCCTTGATTTATCTCTCGCGATCCTTCTAGTGATACACATACATATAGCGAAGGTACTTGGGGAGAGATTCTTTCACATAAACTTTCCACTCTTCGCGCATAAGTTCCGTTTGTATTTATGAATAATCCTTTGAGATTATTTACTTCGACAACATGTTCCACTATATCTTCAATATCTTGGCGCATGAATGGTTCACCGCCGCTTATACTTACTTCATCAACTTCGCTAAATTCTGGGTGATGGAATAACATTTCAATATCTTGCGATGACAAATTTTTATCTCTCTGGTTTTTCCATATAAAACACATATTGCAACGATTATTGCAGTACCCATTTACTAATAGATTAACTGATTTAAATCTCATTGTGTTTTCCTCTCGCCTGGAGACATGCCTTGTATAATGGTGAAATTTTTACTGCAGTTTGCATTAAGTGTCTTGCTTTTTGTTTCTTTTTTATTCTTTTCACAAGATATTCAGGATTGTATATATCGACCATCCACTGCATTTCTTGCGGTATTTTTTTACTTAACTTTCTATATGCTTTTAATGAACCTGCCTTCTTTTCTCTCAAAAAATTTACTTCTTTAACTCTCTCTTTCTTTGATTTTTTAAGATATTGTATCCCTCTTACCATACTCATCACTTTCATTTTATGCTCCGATCGAGTATTCTTTGTTATTAGTAAGGGAAGGTTGGTCGTGATATATCTGCAAAAACCCAATGGAGAATCTGATGCCATGGATTGAATGGAATCCACATCCCATACTGCGGAATGATAAACAGTTATATTTGGGTATCCTAATTTATTTGCTAAATGAGTTATTGATGTATCTGCCGTTATTACTACAGAACATTTCATTCTCTTCATTTCTTTAGCTAACTTCTCTAGATCTTTGTAATATCTTATCATTATTTTCCCGGTTTTACTCTTTCTTAATCTCCTTATCCACGCGATATGCCTTTTGTTAGCGTAATACCCTCCAACTACTATTATTCTTGCTTCGTATGTCTTATTGAGTGCTCGGCATAATTCTGCTACAAAGTTTACCGGCATAGCTTTTTTCATTGTTGATCCGAAAGGATTGAGATAAAATACATTTTGAGGATTGTGAATATTCCCGCAGACCATATGTTTTTTCTCAAGAAAAGGAGTTAGTGTATCGTCCATATACTCTTGAATATTCTTGTTTCTCAACAGAATATCTTTAGTGCCACACCAGTATACTGATACTTTCTGCTCTGCTTTTTCTATGTACATATTCCTTCCAGGCATAATGATCTTTGCTTTTTTCTTGGCATTGATTATACTTAATGCATCTTCCCATTGATTATCGATAAGATTTGGCATGATGATATGTTCGATGTTTTCATTTTTTACCGCATTAAAAGGCAAGGAAGAGTAAAATTCTTTCAAATGAGGATATGATCTTGAAAAAACTTTTACTTTCTTTAATTTATAGTGCTTTTTGAATGTTTCAAGAAAATATAGCCCTATAATTCCATCTCCAATGAAACGATATGGATCAATATATGCTGCAGCATGGACTCTGTTGAAGTTTTTTCTTACCTTTTTTCTCATTGTTCTTTGAGAAATCTTTAGCACCTTACTTGCTGCATTGAATAATTGCTGACGTTGCCATCTTCTTACAGATTCTCCCCTGAGAAAGATCGATACTTTACATCCCTTTATCTTTAACAAGTTTGTTCTCTCTTTTGATTGTATCGGAAAGGGAAACCCAATGTTGAGTGTTAATTTCTTATGACCTTTCTTTATGAGAGCTATTGTCTCATCATCAATTTCCCATAATAAAAATCTTTTTTTACTTCTTAGAAATTCTTTGGCTTTTTTTTCTATAATTCTCTTATTAACAAGATATCTCTTTGCGACTTTTTTTTCTATGTGTTCGATACTTTCTCTATCTTCGCGCATTCATTCTTTTATCTTTTTGTTCTTATAAATCTTTCTAAAATGATACCACTATTAAATGGTTAATTTTAACCTTGTTAAATCCATACTTTTAAAACTACCTTTATACTTTCTTATGTATGAAAATACCTTTCATTGTCATGGTTTCCATTCTTTTTCTTGTAGGATGCACTTCACACGTTGAACAAGAACCTGTTACTTTGCCTGTTGAAGAAGGATCGCTTGTGCATGATCTGCCAACAGTAAACTTACTTGAACCTGATGCTTTTGAAACGTTGATTGCTGATGAGCATGTGTTTGTGATGCAGACGCATACACCCTATGAAGGAGAGATTGTAGGAACGGATTACATCTTAGATGACTGGGAACATGTGAGCTTGTACCAAGACAAATTACCTGTTGATAAGAACGCTCCGATTGCATTGTATTGTCGCAGTGGACGGATGAGCGCTGATGCAGCAGAGCAATTGATTGCTTTAGGATATACGAATGTGTATGACTTACATGGCGGCATGATTGCCTGGAAAGAGAGCGGACGAGACATTGTTGAGAAGTAAATCTTTGTTCATGAGAAATATAAATTAGATGTGGATGCTTGATTATTGATCAGTTGATTCTTCTGTTTGTTTTTTCGATGGCATTATGATACTATTTCTTTTCCCTTGTGCCATGCGATGTGGCCGTGCAGTTTCTTATCCACGCCCGCTATCTTATTATTGAGACTACCATTCATATACATCACATATCCCATTAACCCAAGCGTCATTGTTATGTTTATAGCAAGCAATGTTAGAATAACCTCTTCTATGCTCCAACTGCCACCACTTAGTTTTTTGATGACCTGGTAGATGGCTATTGCTGACAAGATATAGAACAGAATCTGTCCGATGATGGCCACTATCTTTCCTATATCTTTCATTGTACCCATCCCTGCCGCATTGCAACCAGAAGTATGATTATGAGAACAATTAATACTACTAAAATGGCTAGACTTACATACAACATCTTATCCACTTTCTCTTCCATACGCCTTTGTTGCTTCAACTCTTTATATTTCTTCTCTTGTTTTTTCCGGAAATATTTCGCTTGTTTTGTATCACAATCCTTTTAAAGACGTGATTTATCCGGATAGCTCATGAAGAGGTCTTTATGTCTTGGTTTGATTTTATTGTTATTCTTGACGGGATGCGGAGGAACAAACACGATGACACCTGATGAACGAACACATATTGTGATGGAAACATCTTTAGGGACGATGGAATTTGTGTTGTATGATCATTTGACTCCTATTACTGCTGATAATTTTAAGAGATTAGTGAACGAGAGTTTCTTTGATGGACAACGGTTTCATCGCGTGATTAAAAATTTCATGGTTCAGGGCGGAGATCCTTTAAGCAAGGACATTAAGCATAAAGACATGTGGGGAACGGGATCATTATCATATACCATTCCTGATGAATTCGTTGCTGAGTTGAAACATACGAAGAAAGGATTGTTGAGCATGGCGAATCATGGACCGAATACGGGAAGCAATCAGTTCTTTATTACTCTTGTACCAACGCCGTGGTTAGATGGTAAACATGCTATTTTTGGAGAACTTATTAGTGGAGAAGATGTGTTAGATAAGATTGGACAAGTAGCTACGGATAGTGGAGATCGACC
>CAYITG010000002.1:0-94726 GCA_964366415.1 Candidatus Woesearchaeota archaeon | reverse complement strand
CGACCACCGAGATCTACACTCTTTCCCTACACGACGCTCTTCCGATCTAGAAGCGATTACTAGGGATTCCAGCGTCATGAGGGTGAGTTACAACCCTCAATCTGAACTAAGACAGAGTTTAGAGGCTTGGCTCCTCCTTTCGGAGTTGCATCCCATTGTCTCTGCCATTGCCGCGCGCGTGTAGCCCAACAGATTCGAGCCATACGGACCTACCGTTGCCTGCACCTTCCTCCTGGTTACCCAGGCAGTTCCTTTATTGTGCTCGATCCTCTCGGAAGAGTCGCTAGCAAATAAAGGTACAGGTCTTGTTCGTTGCTGGACTTAACCAGACACCTTGCGGCACGAACTGACGGCGGCCATGCAACATCTCTCGGCTTGTCAGGTAAAACCTTAAATCTGACCTTCATCCTGCCGTCGCTGCTGGTGAGATTCGCTGAGTAGTATTAAATTAAACCGCACGCGTCACCCCTTGTAGTGCGCCCCCGCCAATTCCTTAAAGTTTCAGTCTTGCGGCCGTACTACCCAGGTAGCATACTTAACGCCTTCGCTCCGGCACTGCGTACCCTCGAAGGATACGCAACACATAGTATGCAGCGTTTACTGCTGGGACTACAGGGGTATCTAATCCCTTTTGCTCCCCCAGCCTTCGTCCCTGACCGTCGGACCCGTTCTAGACAGATGCCTTCGCTATTGGTGGTCTACCGAGGATTATCACATTTTACCGCTCCCCCCGGCATTCCTCTGTCTCCTCCCGGTCCCTAACCAAGAAGTTTCCCTTGCACACTGTTGCGTTAAGCACAACAATTTCACAAAAGACTTTCTTAGTCGGCTACGGACGTTTTAGACCCAATAAAAGTGGCCCCCACTTGTGGCTCCGGTGTTACCGCGGCGGCTGGCACCGGTATTGCCCACCACTTATTCATCAAGCTGTTTTCACTTGACAAAAGCCTACCGAATGGTAAGCACTGGGGATTCCCTTATCACGCTTGCGCGCATTGTAAAGGTTTCCTAGCTGCTGCACCCCTTAGGGCTAGGACCCGTATCTCAGTGTCCTTCTCGGGGCTAGGACTCTCATCCCCCCTACTGATCTCAGGTTTGGTGAGCCGTTACCTCACCAACAGCCTAATCAGCCGCCGTCTCATCCTACAGCGTTGCCTTTTGAAGAAAGCGCGTTCCAGCATCAATCTTCCATCCGGGTTTAACCTCACTTTCGCAAGGATATCCCAGACTGTAGGGCAGATTAACGACGTGTTACTGAGCCTTTCGCCAGTGTTCCGAAGAACCCTAGACTTACATGCCTTAGTGGAATCCCCATAGCAGCGACCTCCCGCAGGATCAACGGGAATTGTACGAAAAACCGCTATGAAAATAGAGTAATTAAATTTTAAAGAATCAACAAGAAGCACTCACATCTTGTCGCTCGCATAGTCCATCATACTTGTGATAAGTACTCACTGCAACATACGTTTATCATGAATCAAAACATATGGCATTCATTGTTGAAAACCAATGAAACATAAAGATAGGTATTAGAATCGTTCACTCGAAAATATTAAGCTATCATCGTCACGATACCTACCAAGTTGATAAGAAAAAATGCGGGGAAGTGATTTATAAAGCTTCCGCTAAAACGAAGTTTCCGTAGTTTATTTTAGGAAAGTAGAAGGAGTGATAACGACACAATATCCAGGATAATCTTTGTTGTACCAAGCATTCAAAAAGGTCTCAAGAGGGATATATATCATTCCAATCTCTTTATGTGGGTCATTAAAGTAAACTAAATTCTTATCGATTCGAGTAACAACAACGATGTGGTAAGAATAATCATCAGATTCCCAATGAACCTGTTCTTTAATGCGGGGAGTCTTTTTATCATAAGCATATCTATTAACTGTTACGATAACAGGAATATCAGATTGCAAATATTGCATCAATTTTTTAAGACCTTTATCTTGATGATCAATTTTAAGAATTTCACATTTCAAGCCAAGTGATTCAACATAGATCTTAATGTTTGAAAAGTCAGTCCCATGGGGTGAATTTTTTATGAATTTACTAACCTCACTTTCAGATTTTTTTATATCATAATAATCAAGAACCATACGTGTAGAAGCTACGCCACAAGAGTACAAAGTTTCCTGGGAAAAATAGGGAACGTGCATATTTAAAACAACATCGAAGAATATTAAAGGTTATCTACTAAAATAAAAAAGAAAGAAACAAAATTTACACCGCCTGTGCTTTACGTTTGCGTTTTTCTTTTCTCATGCGTTTGCGTTGCCACTTCCATCGCATTTGATTTTTCTTTTTCCAACGCCGTGAACTACGTTTCATAGAAAAATGCTCTTTATAGGACTATTTAAATCTTATCTCTTTCGTTGCGTTAGCATAAAATAACCAACAATAATGATAACAACGATAACGAGAAGCATGATGACAAGCCCGCCTGTGCTTCCTTTTGAGAGGCCAAAAACACCTGCTTGTTCTTCTGCACTCTCTTCCGAAGTTCCAGGCGTAGTTGCTACAGCAGGGCTTTCTACAAGAGTGAATGTTAAGTCAGCATGTTTGCCGCCAGGCGGGAATCTCTTATGATAGGTCACACCTAAATCATTAGTGCCATCTCGGTCAATATCAACATCTGTTGTTTCTCCTTTGCCGACAGTAACAGTCAAAGGTTCTGAGCTGATTCTTAAAGTGACTGAGTCATCAGTGATGGTAACGATAGTAACAGTATGATCTTGACCTTTGATGTCTAATTTCAAGCTTCCGCCTGCTTGCATTAAACGTGAAATACCGTCTGGTCCAAGTTTTCCACCATCAGAAGTAACGCCGCTATTGATTTTAGTCTTACCGACAGGTGCGCTGAAACCAGGTATACCAAATGCGCTGGAACTGAGTGGGGCTTGGGTGATGATTTCAAAAGTTTTATTGACACGATGGATAATGCCTGCTTTGTCTGTGACATGACATGCAGCAGTATACGTTCCTAATTGTTCTGTTTCTGATGAAGGAATAACAAATTCTGTCGCTATGAAATTCGTTCCAGTAGCGCTAGAAATATCAATGCGTTTTGAATTAAGTTGCGAATCAAAGGGATTTTGAAGGAAAATTTGTGTGAGATTAAATCCGGAGATAGTATCAGCTCTTTTACACTTTATGGTAACCTCTGATCCAAGGCCAAATTGAATTTTTTCCTGTTGGGAAAGATCAAAGAAACTAATGTTTATGAAAGGCGGGGAAAGATCAAAGGCCAATGTGCGAATAGTAGTATTTCCAGTGTTATTAGTATCAACATTGTCTCTACACTCAACACGATAATTACGAAGGCCTTCAAGAGAAGGGGTTAACGTAAATGCAAGAACAAAATTGGTGTTATTAGCAAACTCGCTTGTTCCATTCAAACTTGCGCCCAAGGTACTATTTGTAGGATCCAAAGTAACATTACATGGCCCAGTCATGTGTCTAAAAGTGCTATCAATCACGGTAAAATTAATGGTAATGGCAGATGTACTATTGATATAAGTGGCATTATCGGTAAGGTCAGGATTGGTATTACCTCCGCTACCCACAAAAGTGACAGTTGGAGGAGTGTTGTCAATAGTTATATTGGTAATATTCGCCCCTATGATATTAACGACGAGAGGGCCAGAAGCATTCGAGGAGACATTGGTGATGTTGGCAATGATCATGTAATTAATATTATCACTAAAATTAGTCCCTGTAGTAATGAAGGGCATAATATATTGAGTAAGATTAACCGAGTTATTCACCCCAAGAAGAAACCAAAATCCGGTGTTATTAACTGCATAAAAACTTACGTTAGTAATATTATTCAACCCACTAGTAAGATTAAGGCGAAGAGTGTGAGTGCGCGAGAGATTATCAAAATCCCTATGGCTATTAAATGTCGCACCAGGAATAGTAATTGCATAGACTAAAATGTATAAAGAAAAAAAAGAAAGCAGGGCAACCAAAAAAAAGCGAAGCAGAGGAGAAATACGCGGTGGTTGTAAAGTGAATTGATGATACAAATGATTCCTCCCCATCTTTATCAATATGGTACAAACAAAAAAGTTATTTCTTTCTCTTGCTGAGCATGAAGTAGCCAAGCACAATGATCACAACTATAACAATCAAAGTGACAATCAATCCTGATTTGCTTGCTTTCATAGCTTCACGAGCTGCTTGTTCTTCTGCACTCTCTTCCGAAGTTCCAGGCGTAGTTGCTACAGCTGGGCTTTCTACAAGAGTGAATGTTAAGTCAGCATGTTTGCCGCCAGGTGGGAATCTCTTATGATAGGTAACACCAAGATCATTAGTGCCATCTCGGTCAATATCAACATCTGTTGTTTCTCCTTTGCCGACAGTAACAGTCAAAGGTTCTGAGCTGATTCTTAAAGTGACTGAGTCATCAGTGATGGTAACGATAGTAACAGTATGATCTTGACCTTTGATGTCTAATTTCAAGGATGCTCCAGCCTGCATGAGTCTAGAGATACCGTCTGGTCCAAGTTTTCCACCATCCGAAGTAACACCACTATTGATTTTAGTCTTACCAACAGGTGCGCTGAAACCAGGTATACCAAATGCGCTACCTCCTAAGGGAGCTTGAGGAACAATCTCGAATGTTTTAGTAGTTTGATACAAATTACCAGCACGGTCTATGACAGTACAGTTAACAGTATAGACTCCTAATTGTTCTGTTTCTGATGAAGGAATAACAAATTCTGTTCCCGTCAAACTAGTTGAAGCTTCGACAGTAGCTACATCAAGTTTCTTCAAACTGAATGATCCTTCATTTGGATTTCTTAAGAAGATCTTTGTATCGTTGACACCAGCAGTTTTATCACCACGGTTACATACTGTAGTAATCTCTGCGTTGAGACCGAATTGTGTCTGTTCATTGTCGGCGATGTCGAGGAACGTGATATTGATCATGGGGATAGAATAGTCCACCGTGATGGTGCGTGTGGTGGTGTTGGCCGTGTTTTGGGTCTGTAGATTGTCGCGGCACTGGATGCGGTAGCCATACACGTTTTCAGAAACAGTGGCGCTCGCAATAAGATAACTCAGGTTCAGTTGGGTATTGTTGGCAAAGTTGACTGTACCATTCCAGCTACCTCCGAACGTGGAGTTGGTGAAATGGAAGGTGACATTACACATGTCTAAGTGTCTGAATGTGCCGTCTCTGACGGTGAAATTAAAGGAAAGAGCTGTGGACGCATTGATGAATGCTCCATCGGGATTGGTGAAGCCACCGGTGTTGACAAAAGTGATTACTGGCACAGTATTGTCAATGGTGACATTGGAGATGTTGGTTTCCACGACAACAACGGCCGCAGAACCAACTGCTGTAGAGTTAGTGATATTGGCAAAGATGCTGTAGTCAATATCATCTGGTGCCTGCGTGGTATTTCTCGTGTTGAAGTTGAACGTGTAGAAAGTTTGGTTGACGCTGGTGTTGATTCCGATGACCATCCAGGCGCTGGTTCTATTGACAACATAGAAGGTGACATTACTAACATTCAGAATAGCGCCTTCGGTGTGGGTAATGTTGACGCGAAGGAGAACATTAGGACCGGAAATGTTGGCGAATCTGTTGGGTGATGGGCTGGTGAAGCCAGCACCGAGGAAAAGAACACTGGAAACGGATGTGATGAAGAGAATAAACAATAAACCTAAGAGAAGATAAACAGCCCCCCTTTTCTTGATCATCCCTAATTCCATAGCATCCTGATGATCTTAGGTCATTTATAAATCTTTCTGTCGTTCATGAATCATTTGCTTGAGATGTAAAAGCTGAGTATCATGAGGAAAAACGCGTAGTGCATCTTCAAACACATGATATGCATCACTGTGTTTGTTTAGTTTCAGATAAGAAAGACCTAAACCAAGATATGTTTTTTTATTTTTGTTATTGAGTGCAAGAGATTTTGTAAAAAATTCTATGGCCTTATCATACTGTATTGTATGAGTATAATAAATGCTGGCGATGTCACGATAAGCTCGCGCTTTATTTACATACGTGTCAAGATGGTTCAAATAAATCTTCAGATAATGCAATTGTTTTGCTCTAAGTGCTTCTGTGCCGCGTTCAAATTGATAATGATGAATCCAAAGATCTGTTTTCATTATGTTTCCTGCTGCAGTGCAGCTTGCATCCACACTTTCATGGACAGCACCAACAAAATGAACGTTCTTGTGATTGCGAAATAAACGAACAATATGACAAGAGATGTAACCAGAAAAAGAATGTGCATATGATATGTATTTCTGATGAATTTTATCATGTGCAAGGAACGGAGTGTATTGAAACTGCGAAACATCATTGGTGTAACTCATTTGAGGAAAAGCGTATGCAATGTATTCTTGTGAAAGCAAGTGACGAACATTACTATGATCCTCTTTGGCAATCACTTCATCAGCATCTAAAACAAGAATCCAATCACCAGTTGCTTTGCTTAAACTAAAATTCCGTGCTGCACTAAAATCATCGTTCCAAGGGTAAGAATAAACGTGAGAAGTATACTCCTTAGCAATTTCCTGAGTACGATCAGTACTTCCTGTATCAACAACAACGATCTCATCTGCCAAATCCTTGATAGAGTCTAATGCGCGTGCTAGGCAGTGTTCTTCATTCTTGACAATCATGCAGACGCTGAGTTTCATGGAGAATGTTGGGTGCAGCGGGCTTTATCAAACCATGTAGAACAAACTGCTTCTAAGTCTCCTTGCAGTGTATAAAGATCAAAACAGATATTGCCTGCATCGACATGGGCATCTTTTACTTCATACCATCTATTCTCTAAAAGTTTCTCCCTCATATCAAGGGGAAGGGTCCCAGAATGCCTGCTGCGATCAAAATAAACCTCAAGGAAAACAGGCGGTCTATCTCCCTGCACAATGGGAAAAGAAGAGCTTCTGTTGAGCATGTGAATGATTTTACTGTAAAGAACATCTGGCGGATATCCAGAAAAAGAAAGTTCCAAAAGATCGGTTTCAGTGTGTTCCCCCATGACTTTCCCATACTCTTTTAAATTTAAAAACATTTCTAAAAGCATGCTCACGATCCTCATAGTAGCGCTGGTCATACTTGTAGTGATCATGTTATTGCTCTATATCGCGACAAAAAGAGAGTTATCTCTCTTGCAAGAAATGCATGAAGAATTACTGCATGATCATCGCAGTGTTATGGTAAAACATGGCATGTCATTCGAGCAGTTATTTCCCTTCATGAAAAACTACCCCTACAATGCAAGAAACTTCAGATTCATCGGTGATCCTATTGACGGCATAAGTTTCGAAGATGATCACATCGCATTCATAGAATTCAAGACAGGCAAAGCAAATCTGTCTGAGAAACAGAAAAGAATTAAAGAATTGATACATAAAAAGAAGATAGAATGGAAAGAAGTTCGAGAGGTGAAGGAGTAAAAGATGAGGTACCAGTTTGAGGTGTGGAATAAATACAAAAGCGTCATCTTTTATAAAATGCTCAAGGATGAAGGATTAGAATTAATGATGCTTAATTTAACTATTCTCACAGAAGGAGATACCACTTTATATCAATATAAATGTTCATATGAAGTACCTCAAGATAAGGATGCTTTTAGTCTGGGAGATGAAATAGAAAAATTAGATGGGATCGTTGATGTTTTTGTACGTAAATGTCCTTTAAGGGAAGCTGTTCCTATCAAAAAAGTATCAATAGGGTGTTATTAAATCCTTTAATACTATATATAGTCTAGGACAATACAGGTAAATGTGTTTTTTGTTCATGGTTGTGGTGCTCTAAGCACACAGGACTGTTGTTTTCTCGAAAGAAAGCATCGAAATCAATCCACGTTTTCTTTCCAAAGGATTTCTTCGCTAAAAGGATCACTTGGCTCGGTTCATGATCAGAAACATATTCATAGGCAGGTAAATGTTCGACAAGTGCTAATCCAAACGCTTTCACCTCATCATATGCTGGCACATACTCTCTTCCTAAGCGTTCCTGTGATGCTCCCACACTCATGTATGCCTTCACTTCAATAAAATCAGGATCTCCTCGAGTAATCAGTGCTGCATAACCTTCCAGATCACACATATTCTTTCCTTTTACAAGAGTCAAACGAATAACGGTGCGTCCTTCTTTTTCTTTCAAATAATCTAAACTTTTCAAGAAGCGTTCCCAATAATCAGAAAATAAAGGTTTGTCAATCTCTTTTAACAACTCTTTATTCGGAGCATCCACACTCACATATAATTGTGTTACGGGAGCTAAATTTTTAATTGCCTCAGGATATTGTGCATTCGTCACAAGAAATGTGCTGATCTTTCGTGAATGAAACTCTTGAATCATCTCATTTATTCTCGGGTACGTAATAGGTTCTCCTGTTAAAGACAACGCAACATGTCTGACATCCTTCAATGCTTGTTCAGTAAAAACTTTATTTGCTTTTTGACTTCCACGAAATCCATACAACAAACTCTTATGTGCAGTAAGACTTGCATCAATCAGTTCAATCGGATCATCAACACCGCCATTCCATTCCTTGCTCACAGGTGCTTTGTAATCTCTCCAGCAAAACTCACAGCGATTAGCACATGCCATATTTGTAGTCATCTGCATACATTGATGGCTTTTGATACCGTAAAATTTAAACTTATAACAGCCCCCTTCCCCATTAATCATATTCTTCGTCCAACCACACGTCTTCACAGCAGAATGTTCATGCTGTCCAACAATGCGATAGCCTTGTTTCTCTAATTCCTTCTTCATGATAGGCGGTAACATATGAAAGATAAAAGGAGAAGTTGTTTAAAAAGAAAGAGGGTTTATTTAAGTAACTTATAAGTAGTAAAAAAGAGAATATTTATAAAGCCTGAAAAAGATTGTATGGAGATATGACAGAAACACGAGCAGTCCAAATTAAATTTCTAGCAGACAGTAATTTAGTGGGAATAATCCAAGAGATGTTACTATCACCTTCTTCTAGACAAATACTAAGCGAGTGTAATCCTTGTATAATAAGCGGCCTTCCAGAATCAGTGCCAGAACAAGCATTATTTCATTATTTAAATGCAAATAACGTTACAATCACAAAAACCAATTATGTTTATGTTTCAGCGAGCCAATCCGATATAGTTGAACATGAAAATGGTGTCAACCTTCCCGCTAAAGTTTTACAGAATGAAACTGAATTTGGAAGGGAAGTAATAAACAGGATAATACAATACATTGGTAGCCCAAGAAATAATTAAAAAAGAAGCGCTCCCGTCGAGATTTGAACTCGAGTTATCGGATCGAAAATCCGATGTCCTAGACCGAACTAGACGACAGGAGCATAGCTTAAAATGCTAAAAATTCTCTTTTTAATCTTTTCCAATATGAAAAATGGGCTCGATCGGATTTGAACCGACGACCACCAGCTCACCTAGATACTCCTTCTCAAGTAGCGAAAGAGCGTCATATAAGACCTGCACATCAACGATTTGGTGCTCTCACCAGGCTGAGCTACGAGCCCACAAAGAAAAAAGGTTGTTCCACATTTTTAAACTCTTCCCTTAAGAAAACAATCCAGTAATCCATTCCCAAACGCGCGTCCAGAATCCTTGAGATTCTTCAACAACAACTGCAGGTTGTTCTACAATAACTGGTTTTTGTTCTTGTACAACTGGTTGTTCTTCTTCAAAAGAAATTATTTCACAATCTTGCGAACACGTCATGAATCCTTCATCGTCATCACAGATGGTATTGCCACAATGATCTGATGATGTGCTCTGTGTAGTTGAAATTTGTTCAGGTGAAAAAACTAAGCGAACATCTGCAAAAGATTGTGATCGCGGATAATCAATAGTTAATCTATCAGGATTGCCATTGTCTTTTTCAAGACGCACTCCATATCTGCTCATGGCTTTAGTTTTGCTATCTTCAGTCTCAATAGTAAGACTGCTTTGGCTGTTCAATTCCAAGTCAATACCACTGCCGCTCGTCACAACACGCAAAGTAATAATTTCGTCAGTTATGCTTTCATCAAACTGGCTGCCATCGGTTGTCAAAGTAAAGTCTACGCTCGCGCCAGGATTCAAGCTGCTACCCAAATCAAAAATACCACCGCCATCAATAATAATATTCACTTCGCTACCATCCACGCTTCCATCACCATCGAGATCAACAGCTACTCCGTAATCTGGTGCTCCGCCAACAAACACGCGATAGGTTTTCCCAGAAACAAGGAGTTCTCCAGCAGCGTCAGTGCCTTCTGTTCCCGTGTACACAACAGTCTTTCCGCCTTCAGCGAGTTCATCAAAATGTAAGGTTTTAGAGGCAGTGTCAATGCTATTGTAGCGAAGAACATTCGTCAATCCATTCTTATTATTTTCACTTGTCACAATAAAATATTCTTCTTGATTGATCGTGAACGTGCTGCTGCTTGCAGGTTCAAGGAAATGAACATCATGTCCATCATCACGAATGTAAAGATTATTCTCGATGCTCTGTGCAACACCTAAGACATAGGATTGTTGCTTGTGATTGGTAAACTTCAAGTCATACTGTGAACCAGAAGGATCAAGAACAAAAGTTGTTGTTCCTCCGTCATCAAGTCCGTCATACATAATATCCCAAGGTCCTAAGAAAGCTGCTGGTGTTTCAAGATATTCTCGTGCCCCATGACCTGGAGGAATATACAAGTCAGATCCATGTTCAGGATTCGGTTGCAAGCGATAGACTAAATGCGATACGCGATATTCATCTTGCACAGAAGATCCTCGAATGCTGACGCGACTTTCTGAAAGAGAATTGCCATCGATCTCAACACCAGTCGTAAAGCTGCTGTCTGATGCATCGTCTTTGAACGTAAGAGTACGAGCAGAAATGAAGAGTTTCAAGAAGTCCGTTCCTTCTGCAGCTTCATGAATGTAAATGTCGCCAATGCCAAACATCTCATTACCAAGATGGAAGATTTCTCCTTCACTAAGTTGCTTGCTTAATGTGCCATCAATCTCAAGAGTGGCCTTGCGTTGTACATCATCAAGAGTCACGAGAGTAACAGCATACTCTTTTCCATCAACAGTATATGTTTTCGTTTCACCTTCTTTAATCATGTCAGAATAATCTCCTCCAACAAGGCGCAAGGTAAGAGTATCACCTTGTTTTGTAGCTTCAACAAGGGTGTATTCACGTCCAAAAAGATGAATCTTGGTATCATCCATATCATCCAAGTTTATTCCATCAATACGACTGCGCAATCCACCTTCAAATTCAAGTTCATAAGAAAAAAGATAGTTATCGTTGTCAAAATACAGCATATCGCTGATATGATTGTCTTCATCTTCAGCAAAAATAACGCGTCCAGTATTCACAGCGGCAAAATGTAGATATTGATGTATTTCAGTTGAGCCTCGAGAAGTGGAAACAAGTTCTCCTTGTAATGCAGAAAGATCATCTTCAGTTAAGGTACTAATCACATCGCCTAAGTATTCATTCAATTCAACACGATCGTTACCGCTCTCAAAAGTGTACGTTGTGCCATCAGATGCTTGAATTTTCTCAACAACGTGTTGGCATGCTCCATTCACGCATCCGCCTTCACATGTTTCGAAAGCAAAATGCAATTCTCCATTAGAACAGGAAAATTCCTGAACAAGTTGCTCTCCAGTACAGGTGTCCCATGCTTCCTCGTTCCCAGTCACAAGAACTTTGCCGCGATAGAAAATATTATTGCCATCACCGTCAGCGCATTGTTTGGTAACATAACCCACATACAAAGGTTGAGCAGTAAAAAATCCTAGCAAGAGAACGAGAAGTCCGATCAAAAGGATGTTTGTTTCACGCAATTCCATCATCACCACTCTTCAGAATGGGGAGCATCTACTGATATTTAAAGGTTGATATAAAAAAGAAAAAAAAGAAAAAAATAAGAATAGTTGACGAGGCAATTATCTGCGTCGTCTTCGAGCTGCTGTTGCCCCGCTGCGTCGTGCTGCACGTCGTTTAGCTGCCATTGATTACACCTCCGTTTCCTTGAAAAAGGATGCATTTAGTGTGTTCTTTTTGTTTAAATAATTTTCCCTAAAGCAAAACCTTTTTATGCGACAGGAAAACCAGTCTGAGAATGCTCATTGGAATTGTAGGTAAGCCTAGTTGCGGAAAAAGTACGATGTTCAAGGCATTGACATTGGCAGATGTAGCTATCGCAAGTTACCCTTTTACCACAATAAAGCCTAACGAAGGCATCGCATACATCAAGATTGATTGCGTGGATAAAGAATTTAATGTGCAATGCAATCCACGAGAAGGATATTGCATCAACCACAAGCGTTTTGTCGCAGTAAAAATGATTGATGTTGCTGGTTTAGTGCCTGGAGCGCATGAAGGAAAAGGATTAGGATTGTCATTTCTCGATGATCTCAACCAGGCAGATGTGCTCATTCATGTGATCGATGCTGCCGGTGCAACCAATGAAAAGGGAGAAACAGTCCAAGCAGGAACATACGATCCCGCAAATGATATCAAATTTCTCGAGCATGAATTGGATTACTGGTACATGAATATTTTAAAAAAAGGGTGGGACAAATTATCACGAACAGCATTAGCAGAAAAACAAAACATTGTGAAAGTCATTGCAAAACAAATGTCAGGGTTGAAAGTAACGGAAGATGATGTCAAGCAAGCAGTCAGCAAACTTCCAGAGAATTTTGCGCACTGGAAAGAGGAGCATATGTTAATATTAAGTTCCGAGTTAAGAAAGATGTCTAAACCAATGGTCATCGCAGCAAACAAGGCAGATCTTCCTGAAGCAGAAAGTAATATTGCAAGATTAAAGCAACAATTCCCTCATCTCATCATTATTCCTTGTTCAGGAGATGGAGAATTAGCGTTGCGAGAAGCAGCTAAAAAAGAACTTATTGAGTATATTCCTGGAGAAAGTTCATTTACGATAAAAGGCCAGCCCTCTGAACAGCATAAAAAGGTATTAACAGTCATCCAGGAAACAATATTGAATAAATGGCATTCGACTGGCGTCCAGCAAGTGTTAAACACTGCCGTTCTTGATCTTCTGAAATATTTAGCTATTTTCCCGGGCGGCATGAACAAATTAAGCGATCAACACGGGAATGTGTTGCCAGATTGTTTCTTGCTTCCTCCGAATGCAACAGCGCTTGACTTTGCAAACCACATTCACACAGATTTAGGAAAAAATTTTGTGAAAGCATTAGATGTGAAAACAAAAAAAGTTATTGGAAAAGATCACAAGTTGCAGCATCGTGACGTTATTGAAATTGTGACAAAGAAATAAAACTATCGTACGGCAAATTGAAGTTGAATAATTCTTCGTGATCCATCAACAAGTTCAACAGTGTAAGGATTCTTTCGCGGATCATAGGCAGTGCGTGAAACAGAAATAACATAACGTTTCGTAGGATAAGAACAAATTTTGTCATTTTCTGGGTAGATGCCGCAGATATAAAATTGTTGAACAAAATTGCCATGCCCATCTTTGACGCGAGCTTGCGTGTAAAATCCCTTGCTGCCTGCATCAATGAAAAAGATGAATTTATCGCCGCGTCTGACAAGAGGGATTGGCGTTGAAAGAGTAGTGATATCATTATCGTCTTGCGCAGTAAAAAAAGGAACTTCAACAAAACGTGAAGTCACTTGCACTCTCTCTTTAACAGCAAATCCCGTTGTCCCTCCATGAAAGGCAAAGAAAGAAAGGAGAACAAGTGCCATGCCAAGAACTAAAACAAGTTTGTTGCGCATAGGTCACCTAAGGAGTTGCATACGCACAGAAGCTTTTTCCTTGTGCTGTTCCGCTCAAAGGAGTCACAAAATAACATCCACCTTGAGATTGAGTGTCTTGACAGACAACACTTGCTCTGAAAGTGCTGGCAGGTACGCAAGATTGCAATCCTATTAATGTTCTTCTGATAGTGCACAAATTCTTGTCGAGAACTTGAGAGCGTTTGAATGTTGTTTTGGTAACAGTAGAAAGAACAGAAACGCCAGGTTGTTGTGCTACAGGCCGTGCGCTGCTGCACATCTTGACTGTCGTATATCCTGACAAATCGGGAGCTGGTGTTGCCTGAGAAGATGGTGATGCTGTTGATCGAGCTGTTCGTGCAACAGGCATGCCGCTAATCTGATTGGTATCAGAAACCTGTAATTGGGCAAAGAAAATAACAAGAGCAAACAGAACAATGCCTAAAATAGTGTATGTTTGAGTATGAAAATGTTCAACATGAGAAATCTTTTGCTTTTTAACAATCTTAAGTTGATACCGCCTCTTTTTCATAGAACAACAAGGGAGGTGTTTGTTTTTATAGTTTATGTTTACAACATCAACACAAATTCATGTTTTATTTATCAGTGAGTTCTACTCAGTTAATCAGGATATCTTTGAATGGTTAATTTTCCATTCGCTAATCGTCTTTCAAGATCCGGGCTTCTAATGACATCATAATTTGTCCTACCATCGTTCCAAAGTAAGATTTCATTATTCTGTTGAGGATCTATAATTTCGATATTATATGCTGGACCAGACACTATTAAGCGATAAGTTGGTGTTTCTTTTGTTTGTGAATCTTCCAGAATATCTTGACAAAGCCGAATTGCACCGTACGCAGCAACAAGACCTAAAAGTCCTGTTCCCAAAAGTTTTTGAAATTTCATTGTATTCTCCGATTCATCACACTGGTAGTCCAGCAACTCGCCAGACCTCTTGAAATCGATCAAATGCCTTGCGTTCATCTGAGCTTATAGGCGACGTTATTTTGTCACCATGCTCTTCTATTAATGTCTTAAGATTTCGAGGATGAGTTAGTTTAAATAAGACCGTAGAAGCAATATCATTTTTTGGTGGTGTTTCTTTAATTATTCCTCTTGTGTATCCGTAAACTTTGCCATTTAAATGGTAGGGTTCATCATTGTACCATACTTCATCACCTGGTTTAAGAGTTAAAATTTCTTGAGGTGACAATCGTTCAAAGCATTCTCTAACCGAAGGCAAATCAACTTCTCTCCATCGATTATAAAAAAATACATCTACTCGTTCCATTTTAATCACTACTACATCGTAGTATAAGTTATATTTAAAGCTTTCTATAGCAATTTCCGTTGAACAGAAGGGTTATTCCCGGCAATAAAAGAGTGTGCTTTCTTTAACACATTCTGTGCAGTGTCAAAAGTGACTTTCTTTAACGCTTCTTCATAGGGCAACCATACAGCATCTTTGTGTTCATAGGAAAGATGAATTTCTTTCTCAGAAGTATGAACTAAAAAGAACAACACAGTTTTAGAAACAAGTTCTCCATTCTCACGAAAAAAGAAATGTTCTTTTTCTTGAAAGCCTTCCATAACATCAAAGTTCTTAATGCCAGTCTCTTCAGTCAGTTCAGCACTCATGGCTCGCAACGGGGTTTCGCCATCTTCTGCATGTCCTTTTGGATAATCCCACCATTCTTTTCCGTTGCGTTCATATAACAAAAGGAGATAATAAATAATGCCTTTATCTCTTCTATACACAATCGCCCCATAACTCATGTCACGCATCATCGTTCAGCAAACTTCCTGAATTTCTCCCATCTCCACGTATTAACAACATGTTGCTCTTCTGCCCATCCTCGTCGTGCTTGTCCAACACCATATTCCATGAAATCAAGATGTGATGGTGCATGGCTGTCAGTATTTATACATACTGTTCCTCCATGGTGAACAACTTGTCGAATATAAGAATCATGTAAATCTAAACGTTCCGGAGAAGCATTCACTTCAAAAGCAATATTGTTATCGCATGCCTTATGAAGAACTTTGGTAAAATCAAACTGATAAGGTTCTCGTCTATTAATCAAGCGTCCAAAAGGATGTCCTAAAACACGCACATAGGGATTGTCTAACGCCTTCAAGATGCGTTTAGTCATGTCCGTTGACGTTGATTTAAAGCGTGAGTGCACAGATGCCACAACAAAATCCAATTTCTTCAGCACAGCATCAGCATAATCTAACCGCCCGTCAGGCAAGATATCAACTTCGCTGCCAGCAAGAACATGAATCTTTGGGTACTTCTCTGCAATCGTATGAATTTCCTCAATATGTTGCACTAATCTTTTTTCATCCAATCCATTGCCAATGCGCAAACTCTTGGAATGATCAGTAATAGCAATATACGAATAACCTTTGCTCATGGCTGCTTTGATCATCTCTTCTGTGGTGTTCTTTCCATCACTCCAGATCGTATGCATATGCAAATCTCCTTGAAGAGAATCATAAGAAATAAGGTGAGGAAGGTTGTGTTTGAGTGCAGCTTGAATCTCTCCTTGATTCTCTCTCATCTCAGGAGGAATATAATCCATTCCCAAGGTCGTGTAAATATCTTCTTCAGTTGTTGTAGGCAATAATTTTTCTGTTTTTCCTTTTCGTTTAAATAAACCATATTCACTTAATTTGTATCCTTTGCGCACAGCATATGTTCTCAAAGCAACAGCGTGTTCTTTGCTTCCGCTAAAATATTGTAATCCTGCGCCATAATTCTTTTTTTCTAGCACACGCAAATCACAATTCACGCCTTGTTGTAACACAACTGATGATCGTGTTGGCCCTTGTGACAAAATAGTTTTCACATGCGACATCGTTGTAAAGAATTTCATAACCTTCTGTGGCTGATCAGAAATAACAAGCAAGTCAATATCGCGGATCGTTTCTCTCATTCTGCGCAAGGATCCAGCAATATCAACATGGTCAACAGAAGATTGCCGTTCAAGATCCTCTTTGATCATGCGTGCTAACGGTAAAATCTCTCCTAAGAGTCTGCGTTCCTGTCCGCGATGCAACAAAGAAATGCCTCTCAAAATATCCTGTTCGCTCTTCTCTCCAAACCCTTCAAGAGTGCGGATCTTTCTTTTATTGGCAGCAGTTTCTAAATCTCGAACGGAATTTATTTTCAGCGCAGTGTGTAATTTCCATGCTTTCTTAGGGCCCATTCCTTGAATGCGTATGACCTCTAATAATCCCTTAGGAATACTTTTTTGTGCTTTTTCAAATTCTTTGACCTTCCCAGTTTTCAAAAATTCTTCAATTTTATGAGCAATAGCATCCCCAACACCTGGAATCTCTTTGAGTGCTGTAATTCCTCCTTTCTTATAAATTTCAGAAACATCATGTGCCAATGCTTCAAGGCTACGAGCTGCACGACGATATGCTATTGGTTTCCATTCCACGCCTTGCATGTCAAGAATATCTGCAAATGTGTTCAGAAGAATAATAAGTTCAGCATTCGCCATGCAAAAAAACAACGAATGCTCTCTTAAATAAGTTATTGCTCAGAAGAATACGCCCGTGTAGAGCGTTGTCGATAGAGCTCTCCAGAAGTGCGGAACAACGTATAGAAAAAAACAGCGCCGCCTGCAAAGGTGAGAATGTCATCGCAAAGAGAAAAATCAAAAGTGCGCGCAAGTAAAGTTGTTCCTCCACTAACAACAAGTCCAGTAATGCGTTGTAAAGGAGTATGATGCTGTTGTTCAGAAAAATAATTCAAAAGAGAATCTAAGGGTTGATGTGCTGTCATGATGGTCTCCGTCTTGTTAAGATATAGTGCCAAATACCCATCATGCTTTACCCAACAACCTAACACGAACAAAGGCAAAGAAGTATATAAACATTACCACAAATATTTGTCACCAAGATAGTACAATCCCCCCAATGTTCCAAGGGAAGTAACAATCTGATACAAAGCCCACATATCAACAAATTCAGAGTTATATCGCGCATGTGCGCATATAGATTGTTCTTTGGGAAGAGTTCGTGATAAAATAATGCCTACAAGAGGAATCCATTGAAGTTTATTATGTGGTTCTACTTCTAACCGTGTTTCCAAACGTTTATGATGGTCCATGAGGAAAAAGCTTCCATAACCTTTTTATATAGATTTCGATGTTACTCAAGAAGATGAAAAAGACCATTGTTTCTTTGAAAGGAATTGAATTAAAGAATTATCAACCAAAGACAAATATGGCCTCGCTTCGCATTATCTACGCACGAGATGAAGAGCAAGAATCCATGTACAAAGATCTTGTCTTGAGTGATGCAGAAGAATTGACAAAAACAATCATCAAAGAACTAAAAGATCGCAGTAAAATAGAGTTAAGTGAATCTGATGATCCTTTGGGAAGTATTTTCATCATCCACTTTGCTGATGAAGATCGAATAGAAGAAAAATTATTTACGTTCATGGCAAAACTGTGTGAAAAAGCACGGTATCTGAAACACATTTCCAACCATAATGAATATATGAAAACATATGACGAAATAAAAGTACAGCGTGCATCCTTCTAACATGATATGTCTCGGCATTGAAGCAACTGCGCATACCTTTGGAGTAGGTATCATTTCTGCAAAAGGAAAAATCTTCGCTGATGTGCGAGATATGTACAAGAGTGAAAAAGGAGGCATCATTCCAACAGAAGCTGCGCAACATCACAAGACGTTAGCACGTCAGCTAATCAAACAAGCATTTGCGGACGCAGAAAAAGAATTAGGAAAAGAAAAAATTGATCTGATTGCATATTCACACGGTCCGGGATTAAGTCCTTGCTTGCATGTGGGATTAGAAATGGCAAAAGAATATGCAAAAGAATTAAACGTTCCATTAATTGGTGTGAATCATCCAGCAGCGCATTTGACATCAGGTCAATTGTTAACAGATACAAAGAATCCTGTCTTCTTGTATATCTCTGGTGCGAATACGCAAGTGATTTCGATTGAAGGGCAGTTTTTCAAAGTCTTTGGAGAAACATTAGACATTGGCTTGGGAAATGCATTGGATAAGTTCGCGCGTGAAATAGGTCTTGGCTTTCCTGGTGGTCCCAAGATAGAACAAATGGCATTGAAAGGAAAATATGTTCCCTTGCCATATACCGTTAAAGGAATGGATGCGTCCTTCTCAGGATTAATCACGAAATGCAGTAATCTCTATCAAAAAGGAAAAATTGCTCAAGAAGATTTATGTTTTTCTCTGCAAGAAACATCATTCGCCATGGTAACAGAAATTGCTGAGCGCGCACTCGCGCACACGCAGAAAGATGAATTATTATTAATTGGCGGTGTAGCTGCCAACAAAAGATTATGTGAAATGTTGAACATCATGTGCAAGGAACGCAATGCAAAATTCTTTGCAGCCCCGTTAAAATATGCGGGTGACAATGGCGTCATGATTGCATGGCAAGGAATTCTAGAATATCAAGCAGGTAGAAGAGATAAAAAGAATGATATTTATCCATACGAACGTGCTGATGATGTCAAGGTAATTTGGAAATAATTTCTTTCTCTATGATGATGAACTGATCTTAGTCATCAAGAATCTGCTCGGTACAATTTCTGTTCCTAGTGTTCCTTGTATCCTAAAGTTCTTATACACAGCATCTAACACCGGCTGATCAATGCTAACAGTTTGTATTGTTTTCTTAGACATCATCATAACAAAGGCATTCAATTCATCTCTGCCTGGAAAAACAATGTTCGTAGGAATCTTCTTTCCCTCCCGAACAACAACAAGAGGAACACCAGGTCCATCGCACACAATGGCAGTTATTTTCTCATCATTCAATAATGCGCTGACAGGTCCAGCATACGCCAAGTCTCTGACAAGATGGTAACGTAAAGTATGATAATCTTCATCAATGGTCTGCATGCCAATCTTGCGCGCGCTTTTGATGATCTGTTTCTGCAATCCTCTATTCTGTTGCAAAATACTTAAGTCAGTCGCATCTTTTTTCAATTGCATCAATAATGCCTTTTGTCTGTTGTCAAGATCAGGTTCAAAAAGACGATAGACCTTTTCTCCATCATTGTATTCTGCTGAAGCAACAATCTCATTGCGTTCATCATCAATGACAAGGGGGATATGCACAATCTCAATCGTCTGTTCATCAGGAAAAAGTTCTTTCTCAGCATCTAAAGCTGATAATGCGTATTCATGTTCTGAAGGAAGATCAGGAAACGTCGGTCCTTGAGATGTTTGTGGTGGTACTGGAATAATGTTTCCTATGTCAGGTTGAACAGTCAAAGGTGGAAGGTTTTCAATTTTAAGTATAAGTTTTTCTTCATGAACAACAGGTTGAACATCTTCTCGTTCACGTTGCATTTGTCGTGCACGTGCATGAATAAGAGTTTTCACAAACGAAGTAAGAATTCCAACTTGCTTACCGGCTAAAGGATGTTTGATTTGGAAAAGAACTTTCTCAATATCTTCATCTAAATGCGCTTGAATCTCATCATGCAGAAAGTGAATATCTTGTTGTAACGTAGTTTTTTGTGATTCTTGGGAAACAGGTTCTTGTGCCTTCTCTTCGTCGGCACGCACATAATGTTTCAAAAGGTGTTCTTCTAAGATGGGATTCTCATCCATATTACACCCGAGGCAAAGGTTTGGTCTTATCGTACGAAGAAACGCCAAAAGATCCTTTCTCGCGAACATAACGTTCTAATAAGACTAATCCACGTGCAATTGCTTTATTTTGTTCTAAAAGAGTTTCAAGTTGTTTCCCTAAAGGTTCTTTGATGTCTGCCATCTCAATGTTTTTGGCAGCTTCTTCAAATAGACTAAGAATTCTGTCTGTTCTGTCAGTCATTCTGTTCACAGCATCAATAAGTTCAATCGTTGCTTTTTGCAGAGTAATATTATTTTTAACAAGTTCATCAACAAAATTCTTACTGACAACTGCGGTAGCCATAACATCACCTTTTTTGGTTAAAAGTATGAAGGTAAAGACCTATTTAAAGCTTATGAATGAAATTTATTTTCTCGTCTTCAACGCTCTTAACATCTCAGCAGTCTGGTCAGACGTCTCTTCGACATGTGCTAATTCATTCAGTTGTTGTTGTAAATTTGTCTGTTGATCAGTCACAGGAGCTTTCCATTCAACACACACTTTTCCTTTATGTAAATAAAATCCCTTCTGTGCAAATAATAACTCGTGTGTTCTCGGAATCACACCGTGCATAGCAGCAACCCCTCTTTGGTTACAAAGTTGTAAAACATGATCTAGTAAAGAATGATCATATCCTGCAGCCACATGTTCTTTCAAAACAGTCAGGTATGCAATCTCAGCCTCATTCCCTTCTTTCATCGTCAATCCAATGCACCCACGTATATCTTTTCCTTCTTTCAATACAAAGAATTCACATCCATACTGTACTTCACGCATCAACAAATGTTTCAGTTCAGCAGAAGAATAGTCTTTTCCTTCAAGAACAAAATACTCGTGTAACAACTGAATAAGAAGCTTCTCATCCTGTGGCGTAGCTTTGATGATATCCATAGGTCTTTACCATCCCCCTTATCTATAAGGTTAAAGAACTATATAAAGATTGTTCACTAAAAGGAAGAGTTCCGAAAAAGGAAGATAAAATTCCGATTCTTTCAAGAACAAAGTTATAAAGAGAAATGATTCAAAAAAGAAGAGAAACCCTTATATAATAGTTTATAACATTTTATTATAAATTATAATATACTGGAGGAAACAGATGGCTCAAGCAATTATCAACATTGGAGAACGAGAAGATCGAATTCTGACGATCATTAAAGGAAAGTATGGCATCAAAAATAAATCCGATGCAGTAAATTTTGTTATAGATAAATTTGAACAAGAACTCTTGGAACCGCAGTTAAGACCGGAATATATGGAAAAACTCAGTAAAATAAAAAAACAAAAGGGAGCCCAATATAAAGACGTTACGGAGTTGAGGAGAAGTATAGAGCATGCATGAACTTGAGATAAAACCTCATCTTCAAAAGATCCTCAAAAAATTATGGAAAAAAGATAAAGTTGCCTACGAAGCAGTCATGGGGAAAATTCAGGAAGTAAGTGTATGTGAAGATGTGGAGCATTATAAAAATCTGCGATATGATCTCAAGAGTGAAAAAAGCGTGCACATCATGAAAAGTTTTGTGCTTATTTTTTCATACGATAAAACAAAGGACCTTATCACATTTCTAGATTATGATCATCATGATAATATCTATGCAAAAGGACCTAAAAGAAAATAAAAATTAGTAATCTCCACCCATATCGCCATGAGGCATACCGCCCATACCAGCAGGCATCTTGCCACCCTTGTCTCCAGCGCCAGCAATCACGTCATCAATTCTTAAAATGAGTTCTGCAACTTCACTTGCGCTCTTGACTGCTTGAGTCTTGATTTTCAAAGGTTCAATCACGCCTTCTTTCCAGGCATCCATCACTTTTCCAGTAAACACGTTAATACCTGCAAACTTCATGTTCTTGTCATGTTGATTCTTTAATTCTGTTAATACATCAATAGGATCTAACCCCGCGTTTTCTGCTAACGTGCGAGGAATAACTTCCATCGAGTCTGCAAAAGCGAACACAGCCAATTGTTCGCGTCCAGTGAGCGTATTGGCAAAATGTCGTAACTGTCGTGCTAATTCTACTTCTGGAGCTCCAGCGCCTGCAACAACTTTGCCAACCTTAAGTGCAGCAATCACATCGCCAACAGCATCTTTCACTGCGCGCTCGATTTCATCAACAACATGTTGTGTTCCACCACGAACAATCATCGTGACTGCCTTTGGATTTTTACAATCACGTACATACGTCATGTCTTCGTCGCCAACTTTAATTTCTTCAACAACACCGGCAATGCCCAAATCTTCCTTGCTCAAGTCATCTAAGCTAGAAACAATTCTACCGCTAGTAGCTTTGGATAACATATCCATATCGCTCTTTTTCACTCTGCGAGCAGCATAGATTTTGCTTTTTGATAAGTAATGTTGCGCCAAGTCATCAATGCCTTTCTGGCACACAACAACATTGGCTCCGCTCTTGATCACCTTGTCAACCATGGCTTTGATCATTTTAGATTCTTGTTCTAAGAAAGCACCCATTTGATTGGGATCGGTAATTTGAATCTTTGCCTCAGTTTCTGTGTTCTTGATTTCCAAAGCAACGTCCAAGATGGCAATACGTGCGTTCTCGATGCGCTTTGGCATGCCAGAATGAACGCGTTCCTTGTCTAAGACAACGCCTCTGATCAATTCACTTTCTTTGACGCTGTCTCCAACTTTCTTTTCTAATTTAATATCACGAATATCAATCTGTCCGCGTTCATCAATCACTTGTTGCACTGCTTTCACAACTAAGTCTCCAAGCAGTTCTTTATCGCTTTCAGCTTTCTTGCCTGTCATGGCAGTCATCGCGATTTTCTTTAAAATATCGAAATCATTTTTATCAACTTTTTCAGCCATGTTCTGCAGAATCTCCATGGATTTTTCACTGGCAATTTGATAACCACGAACAATAACAGTGGGATGAATTTCTTGTTCTAACAAGCGTTCAGCATTTTTTAACAATTCGCCTGCTAACACAACGGCAGTAGTTGTTCCATCTCCCACTTCATCTTCTTGTGTTTTGGCTACTTCAACAAGCATTTTTGCTGCAGGATGTTCAATCTGCATTTCTTCTAAGATCGTAACGCCATCATTGGTAATGGTAATGTCTCCTAAAGAATCAACAATCATCTTGTCCATGCCTTTTGGTCCTAAGGTTGTTCTGACTGTTTCTGCGACGAGTTTAGCTGCAAGAATATTCGTGCGTTGGGCATCTCGTCCAATAGTGCGTTGATACCCTTCAGGTAAAATAAAGATAGGTTGTGGTTGTTGTGCCATAAGTACATCCCCCATGAATAATGATAAAAAGAGTCTCTATTCAGTTCTATTTAAAGGTTATGGTGGTGGGGCTTTGGCTATAAACCCCCTTACTGGCTCTAAAATTATTTTGTTGCGAACGCTAAGACTAGGAAGAAAATTCCTAATAAAAAACCATATTGATTATCTCAAATAAGGGAAGAAGAATTAAATAAAAATAGAAACGATAGGCAGGAGAAAAATAATTAAAAATTAGATTTCTATACCTAATATTCTACATATCGCCGGTGCATAGAAAATTTTATCTCTCTTTTTTTCTTTTGTATATTCTTTCAATATCTCATTTTCCACTAATATTCGTACATTATTCTCGGCAGTGGGATAATGGCATTTTAAAGTCTTTTTTATCTCTGTTATTTTAATAAAAGGGTTAATAAATAAAAGGTCTAAAACCCTTAAAACATTTGTACTATTAGAATGAGTTTCCAAATGTAACCTACTATCTTCTTGGTACTTTTCTAATTCAATTGTTCTGTTCAGTACTTCATCAGATTGAATTTTTATTGCGGTAAGGAAAAATTTCAGCCAATTTTCGATTTCTCCCTTAACACTTACATTAAAGAGCTTTAAATCATAATCTTGCTTATGTTTTTCGAAGTAGGCGCTTAAATACAGCAGAGGCTGCGATAATAAGCCCGTTTTGCATAAAAACAAGGTTATCAATAATCTTCCAATTCTTCCATTTCCATCTCTAAAAGGATGTATTGTTTCAAATTGGTAATGCATTATACCTACTTTAATAAGAGGAGTGCTTTTAGCTGATTTATCAATATACTCTACTAGATTCTGCATTAAATTAGGTGTAGTTTCTGGACTAGCAGGAACAAATTTTGCTTCTAAAATATCTTTTGATGAACCTATCCAATTCTGCAAACTTTTAAATTGCCCAGGGTCCTTAGTCTGCCCTCTTACCCCTTTCATTAAAGTAAAGTGTAATTTTTTAATTAATTCTAAGTTTATAGGTTTATCTTCAGTTTCTTTAAGTCCATACTCTAAGGCACGAATATAATTATTAACTTCTTCTAAATCTTGATTTGTTGATTTTTTCACTTCTTTTTCTTCCAGAAAAACTTCAGAGAGTGATGTCCTAGTTCCTTCTATCTTTGAGCTAAGAACTGCTTCTTTCTTCAAGTATGGGGCGATCAATAAGTGTGGATTTTTCAATCTGCGTCCCATTGCGGATAAGTTGCTTATACTTTGAACTGCCTCTGCTAAAATTTTTATCAATTCTTCATCATAATTAATTTTCAGCGGAAGAAACATTGGTTCAAATGTTTGATAGGTTGCTTTTGGAGCTTGCATTAATCTTCCAAGTCTATTACTACATTCTTTTAGTTCCATACTATTACTACTTTTGTTTAATTTATATACTTTACGGTTATTACTACTTTAGTTAAAAAGTAGTATTTAAAGTAAAATAAATTACTATCAATAGTAATACGAAGGAATAAAAGTATAGTTTTTCTTTAAAAGTAGTATTAAGCATAAAAAGAGCCTAAACGAGTTTAGATATACATAATATTTTGACGATAAATAAGTTCTCTCCAGAATGGTTTGATTTTAGTCACACTTTTCGCTATGCGAAAAGTAGTATTCTGAACTATATAAACTATTCTTCTAAAAGACAGCGGCTCTAAACCTTGGTTTTGACCAGCTCCGTAGAAAGTTCCATATTTTACTGCTACGTGGCCGTTTATTGCATTTTAGAAAAATTGTAAACAGTACTCTTCTGGGCTGTAGCATTGATTTAAATTTCCACAGATCCCCGCTACCTTTTTGAAAATATAGTTTAAAGAAAAATTTCTACAAAGCCGGGGAACGTGCTAAATCTTTATAAAGTCCCGGTTCATCATAACAAATATGGCAAAATGTAGTCACTGTAACAGAAGTTTTACAAGAAGTTTTGGGCAGATGTTTTTTGGTAATAGTGATAATTTTAATATCTGTCCAGAATGCCATAAGGGAGAAGAGCAAATACGAAGGGAATCGCGTTTACAAGAAGAAGGTAGAATACAGGCTCGACAAAATGCTAGAAATATAGAATATAACAGACGAGAGCGCGAAAAGGATCTTAAAAATTTACGTAAGAGATTATTTGGGTAAGTTTAGGCTTTTAGTTTTTGTTAACTTAATCTTACAACATAAAGTCTTTATAGGAACTATTGATAAAAAAATATAATGGTTAAGCTCATCATTCATAAGGAATTCCCAATAAGTGGATGGAGATTAATCATTTATGTTCTAGGTTTCATTTTCGGAATGTTAAATCTATTCTTTTGGTTTTATCAATTATGTCTTTATGGTCTAAACAATTATGGAGAGAAATTTTTTGGAGTGGATTTTCACAAAAGAACATACTATTTTGGTTGGTTTGTGTTTATTATTTTGATATTCATTTCAATTAGTTTGATTTTAATTCTTTTATTTTAAAACTTCACATCTCTCAACTGATCCACATCAAAATCAACACTATATTCTTGATCAATGTTAATGAGTCTTCCATGTCCTTTGAAGGGATTAAACACGATCGCTCCATGAACAATACGTCCATCCCTAAAATACAACGTAGTTTTATCTCCCGTGCGTGCTCCCAACAACAAATCAAAAACACGTGCAGAGTCATCAACGAGACGTCGTGCTCGAACTTTACGAGCTTCTACTAAAGGAACAGGAGTATAGTTTGCCCGTGCTCCAGGGTGATAATCAATAGAATCGAGATATCGTGTAGTAGGAGTGTCATCTTCTTCATCGTCCTGATAATGATCATCCTCTGATGCAGGAGTATCAAGTACAGGTGCAATAGTTTGGCCTAAGCTATTCACAGGTCCAGAAGGAAGAAGGGATAAAGAAGCATCATAACCATTATGAGGAGCATGATCATCAGAAGAATCTGGCACAGGAAGAAGAGTTTCTATATGCACGGGTTGAAACGATGGTGCATCAGGAACAATAATAGGTTCTTGAACAACATCCGATAATTCTTGTGTTGGAGAAGGAACCTCAACAATCTGTTCTAAACGTTGCTGTCGAAGTTTCGGTCGAGATTGCCTACGCTTGGGTACTAGTAGTTGATACGTCTCAGGTTCATACCCAAAATACGCATACGCTTTGCGTAAGGCATCCTGTCTGAGTTCTTCAACATACTGATGATATACCGCTAAAACTTCGTGAACAATGCGTTCTTTTAAAGCATCTATGCGTTTGTCATATCCGCTGTCCTTCCCCCGATAAGAACTCACTATCTCTACATGCTAAAAAAGCCTCTTTTATAGATTTCCATACTCAAGTAATCAAGAAATGCCTTCAAAGAAATAAATGATTAAAGAATCTAAGCAAAGAATCAGGCATGATCATCAAAGATACCATACATATGAACAAAGATCACATCAACTTCTTCTTCGTCTTATGTCCCATATCTATCAATAAGGAAAACAAACTAAACACAATCAGCACCAAAAAGAATGCTAAAATACATGCAGTAATCAATTCTAACACAAAGTCCAATCCTCGTACACCAAAAAGAAGAACATTCATAAAATATCCATTCGTATGTAAAGAAAATCCAACAAAGGTAAGAATCTTCTGCAGATAATTAAAGCGTAAAATCCCAAGTTCCTGATGTGTCAACAATACATAGGTTAAGGTAGAAATCAACGCGGATAAGAAGACTGATTTCCCTTCTCCAGCAACAATCAACCGATCAATCAAGTCATCAAAAACCATAACAAACACCAAAAACACAAATATATAAAGGTTGAGGCAAAAACATTTATAAAGAAAGTCATCTGGTTCTTCTGAACGTAAAAGGGGTTATGGAATGACGGAAAAGCATCTTCATCTATGGGGCCCAGTTCTTCTCATATTGCTCGCAGGATTCTTAGCATCACATCCGTTCTCAAAAGAAACTCTGCCTTCAGGTTCATTTGTCCGTCTAGAAACACCGCATAACGAACTCACAGGATTTGCCATTGTCAACACAACGTCCTGTAATCCAAACGATATTCTCTTCCAGGCAACTGATGTGCAAAATGCTCATCTCTGTCAACCTGGATTAAGTGCAGTAGCAGCGCCGTATGCAGCCTGTCCTTTTGCAAACATCGGAACAGGAAATCCATCAGACTATGCATGTAACGCAGCATGTGCAGCTAATCCTAACAGTCCCTTATGTAATGCCATCATAAAAGCAAGTACGTCAGCATTCCCTTGTACGCACGCAGAGAAAAAAGATACCGTCTCAAATGGAACATCCTTATGTTTCCAGGGAATCAGCTGCGAATATGTCAATTTCCCAGCAACATGCGCATCAGTGAACGCAACATGTATAGCAACCATGTCCAACACCACAAATGCCCATATCGCAGATTGCGCAGGACAAGCATATCCCATTCAACTATGTTGCAAGCACACAGCAGGTGTTGGTTCTCCAGATACAGACGGTGACGGCGTTCCAGATGATGGTGATAATTCCGGATTAACAACAGACAATTACTGTTCAACAAATGAAATCACCAATTGTGATGATAATTGTTACCAATTGCCAAACGGTCCTATCAAAGGTTCTTGTCTTGATGATCCAGCAACAGAATGTACATCAGATGCAGACTGCGGCGGAGTTTCAAATGCGTGTGATCTTGCGCAAAAAGATTACGATGGTGACGGTGCCGGAGATATTTGTGATGCAGATCCTGTAAATTCATGTACGATTGTAATCCCGGGAGATAACTGTCCAGGCATGCTCAACTGCACAGCTTCATCATTGAGTGCATCATGGCTATCCACATCAGCGCAGGAAGGATCACAAGTCCAGGCAAAAGTCACAGGAGCATCAAACTGTAACACCTTAACCTTCCAATTCAACGTCATCAATACCATAGATCCAAGCATTCCAACAGTCGATCCCCAGCCAGCTACTATGACATCAGGTGCAGCATCATCAATGTGGACAGCAGAATATCATCTCAACACGCAAAGTAATAACTATCAATTCCAGGCGAGAGCAATAGTCAATGGTTCATCCATCGCAGTCACGTCAACAAACACGGTAACGGTTACGCCAAACGCAGGATCGAATTGCGGAAATAATATTATTGAAGGTTCTAATAATGAAACATGTGATGATGGTAATATAAACAGTTTCGACGGCTGTTCCAGTAATTGCACACTGGAAGGCATCTTCGGACAGCAGTGCAGCAATGAATGTCCTGTCGATGGTTTAGGAGTATGTGACACAACAGCGAAGATTAAGCTTTGTGGTAATTATGATGCAGATCCTTGTCTTGAAATGAGCAGCCCACAAAACTGTGCTTCAGGAACAACATGTACATCATCCTATGGTGATGCAGCATGCATGCCTACAATATGTGAAGATGCATTTGAATGTACGATCAGCGAATGTTCTGGCGGTTTCAAAACACGTTCCTGTACAAACACAGGATCCACAGCATGTAATTCCTATACGCCAACAACTCAAATCCCTTGTGTCAAGCTAGAAGAGCCAGCACAGCTGCCCGTCTTCACAATAGGAAACATCATCGCAGTAATACTCATGCTGCTAGGTTATTACATAACAAGAAAAAAATAAAGAGAAAAGAAAGTTTTCTCTTTAGTTATTGTATCTTAATATCGTTCTGGCGGTACAATATCTTTACAATTGCATGTTAAGACAGCTGTTCCCGTCGAGACATACCAACCAGTCGGAATATGATTATTGCCATAAGGGACAAGAAGTTTCCTTAGCAAATTTGCTTTTGGACTAGTGTTCTTCTGCCATGTTGCAGCATTACAGTTTGGTGCACCAGCTGTAAATTCAGCAGTACACATATACTGCATGCAAGTAACAATGCAATTGATAGGATATGATGGATTCGCAATCTGACCAGTCAAGTCATTTCGACACGCAGTCTCAGCCTCTGATGTTGTTCCAGCAGACCCAGTCGCAGTCAAAGTTTCAGTGTAGCTTAATGAGCTGCAATCCCCAAGACTCGTTGCTTCATTATCTATAGCTGATAAAGATAAGAAAAGAACAGCAAAAACAAAAAATAATCCGTATTTTTTATTAATCATAGTATCCTCCCATAAGTTATTGTTGTGATGGCCTGTGTTGTGGTGGTGTTGGTGGCACAATGTCTTTACAAGTGCAGCTTAAAGATGCTGATCCAGTTGCTTCCCAAAAGCCTGTAGCAGTATTGGGATTGCCAAAGAGTTTTTTAAGTAATGAAGGTTTGTTTTTTACCCACGTTGACGAACAGCTAGGCGGATTCGCAGTAAATTCAGCCGTGCATTGGTATTGCATGCAAGTGGTAATACAAGTAATAGCATTAGCCGGATCAGAGACCTGTTTCTTGAGACTGTTTAAACATTTAGTATCTGCTGCTCCTTGAGTATCTGGACTATAACCGGTCGCAGTCAAAGTTTCAGTGTAACTAAGCGAAGCGCAATTCCCAATCGGAGTTGGCGAAACAATATTTGCTTTATTACTTATAGGCAATAAAGAAAAGACAAAAAGAGCCATAACAACAAACAAAAGATATTTTATTTTCATCATTGGTTACCTCCATGTTGTGGTTGTTTGGGTGGTGTTGGTTTGACAAGGCTACAATCACAACTTAAAGTCAATTTGCCACTTGCCGTACATTCCCAATCTAACTGTACAATTTTGCACCCATCATCAGCGATTTTGCATAAAGATCCCTCTGTACCGATTGTAGCACTACAAGGAGGATCATTTTCCATACAGATGCTAATACATGCTTGATAGTAATCAGTAATACACTCGTTCTGTTGCTTATGACAATCATTAAGGGCTGCAGTTCTAGCTTTTTCTAAAACAAACATGAATGCATTACCAGTTGCTTCACAAACTTTATCAGGAAGTCCATCAGGGCATGCGTCACTTCCACCTTCTTCTGCTAATACGGGAATAAGGAGAGGACGATCTCCAGTATAAAAATCAAGAGTGAATAAAAATAAGAGTCCAAGAATAAAAAAGAGTATAGTTTTGTTGTTCATAAGTCATCCTCCTCATTCGGTTTGTTTTCCCATATATGATTCTAATTCTCCACGCAATTTTCTAAGGGATTCTTGATCATTGCATTGTGCAGCATCCCACATATCCTGTAATAATTGCGGTCCTCGCTTATATTTCTGGAGCGAGTCTTTACCCTCAGGATCAAGATAGTAAGATTTTTGTGTTTCTCTCAGAGGTAAAGGAAGTTGTTCAAGGAGAGTATCTCCTCCAATGCCTCCTCGTTCTTCTCTATAATCAAGACGCTGTCCTATTTGGCGAAAAAGTTCTTGTGTTCTATCAAGGTAAGAGACTCGTCGCTCAAGAGAGGAAAGGAAGGATTCATAACGTGAGATCTCTTCAGGAGGTAAATTTTGTCGTAAAGTTACAACGGTTTGGGCAATATTTTCTTTTGATCGCCTAAGGTTATCAACACCAAAGAAAACCATATCTGCAAGATCTTTTTCAACATGCGCGTAATCTGTTGCTCGTCGTTCTTCTTCTGCTCGAAAGACTGCTTCAGAGGTCGGATAATTACGTCCGAGGAAAAATGCTCCTAAAGAAAGTCCAACTGCTGCAATGCCAAATATATATGTTTTTTTCATCTAAACCCCCAACAGATTTTAAGTAATTTTATTTATATACTTTTGCTTACTATTACTAACAAAAGATTTTAGAGATCTGGCAATAAAAATTCTTGAAGAGAAAAATTATTTCTTCTCTGCTTGCCGTGCATTGAAATCGCGAATAATTTCGCCTATGCGTTCTTGGCTTAAGGGTTTCCAGCCTTGATGTCCTATCTCTTCACCATTGCGAAGAGCCTCGCGCGTTTCATATTCTCTTTTGAGAAGAGCGCGGTCTTCATTGCTGCCACAATACCAATTCCACAAAACCATTTCATAAGGACGGGTTGCTTTGACCATTTCGCTGCCCATAAGAACATCTTCACCTTCCCAATGAATGCGGGTGTTGTTGTCTCGTAATGCTGCAATATCGGAATGGTAGGCAGGTAATTTCTCTTCCATTGTAGTTTCTATGTCAGAAAGAAGACGGTCCAAACTGCGCAAGACTGAAGATTCTCCATTGGCAGGGGAGTAATTGGTAATTTTTGCTCGTGCCTCTTTCACAAGGCCAAGACTGCCCTCAAGTTTTGAGGTACGCTGCTCTAAAGCATTTAAGTAAAAAGTGTTATCTGTTTTGATTTCAGCAAGAGGATGAGCATAAGGATGGCTCATACGCTCCATTTCAGCTTCATAAACTTGTTGTTCAAGAGGATTATTTTGTCCCCAGCGATAAAGGCCATAAGCTCCTCCTGCAACAAATGCAGTGCCAAGAAGACTATGCATGATGCCTCTGCTTAAGCTCATGGGCTTCCTCCTTGATTAGTATTGATAATAACGGTGCAATCGCTGTTTTCAGGTCCAACACATGCATCTGCAGTTTTCACTTTGTCTTTACAGTTGCAGCTTGAAGTTCCAGATCCTGATGACATAAAGTTATAATTCCAATACGTTCCGCCGCCAGTAATGGTCATGTAAGGAGGTAAGTGAGGATCTGTTGCTCCTTTAGGTTGACATTCTGTGTCTCCAAGAGAATTGTAAGTAGCATCGCAGACATGCTGCTGCGTACAGTAATTGACACAATCTAAAAAGAAACCTGCTTGCTGTTGGTCCATTTTTTGTTTGCACTTTGTTTTTGCTTCGCTAATTCCTGCGTCAATATTAGCTGAAATTTTTGCCGTCAACGCATCTCTTTCTGCCCCTTGTGGCGCCCACGTTGGAACTTGAAATGATGAGTATCCATGTGCATCAAAGGTATATTGTTTAGATAAGGCTGAACATTTTATTGCTGTCGTGGCTGCAACATCAATAGGAGTGACAATAAAAAAACCACTGCCTAAGACAAGTCCGATAAGAGCTATCAAAGAAAAAAAACGAAGAGAGGCTTTCATTAAGCGCTTCCAGATGCTTGGATCAAGATATTTTCTTCTTCAATAGGGGTCCCTGCACCATATCCACTACAGTCACATTGAAGGATTGCAGAACCGGTGGAAGTACAATCATAGCCATTAATACCGACGGATGCTCCAAAAACACTGATGCTAAGTCCACGCGTAGTATGACAACGTGCCGTGCAAGGAGTCATTCCAGAGACAGTAGGGTTGGCTGTGCAAGACAAAGGCGGTGTAGCCTGGGCTGCTTCAGCACAAGAGGCTTGGCAAGTAAGATATGCTACAGCCAAAGCGCCCTGTAAGTCTTCTTCGCAACGCGTATTAGCCGCACTTTCTATATCAGAAGCAACAGTTACAGGTATGCCAAACATATACACGACAGTACCTATAGGTTTAATGACATTGCCTATGCCAGTAGGACATTCATAATTAGTATTCTTTTCACCAGATAAGCAAGCTTCGCCTTTTCCATTAACAGCAATAGGGCCATCACCATAATCATCGCATGTTTTCGGATCTTCTGCAACGACATTATTCACAGAAGAAGTTAAAATTCCAATAACAAATAAGAGTATAGTAACACTAAAAGTAAAAATAAATCCCCACGAACGTTTGTACATTCTTATGAGCCTCCTCAAAATTTGATATCATTTTACAGTGGTTACTAATATAAAAATATATCGTAAGAAATAGTAGTAATATTAAAGTAACTTACTAACATACGCGCCATCTTTGTTGTAACTAAGTTTGTTCAAGAACCATGCGCGTGCTCCAACACCAGCAATGACAACCATCTTATTCATGCCGAATTCTTCACGCGCAATTTTCTCGGCTTCATCCATCAATTGATGTCCCAGTCCATGATGCTGTACTTGTGTTTGATCTGCTTCCTTGCCCACAGCAACAGCTTCTCCATACACATGAATTTCACGAATGCCTACACTTTTAGGAGTAATCTCCTGTCGATATGGTTGAGAAGGAATACGTAAGCGAACAAATCCTAACAGAATGTCTTGCTTGATATCATCCATACTCAAGAAGATTTCTGTTCCCCCAGAAGAAGGATATTGAAGTCGTTGTAAAACAACATGATCCCAGTCGATGGCTCGTCCTCGTGGTTCTCTGCATCGAATGCATCGACATGTAATGCCTTTCTGTTTCATCAACGCATGAACATCTTGTCTCAAGTTAGTTCGTTCAACACCAGCATCAACCATATATGTGGGAATATCGCGCTGGATGCGCATGATCCTACAATAGGGTTCAACATATTTCTTCATGTCAACAATCCGTTCAGCAGCCTCGCGTGTTGAAATGGGAGTAAATGCTCCATTTTTCCATTGTGTGTACAACTCCGTTCCTTTGAACACTAAGCAAGGATAAATTTTCAAGGCATCTGGTTGATAGCGTTCATCAGAAAATAATGTTTTGAACATATCAATATCTTGTTCTCGTGTGCTGCCTGGCAATCCAACCATCATATGATATCCTACTTTCAAGAAAGAATCTTTCAAGAGCTGGCTAGCAACAATATTGTCATGATTTGTATTTCCTCGTTTCACGTTTAACAGCACATCATCATACAAGCTTTGCACGCCAATTTCAACGCGTGTTGCGCCAAGATCCAACATGTCATTAATATGAATGTGTTTGCTACAGTCGCTTCTCGTCTCAATGCAAAACACCACACAACGCACATGTCCTGTTTCATTGCGCAAGTGTTCACGCGCTAGTGTTGTTGTTCCTTTCGAAAGTAAAACTTTCTTCTGCACGCGTTTCATGCGTTCTTCATCATGCACATCTGCAGGCAATTCAAAGAATTTCATAAAATCATCACGCAATAATGTCCCATCACGAAAGAATAACTCTCCAAAATCATTCATGGCCTTAAAGGCATAGGTGACAAATTCATCGCGATATGCTTTGGGATAACTCATGAATGTCCCGCCCATGATAATCAGTTCAGTCTTGCTAAAATCTTGTCCTAGCAGCACATAATGTTCTAAACGATTAAAGACTTGTAAGTAACTGTCGTAATCATTGCGCATAGCGCGTAAATGTGCTGGACTACCGCCAGGATAACTTTTCGGAGTGTCTCCAAACACGCTGCCCGGTCCCCCGGGACAAAACGTGCATTGAGCCTGTTCAGGGCAGCGAAAGGGTTTGGTCATGATAGCCAACGGAGCAACGCCGCTTTGTGTGCGCATAGGCTTGGTAATCAGTTTTTGGTGATCAGAAGAATGCATCAGCAAGTCAATATTGCGCGGAATCTTAGAAAGATGAAGCTTCCGAGAAAGGTTCAATTTAAGATCATGCAGTGTATCGGCCATAATGAAAAGATCAATAAAAACGTTTAAATACTTACCCCTATAAACAGGAAAAGAATGAAAAAGGGTGATCAGAGAATTCCAGCTCCGCTCTGGAGAAAAGCGTGTGCATATCTGATTGATATTCTTATTATCTCCGTTTTTATTCTGCTTCCCTTAAGTAGTATCTACCCTGAAGGATCATCAACGTCCTGGGAAGAATCAATAAGCATGATAAAGAAAGAAATCACAAAGACACATGTTCTTGTCTCGTTGATCATGGCATTGCTCACCATATTATATTGGGCAGTGTTGGAATACAAATTGTCACAATCACTAGGGAAAATGTTGATGAAGATAAAAGTGCGATCATTGACATCGACATTGACATTCAAGCAATGCTTTGTGCGCAATATAACGAAAGTCTCATTTCCTCTGTTGCTTCTCGATTCGTTATACATGATGAAATCAAAATCGCAGCGTTTCTTTGATTCATTAGCAGAAACAGAAGTGGTAATGAACGAACAATCGGAAAGGCGCAAGAAAAGATGACCTCAAAGATAGTAATCATTCTATGTGTGATAGTGGGGTTATTCATGATAAGTTATAGTGTCTCATGGTTCGTAAAAGATGAAACAATAAGCACAAACAAGATAGCAATCATCCCTATTCGTGGAATGATTGTCTCGCAAGATGCATCATCGTTCTATCAGAAAACAACGGCATCGTCAACAATCATAGAATTTCTTAAGTTAGCCATCAAAAATGAGAACATAAAAGGAATAGTATTGGACATTAATTCACCAGGAGGAACTGTTGTTGCTTCAAAAGAAATTGCAGAAGTGGTGAAATCCTCTCCTAAACCAGTTGTTGCATTCATCCACGAAATCGGAACATCAGGTGCGTATTGGATCGCAACAGCAGCAGACGAAATCGTTGCAGATCCATTGTCAATCACAGGATCCATTGGGGTAACAGCATCGTACCTTGAGTTTTCAAAGCTTTTTGAAGAATATGGGATTACTTATCGTTCCTTAAAGGCAGGAAAGTTCAAAGATATCGGCTCTCCCTTCAAGGAATTAACAACAGAAGAACAAACACTGTTAGAACAAAAGTTAGACAAGATTCATGATGTGTTCATCCGTGAAGTGGCTTCCAATCGTAATTTGACAGAACCAGCAGTAAGAGCATTAGCCACAGGAATCTATTTCTTGGGCGAAGAAGCACAAGAGCTAGGATTAATTGACACGCTAGGAAACAAAGAACTCGCCATAAACAAAACAAAGGAACGCGCCGGCATCACAGATGCAAAATTAACAACATTCAAAAAAGAACGTTCAGTGGTGGATGTGTTATCTTCTCTTTCTATCCAAGCATTGTATTCTTTAGGACGTGGAATAGGAGAAGCCGAAGTACTTCCGTTAAGTACCATGCCTACCATATAGATCATCATAGTAGATGCCAAAGATAAGAAGATAACACAAAAAGAAGCTCATTATGGCTGCCATTGGTAAAAAAGAAGAATTCTGAAAGATTATAAAGAATTGTGAAGCGAAAAGAAGGTTAAAGCCCAAAAAAGAAAAAGAATCTTTATAAACAATATAACCGACAAGTCCTGAATGCTTACGCGTGCACGCAAGTGTTCGCTTAAGGAGGAATGACACATGAAAGCAATACAACAATGGATCACATTCCTGGTCATGGGAATGTTCTTGGTCAGCGTACCGGGAGCATTTGCTATCGAACAGCAGGATGATGAATCAAGATTTTTAGATACAAAGAATATAGCAATTGAAAAAGCTAAGGGAACTCCCAAGGCTATCGCTGTAGATGGTAAGCTCATGCCTATGAAAATGAAGGCGCAAAAGCTTGACCGTCCTATTCTCGTATATGAAGAAGGGAAAAAGCTCGATAAGGAAATTGAAACCATGCGCAAAGAGCATAATATGCAAGAATACATGGAAGAGCTGAAGAAAGAAGGCAATTTCAACAATGGTAAAGCATTATTGATGTCTCAATATGCGTACAAAATTGCTCAGCGCTTGCATAGCAAAATGGATGGCATGATGAGCAATATGAAAAGCAATGAAGCATTCATGCAAAAGCATCCAGATGCGCTCCCAACAATGCAGGAACTGCTTGCGAAATTGCAAGAGATTGAAACGACATTAAAAGGAGTAATTGCAGATAATACAGTCAGTCGGGAAGAATGGACGCAAACTATTGTTCCAGCCTTGAAAGACTTGCGTGGAATCATTAATGACCTACGCATAAAACATCAAGGATTTTTCAATGATTGGAGACAAAACAAGACAAAAGAAACAGTAGAAAAGATCATTGAGAAGTTGAAAGAGAAACGAGAGACAATGAAATTGCATCTCTTGAACAAAGGCATTCCTGAGGAAGAAGTCATGAAGCGCCTGCAAGAAATTGATGCAAACATTGCCGAGTTGCAAGATGCTGCAGGCATGGAAGGTCCTGGATCTGTAGACGCTGGTGCTCCCATGATGCCAGACATGGCTCCTGAACGAAAAGAAATGGCGACAATGCCCATGAAAGTGAAGGAGCATAAAATTGATGCAATGAAGATCAAAGAGCATCTTCACGACATCAAAGAAGCATTAGAAGCACAAGACAAGGAAGACAAGAAGTAAGAAAGATCTTCCTTTATTTCTTTTTTTAAGAAAAATATTTAAACTCTGAAAGAAGAGTATAATCTCGAGGGAATGCAATGAAAAAAAGATGGATGACAATAACGCTTTTAGTTCTTGTGGTAAGTTTCATAACAGGATGTTTCCAGGAAACATCAACAAAACAGCTTGTTCCTGATGATCAAGAAATGATAAGTCCCGATACGACGCTTCCTCCAACAGATGAAGTCATAGAGGACATAGACATCTATGAAAGCGAAGACGTTGATCTCGATGAATTCGATGATTTAACCAAAGATTTTGAAGGATTGTAAAGCTAAACATTTTTAAAAGAGCGTATTCTCTCTATTATTGACAGACTAGGTCGGAGCGTTAGCCCTGCTTTGTAACTGCAAATGGGCTTCATGGCAGGACCGAAACTGGAGACGAGGTTGTGCTGTTGAGCGCAAGACTTGATCCGTACGAAGAAGCTCTGTCCTGATGGGTTGATGAATATGAGAACCAAGTCAGGTGGGGAACCAAGCAGCTTTAATCATGCTCGTTGGCGCTTTCAGGGCTGCAGAGTGGAGGAAAGATCAGGAGCATCTTGCGGTTGATGGAACAATCCAATCTTCAGTGCGTCTGTCGTTATTTCTGTAACGCAGTTTCAGCTGCTTGCAACACATCACCCATATTACCAATCAAGTGGCTATATACACGTGTTAACAACAATTCATACAATCCTTCTTTCAATAATCCATGGCAATAAGGCATATACTGATCAAATCCTTCGATAGTGAATCCTTCCAATTCTTTTTTAGGAATACGACATGTCATCTTCTTTCCTTCTAACTGTTGGAATTCCACAGGAGCTCCAGCATCAACGCGTTTCAATGTAACACTCAAATGGCAGTCTCCAATGCTATTTCCAACGCCATATGCATACACGGTGTTCTGTCGCACAACAACGAGATTCGTTGGTTTGCATGCATGTGCACGTTCTTCAAAGCAAGCAGTATCTTGTCCACAATTCTCACGTAAATATCCGCTATAATATCCTACAAGAAATAAAGCAAGAAAGATCCCGCCAACAATGGCGAGTCTTCCCATAAGTCTCATCCTCTTTTGTGTGTATTTCATGGGCAATCATCAAACAGTTAAGTCTTGATGGGTAACAATGCTGACACGTGTTGCATCTCCGACCTCAGATCCCCGTCCAACAAGGTATTTAACGCCTGCGCGTTCAGCAACATTCACAATATCTTTAGTAACATTACCATCCAAAATGACAGCATGAATACCTGATTGCAAGCTGCTCAAAGTACTTGGCAATTCACTCGTAGGAACTTTGCCTAAAATATTGGAACTTTCATCCAGGATATATGCTCCGCGAGTGCCAATCAGATCATCCAACATTTTCTTGAAGTTATCCGAATCATTCTTGGCTAAGCGTGTTGTTCTCTGGAACGTGCGAGGTCTGTATTCCTCAACGCGTTCAGGTCGTGGTGCCATCTGTGGTCGTTCTAATTTGCGTTCTTCTTGCCGCATAGCGCCGCCTAATTTTGTTAAGTCCAATTTGACTTGCTCAAAAGCAACACGACTGCGTAAAGCCTTCAAAATTTCTTTCTTCGTAAGCTCTTCAACTTCCTTGCCGTCAGGTGCTTTTACAACATAATCAATTTCAGCAAGAGAAGAAAGTTCGCGAATAATCAAATCTCCGCCGCGATCTCCATCAACAAACATCGTCACTGTTTTCTGTTTGCATAAATCAACAATGGAAAGGGGAACATTGGTTCCATTCAAGGCAATCGCATTCTTGATGTCGCATTTCAAAAGATTCAAAACATCTGCCCGTCCTTCAACAACAATAATATCTTCGCTTTCATCAATGGCTGGTCCAGCTGGCAGTCTATCTCGTCCATACGAAACAACATCCATGATTTTAACGCCAGCGCTGACTTGTTCTTTAATATCACGAGAATCAGGTAAAACACTATGGGTTAAATTATTCAACAATTCCTTAGCTCGATCAATCACTAAGGTACGTTTGCTGACACGCACATCTTCAACCTTTTCAACGCTCACTTGTGCATTGCAAGGTCCAATGCGGTCAATAGTCTCCAACGCAGCGGCAATCAAGACAGTTTCAGTCTTGTCCGTAGATGTTGGAACGGTGATCAAACCTTCCGTCTTGCCACCTTTCGTTTCAATTTCAACTTCAATTCTACCAATACGTCCAGAACGTTGTAATTCACGTAACTCTAAATCGCTGCCGAGTAATCCTTCGGTTTGTCCAAAAACACTGCCAATAACATCAGGTCGGTCAACAACCCCCTCGATGTGAATGTGTGCATGAACGATATATTTTGCAGAAACAGGACTGATTTTTCCCATGGTAAATGCCTCCTGGCTGTGATGTGTGTTTCATATTCTCCGCCGTAGTATACTGAGGCATAACCTAAAGAGATCAAAAGTTCCCTGGGAACTCTTAGTTCTCGTGCGTATGTGCTCTTTTTCTTCCCAAACAAAAGATAGGAATGGTGAATATTGATTGAATGATGATGCGTTATATGTTCAGTTATACCCCAATGATCGTAAATGTTGTCGCCCGCGACACTAACCCCCAAGCTCATTGCTTGGCATCTCGCCGTACTCCATTGAGTATTCTCGTGGCGGGCTTAAGAGGTAGAAAGTCCAACCCCTATATATAGTTTGTGTAAAAAAGATGAAAGTAAAAACAGGTTATTACTAGGAAGATAAAAAAGAAAGAAAAATGGCGACTTAATCGTTTTAATGACTCCTATAAGATAATGAGAAAACACACATTTTTATAGTAATTCTAACAGAAGCATGATTATTGGGCCAGATAGACGATAATGGATACGAAAGAGGAAATCTTAAACACAGTAACCTAATTCACAGACAAATAGCATATCGTTATATTTACGCCCTAAACAGAGATAAATACCCACTGCCTTTTAGTGAGTATGTTGTGCATCATAAAGACGGCAAAAAGAAGAATAATGATGTATCAAATCTTGAAATTCTTACACCTGAAGAACATAAAGCCGTACACAAAATAATGAATAAGTTAGATAATTCATTCTTTAGTAACGTAGGTGACTCGTATTATAGAAATATAGATTCCAGTAAGATAGATTCGATTAAAAGGAAAAATTGGGTAAATAATTCTAGCTATGATGACAGAGATAATTATAGGCATTACCTCATCATATTTTTTATTTTGGTTGTCATCATATGGCTTATTATATTCTTAACAACTACATAATCTAATTCCACGTATATTTCTTACGTAATTGCTGTAAGCGTCGATACAAAGGTTCTTTGCTGTCCATAATCTCCATAATCTTCATGATGATAAATTTCTCCCAGTTCTTGTCCAGTTGAACCATATTGGTATCCAAACCAATGTAATCAATGTCTAATTTCTTGTACAGACCCTGTTTTTTTGCCATCTGTATGCGGTATTGCTCGTCGTTGACCATGCCAAAGTATTCAACAACAATGCTCAATTCTGGCAACCAGAAATCAGGATACCACACTCTAATTTTGTCATCATCGTCAATAATAATCAAAGGATATTCATACAAGAATTTAATGCCCGTTTCTTTTAAGAATCCGGCAATGAGCTTCTCTCCTCGTGATTTATATAGCTCTTTCTTCTTGCGAACATAAGGTTTGCGAACAGGCCCTGTGTCTTTCCTTGACGACGTATAAACTGTGCGTCCTTGATGAGCTTCTACGCCTCGTTCATCACGAGGAGAATCTTTTTGTTCAGGTAACATGAAATTCCTCCTATTTACCTATTTTCTGCATATTTAAAAATGATTTGATCGTGCTACGAAACATGCCTAAATCCTTCAAAAGAACACCTTGCAGTTCTTTCATCTTGCTACCAAGGAAAAAATGATCAAAGATTTCTCGTAAAAATTTGGCAAGTTTCATGTGCGTCCACGCATCTTCATAATCTTTTTCCAAATAGCCATTAATGCGAATGTTCAATCCGCCACTCATTTTCTTTTTATTTTTAACAACAACATCATGCATGCCATCGAGATTAAGGCTCACTTCAATAGTGCTGCGCACGTAATCAGTCAATTTCTTTTTAGCGCCCCACTTAACGCTCAGTTTCTGAACGCCTTCTTCCTTGTATTCTTTATAGTCAAGTTCTCGGAAATTATAACCATTCTTTCTGAACCATTGGTACATTTCTTTGTACAACTGGTCAAAATCAAAGACTCCAGAATATCCTACTTCAAGTGTATCGCCTGCGTAATCTCTCTCTGGCATTTTATCTCGTCCGTCCTCCTAACGTCTTCTTAATCAAATCCCAGAAGGCATCTCCATCGTTATTAAGCTTGCCTTCGAAGCTGGACAGCTGTTGTTTGATTATATACTTTTCGTACGTCTGGCGCAAGAATTCTTTGGTAGCCCCATGAAACGTTTGTCGATAATTTTTGTTCATCCATGTTCGAAAACGCACCTCAATATCGCCTTGTTGCATGCGAACTTTACGATCATTCTGTTCAACAACCACATCCACTTCGCGAAGAATGACAATCTCAACCTGAAAAAAGAACTGCACATAATCAGTAACACTACGTACTGCCTTCCATTCGAAAGTAATTTCCTTGCCGCTTGATTTGACAGATTCGCTATGGCCATTATCCATAATAAAATATCCTTTGCCTTGTAAAAATCCACGCGTAGTGTTCAGAACATGATGAAGATCATACAATCCAGAATGTTTCATGCGAATCCACGAGCTTCCGCTTCCATGGATATATGACTTCTCTTTTGCCTCTTTTCCCATTAGAGAAGATCATTCTATGCAGATTAATATAACTTTCGTCAGAAAAGGGAAGTAATATAACAAAGAAAAAGAGAGGAAAAAGATGAAAAAAAGAACAATAATGCTGCTAAGCTTAATCGTGATAGCAATCATGGGATGCCAGTCCTATGAAGAGCCTGTAGCCTGCACCATGGATGCAAAAGAATGTCCAGATGGCAGTGCTGTAGGAAGAATTGGTCCTGATTGTCAATTTGCTCCCTGTCCTGGAGAAGAGCTATCAAGCCCTGATGCAGATGACTACTGAGAACATAGATTTTTAAAGTTCTATTATTCTATATCACAATCATGAAATCAGGCAAAGATCAAGTGCTACTAACATTAATCCAAGAGAACTTTATAGTGAAAGCGCTCACAGGATGTTGCGATATTGTTGCCAGAAAAGATGATAGAATTCTTCTGATTAAGATTCTTGAAGATGCAAATGCCATGACTGCAGAAAGCGCAACAGAATTACTGAAAACAGCAGCAGCAATTCATGCAACACCATTGATGATTAGCGAAAAAGCAACAACAAAGTTAAAGGATTATGTTGTCTACAATAGATATCAAATTCTCACCATAAACAATACTACATTCCAGGCATCCTTGCATGACGCGCCATTGTTTATGATTTCTAAAAAATCAGGCATTATGGCACAATTGCATGGAGAAAAAGTAAAAGAATGCCGAGAAAAAGAAGATATCTCACTGGGAAAATTATCAATGCAATTAGGAATTTCTAAAAGAATGTTAACACGGTACGAACAAGAAGGTGCGGAAGTGTCCATCCAGCGAGCATTAAAGGTGTACAAGATATTTGGTAATCAAGTGTTCAAAAACGTAGAACTCTTCTCAACACAAATCGAACAAACGCAAGAAGTGTCATCCGACATTTCATTGAAATTTCAGAACCTTGGTTTCGCAGTCACAGAAACAAAGAAAGTTCCATTTGATGTCGTTGCGCAAAAAGAAAATACATTAATTTTAACAAAGATTGGAGACAACGTCCATCGTGATTTGAATAATATTTCTCACGCTATTGGTGCCAACGATCTTGCTATCATTTCCAAGAAAAAACCCATGAATATGCCCTCATGCACAAAAGAAGAATTCCTGGAATTCGAAAAAGCAATAGAATTGATCAAATTCATTCAGGAATACCAATAAATATAATTTTTAGATAAATGATATCAAATGCGACAGCATGCACCATCATATAACTGATAAGCAATGATCGCCGCGCTCGCAGCAACATTGAGACAAGGGGTCCCTTCAGATTTGATAAAACTAACGCCTGAATCGATGGGGGAATTCGATGGAGATTTAGGCATTTGTCCGGAAGGTAGGTTGATAACCAACTGTTCATTACAAAGGTTAACAATACGTTCATCCAAGCCTGTATATTCATTCCCAAAAAGAATCAAATCATGCTGTTGGAATTCAAATTGACCTAAAGGAATTGAATCCTTATGCAAATAAGTTGCAATTTTTCTACCAGGATAACTATCTAAAAAATCAGATAAATCATTCACCCTTTCCAATTTTAATCTATCAATAGCGCCGCAAGAAAAGTCATGCACCTCTTTAGGATGCCCCTCAAATACTCTTCTAGGGTCATAAACATAAACCAAAGGATGCCTATATGCTTGACAGGTTCTTAGTATTTGACCAATATTTATAGGGGATTGAATATCGGCTAATAAAAAGGTAGCATTGCCCGTTTGTATCGTAGCTTGTGTTCTCTGGTTATCAATTTTTATATATGCCTCGCTCATATTTACACCTCCGCAGTGTTACTACTAACATTAGATTATCCCATATAAATTCTAGGTGTCCAATGATTGGACTACTAATAGAAAGTTTAATATAATGCCTAATAATATCCCTAGGATGGACATTGAAATACTTGAAAAAATAGGAATGAGTAAAGCAGAAATAAAAGTATATTTAGCATTACTAAATTTAGGTTCTGTTCCATCAGGTAAAATTGTCCAGGAAACAAATTTTAGGAAATCTACTATTTATGAATGCATTAAAAGATTACAAAATAAAGGACTTGTATCTTACATAATCAAAAATGGAATGAAGCATTTTGAAGCAGCAAATCCGGAGAGAGTAATAGATTTTATTGAAGAACAAAAAAGAAGGCTTAATGAGACAAAAAATGAGGCACAAAAACTTGTTTCCCAATTAAAAAGAGGGTATGACACGATTAAACCCCATGCAGAGGCTCATGTTCTTGAGGGAATAGAGGGGTTTAAGACGATGAGGAGAGATGTCTTAAAAAATGCGAAAGGAGAACACCTACTTATAGGAGCTATTTCAAGAGAATATGAGGTTATTCCGGGATTTTTTAAAGAGTGGAACAAGACAAGGCAAAAAAAGAAAATTAAGATAAGAATATTGCACAAAGAAAGTGCAAGAAAAAAAGCAATGGCTAAAAAAGAATTAATGGGAAAATTTTTTGAAACGAGATTCCTTCCAGAAGAACTAGAAAATCCAGCAGTAATCAATATCTATGGTGAAAGGATAGTTAATGTGGTATGGAAGCAAAATAATCCTTTGTGTTTTTTACTCATAAACAAAGATATTGCAGATTCATATAGAGAATATTTTGAATATTTATGGAGAATCGCTAAACCGTAATGACAAAACCTTTAAATAAATCAAGAAGAGGAAAAGAGACATGGTTGATCCAATTCTAATTGATCCTTGGGGTTCTACGTTAATTGAGGATTATGAACGATTGATTAAAGAATTTGGTCTCAGCACAATATCATCTACGCAGTTTCCTTCTCCAAATAGGCTCATGCGACGTAACATTGCCTTCGCAGGTCAAGATCTCGACATCATTGCGGAATGTATCAAGAAGAAGAAAAAATATTACGCATTGACAGGCATCATGCCTACTGCGGATAAAATCCATCTGGGAAATAAGATGGTCATTGAAAATATGAAATATTTCCAGGAGCATGGCGCAAAAACATATGTCCTCGTTGCAGATTTGGAAGCTGCTGCTGCGCGTGGGGTAACAATTGAAGAAGCAAGAAAACGCGCATTGCAATTCCATATTCCAGCATATATTGCTTTAGGTTTAGATCCTAAGAAAACAATATTCTATTTTCAATCACAAAATATGAAAGTCATTCAGATTGCCTATGAAGCTTCAAAACGTTTTACACACAACGAATTCAGATCAGCATACGGAACAGCCGATCCAGGAAAAGTAATGTCTTCATTAACGCAAACAGGAGATATGTTATTTCCTCAAGAGGAAGAGCGCATGCCAGGTATCATTCCCGTAGGTATTGATCAAGCAGTGCATATTCGTTTATGCAGAGATTATATCAGAAAAGCAAAAGAAAAGAAATATTTCCCCATTAGTTCCTTATACCATAAATTCACACCAGCATTGAATGGAGAATTCAAAATGTCCAAGTCCATGCCAGACTCCTGTATCGAAATCCCAGAAGAGAAAGTATCCTTCACAAGAAAGATTCAGAAGGCACTCACCGGTGGAAGAAACACGATAGAAGAACAAAGAAAGTTAGGTGCAATCATAGAAAAAGATATGGTCTTCGAATTGTTAAAGCATCATCTCATTGAAGATGATAGAGAATTAAACAAAATATACAATGACTACAAGTCAGGAAAGATACTCTCTTCTGAGTTAAAGCAAATAGCTATTGAAAAAATGGAACAATTCATGAAGCAATTCAATGCTAAATTTATCAAAGCACAAAAACAAGTGTCTAAATTAAAGTTCATCAAAGAATAAAGTGTAGGAACAGCATAAGCCGTCTTCTGTTGTTCTCTCCGGCCATACAGCCTTCATTGACAGAACAGTGAACATTCGACTGAGCGTCTATACAGACTTGCACCAATCAGGGCTCGTCGTTTCATCGCATCCTGTGAGCAAACTCAGCTGGTTAACTCATGTCCCTCGCGGGACACTTCAAACATCTCATTCCAGATGCCAAGGATTGATCCTTGCAGCCTCACAGCGAACACAGGCCGTGTCGTTTCTATGCGGTTGCCATCCGTTTCCGGATCTTCCTAAAGGAAGTGATTCCTGCTCGGGCAGGTCCTTACGTGAGTAAGGAAGTGGACGGACTTTCCTCATCAAGTATTGCTACTTAACGACAGTTCGATCTGTTCCTACAGGGTCTTAAGAGTAAAAATCATTTAAAAATGTTTCTCTATTCTTGAGATTTATTATTTAGTCTATGAAATAAAGATCGTATTCTTTTATTAAGAGAAGTGTTAATACGACGGCTCAAGGGATGTAATGCAGAAATGCTACTGACATATAAAAGGGCTGCTCCATTCCAAGCAAGCATACCCCTAACTACAGGATGAAAATCCGTGTGATCAGTCATCCAGACATTTGCTGCAATAAAAGCAGGTGTAAAGGTAGTAAGATCAGCAACATAATCTGCCGCCAAGAAAGTGCCTACAAATTCCCCAAATTTTTTGCTGAATAATTTCCCATAATGTTCTCTATGTCTGTGATATTCTGATAAGAAGAAATAACTATAACCTGGAAGATATCCACACACATAAGCAGAAGCCGTTGTAGCTGCTTTGCTATCATATCCTAATTCAGTTATTGCCCATTGACCCACAGAAGAAGCAACAGAGGAAATAACAATAGCAGGCCCTACTGCTTTGAAATACTCAACCCATGTATGGGGATAAGCATGGATGCTATTACTCAATTCTTGCCGAAGCGTTGGACTATGCTCAACAATGCGTTCTAATCCATCTGTAGGCGGCATATTCATAAACAGAGTTAAATAAAGGCCGTCTTATAAAACTTCCTTTCTTTACTACTATTTAATTACTAAAAGACGAAAGCTTTATAAAGGATTTACCCATTCTAAAGTAGTAACATCTAGGATGTGAAACCATGCTTATGAAAGAAGATTTCCTCAAAAAGCTCAGAGCAGCCTTTGATTTGAATATTTACGAAGTCAAGATCTGGACATCGCTATTATCCCGTGGTTTAGCCACGGCAGGAGAGTTATCTGATATTTCGAATGTTCCTCGTTCCAGAAGCTATGATGTGCTTGAATCTTTGGAAAAGAAAGGGTTTGTCATGATGAAGTTAGGCAAGCCTATCAAGTATATTGCAGTCAAGCCAGAAGAAATCATCGTGCGCATGAAAGATCATATTAACACAGATGCAGAATCCAAAGTTGGTTTCTTGGAAGATGTAAAGAAAGAACCAATTTTCAATGAATTAGAAGTATTATACAAGACCGGTGTTCAAAAGATTGATCCTTATTCCTTAACAGGTTCCATCAAAGGAAGGGATAACATGTATGCACATTTAAAATCCATGCTCGAACGTGCTGAAAAATCAATCATTATCCAAACAACCAAAGATGGATTTGTCAGAAAAGCCAAAAGATACAAGGCCGTATTCAGGAAATTAAATGAACGTGGAGTAAAGATTCGCATTGCAGCTCCTGTGACCGAAGATCTTATTAATAAGTCAGAAATAAAAGGTCTTGCCCAAATTAAAGCATTAAATGGAACAAACAGCAGATTTGTCATTGTTGATGAAAAAGAAATATTATTTACCGTGTCCGATGACAAAGAAGTGCATGAAAGCTACGATACGGCAGTCTGGGCAAATACACCATTCTTCACGAAGGCAATGGTGAAAATGTTTAACACGCAATGGCAAGAAGAATAAAGGAGATAAAAAGATGAACTCTACAGAAATAATTTCAAAAATAGTAGAGGCTGTTTATCAAAAAGGAACAGAACAACCAAATAATCAATACTCTTGGGAAAAATCTGTAAACGGAAAAGTATTGCATGTTCAATTCTGGAATCTTGATAGATTAAAAGAGGGCCCATGGCCAAATAGTCGTTTAGAAATTGTAGTTGCACAACCGCATGCAGAAGGTTCTCTCGTTGATATCATGGATTGGGGCTTAACAGGAATTCCAACAGCAGTGACCTCGCCAAACACCAACGGTGTTCAAATTCACAGAACATCTGAAGCAGGAAAAATACATGCAGACAGCATGAGACGAGAATATGAACATATGTTGCAACACGTGTATGAAGAAATACAACAATAAAACATTCTTTTAAAATAAGCGACAGGATTGATACGCAGTGAAAAACAAAGCAGATTATATAACGGAAGCACTGGAAGGCATAGGTGAAGGATTATTCTCTGGAATAATAGCTCTAGGTGCAATGCCAAGCACATATCGAAGCAGACGTGAGGAAGGAATGAGAGTATTTGAAAGAACCCACGATCCTTTGTATGAAAAAATACGATACGCAACATCAGCGATTTCTTTTCCTTTAGGAACGGCAGCAATGGGAGTAGGAATAACTGCATATGCATCTCAAGGTTCTCTACTGGGTCAAGGAATATTAGCAGGACTATGTGTAACAAACATCGTAAGTTGGGGTTATGAATATCACACCTCGAAATAAAGATCAAAGATAAAAATGACAATCTACGAACTAACACATACACTTTCTACAAAAATTGCAAAAATAGTAATGGAACGAGCAAAAAAACAAATAAGCAGCCATCCCAATAACTCCGTGTATCGTCTCTTTACAAGAATGGATAATGGATATGAATGTGCAGTCACGTTTCAAGACTGGGAAAATCGGGGCGTTGATAATCCATCCCCTCGTTCATGTTTAGAAATAAAAGTTCAAGGAGAAAAAGAAGGTTATTATGCGAGAGGATATGGATTAACCGGTGAGATAGATCTTCTGCAAATGAGAACAAAAATGTTGATGGGAATACCCCTTTCAAGAGCACATTTAAAAGAGAACGATATGGATAAAGCAATAAAAAATATACAGCATGCATACGACCTGATATTACAAGATATATGTGACGTGCTAGAGCAAGAAGAAAAACCTTTATATAAACAACATCCTTCGCTTTAATTCATGAAAGAAGAGGAGCGTCTTGTTGAGTCCTTACACCCTCTAGAAAGAACTGTCTTGCCTGTTCTCAAAGATCATTGCTCAGTGGAAGATATTCAAAAACTGACACGCTTGCAAGAAGTTGAGGTTGTTCGCGCACTGCAATGGCTGGAAAACAAGAAGATCATTCATATCAATCGCAACACAAAAGAAATAATCTCTTTAGACGAAAACGGCAAAAGATATGTGGAAGAAGGATTGCCCGAGCACCGTTTTTTAAAAGTGCTGGAAAATCCATTAACCATTCAGCAAATTCAAGAAAAAGGAAAGCTCGATAAAGATGAAGTAACCATTGCATTGGGTGTCTTAAAAAAAAGAAATCTTATTACTATTAAAGAAAAAATAACACGAACACCAGAAGCAGAAAAGATTATTATTCAAGAATTCCCAGAAATAAAATTTCTCAATAAACTTCCGATAGACAGCACAAAATTAAGTCAGCAAGAAAAGCAAATTTATGAAGAATTAAAAAAAAGAAAACAAATTCTCAGAACAGATATTCGAAAAATAAAAACCGTGATGGTAACAGATCTAGGTAAAAAACTATTAACACTTGATCTAAAAAAAGAATTCATTGAAGCATTAACGCCTTCAATTCTCAAATCAAATATATGGAAAACGAAACCCTTCAGAAGATATGATGTTACGATCAATGTTCCACAAATCAGCCCGGCAAAACGACATTTTGTCAATCAAGCAATTGCATACATCAAGCGCATTTGGTTAGACATGGGTTTCAAGGAGATGTCAGGCCCATTGCTGGATACGGCATTCTGGAATTTCGATGCATTGTTCGTTCCTCAAGATCATCCAGCAAGAGAACTGCAAGATACCTTCTACATTAAAGGTTTAGGCACATTACCAAGTGCAGATCTAGTAAAAAAAGTAAAACAAGCGCATGAATCAGGAACGTCAAGCAGTAGAGGATGGCAATATGCGTGGGATCATAAAAAAGCGCAGGAGCTTGTTCTCAGAACCCATACAACCTTACTCTCTGCTCAAACATTAGCAACACTGAAAGAGAAAGACCTTCCAACAAAATACTTCGCCGTGGGAAAGGTCTTCAGAAATGAAGCATTAGATTGGTCGCATCTGTTCGAATTCGATCAAACAGAAGGAATTGTCATTGATCCTGATGTGAACTTTACGCATTTGCTTGGTTACCTAAAAGAATTTTTCACAAAAATGGGTTTCCCAAAAGTGAGATTCAGACCAGGATTTTTTCCATACACCGAACCAAGTGTTGAAGTGGAAGTATTCCACCCCATAAGAAAAAAATGGGTAGAATTAGGAGGAGCAGGAGTCTTCAGGCCAGAAGTAGTGCGTCCTCTCTTAGGAAAAGAAGTTCCAGTGTTGGCATGGGGCTTAGGATTAGGAAGAATCATCATGGAGTATTGTGAAATTCAGGATCTTCGCGATCTCTACAAGAATGATCTCAACCAATTAAAGACAAGCAGGATGTGGATGAAGTAACATGCCAACCATCACCGTCGATAAAAGAGAATTGCTAAGATTGATAGGAAAGAAAGTCGCCGATGAACAGTTGAAAGAGCGCATTCCTATGTTAGGAACACAACTAGAAGCATGGGAGGGCAACGATATTATTATAGAAGTCTTTCCCAACAGGCCGGACATGTTGACAGAAGAAGGATTAGCGCGTGCATTATCATCATTCCTCAACATCAAAACAGGATTACGAACATACAAAGTAAATGCTTCATCATATCGTTGTACAATAGACCCAAAAGTCAAGAAAGTGCGTCCTGCAGTAGCTTGCGCAGTAATAAAAAACATCAACATGGATGACGCAACCATCAAATCCATCATGGACATGCAGGATAAATTAACCTTAACGCATGGAAGAAACAGGAAAAAAGTTGCGATTGGCATACATGATGCTGATACCATCACATTCCCCTTAACATACACGACAAAGCCACGTAATTTTGAATTTACACCTTTAGAAGGAAAAAAGCCATACACATTGAACCAAATTCTCGAATTGCATCCCAAAGGGCGGGAGTTCGGAGATATTATTAAACAATATTCGGAATTCCCTATATGGATAGATAAAAGAGGGCAAGTATTATCGATGCCACCCATTATCAATGCAGAAGAAACAAAGATTACGTCTTCAACAAAAAATCTCTTCATCGATATCACAGGCACAGATCAACAGGCAGTAGAACAGGCGTTGAATATTATTGTAGCAAATTGCGCAGATCGTGGTGGAAAAATCTACAAAGTAAATAATTTTCCAGATATGAATCCTAAAAAAATAAAAATCAATCTTCAAGAGATCAATAAAAGATTAGGAATATCAATTTCAGCTCAACAGGCAAAAAAATTGCTGGAGCGCATGGGTATGACCTTGCAAGGAACAACAGTCCTATATCCGGCATACCGTACAGATATTCTTCACCCCATAGACATTCTCGAAGATATAGCCATATCATATGGATATGAAAATTTCACGCCAACAATCCCAAGAGTAGCAACTATTGCAGAAGAAGATACCTTCGAAAAGATGAAGAATAAACTTATGGAATTGTTAATAGGGTTAGGAATCACAGAAGTATCAACCTACCATCTTGTCAATAAAGAATCACAAACAACATACATGAGAAGTAAAAATGAATGTGTTGCCATTATGAATCCAAAAAGCGCAGAATACAACGTGTTGCGCAATCAAATGCTTCCTTCACTCCTCGAAGTGTTAAAGAATAACAAGCAATACGAATACCCTCAAAAAATAGGAGAAAGCGGAGTAGTCTTCATCAAAAATAAAGAAGAAGCGCATCTCGCCATTGCCATTGCAGATACCACAGCAAACTTCACGCAGATGAGACAGATCATAGATGCAATCATATCATCGCTAAAACTAAAAGTAACCATCAAAGAAAAAGATCATCCTTCGTTCATAACGGGACGTACAGCTGCATGGATCATGAATAACAAAGAGATAGCAGTGTTCGGTGAAATGCATCCAGAAGTATTATCTAATTTCCAATTGGAAACACCAGTAGCCGCATGCGAACTCAATCTTTCAGAATTAAAAAGAATATGTAAAGAATAAAAATTATTGTTTGGAATTCATGCGAAAAGAATAAGGTTCCTCGCAAGGAACACCAAAATACTCATTGCAGCCTTCTGGAAGGCGCTGTCCACGCTGTATAATATAATCTCGAAATGATTCAAGGTCAGCATCGCGAATGCGTTCTCGTAAGTCTCCTCGCGGCACAGATTCTTCTGATGCCAAAACATGCAAGTCAATGCCTAGAGTGCGAAGTTCACGGTGAGACAAAAAATGATCTCCATCTTCATCAGCAAGGTTGTATGCTTTCTGCAAAAGTTTTGGGCGTAAGGCACTCTCCAGAGTATAACGCTCGTAAAAAGTAGTTCCCAAACGTCCACAAAGTCCAAAAGTAGCAACACCAAAAAGGCCTAGAATAATAGTTCTGCCTGATATTCTCTTTTGCGGTAAAATGGAAATTGATTTTTGAGAGTGAAGAAAGCCAGTCATAACAATCAATCCATAAAAATAATTTAGTATAATCGTCCTTCTTGTGTTATAAATCCATAAGTCATGCCCAAATTACGTTGTTCGTATTGCATAAGACTATTACGATCAGCATAGGTTAATGTTTCATAATACAGACCAGGGTTGTAGTAATGACCCCAAAAACTGCCAGGAACAAACTGATAGCTGTAAGGTCCTGCATATCCGTAGGAAGAGCCATAATTGTGCGTGTTAAAATATGCAGGATACATGCCATAACCATATCCTAAAGCATCAACAGAGTTACTTATGCTTAGTATACTAAGTACAACAAAGCTTATAATAAGGATCAAAGAGCGTATATTCATAAAAGGGGGACGCAAAGAGACTTTATAAACTTTACGCCTATAAAGTGGTAAAATGAGAAAAGTTTATTAAAGCAAAAAACGATCATCTTCCAGGAAATAACGATGGTAGAGACACTCACAATTACCGACGGATATAGAGGAAATGTGTTCTTTCAGAACGAAAAAGAGCGTTGCTTGATAAGTGCATATACTGATCAATGCAGGGTAATAAAAGAAGAGGAGTATAGGAAATATATTGGATTATTGAACAGAAATATAAGGTTAAAAGACTCTTTTGTCGAAATAGGAAGAGCATTTACGACGCATCAAGGAGCAGCAGATTATGTCTATGCCTTAACAGCACTTCATGCAATCGAAAGTGGTTCAATATATGATACAGAGATACGAACAAAAATACGCGAAAAAGGATATGATCTTATTCTAGCAACAAACATGCATGTGCAAGCATCAGGATTATTGGCAAAATTAGGTCTTGAGCCAACAGAACCTCCAAAGAAACCATACAAAAAAGCTGCCTAAAGGCGATGACGTTTCATGGTTAAAGCATTAGTCACAACGCTCACGCTACTTAATGCCATAGCTGCTCCTGCAATGACAGGATTTAACAACCATCCCGTAAGAGGATATAACGCGCCAGCAGCAATCGGAATGCCAACAATGTTGTAAAAGAAAGCCCAAAATAAATTTTGTTTAATTTTCTTCATACTATATGCACTGAGTTTCATGGCGAGAACAACATCACGCAAGTCATCACGTACCAGAACAATATCTCCGCTTTCTAAGGCAATGTCGGTTCCACTGCCAATAGCAATGCCTACATGCGCTTGTGTTAACGAAGGAGCATCATTGATGCCATCGCCAACAAAAGCAACTTTTCTACCTTCTTGTTGCAGTCGTTTGACTTCCTGTACTTTATCTTCTGGCAACACTTCTGCCAACACATGGTGAATACCTAATTCTCGCGCAATTGCTTCCGCAGTGCGCATATTGTCTCCCGTAATCATATATACATCCAAGCCCATGCCATACAACACATTCAAAGCATCTTTAGCATGATCTTTCACGACATCCCTAATAGCGATCAATCCCTCAACTTTACCGCCAACAGCAACAATCACAACAGTTTTTCCTTGTTGTTCTAGATGTTCCATTTCCTGTTCAATAACGGCAATATCTATATGTAATTCATGCATCCATCGTCGTGTGCCAAGAACAATTTTTTTATGTTTATACTCTCCTTCAACACCTTTACCAGTATGACTGTGAAACTTCTCCACTTTGGGAATTAAAAGATCCTGTGCTTGCGCTTCTTTCACAATCGTATCGGCAAGAGGATGTTCGCTGTTTTTCTCAACCATGGCAGCAAATTGCAAGACTTTTCCTTTATCATGCCGTCCCACGCTATACACATCAGTGACAAGAGGTGTTCCTTTTGTGAGCGTTCCCGTTTTATCAAAGAGAATAGTGTTGATGGTGTGTGCTTCTTGTAACACTTCTGCATTCTTGATCAAAATACCCATTTCAGCCCCCTTGCCAATGCCAACCATCACAGCAGTCGGCGTTGCTAATCCAAGAGCGCAAGGACAAGCAATAATCAACACAGCAATAAAAGTAGTAAGGGCAAAAGTGAATCCCATGCCAAATAACCACCACGTCGCAAAGGAAAGGAGTGCTGCAAGTACAACAAGAGGAACAAAATACATCGAGATCGTATCGGCAAGTTTTTGAATGGGAGCCTTGCTTCCTTGCGCTTCTTCAACTAGTTGTATGATGTGCGCGAGTGCAGTGTCTTTGCCGACCTTCGTTGCTTTGAAGTAAAAGCTACCTGTTTTGTTAATGGTACCGCCAATGACAGTGCTCCGCACAGTTTTGGCAACAGGAATGCTTTCTCCTGTCATCATGCTTTCATCAACAGTGCTCTCTCCCTTCACAACAAGGCCATCAACAGGAATGCGTTGTCCAGGTTTCACGAAAAGAATATCACCAACAACGACGTCTTCAAGGGAAATCTCCATTTCCTTTCCATTGCGTACAACAAGTGCTGTTTTCGGTTGCAGTTTCATTAATTTTTTAATGGCTGTGCTTGAGCGTCCTTTGGCAACTGTTTCTAAATATTTTCCAAGGAGGATAAAAGATAACAAGAGTGCAGCAGTCTCATAATACAAACTATGAATAGTGTATGTTGGATTGTTCATCAAGACCATCACGCTAACAAAGATACTATATACATATGCAACTCCTGTGCCAATCGCAATCAAGCTGTCCATGTTCGGCATGAGATTGAAAATGGCCTTGAATCCATTAACATAAAAATAATAAGAAAGTGCAATCACCAGCGTAGTAAAAACAAATTGCACAATGATATTTACGGTATCAGAAAGAGGAAGCGACGGTAATCCAACATAATGCCCCATGGTAAGATAAAGAACAGGCAAAGTAAACAAAATGGAAAAGAAGGTGCGTTGTTTCCAGATCTGTGCTTCATGTGCTAAAAAATCTTCATGCTGGTCTTCTTTTTTGGTAGTTGCGCCATATCCTGCGCGCGTGACTGCTGTGATCAGATGTTCTGGTTGCACACCTAGATCATGCATAATAGTGGCAGTTTGATTGGCAAGATTGATCAAAACTTGTTTGACACCTGGAACCTTAGAAAGAGAAGCGTGGACAATCTGTTCGCAATGCGTGCTGTGCATGCCAGAAATGACTAAAGAAGTTGTTTTAACGCCTTTCTGATCTGTCGCAGGAGGTTGTTCACGAATGTGATATCCTGCTTGTTCTATAGCACGACGCATATCAGTAGCCGATGCACGATCATGATCAACATATGCTTTTTCATTCACAGAATTAACAACAACGTTCTTCACACCTTGTACACTTTTGAGGGCGCGTTCAATCTTAAATGCGCAACTTGCGCAATGCATGCCTTCAATGGGAAGAATTATTTTTTCCATATGCGCCACACTGATGTTAAACTAGTTAAATATTTCGTAAATGCAAAAGAAAAGAAGAAAATATCGAAATGTATGCACACAAACAGAAACGAAACATTTAAATAACAAAATGTATACTAAAACATAGTCATTACAACATATATTTCAGATTAAACATCATGAAAGGTAATGTTGTTCATGACATATCATGTTGTACGGCAATGTGCAACACGGAGGTTACAATGAAACGTACAAGAAGTTCTGCTTCACGCGCAACTCGAAAAGTTGCTCGAAAGAGTAGAAGTACACGATCACGAAAAAAGAAACGATAAGTTTTTTATTCGTGTTTGCAAAGGGACTAACGTCCCTTTCTTTTTTTTAAACTAAAAAAATATTTTTCTAAATTGATGCGATTATTTTTAATGGATATGCCTTCTTTCCGTAACAATATTGCTTTCTTGCGCAATCCAGAAGCAAAACCATGCAAATCTCCTTGAGAATTCACAACACGATGACAAGGCACACGCGGTGCATAAGGATTCACATGCAAAGCTTGTCCAACAGCCCGATAAGCCCTCGTTCCTAGCGCTTCTGCTATTTCTTTATAGGTGCTAACCTTTCCACGAGGAATCTGTCGAGTAAGTTTATACACGCGTTCTGCAAAGCTCATAAGATGTAAAAAACAAAAAGAGTATAATTATCTTTTCTTTTTGAGGTGAAGATACGTTTTCTTCATATCGTAAGCCAAGAAATCAGGAAGATCAGCAACGCTCTTCAATATGGCGTAAGGATGATAACGTTTGAGCAAGTGTTGTGGTTGATGTCCTGTCAAGACAGCAAGAGCTTTCACATGCGCGCGTCGTGCAGCAAGAACATCATAAATAGTGTCGCCAATCATATATGCCGCCTTCATATGCATTAAATGTTCGGCTTTAAAGATTTCATCAGGGAATGGTTTTGCATGTTTCACATCATCATTGCCAACGTAAACGGAGAAGAATTTCAGATCAATCCCGCCAGCCTTCAATAAGGTAATCAACGTTGGATGTCGAGAATTAGAAACAACCGCCATCACATATCCTTTGTCATGCAAAATGCGTAACGCACGAGCAACGCCAGGAATGGATTGAACAAATCGATGTGTTTTTTGTATTAAAAAAAGATCATGATCACGAACAACAGCATCAACTTCTTTCTCAGTTAAAAAAGGATACAATTCTTTGACTAAAGTATATCCAGCCATGCCAAAGCGATGAAGAATAGCGCGATCAGGCAAAGGCGTTAAATGATGCTTCTGAAAAGCCATTTGGTAAGCAGCAACCTGCGCAGCATTGCCTGCAATCAACGTATTGTCAAGATCAAAGCACAAAAAAACTTTCTTTTTCACACGCATAAATGATGGTGTAAGGACTATTGTTAATAAAGACTATGATCTTTTTACACTTATCAACGGTGGTTACAAAAAGGAAACTAAGAGGAAAGTAAAGGTTTATAAATCAAGGCACGATAAATCTTAGATATGGCTGAAAAGAGGGAAATGATAAGTCATAATGATACTATTCTTGTGTTTGCATTATTATTGCTAAGCTTATTATTTTTGTACTTCACTCCATCAATGTTGCCTTCTCTAGGTTCAGGCGCCATTACAGGATACGCAACATCACAAGTAGGCAATTTTTCTGCTAGTATTGCAACATTTGTCGCATGCACCTGGAGTACTCCAGCATTAGCGATCAGTTTTGGTTCAAGCTTGAATCCTGGAAACAATGACACGAATGCCACATTAAATTATGCCGGTGGAGTCCCAGTAACTGCCACATTCTACAATGTAACGGTAGACACATTAAGCAACACAAATGTGAATGTCACCATCAAGGGAGACACGTTTGTTTCAGGAGCGAACAAAATCACCATCGGAAATGTAACCTGGGTCAGTAATGTGACAACAGCTAATGCTACATTAATGTCTCCAGGAAATGGAATCATATTAACAACATCATTCAATGAAGCAAGCCCCGTAGGATTTGATATTAATGAAGGAAATACAATATGGTACAGATTCTGGATGGACATCCCATCAGGAGCTGTAGCAGGTTCCTACGTCGGTAATTACACACAACAATGCGTCGCATCAACATAAAAATGAAACAGTACATTATTGGAGCAATCATTATATTGTCAGTCTTGTTTTCATTTCCACTGACAGCAGCAGACGTAGGCATTGGAATATCTCCTTCGAAAATAATAATGTCGGGAGTAAGCGGACAAGTTCAGGAAACAGAAATTCTTGTGTTTAATACAGGAGATCAAACACTCAAAATTAGTATGCAGGCTGAAGGGGAAATAGCTGCATTCACAACATTTACAACAGAGAATGTAGAAGTAAACCCAGAACCGCAGCCTCATGAATTGCCCATCAAAAATGGAAAGATGGTAAAAATACGATTCAATCCACCGCCTTCAGGAACAGAAAAAATATACACAGGATCAATTGTAGCATCTGGTGGTCCTGGAGAAGGAGCTCAATTTGGTGGAACTGTTGGTGTAGCGTCGCAAGTCATCTTCACAGCAACTCCTGCGCAGTCAGTCTTTAATTTCGTGACACGACAACATATTCTTATTGCAGCAACTGCGCTCGTTATTGTTCTCATGTTTATTATTTTGAAGAAGAAGGGTCTCAAATTAAGCTTCAAAAAACAGGAGTAAGGTACGCGTATGAGGCATGAAAAGAACAACAGTCTTAGTAATGATGCTTGCACTTTTTCTTCTATTTAGTATTTCTTTTCCAAAGTTAAACATTCTTCCGACTGGTCGTTTCATTGATGAAACAGGATTGTTTGTTGGTAAGTTTTATTTGAATATCGTAAGTAATCACTACAATAGCACATTCATGATCACTAACATGACGAATTTCACAAGTAATTTCGGCGTCTCGTTCCATTTTATGGCAAGCCAAACAAGCACAGGAATATTCAACACAAGCATGCTGGCATCAAACCCTTTCGAGAATGCTACCATACAAAATGCAGAGAGCATTAACAAGTTTATGCACGTAGAGACAATAAATCTTAGTTTTACAAACGTCACCATCACCATGCCCTATAGCGAAGCAGATATTGGGGCAGTGGATGAATCAACATTGCGTATTTATGTCTATGATCCTCTCAACACAGAATGGGCAGTATTGTCTGGAAGTGTAAATACAAATACAAACGAAGTAACAGGAACAATTTCTCATTTCTCTACATTTGGTATATTTGGGAGCACAGAATCAGGAGGAAGCGGCGGCAACAATGGTGGTGGATCGAGCGGTAGCGGCAGTAGCGGGGGTGGTGGAGGAAGAGGAGATGGAAACGACGATGAAACAGGATTCAAAGTTTCGCCAAGCTCACTCCAGGCAGATATTGCTGCAGATCAAAGCCAAAAGGCATCATTCGAAGTGGAGAATATTGGCGACAGAAAACAAGTCATCACCATTAATGCAGATAAAATAGGCAACTTGATTACGTTTGAGCCAATTACCTTTAGTTTAAATCCTAATGAAAAAATGAAAGTAAATTCCTTTATTTCCGCATTGCACCAGCAAAGTGGAATCTTTACAGGAAAAATTACAATGAGTAACAATCTCCAGAAAGAAGTCATTGTTCCAACCATCATTCATGTGATGGGAGGTCACTCTGCATGGAAAATAAATGTGAGAATTTTCGATGAACATAAGCAAATAACTGCCGGAAAGCGATTCAACACGAAGATAACATTAAAGAATGATAAATTAAAAGAGCCTACTTCATTAAAAGTTAAATATATTCTTGCAGATTACGAGAATGTGGTGTATGGAACATATGAAGAGCAAATACTCTTTGATGGTGATGAAGAATTCACAAAAGTGATGGAAACATTATCCACGCTTGCTCCGGGATCCTATCTTGTCATTGTGCAGTTATTGGAAGGAAAAGAAGTGATGATGGAACAGTACGATACATTTGATATTATCAATCCACCATCACTGGAAAAGCCATCAAAATTAACAAATGTCAGGTTTATGGAGATTAGTCTTCCTCTGGGATTGTTCATTCTTCTAGTTGCCTTCTTTTACATAGTACAACGCAGGCGCAGAAATAAGGGAGAGCATCATGGATAACAGAGAAAACGAGGCGCTTCGCGAATTAATGGAAGGTTCGCACGATAAAGATATTAGCGCCACATTTGTCGATCCGCCTCACCGTCTGAATAGAAATCAAGCAATCATAGGAGTTGTGATGGTTGCTGCCTTGTTCATGATCATGTTGCTTCCGCAGCAAAACAATCCAACAGGGTTTGTCATCAGTGATCTTGAAGTGCCAGAAGTCGTGCCTACAGAAGGAGTAAAGGAAGAAAGTACGCAGTCAACACAATCTACAGACTTGATTACGGGGGCAGTGATTGGCGCTCCTCAAGAAAGTGAGCCGCTATTCCCAGCAAGTCAAATAGGAGCTCTCAATGAAATCCATAAAGCAGAGTATCTCGCAGGATATGAAAAAGAGATTGAAACATCACAACTATATGCACCTTCAGAAGACACCATCATCATGCCTTATACAATAGGAAGAACATCACAGTATTTCTATATGAAGCCAATCAAAGTTGAGAATAAAAAAAGATTCCTAACAACATTCACGATAGCAACAGATTTTCTTCTTGATCAAACAGATGCTATAGAAATGCTCTTCCTTTTTTATAATCATGCAGGAAGTATTATACAAACAAAGAATTTTGTCTATACCAAAGGAAATGTTGCAGAAGAAGAATTAGTAACAGGTATCATCACCAAAGAAAAAAAAGTTCTGCAAATAAGTGGAAAAGAGCAGATTATTCTTGATATCGAGATAACACCAGACATAGAAGTTGGCACATTCTCTATTGCATTAATCCCTTGGAAAGAAGAGACAACATCAACAACAAAGGGAAATATTATTCTCTACGAGGCAGATATACGTGAAGTATAAGATACTATTATTCCTAGGAATATTCCTCATACAACTGTCAATAAGCGAGGCAGTAATGAATGGAATACTGGCTTATGGTGCTGCTACCGATAATAATGTAACCTATCGGACATGGGACGGATCAGCATTTAGCGCTCCAAAGAGGGCGAATAATGTTGGTGGTGTCATTGAGTGGGTGGAGATGGCATCCGCCCCTACGCGAGATGAATATATTATTGTCACCGCAGATGCAGGAGATGATGTTAATATCCAAATTAATTCGACGTCATTAGGAACAGGATGCTGGCATAATAGTACAAAATGTGGTGGTGTCTTGGAAGTAACAGCAGGATCTATCGCAACCAATACAAGAAAGATCGATGTTGCATACGAGCAACAAAGCGGCGATGCCATGATTGTATATTCAGATAACACACCCGTGCCAAAAATACGAACATATAATGGGACAAGTTTTTCTGCAGGGTTGGCGATAAATGCCACGACTATTGCGACAATTGGTCCATTGAATATTAGTGGCGCAGTAGAGCACGTAAAGCTAGTATCAAAACCTGCAAGCAACGAAATAGCTTTAGTCTATGCAACAGCGCTTGATGATCTCAATGTTGCAATCTGGAATGGAACACATTTCAGTTGCGAGGCGCCAAACGTGCTCGAGGCAGGGCTTCATGCAGGAGATTATCAAAAGTTTGATGCTGCATATGAGCAAGTATCGGGTGATCTGTTCATTGCATGGGGATTCGGAACAACGGCAGATTTGCGATATGGTAACAAAACAGCAAATCAATGTCTCTTTTCAACTGCAACGCTCACGACATTCGCCGAAATAGGCCAGGATGTGCACGTTGCTTCACAGTATGGAAGTAACTATGTGATGATCTCTCAGGCAAACGGAGGATCAGCAGATGATATGCATGCCATAGCATGGGATGGTATCGGATTACGCGCTTCAGGTCCGAATGATGCAAGTATCTATGCATCAGAAGCAGTTCCTAATAGGCTCGTTGATTCAGGATGGGCAGGATCAAGTCCATATGGTCTGGTAGTGTATTCTGATGCAGCAACAAATACGGCAGTAGATTATCATCTGTACAATATTACTCCTAACACATGGGTCGGTGGAGGAAATGCCAATGGCATGGATTTCAACGCTTCATTAACGGACGAAGATAATCAAATACGAATTTATAGCTTTCTCGATGAAAACAAATCTTTTGTGTTTATTATCGATGAAGCGCAAGACATGTGGGCAAAGATCTACAACGGAGATACAAACGCATGGAGTCACGCAGACGGTGGTGCAACGCTAAATGCATCGACAAGTTCTTTGGAATTTCCAGTATTGGATTTCGCTTGGCAAAATTTCTCACAAATTATTGTTCCAGGAGATACAACACCACCGACATGGTCAAACACCCAAAAGAATGAAACAACAATCACACAAAATGATTATGTGAATTTCTCAGTAACATGGGATGATGAAACCGCACTATCAGCATACATATTTAGTATCAACCAAAGTTTGATATTTGTTAACAGTACAGCAAGAACACTTTCCGGAACATCAGCGATAGCATCAAATATCACACAAATCACTGCAGCAACAGGAACAAACGTTTCATGGAAATTTTACGCAAATGATACATCAGGAAACTGGAATGCGACAGAAGTGCAAACATTTGTTGTATCGGCAAATGTCGGAATGTTAAATGCAACATTGTTATCCCCTTTAGGAATCAATAGCCAGCCTGCAAACCAAACCTTTACCTTACAAGCCAATGTCACATGCATAGGAGAAGTTGGCGCAACATGCGGAACAGTCAACGGAACAGTCCGTTATAATCAATCAGCAACCAATCCCAACACAGCAATCACAGGAAATAATGTGTTTGCAAGTCCATTTTATGCAGTACAGAAAAATCCCATCAGCTGCGGCGCATTAAACGTGGGAAGTATTCCTTGTAACACATCATGGATAATCAATGCAACAGGTGCAGTAGGATCAACATATCATCTCGATGTTAATTTCACATCAGAAACAGGAGGAATAGTAAGTAACAGAACAAACTTCACCGTCATCAACATCATAGCGCCAGCATTCAGCATTAGCATCTCACAGTTATTGGCTAATGTTGCATTTGGCGCTTCTCTGAATCCAGGATCAATCAATAATCCGGCGCTTAATAATACCAATAATGCGTACAATGTCACCTGTGATAACCCAAGCGGTAACTGCAACATCACGATTACAGGTAATGATCACATGCGTAGTGGTAGTAATATCATCGGTATCAACAATGTGAGTTGGTCGCAAACAAATAATGTCAATACAGAAAAGAATCTAACGTTATCCTTACAAATTATCAATAATACCTTACCGAATCTTCTCTCTCAATTACTCTACTTCTGGTTAGATATTCCTGGTGCTATTCCTGCAGGAACCTATCGAAGCAATTTCACCATTCAAGGAACAGCCAGCTAACTCAAAAGAAAGCCAATAAACCATAAGCTTTATAAAGGGAAATAGGCAAAAAATCATAATCGAAGCCTAGGGGGGCTTATCACACAATGGCAAGAACAAAACCTACAATTAATGCAATTTTCGTCGGTCATGTCGACCACGGAAAATCCACGACAGTCGGACGACTGATGTATGATTCTGGTATTATTGATGAGCAAGCAATGAGAAAGCTCAAGGAAAAAGCAAAAGAAGTCGGTAAAGTCGGCTTCGAATTCGCATTCGTGATGGATAATCTAAAGGAAGAGCGAGAACGTGGAGTCACCATCGATCTTTCCTATCAAAAATTCCCAACAAATAAGTTTGATGTTACTATTATTGATGCTCCTGGTCACAAAGATTTCGTTAAAAACATGATTACAGGTTCCTCTCAAGCAGATGCAGCCTTCTTAGTGGTTGCTGTTGCAGAGGGAGTGATGGCACAAACAAAAGAACACTTATGGTTATTGAAGACTTTAGGTGTCGGACAATTATGTGTCTTAATCAACAAGATGGACACGGTAAAATATGACCAAGCAAAGTTCGAAGCTGCAAAAGCCGAGATTTCCAAATTAGTGCAAACCGTGGGATACAAGCTTGATCAGGTGAACTTTATTCCTATTAGTGCTTTCGAAGGCGAGAATGTTGCCAAGAAAAGCGCGCAAATGTCCTGGTACACAGGTCCAACATTACGAGAACAATTTGATTTATTCAAGGAACCTGAAAAGCCAATCAACCTTCCATTACGATTGCCTATCCAAGATGTCTATAACATCTCTGGTATCGGTGTTGTTCCAGTAGGAAGAGTAGAAACAGGAAAAATGAAAGTAAATGATAAAATCATTGTTGTACCTGGAAGAGAAGGGAAAGGTATCCAAGGTGAAATCAAAACAATCGAAGCTCACCACGAACAGATGCCAGAAGCCTTGCCAGGAGACAACATTGGATTCAACGTCCGAGGCATCGGAAAGAAAGACATTGCGCGCGGAGACGTCCTCGGTCACCTCGACAGTCCGCCTACAGTTGTAAAAGAATTCACAGCACAAATTGTTGTCTTAAATCATCCTACCGTTATTACGGTTGGTTACACACCAGTCTTCCACATTCACACTGCTCAAGTAGCATGCAGAATTGACAAGATTGAGAAGAAATTGGATCCTGCAACAGGCCAAGTGCTTGCTGAAAATCCAGACTTCATCAAGAACGGAGATGCTGCAATTGTGAAAGTCATACCAACAAAGCCATTAGTGATTGAAAGACAAAAAGACATTCCACACATGGCACGTTTCGCAATCAGAGACGCAGGTGCAACAGTAGCAGCCGGTATGTGTATCGATTTAGTCAAGAAAGACTAAATCTTCTTTACTTTTTTATTGCATTCTTACATCAAAAGCCAATAGGCTAGAAACCTTTAAAAAGAGTCTAAAAAATAAGAACTGATGCCAAAAGCACGTATTAACTTAGCAAGCATTGATATTGATAAACTAAACCAAATCTGCACAAGTATCACACAGATTGCTGATTCTACCAAAACAGAGATTCACGGTCCTATTCCTCTTCCTACAAAGCGTATGAAACATACAACCAGAAAGAGTCCCTGTGGGAATGGAAAAGCTAGTTTTGATAATTTCGAGATGCGCATTCATAAAAGATTAATTGATTTAGGTGTGGATGAAAGAGCTTTAAGATTAGTCATGCGTGTTCCTATTCCTGAAAACGTCTCTATTGAAATAGAAATGATAGAATAATTCTTTATAAAAAATACTTCTCATAGACCAGCGACATCTTTAAATAGAACTAATGATATTCCTCTTGATGAGTGTCTATGGCAAAGAAAAAACGCGCTAAAACGCGAGCCAGGGCAGCAGTCAGGCGAACAAAAAGAGTTGTCAAAAGAACAGTAAGAAAAGCGACGCCAAGAAAGTCCAAAGCTCGTGTGATCAGGAAAAGAGTACAAAAGGTTGTTAAAAGATCAACTACTCGTGTAGAAAAAAAGATCACGGCTCCGCTTCTTCTTGGAAAAGAAATAGGTTATATTTCTCATTATTTCTCAGGCATTGGCGTTGGTATCATAGAATTAACGCAAGGAATATTAAAAGTAGGAGATAAAATCCGCATTAAAGGACAAACAACAGAGTTCACGCAAAAAATAGATTCCATGCAATATGATCATGCCCAAGTAAAGGATGCAAAAACAGGTCAATCCGTCGGTATTAAAGTAAGCGATCGAGTGCGAGAGCACGATAAAGTATACAAGATGTAATAAACAAATTCTAAAAACACTTATAAACTAAGATAGAATTCTTTCTCATTGTGCCACGATCGCATAACCCGGTATTGCACAGGCCTGGAAATGAATGCAAGTAAGCCTGACCCGAAAGGGTATCCCGGTTCAAATCCGGGTCGTGGCGTTCTTTCTATCTCTTCTTTCTGAACCAGCCAATCAAGAATAAGATTCCTATAAAAAAAGCCGTTCCAGAAATTTGTAGAAACCAAGCAAGCATATACCACTCAAACTGGGTGTTCAAAGCATTGATAATAATGAATGCAGCGTACAATATTCCAGCAAGAATAAAAGCAATGCCTCCAACGATTTCATAGTTCCAAGAAATCACCAGAATAACCAATAACACAAAGACAGGAATATTATGCATAAATAATCCAAGGATGATCTGCCAAAAGCCTGATGCAGAATCAAAAACATCCAAAGACATCAAGGCTAAGAATAAGAGAAAGATGATCGATAGGATTCTAGGAGTCCAGTAAACAAAAGCACCAATTCTTTTTTTCATACAGCATCAATATGATATTAGTCTATTTATAGATATTGTTTGGTACTTTCCAACAAGAATAAAAAAGTATATAAATGATAATTGAAGGAAACAAAGTGTGATAAAAAGAGTCATTAAAAAGAGCGGGAAAAAAGAAATCTTCAGTAAGATAAAGGTAAAGAAGTCAATTAAAAGAGCAGTCGAGAATGCTCGTGTTCCAGAACATCTCAAACAGTTGATCATAGAAGAAACAGTATCAGAATTACTGGAGCGCCTTGAAAGATTTGATGAAACCACAACAGCGCAAATCAGAGATATCATCTTGTTGAAGCTGCAGCAAATGGACCCTGCAGTCGTGACAGCCTGGATTGCATATGAACTACAAAAGATTACAGAAGAAGCTGCACGCGAAAAAAGAGCAAGATTGTAAGTGATGTTCAGTCTTGGACGGTCTAACCGACAAGGCATATAAAGGTTTATTCTGAAGACTTTGTATGCAAAAAGTAACAATAGTGCTTCTATTCCTTTTCATAACATCGCTATGCGCCATAGCAGTGTCAGCAGAGGGCGAGCATGAAACAGAACCGGCGATGCAAGGCCATGACCATAATGCCATGATTGCAGAATCAACAGGTGGGCATGCGCACACAGGCATGGATAACAATTTTCAATTAAATCCTATGACGTTCATTTTCGCAGTGATATTAATTGTTGGATTTATCTTCTTCTTTAGAAGTCTCCGTGGAAAAGATCTGATGGAGTATAATATGTTCAAGAAGATCATGAAAAGTAAATGGTATCCAAAAATTCTACAAATTCCTACGTTAATCTTTTTCGGTTTCATTGTCTATTTCTTCTTTTTCGGTCCTTTGTCTTATGCAAAAAATCCAGGAAATATTCTTGCATGGACATTATGGTGGCCCTTAGTTCCCTTAACATTTATTTTGTTTGGCAGATTGTGGTGTGCGATCTGTCCCTTGCCTATTATCGGAGATTTCATTCAGAAGTTTGTTCATCCCACAAGGAAGCCAGGGCAATTCCTGATCAAGTATGGTATCTGGATCACAGATGGCATCTTCATACTCATCACGCTCTTCGATAGATTATACGGGATGGTTGACACTCCGTTGTTATCAGGTATTGTTTTTCTCTTTATTTTATTTGGAGTGATTATCTTCAGCATTCGATACGAACGAAGAACATTTTGCAAGCACATTTGTTTTCTTGGCGGAGTAAGCGGAAATTACTCCATGTTATCTGGATTATCCATAGAATCAAAAGACAAAGCAGTCTGCGCCTCCTGCAGAGTCAAAGGATGTTATTTTGGCAGTGGAACAACAGCAGGATGTCCATTCTTCACAACCATACCAGCAAAAGATAGCATGCGTAACTGCACCTTATGTGCAAATTGTATCAAGAATTGCCCCAACGACAACATCGCAGTGCGTCTAAGGGGCATTGCTTCAGAACTGTGGAGCCATGCGCGTGTAAGTTTCTCGGAAAGTTTTTTCGCAAAATTAATGGTAGGCATTGTCATCATTCAAAATTTAGGAATGCTGGCAATCTGGAGCGGAATGATGAATTGGTTGATGCAATATGGTTTCGGAGAAAAAGCATCCATCATCATTTTATATTTTGCAGCAATTATCATTCCATTAATCTTAATGACTATCAGCAGTTACTTTTCAAATAAATTACAAACAACACCCCTATCAACGGTGGCTAATTTTGCAGCATTCGGTTACGCATTTATCCCTATTGATGTAGCAGGGCATATTGCTCACAATCTCTTCCATTTGCTTGCAGAAGGAATGTCCATTGTCGGAGCCTTTATCGGATTAGTCACAGGATCAGCCACCATGCAAGGTGCATTAACAAGTCAAAGTGTCATTCAGAGCCTGCAATTCGCCATTATTGCTGTTGGTGGATTAGGAACAATGTATGTGGCATATAAGATAGCAAAAGCAAGGGAACAAAGCACAAGCGCAGCAGTAAAAATTGTCATTCCTCATATGATCCTGTTAGTAATCATATTCGCAATCAATATCTTTTTATTCATAACGCCCATGGCACACAGAGGTGGATAGGAATGAGTACATACACATCAATCATCAAACCAGTATTGTTTAAGCAAGATCCTGAAAGAGTGCATAATAGCATAACAAAAATAGGGGTGCTTCTTGGAAAAACACCAGTAACAAGAGCCATTCTCAGAAGTATGTTTTATTTCAGGCACCATGCACTGGAGTGCCAAGTTGCAGGCATTGATTTCGACAATCCTATAGGACTAGCAGCAGGATTTGATAAGAACGCGCAAATGTACAACATCTTCCCAGAAATAGGATTTGGTTTTGCAGAACTAGGATCGATAACAGGTGAACCATGCGCAGGAAATCCCAAGCCGCGATTATTTCGTGTTCCCAATGAAAAATCAATTATCGTGAATTACGGATTATGTAATGAAGGATGTGAAGTCATCGCCGAAAGATTGAAAGATGTTCACTTCAAGATTCCCATAGGATTAAGCATTGCACGAACAAATAATCCAAGCTTGACTATTGAACAAGGCATACAAGATTATCGCAAGGCATACAAAACCATGCATCCTCTCGGATCATACACAACCATCAATGTCAGTTGTCCAAACACGCCAGATGATCAAGCATTCGGCAATCCAAGGAATATGGCATCTTTATTGAATGTCCTTGCAAAAGAAAAACATCTCAGGCCAGTGTTTGTGAAGATCAAACCAGACTACACAATGTCAGAACTGCAAGAAATTATCGATATTGTTGAAAAGCATGAGTGGATAACAGGATTCATCTTAACAAACTTAACAAAGCAGCGTGAAGGACTAGCAACAAGCAAGAAAGAATTGGATAAAATCTCTCCTAAGGGCGGATTAAGCGGCTTGCCGACACAGGAAAAAAGCAAAGAAACATTGAAGCAAGTGCACAAGAGAACGCATAAGATTTTAATTGGGTGTGGCGGCACATTCACGGGCAAGGATGCATATGATAAAATAAAGAATGGCGCGTCATTGATCCAATTAGTAACAGCATTGATCTATGAAGGGCCAGGAGTTATTTCACGAATCAATAAAGAATTAGTAAATCTTATACAAAAAGATGGTTTCGGAAGCATACGAGAGGTCATCAGAGCCAGATCATGAACGAAGTTTTCTATACGTATCAAAGAACAAAGCCCCAATAGTTGCGAGGTCAATGCCGTTGTGAGTAAGAACGCGTTTCATATCTGCCGGATCTACAGTTGTTAAGAAGTTGCGATAAACATCTCCCATTTCACTTCCAGGAAGGTCACCTTCGCGCTTATATCCATAACATACGCGCTCAAGAGTTTGTAGTTTACAATTGGGTAATCTATTTTTCCATAATTTTTTTGTAACAGGAAGAAGATCAAGATGTGGTGGTAAACGTGTTGGAAGCGAATGAGAATGCATGCGCTGCTCAAGCACACTGAGATCATACGCTTGCCCATTAAACGTAACAAGAAGAGAAGTATCAGAAAGACGTTTGGTAAAAGCTGTCAAAGCTGCACGTTCCTCTGCTGGTGTACGTGAAACATAAAAGTCTGCAGAAAATTCTCCATGATGATATCCTAAAGTTCCAATCACGAAAGGAATGCTTTCTCCACGATTGAAATCTCTGCCAACAGGAGCTGCTGCTTCGATGTCTAAAAAAAGAATACGCTCCAAGGGAAGAGAAGAAGAAAGAGGTTCACGCATATAAGAATGATAGCGTCCAGGAGAAACAGATTGTGTAAAGTTATGTCGAAGATGATTGTGAACAGGTGCGCCTTCCAATGCATCAAGAGGTTGATGGACATGAAGATAAGGTCCATGTGAAGTATGTTCCACACGTCCTCCAAGAGCACGTGAAAGAGCTGTAGGAGTATATGCTGGCAGTGTAATGTGAAGGTCACGATCAGAATATGCTTGAAGTTCTGCAAACGTGACGAGGTTGCGCAACAAATCTCGCGACCATCTCAGGCGTGTTCTGCTACTAGGACGTTCCAAAAGATGAGGTTTGTTAACGAGTTCATCATACAATCGCGAAATATAATCAAGATCAAATGTCCCAGGAACTGCTGATTGTAAGGATTCTTTTTCATGATCTTGTAAATATACAAGAAGTTTGTTGAGATAATCTTCAAAAGTCTTTGAAGTAAAAACACGAAATCCAGCCTGCTCAAGAGGTGGAACAGCTTTTACGTAAGCATTTTCTACAGCATGAAAAGCGACAATAAGTCCTTCAGAAGGATGCGCATCCACAAGTTCATCAAGGGAAAGAGGAGGTTGTCCAGATACCCACATTAAACGATGAGAATAAAGAGGAGAAGAAGGACTGTATTTTGCAACAAGTTCATCAATACGCTGTTGGTGAAAGAAAGCAGCTCCACATTTTACTTCAACAGCCCAATCATCCACGCGAAGATCAGGATGAACTTGATAATTACGAACAAGCTTCCCCTTGCGATCATAAGCAGCTAAAGTAACCCTTCCTTGCGCTCCAGGTGAAATATCATGAAGAGGCGTAGGAAAGAAATGTGAAAAGCCATTCTGATAAAAATTTCCGCTAGCATCAACCACTCGAGTCCATAATAAAAGAAATTTAGTGTATAGCTCTGCAAGATCTCCTAAATCATCAACTACAGAAGAGTTCCTTTGTGAAATGTAAGAAGGGTGTAGTCCAGTCAAACGAGAAATGGTATCGGCAAAAGAAGCAGGTTGTTTCTTTGAAGCAAATAACGTTGTTCCTTGTTCACGAGTTGCTTCTTCACGCATGCGCCTATGAGCAATAGTTTGAATAGCATTAAAAAGAGCATGTTCTTCTGGAGTGCCATCTTTCATAGAGTGGCCTAAAGATAAACCTTGATAAAAACGATCAAGAAGGGTTCTCCGAAGAGCTTCTTCATTGACATGTTCTGTTTTTCGTGTGGCAAAAGCATAAAGATCAGGGAAAATGCTATCGTGAAAAAGATCTGTATGTAAAGCACGCAGGCGATCTGGAAAAGGAGGAACATGATCATTTCTACCAGGCCGATAAATATGGGCATAAGAATTACTGTGAGCTCTGCGAAATTGTACGGGAGTAAGAAGATCAGATGTTCCAGAGAGAGCAGCTTCAACACGTTCACGAGAATACTCTTCTTCAATAAGAGAAGTTAAAGTTGCTTCAGGGTCTTGATCCCGCATTTTTCTATAAGTAAATCCCAGGTGTTCAGCACCATCGATAAAACTTCTTTTTCCAGTCGTTAACAATCCCAAAAAACTTAATTCAGTTTTTAATGTGGGGTGTTGATGAAGTTCAGCATGAATAAGGGGGATTTTTTCAGTAAAACCGGCTTCATGCAGTTTTACAACAAGTTGATCATCAGAAATAAGAGTAAAGAGCTTACTATGTGGTCCGTAACGAATACGGCGTCGTGTAGTAGGAACTCTGCCTGAAATAAAAACACCCCCTTAAGTAAAATGCTTTATCAAATGTTTATATAATTTATGCTGTTGGAACAGATACATACGAAGAAGCTTCTTTTCGAAGAGCTAAGAGCCTCTGAAGGTTGTTTACAGGATCAATGCCTGCCAAAATCTGCTCTTGAACACTAACAATTTGAGAATCGTAATGATGCTGTCGAATCTGGTGAGTTAACATATCCACGCGATCAAGGTGTGTCGAAGGCAAGGATAAAAAGATTATATCTGCAAGATCGCGACTAAGTTGAGGAATATGAAGAGAAAGTTGATGATCTTTGGCGTATGCTAAGAGAATATCTTGAACAGAGGTGGTTGTTTCACTGTAGAAAAGATCTTTCCAATTATTTCCATTTATAAAAAGGCGAGCAATATCATCTGGTAGTATGGGTGTGTCACAAAGATAAGAATAAACAGTTTGAAGTTCCGGCGTGCTAAAATGATCGGCCGTTAATCTCACTGTTGAGCGAAGATCAGGCCAGTGAAAGAGCATGTGTAAAAGTTCATGTTCTACAGGAACAGTAGGATGATGAGTATAAGAGAAATGTGATGATGACCTCTCGCGATAATGTGTTAACGCATATTGAACAATTTTTGGAGAGGTATCAATCTTTTTCGCAAGGGTCTCAACATAAACTGCGCGCAAGATAGGATCAGGCGGTGCTGCTAAGAAAGGCAACATCTCATTGATGATGCGATGTTTAGTATCTGGTACTGCAAGATCAAGATCATCTTCATTTAAAAGATCTTCAAATTTAAAAGAAAAAGCATCTTGCATGTTAGCAACAGCCATATGTAAAAACTGAACAGCTCCAAATTCTGCAAGAACATCTGCAGGGTCTAAGCTAACAAGGGGAGCTCCAGGAATGCGAACAATCTGTGGATACGTTTCATAAGAGAGAAGAGTAACTGCATGTTCTAAGTTTCCTTTTCTGCCTGCAGCATCCCCATCATAACACAAGACAGGTTTGCGCGTTATTTTAGAAAGTAACCGTGCCTGCGCAGGAGTCATGGCTGTTCCGCCCGTTCCTACAACATGTTCTAAACCACCTTGATGAGCAAGAATAACATCAGTATATCCTTCCATAATGAGGGCGTATCCTACATGACGAATGCTATGTTCTTGATGTACGGGATGTTCTGCCTGAGCTAATCCATAAAGAAATTCTCCTTTGGTAAAAACAGGCGTTGTTGTCGTGTTAAGATATTTTGGTGTACGCGGCTGATCATGAAGAATTCTTCCACCAAAAGCAAGAATATGTTTTCCAAATCGATCAAAAATAGGGAATACAATACGATCGCGAAAAGTATCCATTAAACCCTCGGCGTCGCGAGTCTCTCGAACAAGATCGGCTTTTTTTAAAATATCAAGATCAAAATGCGATGATAGTCGATCTAACAAATAGCGCCATTGAAGAGGAGCGTAGCCAATGCGAAACCGTTTAATGCTATCATCAGTAATGCCCCGATGGTAAAGATAAGCAAGTGCATCAGAATGTTCAGATGCATAGAGAGTACGTTCAAATAATTGAGTTGCAGCTTCTAAAGCAGGGTAAAGTTGCTGTTTAAGGTGATGTTGTTCCCGAAGTTCTGGAGATAAAGATTGAACAGGAAGCCCAGTTATTTCTCCGACGAGCTGAACTTGTTCTGGAAAAGAATCTGTTTGATGCATGAGTCCAACAAGAGTAAAAACATCTCCATCTGCCTTGCATCCAAAACAATGATAACGTCCTTGCTCGGGATAAACAACAAAAGAAGGTGTTCTTTCAACGTTGGGATGTGTAGGTAAAGGACATTTAGCCCAATGAGCTCCTCTGCCACGTTCTTGAAAAATGACACTATAATGCTGTTTAAAAAAATCTACAAGATTAACTTGTTTCTTTAGTGCCTCAATACTAACACTACTCATAGTAGCACATCCCCTCCACAAAGAAGAAAAGCAATGAATTTAAAAGAATTTCTAACAATAAAGAAGTATGTTAGAAAAACCATTGACAGATGCCAAGCTTTTAGAAAGGGCAAGATATTTTTTTCAGCAACCTGAAGTCCATCCAGCAATGACAGAACTTTTAGACACAAACAGAGATGAAGCACAAAGGGCAATTCAGAATGAATTAGAAAGAATAGCAATCGCATTATGTGATGCGCGAGATCATCCAAAATATCGAGAAGCGATGATGCTTGCAAGAGAGCGCGGTCTTCATGATCATGAAACAACATGGAAATATTTTACATATATTCATAATCTAGGAAGTACATATGGAGTTACATTGCCTCAAGTGCAAAAGCCCGGAGTGTATCTGCCTCCATCAACACCTCATCACGAACAAGATATACGACTTGTAATGAAAGAAACAGGATGGAGATATCAAGGATATGATATTTCAGAAAAACCTCGATGTGATGCTGAACTTTTATATAACTTATATTTTGGATTCCTAAAACAATCTGAAGAAATGATAAGCGTAACGCACCAACTCTTAGGGCTACATCCGTGTGAAGGAAAGTATTATCTAAAATTAGATGTTGAAAAAGCAGAAGAAATAATGAAAACAGGAAACAAAAAAGCATGCGATAAGGCAACAAGATATTTTAATTACCTCTGTGACTATTTCTGGGATGTAGATGAAAGAAATCTAAAAAGATAGTTATTGCACTTCTTTTCGTCGAAAACAATCAACAGCATGATCATTCGCCATGCCAGCAGCCTGCATGAACGCATAACAAATCGTCGATCCAACAAAAGCAAATCCTCTTTTTTTCATATCTTTGCTCATGACATCAGATTCTACAGTTTTCGCAGGGTAATCCTTCAAGGTTCTAAGGATATGGGACAAAGGTTTATTCTGAACAAATTGCCAGATATAAGCATCAAAAGATCCAAATTCTTGTTGTACGTCTAAGAAAGCACGTGCATTCTTGATCGTTCCTTCAATTTTCAAACGATTGCGGATAATCCCTTCATCTTTCAATAAGCGTTGCACATCACGTCCAGTAAAGATAGCAATTCTCTTAGGATGAAACTGCACAAAAGCTTTCCTAAAGTTTTCTCGTTTCTTTAACACAATAGCCCAACTTAATCCAGCTTGAAAGGCATCTAACACTAAAAATTCAAACAGTTTACGATCATCATGTAAAGGAACACCCCACTCTTCATCATGATACTTCATCATCACAGGCAACTCTCCAACCCAAGGACAACGCATCATAATTTCACCAACGGCAATTCTTTTCTTTGAGTATAAAGTAAGATGGCGCAACTCATCAACACAATCCATGCCATACCAAATAACAATCCATGATCACCTTGCACGTCAATGCCTAAGAACGTAAAGTGTGCAAGCAAAGCGCCAATCATCATAACAACTCCTAAAAATGCACCAACAGCTACCCATCGACGTACCAAAAAACTAATGCTAACAAGCAACTCAAGAACGCCAAGCGCATAACGTCCCCACGGTTCCACACCTATCTGAGTAAAAATAAAAACTGCTTCCGGTGCGCCAGTGAATTTAAAGAATAATGTTTGTAAAAGAATAATAGCAGGAATCAAACGTAAAATCCAAAAGAAAATCGTGTTCATGTCTTTTTTTCTTGTGCTTTCATTTCTTTTAAAGTTTTCTTAAAAGCTTCAAGTTGTTTATCAGTCAATCTGCCAAAGCGTCCATATTGATAACGCACGCTGCGCAAAAAAGGATTTTTTTCATACCAGGCCATGGGAATGTCAAAAAGTTTCTTTAAAGTATCCTCCTCGAGAGGGCGTTGGAGTTCCTTCATTTCACACATTTTACAAACAGGAAATTTCATTTTCCAGTTGGAGACAAGAACCCACTGTTCCTTGCATACGAAACAGCGTTGTTTATAAGAAACCATAAGGATGTAGAAGAAAAGCCATTATTAAGCCTTTTGACTGGAAGCACTGCGAAACGTTTATAAAGCTCATTTCGAGAACTCATAAAAGATGGCAAATAAACCACGAGGATTAGGAGCTGGATCGAAGCTGAAAAAGCGAAGGCGCCAATTCCGTTGGAACGATTATGATTTTGTACGCAGAACACTTGACTTAAAGAGGCATGCCGATCCGCTTGCAGGTAGTTCCCAGGCAAAAGCAATTGTCTTGGAAAAAAGACAGCTCGAAGCAAAGCAGCCCTGTTCAGGCATGCGAAAATGTGTATTTGTCCAGCTCACCAAGAATGGCAAGCAAGTAACTGTCTTCGCGCCAGGAAACGAAGCCATCAAAAGGATTGATGAGCACGATGAAGTGATCATTGAATGCATCGGTGGAAAAATGGGCAGATCAAAAGGCGATCTTCCCGGAGTACGATGGCAGGTCATCAAAGTCAATGATCAAAGTTTAAATGCGTTAGTGCACGGCAAGATTGAGAAAGGTAGAAGATGACGCAGTTCAAATTAATGGGTCGTTGGGATACATCAAACATACAAATCAATGACATAGGATTAAAACCATACATGAACTTGCAAAATGTTTACATTCCTCGAAGTCAAGGAAGAAATGCTGTTGTGCAGTTTCACAAAAATAAGTACACGCTTGTTGAGCGTTTGATGAATAAGTTAATGGTTCCAGGTCACCGCGGTAAAAAACACATGTTGAGTTCTGGTGTCTGTGGTGGAAAGAGCATGACGGCATTCAAGATTGTTGAACAAGCATTCACGTTGATTGAAGCAAAAACAAAAGAAAACCCAGTTCAAGTGTTGGTAAAAGCCATTGAAAATGCAGCGCCACGAGATGAAATCACAACCATCGAATATGGTGGAGCACGTTATCCTCAAGCAGTCGATTGCGCGCCTCAGCGCCGTGTTGATTTAGTATTAAGAATATTTACGCAAGGTGCCTATCAAAAGAGTTTTGGAAAGAAAGTCAAGGCGCATGAAGCATTGGCAGAGGAAATTCTTCTTGCAGCCGCAAATGATCAAAAATCTTCAGCTATTGCTAAAAAATTGGAATTAGAACGTCAGGCCGACGCAGCCCGTTAAAGGAGTTAAAATGACATGCGTAGCAGTTGAAGAGAGTTCTAGCATTCGTTTGTATTTAACACATGCTGAAAGAATTATTAGCGCAGAAGAAACTAATAGAGTAGTGGGAAATAGTCAATTTATTGTGCAAATAAAAGAGAAAAAAACAACATACCATCCCCATTGTTTTGTTCCAAAAGATAGAATAGGCATTGTACAACTAAAGGAACATGAAATTGCTTGCGGAAAGAGGTATGGATTAATAAGAGAGTTCGTTCCAACTATTTTTGAAGTGAAAGAGGTAAAAGTTGTGCCAGAAGATCGATATCTTGCTATTGTTAAAAGATATCAAGAAGCAGAAGAAGCAAAGTTTCCTGGAAAATGTATGTTTGGGGAAGGATTAGAAAGAGTATTATTAGAAGAAATGTTCGGATTACAAAGAAAAAATTAAAGAAGGATAAACACGATGTATGACTCTAAGAAAAAATATCTATCCTCTCAATGCTCGACAAGTTCTTCTTATGCTTCATGTTCAAAGCAAGATTCTCTGCCTTTAGTAACATATCTAAATCTCAATCTTATCACGCCAGGCACTAGAATCTGCACGTGTCAGAAAAAAGGTCCCTGTCGTGGAACATGCAGGGGATTACGGTAAAGCATCCCCAAAAGCTTTATAAACAATTTTTAGCGAGTTTATGTCATGGGAACATCCACGACGATTGAAGAATTCAAGGGTTTAATGCGTCAACCCGCCTATATTCGCAATATTTGTACGTCCGCCCATATTCACCACGGAAAAACAGCATTAACAGATAATCTTCTAGCAGCAGCCGGATTAATGAGTGAAGCAGCAGCCGGTTCCTTAGATAAAGGAATGGCAACATGGCAGCATAAAGACGAACAAGAACGATTGATGACTGTCGATGCGGCCAATGTCTCCATGACGCACGATTTCGAAGGTCAACGATTCTTAATCAACTTAATCGATACGCCCGGTCATGTGGATTTCGGCGGTAATGTTACGAGAGCCATGCGTGCTATTGATGGAACCATCGTCTTAGTATGCGCAGTTGAAGGTATCATGCCGCAAACAGAAACAGTTGTCAAGCAAGCACTGCGTGAACGAGTCAAGCCAGTCTTATTCATTAACAAAGTAGATCGTTTGATCAATGAATTAAAATTAACGCCTGAACAAATGCAGGAACGTTTCACAAAAGTCATTCTCGAATTTAACAAATTAGTCGAACGTATTGCAGAGCCAGAATTCAAAGAGAAATGGAAAGTAAACATCCTAGACGGTAGTGTTGCCTTTGGATCAGCACGAGAAAATTGGGGATTAAGTATTCCATATATGAAGAGAAAGAATGTCAATTTCAAAGATTTAATTGATTTATATCGCGCAGGAAAATCAGAAGATGAAATTCAGGCATGGGTATGGAAAAATGCTCCTGTGCACGAAGTCATTCTTGACATGGTCATCAAGCATTTGCCAAATCCTGCACAAGCGCAAAAATATAGAATTCCTCACATTTGGAGAGGAGAGTTAGATTCTCCGTTCGGTCAAGACTTAATCAATTGTAATCCTAACGGAAAAGTTGCTTTTGTTATCACAAGAATTACTATTGATCCAAAATATGGGCGAGAAATGGCGGCTGGTAGATTATTCTCCGGTACAGTAAAGGAAGGAATGCAAGTCTACTTGAACAATGCAAAACAATATCAGCGTATTTCTCAAGTGTTCATGTACAAAGGCATCAAAGCAGAGCAAATTGGAGAAGTCGTAGCTGGTAACGTTCTTGCCTTGGGCGGAGTTTCAGGATCAGCAGGAGAAACCATCACCCTAGAAGCAGAGCGTCCTTTCGAGGAAATGAAACATATTTTCGAACCAGTCATTACAAAATCTATAGAACCAGAAAAGCCGCAAGACTTGCCAAAACTAGTTGAAATCTTAAAAAAAGTGGCAAAAGAAGATCCATCAGTCAAAGTAACGATTAATCTCGAAACAGGAGAAAATCTCATTCACGGCATGGGAGAATTGCACTTAGAAATTATTGAAAACAGAATTAAGGACGAGCGTGGATTCCCAGTCAAGACAGGGGAGCCTATTGTCGTCTACAGAGAAACAGTAGAAAAGAAAAGTCCAGAAGTGGAAGGTAAATCTCCAAATAAGCACAACAAATTTTACATCATTGTCGAACCATTAGAAAAAGAAATCTACAGTGCCATTAAGGAAGGCATCATTCCAGAGGGTCGTGTCAAGAAAACAGATACTGTTCTCTACAGAGAATTAGAAAAATTAGGTGTTCCTGTCAAAGAAGGAAGAAAAGTGCGTAATATCTACAATAGCAACGTCTTGGTTGATGGAACAAGAGGTATTGTCGCCATTGGAGAAGTGCAAGAGCTGATTAATGAAGGATTCGAACAAGTGATGCGAGAAGGCCCATTATGTCGAGAACCTTGTGTCGGATTAAAAATCACGGTAACAGATTGTAAATTGCATGAAGACGCTATTCACAGAGGTCCAGCTCAAGTCTTGCCAGCCATGCGCGCAGCCATTAAAGAAGGCATGTTGCAAGCTGGCGCAGTGATGTACGAACCATTACAAATTCTACAATTCGAAGCGCCATCAGAATACATTGGAGAAATTAGTAGATTGATTCAGAACAAGCGCGGTCAATTATTGGATATGGAGCAAGGCGAAGAATCCATGACGATGAAGGCTAAATTGCCAGTAGCAGAAATGTTCGGTTTTAGTAATGATATTCGAAGCGCCACATCAGGTCGTGGAAGTCACTTCTTGGTTGATCAGATGTTCGATCGCTTGCCACGTGAATTGCAAGACAAGACAGTCAACAAGATCAGAGAACGTAAAGGATTGAAGAAGATAGACGATGATATTGCATCAAGCAATGAATAAATGTCTATTCCCCTACATATTATGAATACGGCCATCACAAATAAAGATATTCAAATTCCTTTAGTCTTTACAACAAGTTTCTATGCTTTTGAAAAAATTCTCTCAACAGGGAAGATCTTATCTAAAGAACAATTAAGAAAGTTAAGAATTCCATTTGAGCAGCACACTTCAAGTTATGTAAGTCTCGAGCACGCGTTGGGAACATTTGATGATGTCACTCTTTTTATTGATCCTCTGTTTAGGAGTGATTTATATGGTGGCATGTTCAATCTAGGTCCGCGAATAATTTTTGATAGGCAAATTCTCTATCAAGAAGGAGTCTTCATGTTGCCTATGGATCAAGGAGGATATTACGACGGTCTTGAAGATAAACCAAGAGAAAGTTTCCCACGCTTTGAGCAAGAAAAGATGCGTTCATCAAAAGTGAAAGATAGATTCATCGATGATATGAAAATAGGGGAAATAATGAAAGCTGATAACCCCCTCTCTTTCAAAGAGGTACCTTGTCCAGAAGTTCATATTCCAAGAGAAGTTGCATTACATTGGGCGCGAGCATTTCTCATACATACAAATTATGTACAAAAATATCAGAAAAGACCTGAATTAGAAGGCAAAATAATAGTACCCTTTCATGGAAGAGATAATAAAAATACGGGAGATATGATTCCAGATTCATTATCATTACTAGCCGCATATAAAAGAGGTATCACGCAACAATAGATCTCACTTTAAAGTACTTCTCTAACAAGTCATTAAGTAATTGTAAGTTCTTTCCATTACGACCAATAATCTTTCCCTTCATTGTGCTTTCTTTCGTCGTTAAAACAAGAAGATGATCTTTCATAGTAATCTCATCAACTTTCAGAGGATCAAGAACATTCTTGACAAATTCCTCAACCTTCTCATTGTATTCAATAATTTTAATTTTCTTCTTGAACATATATGTTAGTTTCTTAATCGTAGAACCTCTTCGTCCAATAGCTTTGCCAGCATCTCCGTGCTGAACAATGAACAATAATCCAATCTCAGAATCAAAAATATCTTTGACACGAGCACCAGTAACACGCTCAAACAAAGTAATATATCCGATGAGCTTTTTGTCAAGCTTTGTGCTTAATACCATGATTAGTAACTCAAAACGCTGACAGGGTAATTCTTCTTGCACAACTGCGCGATTTCTTTGCTTCCCTGATCAAGAGTAATGATGTCGATTTTACCCAACGTAGAATAATACTGAATGCTTTTCTTTGTTGTTTCTTGGCAGTCTTTGGATAAGAACACTGTTTTTGTTTTTCCAAGTTTTAAATTGCGAAGAGTCTCACGAGCGCCATAGGTAATCTTCTGTGACTTCAACACTTCACGTAATTTGGCAACGCTCATTCTTTCTTCTCCTTAGATTCTTTCTCTGCTTTCTTTTCAGCCTTTTCTTCTTTTTTCAATCCAAGACCAGGTCCGAAAAGCTCTTTCATTTTAGCTACTAAGTCTGGTAATCCAGTTCCGACAGGGACAGGTTGATTAAGCATGACATTCTCGATAACAGAGTTCAATTCATCTTCCTCGCCAACAAGAGAAGCGGCAACGAGATGCTTCATAGGCGTTTCGAAGCTAGCTCGTGCAAGAACCGATTTCTTTTCTCCTGTAATACCACCACGAGTAATGCCTTTGACATCTCCAGATTGCGTCATGGCATCAGCGATCAGCATGATATGCCTGATATCCACATCCAATCCTTGATCATTGATGACTTTAGCGGCTTCATTGATAATGATCTGACGTGCTGCTTCCACGCCTAAAGTACTTAAGACTTCAAAAACATCATTCGTGGTTGTACGTGTTTCATCCACATCCTCAACTTCCATAACATCTTTTAAGTTAGATCCAGAAGTGATAATGACAAATTCCTGGTTATTCTTGACAGGCAGCACCTGATGAATGCCTTTGACGCCTTTGATATACAATTCTTTGATTTTCTCTTTTAATTTGTACGTTTCCATCAATTCATTTTCTTCAGTTTCAACTTTCAAGACGATAATGCCATCCTGCAATTTAACTTTGACATTCTTCAAACTTTCAATAAGAGTCTTTTCAAGATAATCTTCAGTAATCTTTAAGTCTCTCATCATGGCTTTGTCAAGTTCTAATTCAATGTGCAATTTGCTGACATTAATAGAAAATGAGTTCACAACTTCGCTCAACTTTGTTTCTTTGACCAAAGCGGCAATTCTTTTGACTTCTTTAGCATCTTTATTGTAAGGACTTTTCAAGTAAATTTCCATCGAAGGAGTGCTAATCTCTTTACGTGCATCTAAAATTTCAATAAGACGTGGCAATCCTTGAGTAACGCTCACTTCTGCAACTCCAGCAAAGTGGAACACGTTCAGTGTCATTTGTGTACCTGGTTCTCCAAAAGATTCTGCGGTGATAATACCAATAGCTTCACCAGGATGAACATGCGCTTTGGTGTACTGTTCTTCTAAATATATCAAGACTTTCTCTGCTTGTTTGACAGTCAATTTACGTTCTTGTGCTTCTTTTTTGAACTCACGTAAGATAACTCCGGAGAGTTTATTCTCATAAGATTTCAATAAGTCGTCCATGATTAAGCTCCCAAAACGTCAGCAATAGCTTTCACTACGCTGATCTTTCCTCCCTCGCTGCGGGAAACATCAATACCATCTTCCCCGTATTGGTATTGGATAATCTTCTTGCTGGCATTTCTCACCGTGCCATCATATTCAACTTTCAAGTCTTGCAAGGCATTAGCTAACCTTCTGTACAAGTAACCAGATTTTGGTGTTCTCAAAGCAGTATCCATGAGAGCGTCGCGTCCAGTCATGGCATGGAAAAAGAACTCCACGGGAGTCAATCCACTCTTAAAGGAATTTTTAACAAAGCCGTGCGCTTCAGGTCCTAAATCATGTTTCTTAAAGACAGATAAACAACGATCAGTATATCCTTTGTTAATACGCAAGCCTCCTAAAGCTTGTTGTCCGACGCAGGAACTCATCTGGGTAAAGTTCAAGATGCTTCCTTTAGCTCCAGAGCGCGCCATGACAATCGTAGGATTACGTTCATCAGTTTCTTCAGCAACAGACTCTCCAATCTTGTTTCTCACTTTGTTCAATAATTCTAAGATGCGCACTTCAAAAGTTTCACGAACAGTCTTTCCAGGCAGGGCTTCTAAACGTTTTTCCTTGTAATCGGCCATAAGAACATCAACGTCTTTGTACATCGTGTGTATCATGGTCTTGATTTTTTCGCGTGCATCATCTGAAATATCCGTATCTGCAATCGTCGTGGTAAACCCATATTTCAACAAGATTTTGATGCCTAATCTAAATAAGTTGTCCAAAAGACGAAGGGTTGGTTCTGGTCCATACTTGCGGTAGAATTCACGCAACAATTCTCCATTGCTTTCTCCGATAGTGTTCTGGTCCAAGAAACCCATGGTGAGATGGCCATTCTTAACAGTGAAATATTTCTCTCCTTTCTTATTGAAACCGACAAAGTTAAAGTCAGCGGGGAACAACTTGCTAATCACGTCTCGTCCATGAACTTCTTGTTCAGCAAACGTAATGTCGTCAAGGCCAATGGAAGTAAGCAATTCAACAGCTTCCTGCTTTGATAGTGTTAAATATTTTGTTAAAAGATAATTACCAGTAATGCTGTCTTCAACGCAGCCAATAACATTGTATCCGTTCTTTGGAGAAATAATTTGTGTAGGAACCTGCATGAGAATCTCGGCTTCAACACGAGCCTCTTCTGTCTGAGGAATATGTAAGTTCATTTCATCCCCATCAAAGTCTGCGTTATAAGGTGCGCACACGCTGGGATTCATTCTGAAGCTTCGCCCAGGTAACACTTTAACACGATGAGACATGATGCTCATTCTGTGCAGGCTAGGCTGTCTGTTGAAGATGGAAATATCACTATCCAATAAATGACGTTCAACAACATAACCTTCTGCTAAATCAGTAACGATTTGTTCTCGTGTTTCATCAGTAATTTTCTTTTTCTTGCCATCAGGAGAAACGACATAATTAGCTCCAGGATAAACTTTAGGTCCATTGGTAATGAGTGTAATCAGCCATTCCTTATTCCATTCAGTAACACGTTCTGGCACAGTTAATTCCATGGCAACACTCTGCGGAACGCCAACTTCATTGACATCGATCATAGGATCAGGACTAATAACTGTACGTGCTGCAAAGTTCACGCGTTTACCTGCTAAGTTGTGTCTGAAGCGTCCTTCCTTGCTTTTAATTCTCTCAACAAGCGTCTTCAAAGGCTGGCCGCTGCGGTGTCGTGCAGGTGGAATGCTTGTTAGCGTGCTATCAAAATACGTCGTAACATGATATTGCAATAAGTCCCATAAGTCTTCAACAATAATTTCAGGAGCGCCTGCATTAATGTTTTCAAAGAGACGCTGGTTAATTCTAACAATATCCCCTAGTTTATGGGTTAAGTCATCTTCGCTTCTCTCGCCAGTTTCAAGAGTAATAGAAGGTCGCATCGTAACAGGAGGAATAGATAAGTTCGTTAAAACCATCCATTCAGGTTTTGCAAATTGTCCGCGTAAGCCAAGTATCTCAGCATCACGTTCAGAAATCTTGGACAACCATTCACGGATTTCAATAGGAGTTAATCTTCGATCTCCATCCATGACAGTTGTTGGTTTTTCAAGTTTCAACGTGCCCTGTTTTTCTCCGCAGTGGGGGCATTTCTTGATAAGTTTAGTTTTGTTATGCGCCATCTTGGAAAGGCGTTTTCTCTTGTCAATATTTTTATCTTTGTCAACAATGGCGAAAGCAGTCATGAATTTCTCAACATTAGCTTCATCAAGCAAAATCTTGTAACAACCTTTACATGTTCCCCTCAAAAGATCATACACAGCATCCATGTACAAGACATGCATAACGGGTCGTGCAAGGTCAATGTGTCCAAAATGCCCCATGCATTCCTTAAGTTTTCCACCACACGTCTTACAACGCAAGCCAGGATCAATAACGCCTAAGCGAATGTCCATCAAGCCGCCATCAACAGGATATCCTTCCTTATCATACAATTCTGCAGTCACGACTTTAACGCTGCTGACTTTCTCTGCTTCTTCAGGACTGTTCATTCTGAACAAAATGCTTCCAATTTGCTTATAGACATAATCAACCATCTTAGTATTTGCTCCTCAACTTTAATTTAGGCACAATGCCTAAGCTGCGTAACTCATCAAGCAACAATTTGAATGCATAACTTAATTCAACAGCAGTGATTTCCACATTGCCGCCGCATTTGTGACAGAACTTATTATTACGATAACTATCAACAACGCCTAATAATCCGCAGCTTTCGCAAATATGAACAATGGTTTTATCAGAGTCAAAACGTTCTTTCAATAAAAGAGATGCTCCATGGGCGACAAAACAATCTTTTTCCATTTCTCCCAGTCGCAATCCTCCACCTTTGGCGCGTCCTTCAATAGGTTGTCGTGTTAATAACTGAATGCGTCCTGATGCGCGAGCGTGTAATTTGTTGGCAACCATGTGTTTTAATTTCAAGTAGTACATATCGCCAATATAGATTTTGGCTTCGAATTCTTCTCCTGTGATGCCATTGTACATGCGTTCTGTTCCATTCTCTCTGAATCCTAATTCCAATAAATGTTCACGAATGCTCTTTTCAGTTTCGCTGCTAAACAAAGTGCCATTGACAATGCGTCCATCCAAGGCAGCAACCTTACCGGCAACAACCTCAATAAGATGGCTCACCGTCATTCTGCTAGGAATAGAATGTGGGCTAAAAATAATATCTGGCGTAATGCCGTTGCTCGTGAAAGGCATATCTGCTTGATCGACAATGAGTCCAATGACTCCTTTCTGGCCATGACGGGATGCAAATTTGTCACCAATTTCAGGAATACGTTGATGTCGCAAGCGCACTTGAATCAATCTGTTACCTTCTTCATTCTCAGTAACAGCAACCATATCAACAACGCCTTTTTCTCCATGTCTTACCGTAACGCTGCTCTCACGTCTCTTGTTGGCAGCAACACTGAATTCATCCATCTCTCCCAAAAAACGAGGAGGGCTTGTTTTTCCAATCAAGACGTCTTCTTCTTTCACTTCAGCTTCAGGATAAATAATACCATCATCTTCCAATAAGCGATAATCATGCTCGCTCTTGTAGCCGCGAACTTCCTTGTCAGGAACGCCAATTTCATCAACTAATCCGCCGCTGTACCGTAATTCCTCAACAACATGCGGCCGGTAATACGTGCTGCGAGCCAATCCTCTCTGCACACTTCCTTTGTTCAAGACAATAGAATCACTCATATTGTATCCTTCATAACTCATCAAAGCAATCACAACATTCTGTCCTGCAGGATGATTATCTAAATTACCCATGGCATATGTGCTTGATCGCACCAAAGGATTTTGAGGATAATTCAAAATGCTCAAGTCTGTATCCATTCTCACAAGATAATTCGAAGCGTAAAAGCCAAGAGCCTGTTTCTGAGTTTTACTTCCTCTGTTTAAACGAGAACTTTGACCGTAATTAGCATACGGCACTAAAGAAGTGGTCAATCCTACAATGACAAGAGGACTGATCTCCATGTGCGTATGTTCAGAAGTCAAGTCTTCATCATATAAAGCAATCAATGCCTGCTCTTCTTCAGCTGCATCTAAGTATTCTATAATGCCATTGCTGAGAAGATATTCCCAACCGATGTCTCCTTTTTCTAAGCGTTGGATAAGATCTTCAGTAAGTTTTGATTTGCCCTGATCGGCAATAATCAAAGGTCGTCTAGCTCGTCCTTTGGACATGATCATATGAATTTCATTCAAGCGTGGCTTGAAAGCAATATTCAAGGTTTGAGGTAATTTTCCTTCTCGACGTGTAGCTTTAACATTGGAAATAAACTGATCACTATGTTCGACGCGTCCAATATATCGTTCATCTAAGTACACATCAGTCATGATACTTTAATCCTAAACCCTCCAAGGTTTTGCGAACTTTAGGTTCGCTCAATTCTTCCGGTGAAACCGCAGATAACAATGCAAAGTTCTTTCTCAAACCAATAGGTGTTCCTTCTGGTGTTTCAATAGCACATAAGCGTCCCCAATGCGTCGGATGCAGGGCACGTGCTGCAAAGTTTTCTTGTGTGCTAGATAACAAACTAACAACTCTCTGTAAATGGCTTAACGTTGCTAAATAATTCGTTCTATCAATATTCTGGCTTAATCCTTTACGTCCACCAACCCATACGCCTGTTGCCATGGCACTGTTAATCCTACTTGTCAATAGTTTATCGCGGATGATGATTTTGATGCTTTGGAATTTTCCTCTCTTGACTAAGCGTTGATAGTTATACAGGATATCATTAATCAAAGCACGTAAATTCACCCTAAATAAATCAGCAAGCAAATCTCCGCTTAATTTCAAACGTTTGTGTTGGTAATGATCTTTGTCTTGTCCATCCAAATCTTCTTTGCTAATCGTCAAGAAGCGTTTAATCAGTTTACACAAGTTAACAGCTTTGTACAAGCGATCTTTAGGATCAGTTCCTAAATGAGGTAACAAATATTTGTCTAAGTTCTCGCGTGCCTTTTCGAATTTAACATCTTGAGGCTGGTTAATGCCAATTTTCTTGGCTAAATATTCTAGAGCATCACTCTCTGTTTTCAATTCCAAAACACTAAATAAGTTAATGAAAATATCATCGTATTGTTTGTCTTCAGAAATGTGTTTGACAATCTCATCATCTCTAATCATGCCCAATGATTTAATAACGGCAATAATAGGAATTCTCTTGAAACGGGTAAAACTCAAGTACATAAGGCCGTCTTTTGCTTGTTCAATAACGTGAGGAACTCTGTAGCTTCCTTTTTCAGAGAAAATCTTGCCAACAAATCTGCTGGTTCCTGATTTTCCTTCCTCAACAAATAAAGTATTCGCCGCCAAATCTTCAACAGTAATTAAAACACGTTCATTGCCATTCAAAATGAAGTATCCGCCAGGATCTTCAGGGTCTTCTCCCTTGGCAATCAATTCTTCTTTGTTCAAGCCATGCAACTGGCAGAACTTGCTTTTGACCATGATAGGTAAGCGTCCAATTTGTGTGGTAAAGCTTTCACGTTGCACGCCATCAATGTGGGCACTCACTTCAATATGAATAGGGGCGCTATAAGTCATATTTCTTAATCGCGCTTCAATAGGTAAAATATCACGTTTGCTGCCATCAGCCTCAATCATCGTTGGTTTGGTAATCCAAATCTTGTCTAAACGAATCTTGAAATTATCCATCTCAGGTGGGATAATCGTAGGGACAACATCGCCCACTTCTTTGACAATTTTATGCATCTCCACATCAATGAAATTATTAAACGATTGAATATCAGCTTCCACAAAAGAATTTTTTTCAAAATATTTTTTCAATAAAATGTTTCTTCGATTCACGCCAGGAATGGTAGCTTCATTCATTCTTTCACCACACGATAGAATTCTGATTTTACTTGTGTTGGACTATTGCGAATAATTTTAATCACATCACCGCCCTTCACGTTCAATTCCTTGATCGTAGGATCTTTGGCAGAAATAGAAGGCATCTGTTTTTTAGAAATGTTATAATGGGTAAGTAACTGGTTCACTTCTTCTTCAGTCATGAGCATATGCTTAGGAACAAGCACGTGGTCGTGGACGATGATGGTTTTTGCCATGGTGATGGTGGAATATGAGCGAGCCGGAAGGGACTTTCAATCCCAAGTTCGCCTTTGCTTGAGGATTTTTTGAACCCTCGACCCCTTGGTCTCTTCATCTGGCTTAAAAGCCAAGTGCTCTAGCCAGGCTGAGCTACCGGCCCACACGCCCTAGGCGGGAATCGAACCCGCGCCACGGCCTTTCTATGGACCTTAAGCTGCCCGCGACAGGGCCGTATCATAGCCACTAGACGACTAGGGCACGTCAATGAGAGAGTTCTAACTGCCATGCAATAATGTTAGTAAGCCTGAATAGACAAAATCTGGCCAATCACTGCAGCACGGCGGGAAGACTCTTCCATCTAAGAACAAAATCACAAAAACCCCTTTATAAATCTTACTATAGAAGCCAGTTCTAGCTAATACACTCTTTTTGTTCTCTCTTCAAATCTATAAGGTGAACTTTCTTTTAAATATTTCGATACAAAAACGAGAGAATCAAAAGTTTCGACGAAGAATGTGTTTCGTTGAACTTCTTGTAAGATGTGTTTCCAACGTAGATGTTTTAAGAGAAGAAAAAGCACAACGATAGTGATGGGAAAAAAGAGCATATCCTGCAACATAACTGACAGCGGATGTCATCGCCCCAATCATTCCTAAATCTGATAAAGAAAAAGAAGCAACAACATCCTCAAGAGATGTTGGATCCCAACAAAGAAGTGCAGCGCTTGCGCTGAAAAGACTAACACATCCAGCGCCAAGAAGTTTCATTCTATGTGTATAAGAGTGTTGGATACGAGCAGTTCCTTCCTCATAGGTTTCAAAGAAAGGTGGAATGTTACCATTATACATGATCATGTAAAAGAAGAATAAGAGAAATCATTTAAAGGTTGCGATGGTCTTTAAAGATCTCTTCCCAATCGTCATCATCAGCGATAAACAAGTCTGCCAAGTGATCATGCAAATCCATGAGAATGGTCTTGATGGCGCGTAATTCTTGTAACAATTCTTGATCGGTTGTCATGAAGGAAAGAAGATCAATAGTTCTTAAAAAATGTTATGCAAGGAAAAGGAGAAAAGAAGGTATAAAAAATAAAAAAGAGATCATTGTTCACGGAAAAACTGACGTAAAAGACAGATGTGTTCGTAAAGATAATCAAAGGATTCCAAAAGAAGAAGGAACAGAATCACGAAAATTATTGAAGAAAGCGAAGAAGCAGAAAGGAAAGGCGTTAAGCCATGGAAGGTAAAGCTGCTTGAGGAATTTCAAAAGGTGAAGAAAGCTGGCGGTCGATAAATTTCTTTTTTCGCGTTGTGAAGCGAAGAATTCTCAAGCCAACAATATTACCGGTCTTTTCCTCAACACGTTGAAAAATGCTATCGCCAGTATCAACTAACGAAGAAGTAGTGTCCCGTCCAAAACGAACATCGAGAACATCTTTGTTGTGATCATAAGAAAGGTGAAGATCGAGAAGAGAAACGTCCAGAGGGGATAATTGTCGTGTAATGCTCAAGATCCCTACACCTTTTGCATCATGAGTTTTTTCATCAAAATAAACAAAGATACCTGGTTTAATTTCTTCCGCGTAATCTGGGCTTGGTTTTCCTATACCGATCTCAAAAAAATCCCCTTCTTGATCATACCAAAGGTGAATATGTTGTTTCATAGGTGCTTAGTAAAATGTGCTGTAACAATAAAGCCATGGTTATTTAAATACTTGCCGACCACAACCAGAAATTTTTCGGGAAACGGATGAGCTTTGAAGTAAGCACTGTAATGAACTTTATGAGAAGAAACTTTTTTCCAGGAGAGAGGATGTTGAAGGATAGAGGGAATCTCATACAAATAAGGAACAATGTGTGGATGTCGTTTGCTGATATGTTTCCATCGTTCTGTTGAAAGGTAAATAACACGCCCATGAAGATCTTTTACAGAAAAAAGCAGAGTCATGAAGAAAAAGGATCAATGCTTCTTTATGTCTCCTCACAAGGAAATTCCACAAAAAAGAACACAAAGTGAAGAGAAGAAACAAAAAATCTGTAATAATTTCGATAATAGAAAAAATATCCGAAATATTTCCGAAGATGTCAAGAAAGTTTAAATAAAGAGAAAAGAAAAACAAGAGATGAAAAGAAAATGTAAAGAATGTCAAGGATTATATGAAACAAAAGATCAGTCTATCACGATAATAATCAATCATAAAGATATTGAAGCCTTAGAAGATGCGTTGTTTTGTACGAACACCGATGAAGAGTGGAGGAAAATGCTGCCAAAAGTCTCGAAGATATGGAAACAAATCTGTCATGGAGAAGATAAATGGAAATAAGAAAAAATCTGCCAACAAGCAAAAGAGGATAGAGTAATTACTACTTAATAGTAATATTTATAAAGAATAACATCCTAGAGAAGATGATGGAAAGAAATGTTGAAGAAAGGAGAAACAGGCCGTTAAGGGCACGAGCCGGCAGAGTATGCGGATATCTAAATGATCTGTTAAGAGAACAGTTCCCAGAGAGCGGGCAGTATGAAATCACGCACCAAGAAGTAGATGAATATGTGCTAGGAGCCACAAGTCCCAATCCAATGAAAATAAGCTGGAGTGAGAAGCCCACCTATGAATTTTATCTCAAGCCCAAGGCCCAAGACGTGCCACGTGAACGTGTGATGATAGTGCATCGACAAGATCTCAATGCAAGAATCGCTGGCGGTATGAGAAATGAACCAACACATTTTGGCATTCAACATTTTAGGGATAATCTAGAAAAAGCCATGCACAAGATAGCATCACAATAAAAAGAAAAATCCCCACTCCGGTGTTTTACGCTAATGGGAGATATTCTTGAACTTTGTGTTGCTTTCGTTCCAAAGAAAAACCTATGACCTCAGAAAACAGATAAAAATCTTTAGTGATAAGTCCATAAACATTCCGTGCCTCTCCATAACCAGATCTGAAAAAGAGATCTCGAAATCCCAAACGTTCCATCAACAGTTTCACTTGTTCCAGTCCAGGTTTATTTATAGAATACAAACGGATTTGTTTTTGTGTAACACTTCCTTCATCATCATATAAGGCCTGCAAGAAAGCAGTAAGAATATCGTCGGGTACATGAATCAGAATATTTCGGAGTTTCCATTCTTTTGAATAATAGCTTTCAACATAGCGCAATAAATCTTCATACACGAGTTTGGATCTTAGTCTCACTAAAGGAAGCAACAATCCTGTTTTGCCAGAACGATGCCATCCAGTCGTAAGTGGTAAACCATAAACTGTCATCAAATCCTGATAAACGTGAAGTAAAAGTTCCATATCCTTAACTTCATACTTCATAATGTAGTCATGCTTATGTCGATAGACTGCGCCATCACCAATGAAATGTCCAATGAGCCGTGCTTTTGCAACAGTAAGTTCTTGATAGCCTTCCTTAGGTATCTTGATCCTCATAAACAAAGAAAGGAGTTAGAATTTATAAACAACTCAGGGGGTACTTGAAGAGTGATGATCACTTTTAACACCACAATTAATTTTACAATGTTTTTTTCGGAAATAAGAAAAAAGTCCCTGCCCCTGGACTCGAACCAGGAACCCCGTGGTGGCTATCAGATGTTCATTCTTAGCTTTCGCCTAGTCCCACCGCGTCAACACGGACTTTGGCCCTCTCCCTTGAAAAAGGAAAGTACAGCCACGTGCTCTACCATTGAGCTAGACAGGGATAACTATAATTCTTAGGAAGAGACTTATAAAGGTTATTCTTGTCTCTAATTGACGTGATATTGAGTTCTTTGTTCTCGGTAGAAGACACTAAATGATGGTGGATGCTTTGATGTGTTGATTCAATGAAGATAAATGAATTTCTGATAGGAAGGCATGGAAATTGGAGATGGCGGAACAGTTTCTATTGAGTTTTTTAAGATGACTTATGAGAATTGCTCTGATGAAGAGAAAAATAAAATTAGAGAAAATTTATTAAAATACTACAAATTGGATACTTTCGCAGAGGTTATGATTGTGAAGAAGTTGAGGGAGTTTATTAAAGTTGCATAATCTTACTAGTGTCTATTCCATCTATAATTCCATAATAAATTTTCTTTCCTTTGTGTAGAGATGCAACTTTTGCAAAAGTTTCCATATACTCTAAAATGCTCTGATCTATCTGTCGATTATACTGAATAAAAAAGATTTCTCCAGTTGATTGAAAAAGTCTTAATATCTGGTCTCCATTTTTCCCCATCTTTTTTGGAGTTAAAACCCCATTTGTTCCCTTTCCCTTAAATGCAAATGCCGCAGAAATTCTCTTTCCTTTAATTCTTGCATTTGTGCTAAACAAATCATTCTTTTCACCACCCCAATCAGTGAAGGTCCCTGTCTCTCCAATTCTGCTCTTAAATTTTTCCTTAACCGCATTTTCATAAAATTCCTCTTCTTTTGGTATTTCCTTAATTTTTTTTATATCCTTGAATTGATCTATATCTTCAATGGTTATATGTTTAACATTTGGCATAAGAGTTTTAGGAATTTTTATATTAAAATTAATTTTTTGAATCTTATTGTTAATTTTAGTTGGTACTTTATCTCTTCTTTTTTTATTTAATGAAAGAGAAATTATTTTTTTCCAATTATTTGTATAAAAATCTTTTTTCCTATATACTAATTCTCCATCTCTTTTTTTCTCCAATAGTTCGACCATATCTTCTCCTCTTAATTTTTTTAGTTCTTGGAGGGTTCTAACTCTTCTATTAGAATTATTACCGATTTTAGAAGTAAGCATGATTTCACTTATAGTTTTATCTTTTTTACCCTTATAAACCATCTCAAAAATTTTTCTCCTATCTAAGGATTTGCTTAAAAATTCCGCAGCATTAACTATTTTATCATTTCTATTTGCGCTTACGTCTGAGACAATTTCACTCATTTTTCTTGTTTTTCCCCACACCAGACAAAATGTTTCTAATTCTACTGCCTTTTACACCTATAGACTTTCCTATTTGCTCAGAAGTAAAACCAGATTTAGAAAGAGCTAAGATTAATAAGGATTTTATATCTTCTAACAATTCTCTTTCTGATTTTTCTCTAAGTTTATTCTTTTTTGGCACTTTTTACTCCACTCTTCAATTTTTTCTTAAAATAACTTTTGTCTTTTTCTAATATCCTTGCAGTAGGCTTGATACCAATTGAATATTTTAGTATATTCAGTTTGTCATTCCCAGATAAATTTTCAACGCAATGAAATATGATAATTGCATCTAATTTTTTATTTGTTTCTTCTAATAATTTTACTAATCTCTCTGTCATTTTCTTTTCCATCCTGCCATTTGCCTAGGATTTTTAACGCCCACAAGTTCTCCAACTTCTTCTGAAGAAAATCCCAATTTTTTTAAAATTGCAATCTTATCATTTTTGTCTTCTACATTTTGAACAGTGAGCAAAGCTGTGATTTTGTCCAATTTTTTACAGATTATTTCAAATTGATTTTGATCCATTCTTTTTCTTTAACCCCGTTTTAGTCACACTAATGAGATTAGGTGATTTTCCAGTTATATCTGCAATTTCAATTGGTTGTAAACCAGCATCTGAAAGAAGTTTGACTTGCTCTCTAAGATTTTTATCTTTTATTGCTATAGCTCCAAGCAGTCTCTTGATTGTTCCAATTTCTTCAAATAACTTCTTCTCGTCTATCATTTCTTTTATCCTTCCTAAGCATTGCTTTTTCTTTAGAAGCATGCCCTTTAGTTATATCTAATATTGCTGCTATATCCTCATCAGTAATTATGCCTCTCTTTACAAGATACTCAACTTTGTTTTTAATAGAAATTTTTTCATCTAAGCTTTGTTTTATATCAAAGAGCAAACTTGCTATTAAATTCAATTTTACAGATAATTTTTCGAAATTTTCGTCCCCCATAGAAATAATTAGCCTATTAGTAATATATAAAGTTTACTATTGGCTCTTTAGGCTTTTAAACATATTTTAAAAAATTAATTTCTACTTTATTAATAAAAAAGTATGCCTTCCACTTCACCACCAGTTCTTCATCAAATAACCAATCAAGGCATCCACGTCTAACTGTACGTCCTCATATCAAAGAATCTAATCTTGCTTAACACTAACCTTCGTCATAAACACATCAGTCAGTGGTCGATCTCCACTATCCGTAGCTACTTGTCCAATCTTATCTAACACATCTTCTC
>CAYITG010000001.1:751486-755958 GCA_964366415.1 Candidatus Woesearchaeota archaeon | reverse complement strand
CCAGCGCTTTGCATACCACTCATACATATAATGCGCAAGAGGTTCTGGAATATCCATGTTCGTGATGAACGCGCGCTTGATTCCTTCCTCATCATCCACGAGCACCAAGTTCACGATGCTTTGATTTTCCTTTGTCCCAATCTTGAAATTGCTGACCACTCGTGCCTTCTTGTCTTCTGACTTGTCGAACCATGATTTTACTGTAAGGCTTCTCACTTTTGGCATGACAAAACAGACGTGGTGCTTCTGCAGGATGTTGATTATCCTTGGGCTATCAAATCCCCTGTCAAGGTAGGCTCTATTGATGCGCACTTTTTCCTTGGCTTTCACGATGATTTCCTCCACCAAGTCCTCCAGGGCGTCGAAAGGCTGGATGGGAATGGCATTCAGGGTGAATCGCGTTCCTCCCACCACAATGGCGCACGTGAGAAACTTGAGGAAATGGGAAGTTCCACGCTCGTGCTTTCCTCCAAGCGCAAAGGAATCATTCCTGTCTCCATAATAAGGAATGTTGTGAACGTCCAGCGCGATGTCCACTTTTCTCTCTCGCAAGATTCTATATTCTCTCTTTGCGAAGGAGAAAATGACATCAAAGACTTTCTCGAAAAGAATCCTTACCTTTTCCATCTCATCAAGCTTTCCAAGATGGTGCAAGATCGTCCAGCTGCTTGGTGAAGGAGATTCTGGATTTATTTCGGAGAATGTTATCGAGCCGTTGTGCGCAAAATCATTTGACTGGGCAACATGGACTAGAACGTCAAGCAAGTCTCTTGTGGTGAATCTTGCGTTGTGGTGCATCTTGATCTCAATTTGCGGATACACAAGCCTCTTCACCAGCTTTACTGCTTCCTTAAAAGATTTTCTTTTATTCTCCCTGTGTTGCTTGACTGCTTTTTGCACCAACTCAATGTCCAGAATTTTTCCATGTTGTGTTGCCGCCCGCAGGATCAATTCGGCTATCTTGTCAAGTTGATTTTTCTCGTCGTTGGTTACTCTTAGCTTGAATAGGTGGTTGAATGTTCTCTTCGGCGGTAAGATGATCTTATTCGATTCGTCTCTGAAAAACCCAAGATTCAGCGCGTCTTCCTCCGTGATCTTTTCGAGAAGCTCGTTGTAAGAAACGAAACCCTTGATTCTTCGAAGCACGTGAAGCTTGAAAAGAGACTCGATGGAGAACTTGCCTTTCTTTCCTGAATCCTGGGCGAGTTCCAACTGGCTCAAAATAACGGAAACCTTGATCCATTGTGAACCAAAACTTTCCAAAATCTTATTAAGCCGTTCCCCTATCCTTTCAACAGAGGGGTTCTCCTTCACAGGCGACTCCTTCTGGGGAGGGGAGCGCAACTTTCCTGCCCCAGCATCTGTTTCCTTGGCTGAAGTGCTTTGCACACAACACTTCCCGCGCATATGGGAAGAACTGCCCTTCCCGATGGCAATATCGACATTGTTTCATGTTTGTACCTCCATATTTCGATTTATAATTAAGAATCATAAAGAAGAGGTAGTATATAAACATTACGAATCGTAATTTTGAATTAATGTCTGGAAAGACTTAAATACGTGAACCGTTATGATAAATCGTATGAACGTATCAAAATTGTATAATTTCAAAAAGAGGTGGAATTATGGCTAGTTACAAGTATGGAGTATTCGGCAAATATGAATTTTACAGGATATTTGGAACTCCTGTGAAACAGCTTCTTCTGCGGTTCTTTGCAGAAAAGCAGAACCAAAGACTTAATGTTCTTGAGATCCAGAAAGCAACAGACCTTCCAGGATCATCAGTAAGTGTTGCGCTCGCCGAACTAGAGGAAGAAGGAGTTGTTGATAGTGCTAAAGAAGGCAAGTTCAAATATTACACACTCAACAAGAAAGTTGCGGAAGAGTTATCAGATATTTTTCAAAAACTTGATTCCGTCTATCAAATTGCGTTGAAAACAAAAAAGAAGAGGGAGAACGAAACACAGAAAGATGGTTGAAGTAATCATTGACGATGTTCTTGAGAACCTCGCAAAAATGTCGGGAATAGAGTTAAAGCAAATTGTAATTAATGCGCATTGTCAATCTTCTTCTTTAGGATTCAAGCCAGCAGACAAAGTAAACATTATTGCAGGCGTCCCTGGCTTAACTGTTGCTAACAAGGAGAGCTTTGGGCTTCTTAATATTTATTTGGATAGAAGCATCTTTGCAATAGAGGATCAACAAGTTAAACAGAAAACCTTGTTCTTCCATATTACACATGAATTTTGTCACGCTTCCATTGCAGATATTGGTTTGCTTGAGATTGTGCATTATAACCTTTTTGGAGGCAAGTTTGTCACGTCTGATTCCGAAGAAGAATTTTCGCATATAATCAATACTCTTAAAGAAAATGTTCAGGTTGATTCACGCTTAGCCCAAGACCCTGAACTTATGGAATCATTTTTGTTGAGCAATATGCCTGACTTTATCGCATTAAAGAGGCGGATCAAAAAAATTAAAAGAATGAATAAATCTGACTCATTTCATGTTCTCGTCGAACTTTTGCATTTGACAAGCGTTTCAAGGCACATAAAAATCAATGGATATGCCTCAGGAGCGTACCGTACAATGGCGACGAACTTTGATTCTTTGTTTCATTTAGATCTTTCAATGGCGTTAAGGGATGCTGAACTAATGGAAATGCTAAAATCCATTTACGATGAATTACTGACTCTTTGCAACAATGGTGGAAACTCAACACTCATAAGAAATAACCTTCGTCGTTTCTGGGATCAGGGACTTAATTAACACTCTTCAACCTTGCCCACAACCCTTTTATATAAACCATACCTTGACTTTAGTATGGAAAAGATGCAACTATCACCATCAACACTAAACCTCATGATAGAGTGCGAGCGCTGTTTCTGGCTGCAGGTCAAGAACAAAGTTTACAGACCGCGTGGAATAATGGCAGGCATCGTGATGAGGATGGACTCCATCATCAAGGCTTATTTTGACAAGTACAGGATGAAGGATCAACTGCCACCGATGGTTGACGGGATGATTCAGGGGCTACTTCCGAAAGATATGCCAAAGACGTTGAAGCATGAGGAGAATGACATTATCATCATTGCAGGAAAGCCAGATGAGTATATAGAACTTGCCACTGGCGAGATTGTTCCCTTCGACCACAAGACAAAGAGTACTGCACCAGAGGAAGCCCATCCAGCCAACTTAGTGCAGATGGACGTTTACTCATATCTTCTTAGGATGAACGGCTACAAGACAACGAACAAAGGGTACTTAGCATATTACTACCCAGAGAATTGCGAACTGCATGAGGGCATGGACATGAAGGTGAAGATCATTGAAGTGGAAACTGATATGGAAAGAGTCAAGAAACTGCTTGAAAGGGCAAGCAACATACTGCACGAAGATCTTCTGCCAAAACCGAATAAAAGTTGTGAATATTGCTTATGGATAAAAAATATTGGGGAGAACATGGAATGATTATGAAATGCTTGGATGGTATTGCGGAAAAGCGGTGGCAAAGCTTATGAATAAGGCAAAAAATGTTAAACTGATGGAAGGCAAGAATAATATAAGAACTTTAGACTTGTTTGCAGGAGTCGGCGGGATAAGACTTGGATTTGAGAATGCTGGATTTAAGACGGTTTTTGCAAATGATTTTGACAAGACGTGCAAGGAAACTTATGATTTGAATTTTAATGAACCAAAGTTGAACACCGAAGATATTTGGAAGCTGAACATGAAAGAACTTCCAGAGTTTGATATGCTTTGTGCAGGATTTCCCTGCCAGGCGTTTAGCATTGCAGGATACAGGAGAGGATTTATAGATGAAAAAGGGAGGGGCAATCTTTTCTTTAGAATTGCTGAAATCCTTGAGCTGAGAAAACCGAGAGCTTTCTTTCTTGAAAACGTGAAAAATCTGAAAACTCATGACAAGGGCAGAACATTCAAAGTCATAAAGGAAACTCTGGAAAATCTTGGGTACTCAGTCAAAGCTGAAGTGCTCAACAGCATGACTCATGGTGGCATTCCGCAGAACAGAGAGAGAATTTTCATAGTTGGTTTTTTGGATAAAGAAGAATCTGAAAGATTTGTATTTCCTAAAGAAACGCAATTGAAGGTTTCATTTAAAGAGTTTGTAAAGGACAGTGCAGATAGCAAATATTATTACAATGACAAACCACTTTTCAACAGGATAAAAGATGATGTGAACTCAGAACACACAGTCTATCAATGGAGAAGAAGATACGTGCGGGCAAATAAAAAAGGAGTGGTGCCCGCGCTAACAGCAAACATGGGTACTGGCGGACACAATGTTCCAATCATAAAAAATGGTGTAGGCATCAGAAAGCTCACACCAAAAGAATGCTTCCTTCTACAAGGTTTTCCGAAAAACTTTATGCTTCCGGAGCTTGCAGATACAAAATTGTACCATCAAGCAGGAAACAGTGTGACTGTTCCAGTTGTTGAACGGATAGCAA
>CAYITG010000001.1:0-751476 GCA_964366415.1 Candidatus Woesearchaeota archaeon | reverse complement strand
GAACATCTCAGCCGTTCTTGAAGGAAAGAGGTTGAGTCCGCAGATAGAAATAACAACCTATTAAAAATACTAAATCTCATCCCTTACTTTCTTGAGGTATTCTTCATCCTTTACAGCAATAACGTTTTTTAGATTTCTTTGGGCTATCCAAATATTGTTGCGTTTCAATGAGGGATTCATTCCAACAGTAGCAAACCAACATTCATACACTTTACCTTCTTCTAATTCGAATACTCCAAGAACAGCGTTCGTTATTTTAGTTTTTGCTTTTGCATAGATATACATTCTTTTAGAGGAAACATTTCCATTCTTATAGTTGTTTTTTAAGTAAACATCAATGTCTCCTTCATACTCAAATTTACCGAACTCTTTTGGCTCTGGTAGATTGCTGCTCATAATTATCGGAAGTTGCCCATGTTTTATTTCTACTTTTTCAAACTTTTCATTATTTTGCAAAATCTTCTTTGAAGTCATCTGGCTGGCTTCTTTTATTATTTCTGTTTCATACAAATAAGAGCCTTGATTAAAATACACCCCATGTTTTTTTAAATCTTCTCCCGTAATAATATATTGTATTTTAACATATAATTCACCAACGTTGCAAAACTTTTTAAGCAAATCTGTATCAATTTTTGATTTTAGATAAACGCCGAGAGGATCAATGCTATTCCGCTCATTTTTTGTAATGAGGGTTGCATAAATTAAAATAACCTTTTTTGGGTTGTCTTTTACCAATTTATTCGATAAAATGGTGATAAACTGTTCGTTGGTTAAACCAATCCATCTGTCCTCTTTGGAAATATTTTTTATTTCAACATACAAATTGGGGTTTCTATCTACACCACCCTCAATTATTTTTACAATGTCTGGATCAGAAATATTGTCTTTGTTTAGCTTATGGAGTTCGAAATCAAGTCCACATATCTTTTTTGTCCCCTTTTCGATTATTTTTGCAACTCCAATTTCAATTAATTTACCTATAACAAAACTGTCTATAATCCCTCCAAGACCTCTATACTGCCCGGTCGTTCTGTTGGCAACAAGTTTTGTTTCGTCAAGATGGTATTCTACAGCAAATTTAAAGCATTTTTCAAGATCTTCTTTTTTTATCTCGTATTCCATCTTAATCACCAGAACCAATAATTTTTTTATAAGTTTTATCAACGTTTCGATTAATTTCATGTTCCCATGCAGATATGACCTTCCATCCGCTTCTTTTTAATTTATCTTTATTTGATTTGTCTCTTCGTATATTTTTTTCAATTTTCTGTAGCCAGTAATTCTTGTTTGATTTTGGTTGAATATAGCAACGCGGGCATTTATGCCAAAAACATCCGTGGAGAAAAACAGCTTTTTTCTTATCAGAAAAAATAATGTCTGGAGATCCTTCAATTTTAGGATGCATTTTATGTTTGATTTTATTGCCTTTGAGGTAATTATGAACCTTTAGTTCTTGCCTCGTCCATTTGCTCTTAATCTGCGACATACACCTTGAGCGCTGTTCTTTAGTTAAATTATCCATACTCTTTCTGCTTCAGAATGTCTATAAAGACTTTATGGTCAAAACAGCTTTGTAGAAAGTTCCCTTATATTGTGTCTTTCAAGGATTACCGACCACAACATCTTGATTTGTCAGTTAACTTTCTACAGAGCCGGTCAAAACAAGGTTAGAGTCAAAGCCCCGTCCTTCCCAAAAGATTTATAAGTTTAGTCACTATTAGTATACGAATGGTAACTAATCCAGAGGGTACGGTTAAGATAAGCAAATGGCTTTTGGAAGAAATAGTGAGATTTGTTGACAAAAACAAGAAAAACAAGTCGGAATTTCCGACGCGAAGGAACTTTGTTGACAGGGCGGTAATGAAGCTACTTGAAGAAAGAGGGGTGAATCTTACCAAATGAAAAACATAACCTTTATAAGTAAGTTATGCACTACACAGTGTAACATGGAACAGGTAATTCAGGTGCTAAAGAAGGAACGCGACGTTGACGAGCTGTGTAAATCAAAATCTTTCAACCAGTCATTATTGCACCCCCTTTTGCGCCTCTTGCTAAGAGGCTATAACAACTCAGACATAGCCAAAAAGTTGGGCATCCACAGGATTACTGTTCAAAGATATACTGCCTCATTAAAAAAGCTCAAGGAATCTGAGTTCCAATTGTTATGCGAATTTTTATTGAAGGATGGAACGGAGGTCAAGTATGAAAGTACAAATAACTACTAGCACCGGTAAGACCATTGAAATTCCTTCGCGCATGTTTAGGCAAGAAGATTTAGATGCCATGGATATAAGCCATGTTGAGCAAAAATTTTTCTTCAATAAGGCAAAGCACGACGAGCCCCTAAAGAATGTATCAAGCGATGTGCAGGATAACATGGGAATTATCGATTATCCTGATTGCTCCAGGCAGAGGTTCTCAGAAGAAAAATTAAACGAAGTTATTGCCAGGCAACTAAAGTCCAAGGGAGATTACTTGTTCTTGCCTTATTTCAAGAAAGAAACACAATTCGATGTGCGCAAAAAACTGGAGGTGGCCGCGGAACTAAGAAAACGAACGAATAAGGACATCATATTGGAGATACATTACACGTCCCAGGTGCCAACGCAAGAACTGGTTAATGCACAGGATGATTTCGATTACCTTGCAATTCACTATGGCACCCACTTCGGTAGATTGCCGTCTTTCAGTACTTTGTGCGTTCGTTTGCTTGACTTCAAGATTATGACTGGCAAGAAAGTATTTTGTATGGCGGTTCCGATGATGTTTGCAGGAGAAAGGAATCAAAACAACTCCTATTTGATGCCTGTATGGGGCTTGATATCTGATGGCTGGGCGAAAAACTGGAAAAGTGGGGGTAGTTTGCAGGAGGAAATCAGGTTGGTTGATCCGAAAGACCACTTGAATAAGGACTTGCAGGGATGGTTGGAGAATGGTCATACACCCGATGGATTGGTCGGTCAAGTTGGCGTTACGGTGTTTTCATTATTTTCGCAAGATGAAACCAAAGAAGCAAAGGAAATGAGAAATACATACAAAATAGCTGTGCAAGACGAGTTCTTGACCGAAATTGAAAATTTGTCTCCATCAACAATCGACAGTTATCTTTGGAGATATGTGCCCGTTTCATATCACTCTCCAATTATTCAACTATATAGGGAAAAAATGTTGCAACAGAACGTTAGGCAGGCGGAATGGATGAAATCATATTCCGAAGATGACAGAAGGTTAATAGAAGATGCCTTTAGAAAACATATTGGACACCCCGTATTTATTGTGGAAACGTTGGAAAAAGTGAAAGAGCTTCTATCCGGAAAGAAAGTCGTGTTGGCATCAGAGATTGTGAAGGTTATTACCCCACAAGAAGAGAGATTTTAGGGAATATAGATAGATTGATGCCCGCCATCTTTAAAGGGTTTATTCAACCGACAGTATTATGCCCCGCTGCCTCCACTGCTTTTATATCCTCATCCTTCTAGAAAGAAGAAGGAAGTACAAGTGCGCCAAGTGCTCAAGGCTGTGGTCACAAAAGCTCATCGAAAACAGGGAGTTCAGGAAGTGGAACAAGTGCCAAAGGGAAGAAGAACGAAAATCACTTTTTCCAGCGAGGAACAAGAAGGCACGCGGAATCCCCTTGGCTGAAAGAAGAGCACTCATGGCTTTCAGGTTGCTCTTTAATGAACGGCGCAAGGTCTTGACGCCTGAAGAAAGAAGGGAAAAGAAACAAGCCTATCGCATTGCCTCGCGTCAGCAGTATTACGCGTGGAGAGCGCAGTACAGGAACGTGAACAGGGAGCAGGTTAGGTTGCTCACTCGAATTGGCTTTTGGAGGCAGAGGCAAAAGGAGCTTGCACTGGAAATGCTGGAGAATACTGCGTACTGGCTTTAGGAACGTTAACCGCAATAAATCTTGCCCACTTACCTTACTTGCTCAACTACTGAAAAGAAGAGAGTTATTGTTTAATGCGTATCATGGGAATACATCCACAATAACCCAACGCTTCAGCTTCATCCCCCAAGAGAGTTTCTACTCGGCCTTCTGCTCGAGCTTTGTTCAATTTCTCTTCTAAGGTAGATTCAACAAAAAGGGGCTCTTTCTTTTGATAAAAGTCACGAATTCTACGTTGTGCAGCATTATAAATATCAGGGACCGCCGCTGCAACTTGATCTCGAAAAGCACGTCCAGCAAATCGATGATATCGTTGGCCAAGTAATCTCCATGCTGGATCGATCTTTTCTTCGTTAACATATTCTTTCCCATCAGAACGTCGATCAAAAGGTAAAACAAGACGACCAATACCTTGTGTAAAGGCAAGATCTTTAGTACAGTCTGCAGGAGTATATATCTTAGTCATGCATAAACGAGGAAATAAGTGTTTATAAGTTTTACTATCATAAGTTACTCAAAAGTAGTAAAAATAGAGTTATAATATCTTCAAATTCCCGCTGACTTTATCAATCTTAGAATCTACATCAGGTCCAATGCCTAAGCATGTAATGGTGGGTTCAGAAAAGAATGTCTTTCCAGCATCTTTAATCAAAGCATGAACAAGTTTCTCAGTCTTTGCCATCTGTAATTTTAATTTCAAATGTTGTTCATCCTTCACAGAAAGTACAATCTTAGGCATACCTTCCTTTTTCCATAATTCAAGAATATCTCTAGGTGTTTTCAAGACGCATTCAACAGAAGCATGTGCAACCTGTGCTGCTAATTTCCCCGCAGGCATTCCTAAGTCTTCGCGTACGAGAATGACCTGCTTCATATCATCTTTGCTCGTCGTCGTAATTTCAATTTAACACGTGTGTCTGTGCCGCGTTTAGCTTTCTTAGGATGAAATTTCTCTTGTTTTTGTGCATGTATTTTAAATTTATGCTCAACTTCATTTTCCAAGGCCTTCATCATTTTATGAACTGTTCTTCGAAGGTCCCAATCAACAGCGTCAGCTTTAGCCAACATGCCAGGATGATCTAAACGAATATGGAAAGAATACTTAACGCGTCCGCCAATATTATGTAATTTTGTCTGCACAATCATTTGATGCTCAGGAAAGTCTCGATCAAATTTTTCCATATAACGCTCAATAAGAGTTTGTACCTCTCCTGCCGCATCACCAAGACTTTTTAATCCAACATATTGGACCGTTCCCATGAGAAATAAGAGGGAGATTTCCTTTATTAAACTTACGTTAGAAAGTTAACGAGAGGTAGTAACACCAACACGTGGACAATCTTTCTTCGCAGGACAGATGCTACAGTGTGGGCTAATCGGTGTGCAAATATTCTGTCCAAAAGTAACAAAAGTATCATTAATAATCATCCAATGTTTTTTTGGAAAAAGAGCCCGCAGTGCATGTTCAGTTTGTTCTGGTATTTTAGTCTTGACTAATCCTAAACGATTGCTTAATCGATGCACATGCGTATCGACAGCTAACCCTTCGGGATTCTGGTGACCATAAGTAAGAACAATATTTGCTGTTTTCCTGCCCACGCCTTTCAAAGTCAATAATTCTTCCATAGTCTTCGGCACTTCTCCATGATAGTCTTTCAAGAGTGTCTTTGATATATCTAATATCGTTCTAGTCTTGACATGATAGAATCCAACAGGATAAATCGCGCGTTCAATGCGCTGTGGCGTTAGAGTAATCATCTTGTGTGGAGTGTCAGCTAAAAAAAAGAGTCGTATTGAAGCTTGAGTAGTAGTCGCATCCTTTGTTCGTAAACTCAACAAACAACTTATCAACACACGATAAGGATCATGTTTCGTGACTTTAGAAATTTGTGTCACAGAAGGTTCTTCAAACTGCTGCACTGCTTTTTGAATAATCTGTAAGACACGAAGATGATAACTCATTTAAACACTTCTCCAGTTTCCATGCTCCAAAATAATAAATCTAAAGCGTCAGCATGAATGCCAATCTTCTTACTAAAAGAAAAAAGAAGTTGTTCTATCTCCAAGTATCGTTTTTCTGTAAGTGTCTTCGGCAAAGTATCAAGAACGTTACATTTGACAAGATTCCTAAGAATGTGCCGATCAAGAATAGCTAAGCCACGATAACCGACATTGCGCAAGAAATGACTTGCTTCCTTCATTCCCATGCCTCGAACATGTTCAACCAACCACGTTCTTAGCGCAAAAGAATCACGTTCATGCTGCAATCGTTGAACAACAAAGGGATATGTCTGTTTCATTTCTTCCAAATAACGTGCCTTGTGATGATGAAAACGAGTTTTTGTCTTCAAAACAGGTACTAGAGGCACAGAAGCATGCATAAAATCTTTGTTGCGTAAGATCTGGACCGCTTCATCGCATCGTCGTCCATTGCTTTGTGGAGTCAACAAACAAAAGCAGAGTTCATAGAAAAGATGATCTCCTTGCACATGTGAAAATTGATCTAAACGTTCCTCAATTTCTTCTTTTCGTTGTGCATAAGCTTCATGAATCCATTCCATAAAAGAATAAAAGAGAAATCCTTTATAAGATTTTCACAAACTGACTTTAAGGCTAAGGCAATAGTCTTTAATCTCTTTTTTGATAATGACATGTTTTCTGTACAATTCACGCGCTTCCTCAACAACATCCTCGGCTTCAGAACGTTCATCATCCTCGTGATCAAGCTCATCACGTAATTTATTGATGGCATGCTCATTCCCTTCTTGTTGCGCATTGCCAAGTTCTTGTTCAATTTCAAAAACGTCTTGTTCTTCCTCATCAAGGTTATCTTCTGCATCTCCGATGTCATCTTCGAGTTCAAGTAAGCGTTCACGCATCTGTTCATAATGACCCTTGCATGTATCTCGCGTCAAGACAGAGTAATTAAACAAACCAAATCCTTTAGCTTCAAGCATACGTATTCGTTTATCAAGAAGGGGAACGTCAGGAGCAACAGCCGCGCCAGTAAAAGGTGCTGAAGGTTTTTCAGGCAGAGGAGAAGTTGCAAGCACAGTTTCATTCGTCTCATTGAAGACAGGTTCTTGAGGAGAGACACATCCTTCTAAAAAAAGAGCAACTACTAAAAGGAACATCCCTACTTTACCCATCACATCTAAAGAAAACCTTCTGCTATATAAAGTATATTCTACGCGTGATGAAGCTCAATAGTATCATCATCCTGTAAGACATGATCCAGTCCAACCATCTGCCCATTATATTTGACTGAAGTTCCAGAAATACGCGCAAATTTAAAATGTTGTAGAAAATCTTTATGGACAATCTGGGCAACATCCTTGACTGTTGATCCTTTCTTTAACGCTAAAGGCCGTAATTCTCGTTTTTTTCCAGGTTGTTTCGTATAGACTTTGATGATAGACAAATATTTCCAAATCAAGTCTGGGAAGTTTTCTTGACGATTATAGATAAGGCGCCCCACATGGACGATATTGAGTTCTCGATCCAGTAATGCCTTTTCTTCAGGCGTATGAAAAAGGAGAATGATAAGATCTGCTTGTTTGATAACCGATAAGAATGTTGGCCCCATTTTTGTTTTCAAAAAATTATCAACAAGCGCAGGTATCTCAACCATCTGAATCTTAACGCCATGATAATCCATAATGCCTATTTCAGGCATTTTTGTAGTAAAGGGATAAGGTGCCACTTCTGCGCGCGTCCCAGTGAGTGCATTGAGAAGTGTGCTCTTGCCGCTATTCACCGTGCCAACCAAAACAACCAAAGCATCTCCTTCTTTTTTTAAGGCAAAACCGCGGCTACCTTTTTTTTGCTGTCGTTGTTTTTCTTCCATTTCACGCACTTTGGACATGCGTTCCTTGATTTGCCGCTGCATGGCTTCAGTTCCTTTATGTTTAGGAATCTCACGAAGCATCTTTTGAAGCGCTTCAAGTTTCTCAGAAAAAGTTTTTGCCTGACGATACGCGTCCTCTGCTTTTTGGTATTGTGGTGTCAGATTGGTTGCCATAGGAAAAGAACAAAGAAAGTGCTATAAAAACATTACGCAGAATTAGTAAAAGGGTCGTTTAGGAGGACCCTGACTAGACTGCGATGGTGGTTGTGAAGGAGCGCGATAACCACCAATGTTCTGCTCAGGTTCGCGATTCATGCCTAAATCCTTAGGAGTAAAACGAATAGTTCCAGTTTGTTCGCCAGAATCACCTTGCTGTCGTCTTCTGACGTAATGTAAGATAAAAAAGACCACCAACAGGATAACAATAAGTAAAATAAAGAGTGTTGTCCACGAAAATCCAGCTTCATCAACTTCCTCTGGAAGCACCTCTTCTTCCCCAGGTCGTTGTGGTGTTGGTGTTGTTCCTGTTGGTGTTGGTGTTGTTAATAATGTGAAAACAAGGTCAGCTTTGCTCTTGTAGATCATGTTTAAATTAACACTAAGATCATTAAGGCCATTGGCATCAACATCAATTTCTTTTGTTTCTCCTTCATTAATGCGCACTTCAAAAGGATCAGATGCTACTTCCATCTTGACATAGCCATCTCCAACTTCTAATATAGTAAAAGAATGTTCCTCGCCATTAACAGTCATAATAACAATGGCTGTTTCTGCCATCATGCGTGCAAATCCATCTGAACTTAATGTTCCAATATTAGAGACTCCTCCAACACCAATGATCGTCTTTGCAATAGGTTCTTTAAAACCAGGAATAGCATAAGCACTTGAACTTGGTGGAGCCTGCGTAGTGATTTCAAAAGTCTTATTAGTAGTATAAAGATTTCCAGCGCGATCAATCGCACGGCATTGAACATCATAGAATCCTAAATTTTGTGTTTCAGCCGAAGGATAAGTAAACTCAGTATGCGCAAAGCTCGTGCTGGGATTAAGCAGAGAGTTATCGATTTTTTTAGAAATAAAAGTGCTATCTGCAGGAGTTTTGATAGATATTTCCGTGAAGTTAACGCCTGCAGTTTTATCGGTGCGTTCACAGCGAAGAGTGACCTCTGCGTTGGGGCCGAATTGTGTCTGTTCAGTGTCGGCGATGTCGAGGAACGTGATATTGATCATGGGAATGCTGTAGTCCACCGTGATGGTACGGGCGGTGGTGTTGGCCGTATTTTGGGTCTGTAGATTGTCGCGGCACGACACACGGTAGTCATAGATTCCTTCTGATACGGTGGCGCTCGCGATCGTGTAGCTGAGATTGAGCTGGGTGTTGTTGGCAAAGTTGACTGTACCATTCCAGCTGCCTCCGAATGTGGAGTTGGTGAAATGGAAGGTGACATTACACATGTCTAAGTGTCTGAATGTGCCGTCTCTGACGGTGAAATTAAAGGAAAGAGCTGTGGACGCATTGATGAATGCTCCATCGGGATTGGTGAAGCCACCGGTGTTGACAAAAGTGATTACTGGCACAGTATTGTCAATGGTGACATTGGAGATGTTGGTTTCCACGACAACAACGGCCGCAGAACCAACTGCTGTAGAGTTAGTGATATTGGCAAAGATGCTGTAGTCAATATCATCTGGTGCCTGCGTGGTATTTCTCGTGTTGAAGTTGAACGTGTAGAAAGTTTGGTTGACGCTGGTGTTGATTCCGATGACCATCCAGGCGCTGGTTCTATTGACAACATAGAAGGTGACATTGCTAACATTCAGAATAGCACCTTCGGTGTGGGTAATGTTGACGCGAAGCAACACACTAGGACCAGAAATGTTGGCGAATCTGTTGGGTGATGGACTAGTGAAGCCAGCACCGAGGAAAAGAACACTAGAAACGGATGTGATGAAGAGAATAAACGCAATCAGTATGAAGAGAAAAAAAACAGGAGAAAATTTCGAAGATGCCCTCAACGGAACAGATTGCTGAGGACTCGATATACTATGACACCTCTCTTTCATTATCGTCTAAGGATGACTTCAATAATTTATAAACCTTTCTAGTAAGGAAACGTAAACAAATGTTTTAAAAAGTGAAAAAGAAACATCAAGATGAGGTGGGGGTGCCGGAGCGGCCAAACGGGATAGCCTCAAGAGCTATTGGCTTAGTGCCTACCTAGGTTCAAATCCTAGCCCCCACATTTACTATGATAAAAAAAATATTAATAGATGAACAAGGAAACAAGTATTATTGGATTTCTGGAGATTTACATACAAAACTCGGTAAGGTAGCAGAAAAAGATATTCTTAAAGGTGGAAAAGTAACATCACACCTGAAGAAAAGATTCACCGTTATCGATGCAACATTCGCTGATGCAACAGAAAAAATAGAACGTGGTCCTGCAGTTATTTCCAAGAAAGATATTGGAACGATTATCACAACAACAGGAATCAATCACGAATCAAAGATAGTGGATATCGGAACAGGTTCGGGCATGTTAGCACTGCATCTTGCCAATATTTCAAAGAATGTAACATCCTATGAAAAGACAAAAGAATTCGCAGATATCGCCAAAAAGAATGCAGAAAAATGCGATGTAGAAATAACCATCAAAAATAAAGACATTATGGAAGGAATAGATGAAAAGAATGCAGACGTTATTACTGTTGATCTCAAAGAACCATGGGTAATCCTTAATTTTATGGAGACCTCATTAAAACCTGGGGGGTTCTGTGTGGCCTATCTGCCCCACATCACGCAAGTGCAACGTCTGTGTGTGGAAGCAATGAAAATGAACTTCTACATACAAAAGATCTCAGAAACAAATGAGCGTGAATGGATGGTAGACGAACTCAAAGCTCGTCCGCATAATGTCGGAATACAACATACCGGATTTTTAGTGTTTTTAAGGCGTATTTAATATCTACTTAAAAGTGGTGACAAATAGAAAGATTTATATATTGGCATGGTCCTAGTAATAGCATCACAATCGTGATGATTTCACGAAAAGGAGAATAAAGATGTTGCTTGAAAGTTTATTAAAAAATTGGACCGGAAGAACATTATCTAAAGAACAAATGGATGCTGCTCAGCCACCAACAGATGAAGATAATGTAATAATCTTATGTCATGGCAGTCCACTTAATATTGACAGATTAAGAAAATTACCAGATGGAAGATTCGTTAGGTTTCAACAAGATTTTGAATATATGACTACTCCAGATGTTTCGCATGGTTGGAGTATTTCACATACAGGATACTACCCTACTAAAACTGAAAGAAAAGTATACAATCCAGAAGGATTATTAATAGAAAGATGTGCTTCACGGGGTAATCTATACATTGGAACAGAAAATCTTGTAGACAAGGTTTATGATCCACCAGGAAGTTGGATTGGTAAGAAAAGAAAGGATAATTAAAATGAAAGGGACAGATGGTCAATATCGTCCTAACTTCACAAAACATAATGTTCAAGCTGCTTTAGAACAGATGTTAACACAATAATTCTGATAAATAATTGTATAAAAAAGGAATGAACATGATAGAGCCAAACTGGGACGAGATTGTTAGAAAAATGCTTCCGGAATTAGAAAGAGAAATAGCGCAGCAACAGCCACCAGGATACAAAATTTTATTAGACTGGAATAATAATTGGTATATGGGAAGTTTACAACACATTGCGCCAGAATATAGTGATGAAATTGTATTGTTAAGTAAATCCACAAATCCCATACCACTTGGATTAAGGGATGCAATTCTTCGTGCACAACCCAAAAAAATTAAAATTCAAGCTGATAACAAACTTGACTTAGAAGGCAGGCTTCATGTTTTAAGAAAGAAAGAGGGCAAATTAGAGATAATGACTGCGAATCAGTTATCATATGTGCAGAATCAAAGAGTAACAATAAAAGAATCAAATACTGGCAATGTAGCCGACACAAGAGAAACACACATATATATATAGAAAATCCAAAACTAAGTAACGAAGGTAAATAAACAAAACATTCAAGAATTAAAATGAGAACGATCAATGATTATATCGGAATACAACCATTTACGGTAGTTGTGGATGATTCTCCGGAATTAAGAATATTAGCAAATAAGGCAAGAGAGTTAAGAGACCAACCATTTCCAGAAAAATTAAACAAAGTCAAAAAATTAACGCTTGACGCAATGGTAAATGCATATGAACAAATGAGAGTATTAGAAACTAAAGGAGAAGTAAGCGAAGCTGAAAAATTCAGAGGGGTAGTATTTGAAGGACATCCATTAAGTTACGCTCTTCAAGAAAAAGCAGGGTGCTGTAGATACCAAGGGGCCTTATTTTTTGTTCTTGGTTATGAAGCAGATTTAGGAGATCAACATTATATACAAGCTACACCAATAAGCTCTAGGATGAGCACAGTATTCAATCAAGTTAGAGAAGGCCAAAAAATACATACTGTGAGTATATTTTGTGAGAGTGTAAAAGATAAAAGATATGACTACACAGAAGGTAATCCCAAAATATTTGACAATCCAACTCAAAGAATTCCTGGTTTAAATTTTTATTTATATCATCGAAAGCCAAAGGGTCTTATTATCATAGAAAATCAAGAGCAACATGATGAAAGTGAATAAACAAAACATTTAAAAACAAGGAAAGCAATCAGTGCTAGATAACAAAATATTGCGTATTCTAGTCATCTAGCACTAAATAGCTAGAATTAAGGAGTATATATAAATATATCTAAAATGAAAAATGAAAAATATGTTATAGACACATCAATCTTAATTGAACGATTAGTGTCAAAAATGATTAAAAATAAGGAAATTAAAGGATCTATTCTCATTCCTCACACCGTTGTTGCAGAATTAGAACATCAAGCAAATCGCGGTCAAGAAATAGGATTTCTCGGTTTAGAAGAGATTCAAGAAATTAGAAAGTTAGTGTCAAAGACAGTAACATTAGAATTCTTAGGCGATCGTCCTAATGAAACGCAAATCAAATATGCAAAATCAGGAGAAATTGACGCGTACATCAGAGAATTAGCGTACAAGGAAAAAGCAACATTGATCACTGCAGATTTAGTCCAAGCAGAATCAGGTAAAGCTTTCGGTTTAGAAGTCATGTACATTAAATCAACAAAGTACGAAGGAAAATTATCCATCGAAAAATACTTTGATGAGCATACGATGTCCATTCACATCAAAGAAAAGTGTCATGTCTATGGCAAGAAAGGCGCTCCAGGAAACTGGGATCTTGTGCAAATCTCTACAAAAGAATTAACATCGGAGAATGTCCAAGAGATGGCAAAAGAAATTGTCGAAAAAACACGATTAGATAGGGAAAGTTTCATCGAAATCTCACGTCGAGGTTCCACAGTTGTGCAATACAAAGATTTCCGTATTGTCATTGTCAAACCACCAGTATCTGACGGCTGGGAAATTACCATTGTGCGTCCGATGAAGAAATTAAATCTGGAAAATTATCACATTCCAGAAGAAATAGAGCAAAGAATCAAGGAAAAAGCACGAGGAATCATCATTTGTGGTGAAACTGGTTCAGGTAAATCCACTTTCGGTCAAGCAGTGGCAGAATATTATCTCAGTCAAAACAAGATTGTCAAGACAGTAGAAAGCCCGCGTGACTTGCAAGTCTCTGACAGAATCACGCAATATTCAAAGAATTTCACATCAGGAGAAGAAATTCACGATATTCTCTTCTTGTCACGTCCAGACAACATTATCTTTGATGAAATGCGTGATACGCCCGATTTCGAACTCTACACGGATTTACGTTTAGCAGGTTCAAATATGTTAGGTGTTTTACACGCATCAGAACCTATCGATGCTGTACACAGATTCATTTCAAGAATGGATGTTGGTATGATACCGTCAGTTGTTGATACGATTCTCTTCGTTGAAGCAGGAAATATCAAAACAGTACTAACACTAAACATGGCAGTCCGCACTCCTTCAGGCATGACAGAAGCTGATTTAGCTCGTCCTATCGTCGAAGTGCATGATTTTGTTGCTAAAAAACTGATGTATGAAATCTACAGTTACGGAGAACAAACCGTTGTTATCCCAGTAGAAGGAACGCAAAAGAAAAGATCCATAGAAGAATTAGCATCGAAAACCATTGAAAACTATTTCAGAAAATTAACATCGCATGCAAAAGTAGAATTTGTTTCTGACAATAGAGTCATTGTCTTCGTAGAGGAAGAGGATATAGCCAGAATCATTGGTCAAGGCGGAAAAACAATTGAACGCATTGAAGAAGATCTCGGCATTTCTATTGAAATACGAGAATTTGAGCATGAAAAAGCAAATATCACCTTCAAAATAGAAGAAGATAAAAAACATATTCTCATCTTCGCAGAGCCAGGTCAAAATTTAGGAGTACATGTGGATGAAAAATTAATTCTTTCTGCATTCACATCCAAAAAAGGTATGATTAAGATTCATAAGAAATCACAACCAGGTCGAGATTTGTTACGAGCTCTTGAACAAAAGAGAAAAATTGAGTTACGTGCTTAACTTTTTTTATTTAAAATAAGAAATTCCTTTGTAAACGGCTCTGCCAGCATGAAATCCACTATACCATCCAAGAATGTCTATTGGATTTAATTGTAATTGTTGGCTATAAGATGAGTGTAATGTAGCTGTAGGATCATTAAGGAAAGAAAGAAGCGTTGCAGTGCCCCATCTTCGTAATTCTGTTTTGGTAAAAGTTCGAGGAAGTTCATGTTCTTGGCTAGCGTAACCAACTATAGTGCCTATGAGGAGAGATGAAGCAAATTTAGATACACCGAGTGTTAAAAAATCAAGGTCTTCCATAAAGAAATAAAATAAAAGTCCATATTTAAAGGTTAAGGTTCATATTGAAACATTTAAGAAGATCAATCGTTCATCCATGCCGTTGGACCCGTAGTTCAGCCTGGATAGAATGACTGCGTCCTAAGCAGTAGGTCGTCGGTTCAAATCCGATCGGGTCCGCTTTCTACAAGGGATATTTATGTAGAAAACTAAAATGTTAATTTTAAACTTTAGATTTATACTTTATAGGCACATAAGCCGAGTCACAACCTTTGTTTTCACCAGAATGACATTTTTCCATCAAAGGACATTTACCATCATTATTAAAGAATTTTAAGCATGGCTCTAGAGACAAAAATTCTCCATCCTTCATTGCTTTATCTAATTTATCAAGAGTTTCTTTTATTTTAACTTGAACTTCTCTAAGATTTTTGAAGTTAATTTCAAATGTATGAATTAAATCATTTAGATTAGGATAGATAATAAATATTAGCCCTTTTGAAACACCATAAGAGGCACAGATTATTGCTAATTCTGCGACATTAAGCGAAATCGGTTTGCTTGCCAACGTTTGGTCACTACTTTTACCACATTTAATGATATATGGCACTAGTTCACCACTAAGTTTACTAGAGCTTGGTAAATTAAGCCATCTTTGAGCAATTATTAATCTATCATCAAATATCCCTTCTCTGATAATTTTCCTTTGTTCTTTCGTGGGTTTGTAGGGTAATTTTTTCACAAGATTATCCAAACAAGAAATATAACCCTCTCTTTTCATATCTGAGAATTCTTCTTCAGATATATTTAGTTTGTCCACCATTATTTTCTTTCGCGGTTTCATTAAGTCTAGTGTAGTATATACGTCTCCTTTAAATCCTGATTTTTCCATTTCAGATTGAAGTAGCTTTGTAAATTCATCATCATAAAATAGTTCAATCGCAGTAGTTATTGTATCAGAGATTGAATTTAATGAGTCGCAGTTACAGACATTATTTTCTTTGAATTTACAACCGAGACTGAAATACCTACATCTGCCTAAAGAGCTATAATCTTTCTTCTCAATGGCATTCTTTAATTGACTAATTCTAGAGAGCATTATAGACTTTATCTTTCCGAAGTCAGTTGTAATTAATCTAAATGCTTTAAATTTATAAGGATGGGCCTGATTTATGAATATTAAATAGTTCTCCTTTGGTTGCATTGGATGTAAAGCTGAATAAAAAGCTAGTTGTTCTATATCCTGGGGATAAAGCTTGATAATCTCATCTTTATCTTTGGGCAGTTCGTCTTTGCTCTTTAGTTCAATTATTGAATCACCAATTAAAAAGTCAAATTTTCCAACAACCCCGGGAATGCCAACAAAAGCACCATCTAGCTTTCCTTGTTCAAGAATAAAATCTGGTAATTTTTTGAACCAGATGCTAACTAACCTTTCAATTTTTTGTCCTAAAAATAGTTTTCTTGCAGTATTATTAGAATTTGCAACTGATGATGAGTTCAATTTAGCCCAATATGCATTTATGGGATTTATTAAATGTGTAAGATAAAAATATGCTTCGGGAAAAAAATCTTGTTTATTTGTTGCATTCAGAGTTCCAACTAACTTAGCAGTGATTGACTGATGATTACTACTACTAGTGACGTACTGCCAAGGGTACTTTAATAATGATTCCATTTTAGCTTAGTTTGTATTTGATGTATATAATATTTATGGAAATTCAATTAATGAATTAAAGTTTCTTCTAGAACAGGAGCCTTCACAAACCATAACAAAACCATACCAACAATCAAAAACACGGGCACGGTTAAGAAAGCAATGCGTTGGTTCTGATACGCGCTTGATAAATATCCAAAGATCAAAGGTCCCAAGAACGCGGAAAACTTGCCTAAGAATGATTGAAAACCAAAGAAATGTGCAGAACGATCTTCAGGAATCATCGTTCGAATCAATGCTCTCGTACACGATTGAGCTGCGCCTATGCCCAAAGCAGCAAGCCAAAGAGCTGCAACAAAAAGATATTTTGATTCAGCAAATGCAGCAACACCAGAAAACACAAGAATCATGGACAAAGTTGTCAAGATAAGGGGCTTATGTCCAAGAATATCAGAAAGGGTTCCAAAGAACCAAGCAGCAGGAAAAGCAATTAACTGCATCACAAGCAAAGCAACATTAATCTCTCCAATCGTCATGCCAATCGTAAATTGCGCAAAAATAGCGGCAAACGCAAAGAGTGTACTCAGTGCATCATTGTAAAAGAAAAAAGCAAGAATGAGCAATAAAAAATGTTTGTGGCTGCGTCGTTCTCTCCAGATATTCACCATATCACGAAAAGAGTGACGAACATGTATTCTAAGAGTATCACCATTCTTAGGGAAAATCTTTTGTTTTACAAAAAGAAAGAAAGGTAATGCAAATAACAAAAAGAACAAAGCCACTAACACAAAACTGAATTGATAACGAGAGAGATTGTCTGGTGTAAGTCCTTTGTTCACAAAAGGAGCAACAACAAGCAACGCAGCAACGCCGCCAAGATATCCTAGACCCCACGAAAATCCAGATACTTTCCCAACAGAATGATTGTCAGCAACATCAACAATGAAAGCATCATAAAAAAGAGTGGAAAAGTAATAAAACGTGCTTGCTAAAATAATAAGTGTCATGCCATACGCAACTTCGCCTTCATCAACAGTTGCTAACAGAACGGTAAGAATAACAGTGACAAGAGTAGAAATCACTAAAAATAATTTCTTGTGTTGTATATGGTCTGCAAGTGCTCCTAAAAAAGGAGAGAGTAGTGCAGCAATAAACACAGGAACAGCCGTTGCTATGCCCCACATGAGATCTGCATTGAGCGCATCTTGTAGTACAACACTCTTGAAATACAGTCCATACGTAAATGTTAATATCAATAAAGCGTAACTCGAATTGGCAAAGTCATAGAATGCATAAGAAAGAACTTCTTTTGACCATAACTTTGTCATAGTGTTTATTGTTGAAGAGAGGATTATAAAGATTTCCAACACAATCTTTAAAAGGTAAAGAAAAAGCAATGCTCTTAATGCACCGGTAGTCTAATGGCTAGAGTCTATCGACAGCCAAGATAATGGCCTTCCAAGCCGTTGATCTGGGAAATATCTAAGGTTACTTAGGTATTCAGAAATTCGAATCCCGGCCGGTGCATTCTTTTCTCGCAGTTTCAATCAAAAGATTATAAATAAACCAATTCGCTTCGCGATAAGTTTTTTTGAGTTCTTCCGTATCATGCCCTAAGTGAAAAATTTCATTTAAAGCAATGCCGACTGCAGGGCTTCTATTCTTTCCAAGATGACAATGCACCAAAAGCGTGTGGTGATCTAAACCTTTTTCTTTAAAGTCTTCTATAACACGAGAAGCAAGATCGCTAGTGAAAGTAAGCGAATTATGCGCAATCTTCCCATAAAAACCTGGCCAGTCATCATCAAAGGCGTATTCAGCAACCGTATACAAGGGAGAAGGTTGTAATGCGCCGGGGACAGTAATAATATGAGAACGAATGCAAATAGCGTAAGTTCTCTCTGAAGGAACATACCCCATCGCCCTTTCCAAAGACATAATAAGCAATTCCATAAACAAAGAAAAGAAAGATACATTTAAAAAAGATGCTGTTACTTTTTCAAGAATTCTTCAGCTTTCTTAAAGGATTTTTCTAAGGCATCATCAACTTGTGTTTTCTTGTCTTTCTTCTCTAAAGTCCTATAGGTTTGAACATCAAAAGAAGGTTGTTGGAGTTCATCTTTCTTTTTGATAAAAGAGCGAATATTTTTCTTACTCTTGCTGAATTTCCAATACAAATAAGCGCCAACAACAAAGAGAATCAAAAAGATAATGCCAAAAACAAAACCACCTTTGCTTGCTTTACAATCTTCTGGACAGTTCTCTTCATGTTCTCCAAAAGTCTGGTCGCATCTTTTATTCGGACATAAAGGTAAAGGGTCAACCTTGTCATTGATGCCATCGCTATCAGTATCGAACGTAAAAGGATGTGTGCCTTTCAATAACTCTTGCTGCTCGCTTAATCCATCATGATCGTCATCATCTTCTTGTTCTTCTTCACAAGCACGGCATATTCCTCCACAGTCAATATCAGTTTCGTCTTGATTAAGAATGTCATCAAAGCAGCTTGGGCATGGTGGGCAATTATTTCCTCCGCAATCAGAAATCGTTCCATTGCCAAGATCTGCACTAATTTTCTGTTCTCCTTGGTTCAAAATGCCATCATTACAACCAACACATGCTCTGCAAGATCCTCCACAATCAATGCCTAATTCATCTCCATCTTTCTGTTGGTTAAAGCAATGCGAAGAAGTTACATTCGATGATTGTTGCTGACATCCTTCATCAACAGTGCCATCGCAGTCATCATCAAATGCGTTGTTACATAAGTCAGCAAACACGGGAAACACTGCCCCTAGGCATGCTCCCCAAATATTATTCTGGCAAGTCTCTTTTCCTATCTCGCAAATACCGACATTGGTGTTTGGTCCACAAGCTCGTTCTGTTCCATCCTGGCATAAGCAATTTTCATCTGTCCTATTGTCACAATTGTTATCTTTATTGTCAAAACAGACTTCTTCGCTTGGCCATTTAGCTCCAAAGCATTGGCTCCACGCTCCATTCTGACAGAATTGTGTTCCTAATTTGCATTCACCAACATCATTAAACCCACAGACTTGCTGCTGTCCATCAGTGCATTGCTGCGCAAAAACAAAAGGGAAAGAAATCAATACAAAAAAGATCCACCAGACACCTCTCATGTCTATAAAGAGAGAAGAAGAATTACTTAAAGGTTTCTCAACTACTTCTTGGCCTTACTAAATGCATATTCAACCTGTTCTCGCGTCCATCCCTTTGCCAAAAGCGCTTCGCTGATCTTTGACTTACTAAACCCTTTCTTCAAGGCATTCTCAATATAACCCATGACATTCTTTTCATCAGCATTTGAAATGAATAACTTGCGTTCAACAGAAGGTTTTTTTTCAAAGAAGCCGCCAAAAAGAGGTTTGTTTTGTGTACTAGGTTTTTGTTTCTTTTCAAAGGTAAGTTTTCTAGTAAGCTGTTCAAAATTATACTTGCCGTGATAGAAATTGACATACCAAATGATAGCAACAATGAGTAAAAGCGCAGCAATCCAGCTATTGTAAGGATAGTCTTTTCTGCAGTCCTGTGGACACGTCGTTGCGTCTTCAAGTTGAATAACACCTGCATCAGTTTCTAATGCTCCGCAAATGCCATCTCCGCACGTGTAAGAAACTTGAGGCGTAATGGTTGAAGTCACATCAGGAGTAACTTGAGGAATGACAAACGTCTTGAAATCTTTTAAGCTATTTGTTTTGTCTCCTTGCAGCACATAAGTATACTCAAAAGTTCCACCACCAGTCATGCTCCATCGAACAATGCCGGGATTAGATACTTGAATCACTTCAGGTTCTTCTGAAAATTTCACCGTATCAACGCGAATGCCTGGCAAGACCTCAACAACATACGCATTGGATACACCCCCAGTCACTTTCTTAGTAATCAAAGTGCCACGTTCTTCTTGTCCATTAAAGAATTCAAGAGCATAATACTCTGCAACGCCATCAACAGTAACGCGTCCTTGGAAAAGCGCAAGTTTATCCTTGCTTGCTTGATCTCGTTGATGAGCTAGCACAATATCGTCAGTAAGATCATTGGCGCTAGGAACAATAACATCGTGAACAGTTTTCTGAAGAAGCAACGAACGTGGTAAATCATCAATAAGCGCGTTTGTTGTATTGGTAATGTTAAGAATAATCGCATCTTTCGTTGCTTGAGATTGTGTGCTGCCATTCAAGGCAAGATATTGAGTCAAGAACAAGGTAAGGTCAACAATGCCTTTATCTACATCGTCTTTATAGTCTAAGAGATTCAATAAGCCAGGATGTACACCGTTTACAGTGCTCAAAACAGTCTTATAACTTCTCAATAATTCTCCTAAGTCACTTTGTTGTGTTAACAAATTCATAACAGTCAAGCTGACATTGGTGCTAGGTCCATTATATAATCCAACCTTCAATGTTTGATTGGATGTCATGTTAACAGAAGGCGCTCGCACGTGCAACACATCTAAAGGAAAAGTAAGAATTTTATCTCCTTGCGTCAGATCAAGAGTGTTCACTTTGTATATCTGTCCACCGCTTGATGTTCCTTCATAAAAAAGTCCATAGGAAAAAGATCCCCCAGCATTCGTGCCATAACGAATGTTAAGGTTATCAAGATAAAGCACGCCTGCAGATTGGCTGCTAACTTTGACAGGAATAATGCATTGTTGTCCCGTGCAACTTTGTATATAACTGTTCAAGGCATCAACAATGTTGAATTCCGTTAGTCCTGTATCAAAAGGAACTTGTTGTTTCAAGCTTCCGCTATAATCTCCAGATCGAATTTTAATATGAAAATCTTTATCATTTGCTGCGCAGGTAGTTACACCATTCTGATTAAGCGGTCCGCAAACATAAGCATCTCCTCCAGCCGAAGGAACACTAGCGTCCATTTGCACTTCATCATAAATCGGAGTTGTAGCTCCTTGAGGCGTAGAGAAAGAATTGTAAACACATACTAACCGTTCATCTTCAATGAAGTAAGGAAGATGTATTTCACAGCTAGTGTAACCAAATCCAGCTCCTCCTTCAGGCAAATCACAAGCGTCTGCTCCGCCTTGAGCTTGTACACTGCTCCCTGCTTGATTCAAGCTAAAAATAACAGCGCTGACATTACCGCCATTAAGAATATGTTTATGTTTGACAAGCACAGTAAAGTCTTTTGCTCGAGGCACATCAATTTTTTCACAATAATAGACACGTTTGTTGCTCAATCCTGCGCTGCCACCCTGCTCTTGTTCTTGTAAATCATCAGGCAGAACATCATTACCATAACCAATTAAACTTCCTACGTGAGACCATTCAACATCGCCATCAATGCCTATATCCATGCTTGGAAATTGAGGAAAGGTCGTATTTGCAGCGCCACTCACAACCATACCATGAATGTTCATATCAACGCTCTGAACAATACTGATTTTAGGTAATTGAAGAAAAATGTACTGGTTGCCAGCGCTAGGAAAAACAAGAGTAGTAGAAGAAGAAGGATTCATCACAGTATAAATTCCAGAACTTAAGGCATACGTAATGCCTTCACTGGCAAAAATATCGGTTAACAAGCGTTGAGCATCAAAACTGCCAAAACGAGCAACAAGTAATTGCGCAGGATCAAAAGGATCAGTAATATTCAGTGTGAGTTCCCCATCAACAAGCTCGCCTTCATCGTACTGATTTTCAAAGATCTCTAAATCAATGCCAATGGGAAAAGCAATCACAAGACCAAGAGACAATAAAATAAAGAGAAAACTCGCTATGCTAAGAAAAAATCGTCTCTGATCGAACATAACATCGCCTCTTTTTCTATGCAAACGATCCTAGCGGTATATTTAAATATTGTGTTTGAACCGGCTCATAGGAATGGAAAACGAAGAAAAAACGTCATTTATGAAGCAGTTGAGGCAGTTCTATGAAAGAAAATACAAAGTACTTCCCGTTATTCCTCTTATCCTAGCAGTCGTATCGATACTTATTATTGTAAATTTTTACAATGCGCACGGCGACATCTTTGAAAAAGACGTCTCCTTAAAAGGCGGTATCACGACCACAGTCTTGACAGAGAATCCTATTGATCTTGTTATCTTACAAACACAATTGACAAGCAAATTTGGTGATGCAAATGTCAGAAGAATAACAGAATTCGGAACAGATCGTCAGATTGGCATCACAGCAGAAGTGGCAACAGAAGAAGAAACAGTATTGAAACAAGAATTAGAAAAAGAATTGCAAATGTCATTGAATGAAGAGAATTATTCTGTTGAAATCATGGGATCAACGCTTGGAAACGCATTCTACAAGCAGATGTTAACAGCCATTGGGATTGCATTTCTGTTAATTACATTGGTGGTTGCATTCATGTACCGCTCATTCATTCCATGTATGGATATTATGCTCTCTATCGTTGGCGATATTCTCGTCGCTGTAGCATTGGTAGATCTCTTTGACATCCGCATTTCAACAACAGGCATCTCAGCATTCCTTTTGTTAATTGGTTACTCTATTGATAACAATATTCTGCTTTCAACGCGAGCATTAAAGAGAAAAGAATCTAATTTGATGGACCGTGTATTTAGTTCATTGAACACAGGTCTCACAATGACGATAACGGCTTTAGTTGCTATTATTTCAGGATTAATCGTTTCAGAGTCACAAGTCATTCAAGAGATGTTCATCATTTTATTGTTTGGATTATGCGCTGATATCATCATTACCTATTGCATGAACGCTCCAACAATCATTCGATATGCAAAAAGCAAGGGAATACAATGAAAAAAATAATGACGCTGCGTATGTGGGTGTTGATCATTTTTTTAGTAATGTCCTATTTAGCCATTAATCCACAACCATGGGCATCGGGGGTTATTGTTAAAAACATAGAGCAAAATTCACCGGCCGCTGACGCAGGAATGCGTGTAGGAGAACAAATAATATCAGTCAATCGTAATGCTGTCATCACACCTACAGAGTTCAACACAGCAGTATCGCAATTAAATTTCAAGCAAAGCATCATCACGCTAGAAACAGACAAAGGAACATTCACATATAACACAACAGGCGATCTTGGCTTCACGCAAGAAAATCTCACCATCACAGGTGTCACATCAGTAGTAAGAGATACACCTCTAGATAAAGGAATGAAAATTCTCAGTCTCAATAATCAACCAGTCACATCTGATGAAGAACTTAAGCAAAGAACAAAAATATTATTTGAGGAAAAAACATTCATCCTACAGACAGATCGCAATGAGTATGCAATGGTCATCAGTCGTCCTCCAGGCATCACAGCAGGAGAAGCTGAAAAGAGCAACATCAATAAAGGATTGGAATTACAAGGTGGAACACGAGTATTGTTAAGACCAGAAGTTGAAATGGGAGAGGTAACAGATCAAAATATTCAAGATTTAATTGATGTGTTAAACAATAGATTGAATGTCTACGGTGTATCTGATATTAAGATCCGTCCAGCTAACGATCTCTCTGGTAATAAGTTTGTTCTTGTGGAAATTGCAGGTGCTACACGAGAGGAAGTGCGAGAATTAGTTGCGCAGCAAGGAAAGTTTGAAGCAAAGATCGGAGATGATGTTGCATTTATTGGTGGAGAGCGAGATGTCACCTTTGTCTGCAGAAATGACGGAAGTTGTTCTGGCATTCGTCCGCCATGTACACAAATTCAAGAAGGACAATGGGCATGTACTTTCCAGTTTGCCATCACCATTAGCGAAGAAGCAGCTAAGCGTCACGCTGAAATAACAAAAGATATCGAAGTGAATGGAACAGGAAGTGGATCATACTTGTCGAAGATGATGGATCTGTATTTAGATGATAAGCTTGTCGATAGTTTAAGCATTGGTTCAGACTTGAAAGGCCAGCCTATAACGCAAATTGCAATCTCAGGTCCTGGCTACGGTCCGACAGAAAAAGACGCATATGATGATGCATTGCGCAATATGAATCGTTTGCAAACCATCTTGATTACAGGTTCATTGCCATTCAAGTTGGAGATTGCGAAATTAGACACGATTAGTCCTGCGTTAGGAGAAGAATTCCTAAAGAATTCAATTCTTGTGGGCATTGTTGCCATACTTGCAGTGGCATTGGTGATTGTGATTCGCTATCGACAACTGAAAGTAATCTTCCCTATCCTCTTCGTCAGCTTGAGTGAAGTTTTTATTACGTTAGGAGTTGCTGCGTTGATTGGTTGGAACATGGATTTAGCATCTATTGCGGGCATTATCGCAGCCGTGGGTACGGGAGTGAACGATCAGATTGTGATTACTGATGAAGTGTTGCGAGGTTCAAAAGAAGATCGTTTTTCAAATTGGAAAGAAAAGATCAAGCGTGCATTCTCCATTATTTTTGCAGCATACATAACAATTGTTGTTGCCATGATTCCATTATGGAGCGCTGGTGCAGGATTAGTGCGTGGTTTCGCAGTCACAACAATTATTGGAGTGACCATTGGTGTCTTTATTACACGACCTGCTTTTGGTTCATTAATAGAATCACTTCTTGAGAAATAAATCTTAAGAATAAACGCCGCGAACAGATGTATGCCTTAGGTGCAAAGTCATGCGCAGTCGTGTTCAACTATATTTATGGTCTTCTGTGAAAGATTAATCAACCAAAACATTTTATTGCTAAATTGACCCTTGGAAATGTTCTCTCTAATCCTTAAAGTATTATGCTCATCTGTATATATCAGATTACCTCTGACTATGCCTATGCAAATATTGCAAGTGGATTGTAATAATTTTTCAACACTCTTATTTTTTAAAGAGTTACCAGAATCAAACTCTATTCCAAGAATAGTCTTATCTTTTATTGCCATTAAGTCAATGAATCCTTTCTTGGAGTATATGGAACCGTCTCTGATTCTTAAATAATTGAAGAAAATCGGTTCTTCCAGATGTACATCAAAACCCTTCCTCAATAATAAACTCTCGAGATGGCTCAATAAAGATTTATGTAATACTTTCCTGTCAACATCGATGTTCTCTATGAAACATACGTCCGTTATAGAATTAATGATTGAATCTATCATTTTTCCTTGAATTTTCTAATTTTTTTCTCTTAATCTTCTCTTATCTTATCTTTAGACCTAAACTCTTTGCTAGACTATGATAAGAATAGGTATGCTTTTTCAAGAGTTCTTCAAATTTCTCTGGGGGAAGTTTGAATATTGCAGCTTTGATTACATCCTCATATGTTTCTCCCTTTTTACCAACTGAACCGAGCCACATCTTAAAATCCTCTGAAAGTTTTATTGCGGTTTCTTTTTTCATGAACTCAGTATACTTGGTTAACTATATTAATCTTTCGTTTTTATCGTCTGTCCCGACCGTCTATTAATCTCGAAGAAAGGAAGTTTCTAAGACTATCCGTTATGAGAGCAACCAAGCGAGCTGTTTTTATTTTGTCTAATCCTTATTGTATTTAAACATTTGGACACTGCACTTTAGAATAAACGCCGCGGGCAGGATTTGAACCTACATGTCCGAAGACACCGGTTATCCCTTAATCTGATTCGAGAATCGCCTCGTAATCCGGCGCACTACCAGATTATGCGACCGCGGCATACAAAGTTTGTAACAAAAGTTATTTAAAACACTTTCTTAACAACAAAAGAATGAATATTTCAATCCATTTCATCACATCAGCCATATTAACTGCAATACTCTGGCCCTTCATTGGTCCCTATAGCCTCTGGATCATCGTAGGCGGTTTTCTCATTGATTTTGACCATTATCTCTACGCAGGTTTCAAATGGAAGCTCTGGAACCTCAAGGAATCATATAAATTTCAAGTAAATTGGTCAAAAAATCCAAGGAAGAAAAATGGTGAAATTTTGCATATCTTTCACACAATAGAATTCTGGATATTCATGATAGCAATGGCATGTATCTCCTATCGTTACAATCAAATATTTTTATTCTACATGTTTGCAATAACTTTTAGTGGAATGATTCTTCATCTAATTCTAGACGGTAGTCACGCACTCTATAGGAATCGTTTAGGTGAACGTGCAATCTCGTTTCTATGGTGGTTGAAAAGGTATGGGCTCAATAAAAGAGGTTAATATAACTTCAAGAAAGCTTTTTAACCCATCCAACGTTCTTCAGAAGTGATGAAAAAAGTTACTATCTCTATTCCAGCATATAACGAAGCAGACACGCTGCCAAGCGTAATAAATGAAATTAAAACGATAATGAAGAATCAAGAGTATCGTTGGAACATCATAGTAGTAGATGATGGCAGCACAGATGGCACTGCAGCAATTGCAAAAAAACAAAGGGCAACAGTGTATGTACACCCAAAAAATTATGGACTTGCAGAAACATTTCGTACAGAACTAAAAGAATTTCTTAAATCTGATGCAGACATCTTTGTGCACATTGATGCAGATAACCAATATGATCCAAAAGACATTCCGAGGTTAATCGATGAAATAGAAAAAGGTGCAGATTTAGTATTAGGAAATAGATTTCTTGGTGGTATAGAATCCATGCCATTACTAAAGCGTTTAGGCAATAAAGCATTCTCACACACAATTTCAAAGATTATCAAGTACAAGATCGGAGACTGCCAAACAGGTTTTCGGGCATTTACACGGGAAGTAGCAAAGATCCCCATTACGTCTACGCACACGTACACACAAGAGCAAGTTATTCGTGCAGTAAAAGAAAAGCTCAAAGTGAAAGAAATTCCTGTTTATTTTAGAACAAGAAAAGATAAATCAAGACTCATCAGTAACCCTCTCGAATATGCAATAAAAGCATGGATCAATATCCTAAGAGTATACAGAGACTTTGAGCCGCTAAAGTTCTTTGGAAGAATTGGTGTATGTTTCTTGGGGGCCGGAATAATCACAGGCTTATGGTTAGTGTACTTGTTTATCACAACAGGAAGAGTTGGTCACATTCCTCTTACAATTCTCACGATTTTATTGATTATGATAGGAATTCAAATTATCATGTTTGGCTTTCTGGCAGATATGAGAAAAAAGTGATAAACAATGGACATACCGCACACGCAGGGAAAAAGAATATTGCAATTCTTGAAATATGCAAGAAAAAGAAAGCGTTCCAGTGAAGACTATTTTGAATTTCAGCGCTTCCAAGGTCAGCTTATTATTGATGTCTTGCAAAGATACACCGAGTTCAATAAACCGCTCACTATCCTTGATATAGGCAGCGGGATCGGAGGATATGTCTATGAGTTGGCTCAACTAAAGAACATAGAAATTGTTTCGCTCGATAAAAATCCTCTTCCAACAGCAATAGAGAGGTATAAAAAACTCAATAAAGGAAAACAAAAAAAGATTTCTAAGGCACTAAGAAAAGAAGCAAAGGTAGTGTACCAGAGTAAAAATATCACGGTAGTTGAAGGAGATATCACGCAAGCTCCATTAAAGGATCAGGCATTCGATATTATTATTGCCTCTGGTGTTATAGAACATGTTGCCAATCAACAAGGAATGCTGGAAGAATGTCGTCGTCTGCTAAAAAAAGAGGGCATTTTTTACTTAAGTTTTCCACCATATTATGCGCCTACGGGAGGTCATTCTATTAGTCCATTGCATTATCTTCCTGGAAAAATTCCCTTTCTTCTCTACAAAAGGATGCATGTGAAGGATCACGAATCATTTGTGTATTATGGTCTGTACAAAACGACGCTGCGATCAGTAAAAACGCTTATTAAAGGTAAATTTCAGATTATAGACATAAATCCAAGGCTTTTTACCTTTCTCAAGCCATTGCTGAAAGTGCCATTGCTCAATGAAGCAATTTCTCATCATGTCGAATTCATTCTAAAGAAATAAGCCACAGATTTTTAAAGACCCTAGGTGTTGTGTATATGATGAAAACTATTGCGAAGCAACTAATGGTGATATATCTTATTTTTGTAGTCATAAAGATTTTCCTAAGCTTCAGTTCTCTGACATTAAGTATCTATAGTGATGAGTATGTTTATCTTAAGTTAGCACAAAGTATATCGGAAGGTTCCTATACCATTCACGGAATACTATCCAATGCATATCCTCCCCTATATTCTCTTCTTATTGCACCTGCACAATTTTTGACAAGTACGCAATGGTCTTATATCGTGACAAAAATAATCAATGTTCTGATTTCAACTGCGATCATATTTCCATCTTTCTTCATTCTTAAAAAATTTCTCACAGAAAAACAATCCATGCTAGGAGCATCTATCGCTACATTGCACCCATCAGTATTTGCTTTTACGCCTTATATCATGTCTGAAAATCTTTTTTACACGCTCGTTCTTTGCACCATACTATTGATGATAAACGCCATTAAAACACAAAAAATTTCCCTGCACATGCTCACAGGAATGGCTCTTGGAGCAGTATTTCTGACACGTACACTAGGGCTTCTTTTCATTCCCGTGTATATGGTTGCACAACTTGTTCATATGATAAGAAACGAAAAAAGAATAACAAAGAAACACATCATAAACTTAATAATTACGATAGGTCTTGCTAGTATTCTGATTGTATCGTGGATGGCATACAATCTTTCATTCTCAAGTGAAAAGCCTCTTGGTGCTTACACGCAAGAAGCTATGCCTCCAGATTTAAAATTTCTGCCTCAGATAGCATTATGGGTGATGTTATATGCTGCAGTTCTCATCATCTCAACAGCAATGATCTTTCCTGCAGCTATGTATGTTTTTATAAAAAACGTAAAAACGGAAGAAGGAAAGATTATGGCAACAATTATGGTAGCGGCATTGATACTGTTCATAATCGCAGGAGCAAACCACTCAATTCATAGCAATATCAAATCATCACTCACATGGATTCTTGGGCGGCCTATAGGAAGATACATTGATACGCTTGCCGTGCCAGTCTTACTAACAGGATTCATAGGATTAATGAGGGGTGAAAAAAGAAAAATCGTCAAACCTATGATAGGATGTTCTCTATTGGCATTAGCATCAGTGTCTATACTCATGCACTTTAGCATAGGGCCTGTAAACAATATCTCGCTGACATTTTTCGAAGGTTTAAAGAGAATGGCGGATGGAGTAAATGTTGCAACACCATCATTTATAACACTTAGCCTGGGAGTAGTGATAATGGCAATCTGGGCAATATATCTGATACGAACGCAACAAAAGAAAGCATGTATTGCCATAGCAGTAATGTTCTTTATCATGACAAGTGGTGCAACATTAGCAGGCACGTATTATAACACTTCAGTGTGGAACGACCATCCGCAGGTTCAATTAAGCAAGTGGATAGATGAGAACATTCAGCAAGAAAAAAAGATTATAGTTGATAAGGAAGATTGCATCGCAGGTGATATGAAAGAAAAAAAGAAAAAATTATGTCATCCTGAAGGTCACACTGCAATCATAGGAACGTGGATAAGGAATCCTATAAGAATAAGCGATGATATATACAAAGGAGATTATCTTCTTACAAGCTCCAAAAAAAATCTTACTCTTGTGGAAGAAAACGCGCAAATATTTTTATATGCAACGAAATAAATGATTACTGAAACTGCACGTCAGAACGTAAATGTTCAGCAAAGAGCGAAGTATTAAGGGCAGCAAGACATCTCTCTTGGTGATAAGGTAAGCTAAGATCGACATGAATGCCAACACCAATACCATAACGTACTGCTGCATCGACATAGTCTTTAATATCATCAACATAAGCGCAGCGTTGGAGAGGAACACCCAAACATGCTGAAGCAGCATCATAAAGTTTTCTATCTGGTTTTTCTACGCCAACATCATACGTCGTTACAAAATGATGTTTTCCGATCAGTTTGTCTAAGTGGGTGAGTTCAACAATTTTTTCCAAGTGAAGGGGATTAGTGCTTGAAACGATAGCTTGAGGAACATTCATCTCCTGTAGTCTGACAAGATAATCAAAAGTCTTTTTATGGACAGCAAAGATGTCTGTCCATGCATGAACAAATTCTCCGTAAGACATCCTTAGTCCGATTGCTGTTTGTAAGCGATGATAAAACTCAAGGCCGTCAATGTGTCCAGTATTAAAAAGTTTGACCAATCCTTCTCGATGATCTATGCCTGCAGGAGAAGCTCCAAAAATCACTGTAGAAAGTTCCTCTAAATTTTTTTCAGAAGCAAGGCTCAACAATCTACTAATTTTATCATGATCAACACTAACAAGAACTCCTCCAAGATCCCACAAAACAGCAGAAAGAGGAAACATGTTCAAAACGCTATCGGATCGTTCCTCGTGAGTTTAAGGTAATGATAAAGAGCAGCTTTTGCGCGAGGAACAAGGTTATTCTGATGAGCTTTCACAAAGTCAGATAGTTCAGAATGATGGACAAAGTGTTGCTGAGAATGCTCGAGTCCGCTTTTATCAATGCGTGCAAATGCATCCCTAAGTTCAGTTTCATTAGTATCAACAATCAAAGCGTAGTCTGCAGTCACATCACTAAAACAATAAGATTTTTTTGTCCTCTCATCAAAATATCTTCCATAAAGCATAACGCTAAGAGGAACAGAGCGAAGAATGTGTTGTCGTGAAAGCCCAATCTCTTCCTCAAATTCAAGTTGAAGATTGCGAAAAAGAGGTTCCGTGCATTGCTCTTCTCCCAACAAGCTAGCTTTGAGATAACCGGCAGGAGGAGTCTCAATGGTTCCACCATCATAACTCACGTTTTTATTGCGAGAAGCAAACACGTACGTCGGTTCGCCACGATGGTTAAAGATAAGTAATCCTGCTGTAGCAAGAACGCAAGCGCGACGCGTTTGATCAACATGAGGGAGGCAAGTATAGTGTTTGTAATCGGTGAGGGAAGTGTCGAATGCAACAACACCTTGAGGAGAAGAATAATCTAAGGAAATGTGTTCAACAAGAACCATATCATCATTTGTAGGAACACGTCGTCCAGCTTCCTGGGCAGATCGTACTTTTTCCTGCCAAGCATGTTCGATGATTTCTTCAAAATTACTCTCAAATTGCAATCGCTTATTGGTATGGGAAGAAAGACGAATATCTGAGAGATGAGTAATTATTGTTTCCCATCCATGTTGTGCGCATATAGCCAATAATGCATTATAATTATCAATGTTCATATAACATGAAAAGAAAGGAAAAACCTTATAAATGTTTAGGAGTCCCTTTAAAAAAAAGAGGCAAAAAACGTGAGCGTAGCCGTAAGCAGTAAAAATGAAAACACAAAGAAAATTTCCTACCATAGAAGAATGCACTCTTTTGGATATTGCTGGGCCTTGGAAAACAAAATCTGAGGGAATGCTCTCCGTACTTTTCTCATTACCACACACTAAAGTGATGGAATCATTTCTTTCGTATGATCAAGATGAACTAAAAATGCTGCCAAGGGATATTCGTGGTTTAAGAAGTTACAATGTATCCAATCTCAGAAAAGGTGCAGTAGGTGGACTGGAATTCCATAGAATCCGTAAAGAATTGCTATTCGCCGTGCAAGGATCAATTAGTCTCAAACTCACCGACATACATCATCAGGTAAAAACAATTACATTGGACAAGTCTACAGGAATGTACATCCCCCCTTTTATTATTCATGAGTATAAAGTACTCGAAGATAACACGTCATTAGTGGGTATTGCTAATACGCTTTATTTTGCAGAAGACAAAGGAACACATGATACATACTCAGAACAAGAATTCTGGGAAATTGCGCAATAGCGATGAAGATTTTCTATAAATATTAAAAAATAATAAACAAAGAAAGATCTTTCACAAAGAACGATATCTTCGTTTATAGTCTTCAAAAGCAGTAAGCAATGTTTTTTCAAGATCTTCTGGAACAGCTTTATGATACGCTCCAACGGGCAAGGGATCAAGTGTTGCACGTCCTTCTTCCAATAGATGCAATGATTCTGTCATCAATTTCATTTCAAGATTTTGTATCCTCAATAAAAGATCAACCAAAGTGTCATCTTCATACACATCAATCTCTCTTCGTAAGATCATACGACCACGATCAATAGTTTTGTCAATGAGGTGGCTAGTGACTCCTTGTTTTTGGCCCTTAAGTATTGCCCATTTGATAGTATCCAAACCTCTAATTTCAGGCAATAAGCCGGGGTGAAGATTCAACACCCCAACATTAAACGCATTAATGATCGGCTCTTTCAAAATTCGTGCGCCAAGAATGACTCCAACGTCAAGATTATAACTCCTAACTAAATCCTCGCACTCTTGACTATTGTGCGAAACAACGTGATAAGGTATACCTAATTTTTGCGCAATGGTTCGCGGGTGTGCATAGCTAAGTCCTTTAGGTGCAATTCGGATCTTTGATTGATAGAAAGTGAGAGGAACAGGATCGGCAGCAAGCGCACAGACCACAGGCGTATCATCTAAATATAAATTAAATAATCCTTCTTGCGTTTTCTTATGTTCAAAATTATAGACGAATGCGCCAACACGCAAATTGTTGATTCCCATAAATAAGGTTCTTTAAAAAGTATTTATAAAGATATCGTTTTGTTATTACTGCAGAGTTGCTCCAATAAAAAACTAAAAGACTTTTTCAGTCACTTGAGTGTTATAATCGCACCCCTTGCAAATATCAAGTTTTTGTGCAATGATGTCTTTTCTCATTTTTGTGTACTCTCGAGATCGAAAGATCTTCTTAAAACTCTCTTCAAAAGCGCTTCCTTTAACATGTTTGCCATCGCCATCATAACAACAACTCGTTACTCTTCCATCTTGTAATATTTGAGAAGAAAAAGCCCATCGGCAGGGATCAATCTTATTTTGTTTAAAGGAATCACGAATAAAACGCTGGTCAGTTGGTAAAAATCTTTTCTTTAAAGATTCTTGCTTTTCTTTTTCACGTCTGGTGTCCATCATAGAAACGCGCTTCAACTGGAGATGATCTACGCCTAAGTTCTTGGCAAGTTTTTCAACTGCTTCTATTTCATGTTCATTATGTTTCATCACAATAAACTGAAAAGTAACACTCGGATTCTTAAGCCCTCTTCTTTTTTTCTCATCCATAAAATGTTTGATCCCCTGAATTACTTCATGGAAATTTCCACCTATTCTATATTGCTTATATGTTTCTTCTGTTGCACCATCAACAGAAACAATCATCTCTGACAAGTCTGAGTCGAGAACCTGGTCTGTATATTTCTTTAAGTAAGAAGCATTTGTACTGATTTGGACAAGCAATCCTTTACTTCGAGCATATTTAATCATCAAAAAAATATCTTTTGCCATCAAGGGCTCGCCAAGAAGATAGAGTTCAACAAGACGAACGCTCCAAGGGAGCGTGTCAATAATATGTTTAAAATGTTCGATGCTCATTGAGCCATATTTGCGGGTCAATGAAGTTCGAGGGCAAAGAGGACAACTAAAATTACAAACATTGGTTGGTTCTATGGTAACATCGATGGGGCCAAGATATTTTACGATACCGTGCGGTAAGTGCGTAAACACGCCTATAATAAAAGAAGGCGGGAGTGATTTCCAGAGTTTTTTCATAAGGCTAAATCGTGTTGCCATAGAGTCTCAAATTTTGATCCGTTTATATATCTTACCCTAAACAGACAGTATTCATAAGAAAAATCAACAATCATTCACTTTTTAAATAAAGAAGAAGGCATTTTATAGAGCACAAATTCATCAGAAAAAAGAATCTTGGCGTGGGGAAGAGAATATCGATCAAAGAGCGCATAATCTTTATGAACAAAGATATGGCTGACTTTATTCCTTTTTATGGCATCCTGAACATTTCCAACATTCCACAAGAATTCACGGATTAAGTGAAAATATTGTTGGGAAATGGCAAAACATACTTTCTTTTTTGTGAGAAATGCTACATTTCTGCTATAAGGAGTTGGAACAACAAGCAGGTTCTTTATAGGGTATTTCTTCAATCGATTGATGCATCGAAGTAAGGCATTGGTGGGGAAAAGCAATTTGTTCCTTTGATATTCTTTTTGCCATAAGAGAAGTGAAAAAATTGCTAATAAAGAAGTAATAACGGTCAGAATCAAAAAAGGAAGGTGAGTCCAATAGGTTACCAACAAATAACTTAAGCAGAGAGCTGATGGAAATGCATTATAAGAAAAATAGCGATATGCTTCTCCAATGCAAAAGAACCATTTGACATAAAAAACTAAAAAAGACAATACTCTAAAAAATATGGCAACCACTAAGAAGAAATAAAATTCTTGGGGAAGATGAAATTTAAAAAAGATAAGAGAGAAAAAAAGTAACAAATCGATAAGGCCTACCAAATAAAAATAAAAGAGACTAACTTTAAACGCAGAATATCCTTTCTTCCCGGGGTGAGGAGTGTTCCTCATGGAAAACCAGATTCGAAGAGTGAAAAACAAAGTTTTAATGATAACAAGGAATTTTTCTCTCAAAAAAATAAACAAAAGCAAAAAAGCCAAAACAAATACAAGAAGATAAGTAATATCTAAAAAATATAAAGTCAAAAAAAGAGAAGTGAGAGCAGTAGTCTGAATAAAAAACTTAAGGCTCATGAATCCCAAAGAAAGTATCAATATTGCCAAGAGAAAAAAGATAAAGTGATGGGTTTGTTGATAAAAAAAGAAAGAAGCAAGCAAAAGAGTGAAGAAAAAAGAGCCCATGGACCTGCCTGAAGCCTCAACTTGATCTAAGGAAAGTGAATTAACGAGAGAAAACAGGATAACGGCAAATAAAGCGATAAGAGGTTGATGAGTAATTGCCAGCGTCAAAAGAAAAACAGAGATTTTATGGATAATGTCAAAAAAACTTCCCAAGAATCGCCCATAAGAGACGAGTTTATGTGAGGGTAAAAAAGCGAGAAGGTAATGTAAAAGAGGCGGATAGTCTGGAGCGCTAGGAAGAGAATAGTAACGAATCGAATCATACATCTTATAGTGGTTTTTCTTGATATGCTCAGCAGCAGAATATTGAAAATAGCAATCTGAGCCAGAATAGATGTTTCTCAAGCGAAATCCATTGGAAAGAAGAAATCCTAAGATAAGTACAAGGACTAAGAAGAGAGAGATTATAATCATAGTAAACTGCAAAAAAAGGATTTATAAATGTTACTTTTGGAGGATATTAATAAAAAGAGAAAGCCGGATGAAGAAATATGATGAATGAAGAGATCAATGGACAAAAAAGGTTGCTCATTGTAGGAGCTGGGCGTTGTGGAGAGTTGATACTCGAAGAGATAAAGCAAAAAAAACTTCATTACAATCCTATTGGGTTTGTTGATGATAATCAACAAATAATAGGAAAAAATGTCCTTGGTCTTCCAGTTCTTGACAATATCGATAACATAGTGAGAATAATTAAAGAGCACGATATCGATGAAATTTTGATAGCAATTCCCTCTCTTAGTGGAGAATCATTGAAGAGAGTGATTGATAAATGCAAAGAAACAAAGAAGCAGACAAAAATTGTTCCGGCGCTTTTTGATATCTTAAGATACATGGAGACTGAGGATATAGAGAAAAAGAAGACAGTAGACTTATTGCCAGGCAAAATAAGAAACATAAATTATGAAGACATTGTAAAGAGAAGCCCTCCTGCAGTTGATATTGAAGGAGTTAAAAAAGTTATAGAGGGTAAAACAGTGATGATCACTGGTGCAGCCGGATCAATAGGAAGTGTAGTAAGTGCACAAGTGATAAAGTTTAGTCCTAAAAGACTCATTTTAATTGATATGAGCGAATATGGAATTCATAAACTCTTGAAGAATATGAAAGGAGAGAACGTTGAGATTATTTTAGGTGACATAAAAAATGAAAAAAAGATGGAAAAGATAATAAAAGAAAAAGAAGTCAACATTATAATTAACGCCGCAGCGTACAAGCATATTGATATCGTAGAAACCAATCCGGAAGAGGCCGTAATGAATAATGTTCTCGGAACGTATAATCTTCTCAAGCTTGCAGACAAGTACAAAATTGATCAGTTAGTGCTCATCTCAACAGACAAGGCTGTTGAGCCAGTTTCAGCAATGGGGTCTACAAAAAGAATTTGCGAACTTATGGTGCAGCACATGCCAAAGAATAAAACAAGATTTTCTGCGGTAAGATTTGGAAACGTTATTGGAAGCAGCGGAAGTCTGTTTGAAATATGGGGAAATCAAATCAAGGAAGGAAGGCTTGATGTTACAGATGCTAATATGACAAGGTACTTCATGCTAACTCAGGAAGCTGCTGTCCTCACCCTTGAAACATTGGTGTTTCCAGAAGAAAGTGCAATATTCACTTTTGATATGGGAGAACCGTTTAAAATTATGGATTTAGCAAAAAAATGGATAGAGTATAATGGTTTTGAAGTGAACAAGGATATTAAAATAAATATTATCGGGATAAGGAAGGGAGAGAGATTGCATGAAAAGTTAGTGCACAATCATGAAGGATTAATAAGAACAAAAAATGAAAGGATATCAATGATAAAACAAAATAAAAGTGTAAAGAAAGAGGGTTTCTTTGGTAAAATTGAAGAGTTGATCGACTGCGCAAAGAAGAATGATGAAGAAAACTTGCGAAGAATAATGAAAGAAATTATTGAGTAGTATCGCGTGTTCTTGGGTATATAAAAACAAAGTAGATAAAAGCAATAGTACAGCGAAAAAAGAGAAAGATAATGATGCTCGTAGTCGTTATATCTGGGGCTACGCCAATGCGAGTATAAAGATAGATTGAAGAAATTTCCTTAAGACCAAATCCGGAAAAACCAAAAGGGATAAGGGAAGTAATAGTGAGGATGTTATTAATAAGGAAAATAGGCACAAAGGGGACATCAAGAGATAAAGAAGCAAACGTTACTTTCGCTATAGTGGCTGTGAGAAGATTATTAATAAAAGTAAGGAAGAAATTAGCATAAACAGAAGAATGATTAGAAAGAAGGAATTTTTTGGAGAATGATGCGAGAGTAGATAAAAAAAGATCGAATCTCTTGATATGAAAGAGACGTGAAGAAACCGTGCGTAATTTTTTGAGAAAAAATGTTGAGCTTACTCCAAGAAAGAAAACGATAAGAAAAGTAAGAAAAATGTAAAAAGCAATAGTAAAATGCTGGAAAAGGATAATAAAACCAAGGAAAGAAAAGAAAAGAGCGTGTAAGAGAGTGAGAGATTTGTCAAGCATGAGAATATAAAAAATGGGAAGAATGTTAACATGATACTGTTTCTTAAGAAAAAGCAAGATAGAAAAGTCCCCCAACCTCCCTGGCGTGAAGAGACCTAAAAAAGAGGTCATCAGCCGAAGATTATAGAGTCGACGAAGAGAAAGGTTAGGATAGGTTATATTTCTATAGAGAACGAGAAGAGAAAAAGGAGTAAAAAGAATGCTTAGTAAGAGTAATAAAAAAATGAAGGGAAGATAGAAAATGTTTACGGAAGTAAGAGTTTGATAAATGACAGAAGGGCCTATGTAAAAAATGATACCGGCAAAGAGGAGAGCACTAACAAGAAGTTGTACAACGCGAATAATGGTACGTTTAATCAAAGCCATACACAAAACAATTTCAAACGATTTAAGAATGTTTCGAGATAATTCTTTTTGCAAAGAGGGATTGTAGCGAAGCAAACAAGCCTATAAATTTATAAACGCGAAATAAATGTCTCCAAAGATGACAAATCCAAATTATAAAAATGAAGAAGAACTAAAGAAAAATATAGAAAAAGGAAAAAGCTGGACAAAAAGTATAAAAAAAGTTTCAGAATTTAAATCAACGCAATGCCCAGAATATGACCACATTCGGGATTATCACCAAGATCCTAGTTGCTACATCTTAGTTGACATCGACAGAGAGAGCAAAGAGATTATTGCCGGCATATGTAATTACCAAAATCAGCTTGTAGAGGAATTTCGTGGAAAAATTGCACAACAGATCTATTATTTCATGTTAAATGAAAGAAAATATATCACCAGGCTTGATCACGCAGCATATTTAGGTAAAGAACTGAAAAAGGCAGAGATGGCGCTTGCAACGGGCCAGGAATACATTCAAGAATAATCACAAAATTTTTTGGTAAATATCAAGATATTTCTTAGCGCAGGTTTTCCACGTGAGTGCAGCATTCTGTATGGTTCGTAACCCCTGTTGAGAAAGTGTCTTGGCAAGTTTTTTATGATAGAGTACTTTCACGATAGCTGCTGCAAGTTCAGCATCATTATTCACATGTACAAGCAATCCATTTTTCCCATGATGGACAATCTCTTTTGTTCCAGCGACATTAGTAGCAACAACAGGCACACCGCAAGCCATTGCTTCAGCAACCACATTAGGCTTTCCCTCAGAAAGAGAAGGTAATACAAAGACATCAGCAGCACTCATATACAAAGGAATTTTTGCTGGCGGCACGCTTCCAACAAAAGATACAACGTGTTCTAGTTTATTCTTTTTTACCAGTGCCTCAAGAGAATGTCTCCGCTCTCCTTCACCAACAAGAACGCAAAAGGCATCGTTATGTTTTTTTGTAATAATCTTCATGGCTTCAATCAGTGATTTGACGTTCTTTCGTTCGATAAGCCAGCCAACAAAAAGTACTATTTTATTTTTTTGTAAGAGATTCAATGCATTCCTGCTTGTTGTTTTTGGTAAAGGTCGATAACGCATGGTGTCAATTCCATTCAGGATAGTAGCTACCTTATGTCGAGGAACACCCAAGTCAACAAACAAGGAGGCTTGTTGTATGCTATTCGCCGTTACAAAATCACAGCGTTTTGCTACAAAAGACAAAACATACCTCATCAACCAATTTCCCATTGCGAGATGTGCTGATGCTCCACGTTCAGTCATCACTAAGGGTTTTCTATAAGCTATTTTTAACACAAGACCAACCAACGCAGAGAAAGACCATTGGCAATGAATGACCTCACATTGTTTGGCGTGCCTCAAAGCTTTCATCAAAAAAGAAAGGTAAAATAAAGGAAACTGTAATTTTGCTAGCCACGATCTTTTGAGGGCAGATGGAATGCCTCCTCCCTCAGTTAATACTTGCAGAGAAGAAGGTATAAAATAAGAAAAACGATGAATGTGAATTCCATCAATGACATCTTCAGAAGAAGAATGGGAATATCGCGGAGCAATAACATCTACCCCGACATCGTGCTGTCTCAGAGCCTTGCATAATTCTAAAATGAAGGGACTTCGAATATCGTCCTTATGTGCGGGAAACGATGTAGTAAGGATACAGACGCGCATATCTCTTCTTTTAGGCATAAGCTTTTAAACATTTTCCCAAAAAAGCCATAAAAGGAAAAGATATAAAAGAGGTTAATAGCAAGTTACTATGATGAAAGTTATCTATATGCGTCCGTTCCTTTCAGGAGAAATGTATGAACCACCTTTGGGGATAGGGTTTATTGCAAGTTATTTGAAAGAGCGCTATCCGGATATTGAGCAAGAAGTGTTTGATTTAGACGTATTGAAATTAACCAAACAAGAAGCAGAAAACGCATTAAAAGCAAAAAAGCCAGATATAGTGTGCATTTCTGCGTTCAGTTACAACCGTTTTGATGGATTTGACCTCGCTAAGATGGCAAAAGAAACCGGCGCATATGTAATTTTTGGAGGCCAGCACACAACATTCATGGATAAGGACACATTGCAGCATATTCCCTGGATTGATCTCATTGTACGAGGAGAAGCAGAAGAAACAATGGCCGAAATTATAGGGCAATTTGAAAAGGGAAAAAGTCTAAACAATGTGAAAGGAGTGTCATATAGAGACAAGAAAGGAAATATCGTGTGCAATCCAGATCGTGAATTCATGGATATTACAAATATCCCTATGCCAGCATATGATCTCTTTCCAACAGCACAATATAGATATTATGGAATCATGGGGACAAGAGGATGCCCATATAGCTGTAATTTCTGTGGATCACCTCAATTTTGGAAAAGAAAATTACGCACGCGAGATCCGATAAAAGTAGTTGACGAGATAGAATTGTTGGTCACAAGGTATGGAAAAAAAGTAATTCACATGAAAGATGACGTCTTCACGGCAGACAAAGAATGGGCAAAGGCAGTGATGTTGGAGATGGAAAGGAGAAAACTTAACGTCGAATGGGAATGCCTTACTCGTGTTAATCTGGTAGACAAAGATATCCTTGCCATCATGAAACGCACAGGATGCAGGCTGATTGAATTTGGAATAGAAACAGGAAATGAGGGGCTCATGAAAACTATCAGCAAAGGCATTGTGAAATCTATGGTGATTAATGCCATTAAATTGGCAAAAGAAGCAGGCATAGGAGTAGGAACCTTTTTTATGATTGGACATCCTGGTGAAACTAAAGAAACACTTCAAGAAACATTTGATCTGGCTTTCCAGTTACGAGGAGATGCAGTCACATTCACGCTCACCGATGCTATACCTGGCACAGCACTGTACGATATGGCAATCCTTCAAGGGTATATCCCAAAAGATTTCTCATGGGCGCAGGCAGATAAGCGTAACTTTAGCGGCTTTCCTGTGCCAAGATTCCAAAACAGCAATCTCCCAGAGAAAGATATGCGAGAATACTCGCGTAGATTTATCATGAGGTTTGCATTAGGAAGATTATTTGATCTTCAAGATAAGGGGGATTATTTTTATCTGTTCAAAAATGATTATACTCCTTACCATTTCACTATTAAATCGAAGAAAGATTTGAAAATGTTTCTTGAAGAATTAAACAAAGGATGGAAACTCTCATCAAGCGCAACGAAGAAGCTGAAAGGATTATCATTACTTCCATTTTTCATGACGCGTCTTGCAAAGAACCATGGTCTTCGTCTTTACAGAAAAACAATGATCAAACTCAAAGCACATGATGGTCATATTCACGAAGAAGCAATCGAAAAATCTCCAGAAACAATACAGACAGTGCCAAACATAAAAAGCCTTATAGAAAGCAGCTAAGAATATTTTAATAATAGCGCCACGGGCCTAGTTCTTCCAAGCAGGGAATGATATGCTTGTTGAGCATGTTGGATAGGATACTCTGCACTGATCAAAGGATCAACAACAAGTTTCTGCTCGCCAAGAAGACGAAGAACTTCTTCGATGTTTCTCCGTTCAGTCCATCTCACATATCCTAAAGGATAATCAATGCCTTTTTCCTCATATTCTTTGTCAAAACGTCCAGGGCCAAAGGATCGCGATACAATAAGGTCAAGTTCCTTACGAAAAAAAAGTGGGAAGGGCAAAGAACAAGTGATGTTAGCTACAGCAACAAGTTTTCCTCTATCACGTATCGTAGTCATAATTTCCTCAAGATTTTCGTTGTCGTGCATATCGGTGCACACAAAAGCAACATCAACACCATGTCCTGTTTTATCCAGAACAGTTTGAGCAAAGTCACGTTTTCCTTTAATATACTCTCCGCCAGCTTTTTGCGCTAATGTAATCTTATAATCATTAGGATCAACACCAATAACAGAGCAGCCATTAAGCAGTAAAAGTCTGACTAAGAGTTGTCCAGTAAGTCCCAATCCTATCACGAGGGCTTTTTCACCAAAAGCGATATTGCTTCTGCGAAGAGCATGTAGCGCCACACTTCCTAGGGCAGCAAAAGGAGCATGAGTAAAAGAAATAGTCTGCGGAAGATGGAAAACTAAAGGAGCAGGGACTTTTACAATTTCGGCATGAACTGCATAATCAAAGCCAACACACAAAACACGATCACCAAGAGCAAATCCATGTACGCCCTCTCCAATCTCTTCTATGACACCTGCACAGGTGTATCCAAGATTAGCATATGCTTTCTGAGGTGCAAAAATCTTTCTGGATATGGTTGTGATGCCTTTAACTAAAGCAGAAGAGTTTCGTAAAGATCTCGTTTCTGTACCAGTACTGATTAAAGAATAGGAATTTCGTACTACAATAAATCCTGGCGAAGCGTGAGGAATGGGTACATCGCGAATAGCAATGGCATTTCCTACTCTGACTATTTGTTTCATAGATGACTAAAAACAAGAAATCCTATTTAAAGGTTCTTAGGTGTTCTCATAGTAGTATGGCGCGGATATAAAGGAAGAAGATGGGAACAGACAGATTTCCAAGTATGTCGCTGTTGATAGTGTTTCAAATGAGAGACAAGAGAAGCATAAAGTTTCCTATCATCAAGAAGTTTCGCCACTTGTCGTGCAAAATCATGAGGATCTTCAGGTTTGCACACAAGGCCAAGCCGGTGCGTAGTAACAAGCGATCCAAGTTCCCCAACATCACTCGTGACAAGAGGAAGATGTATATCAAAAGCATCATAAATTTTAAGACCAATAATATCGTGATGGTAAGGAACATCTTTTCTTGGGTAGACAAAAAGGTATGCTGAAGCAAGATAATCAAAAACGCGTTCATGTTCAACTTCTCCAGTAAAGATCACGTGAGATGAAATACCAAGATGTTGAGCCTTTTTTTCAAGCCAGTCTTTTTTGCCGCCGCCTACAAGATATAACTTAACATCAGGATAAGATGTGTGAATGAGTGCGAAGGCATCAAGAAGGACATCAAGGCCTTCAATCTCACGAAGGGTACCTGCATAAACGAGATTCTTTGTTTTTACACATTGATGTTTTTTATGCGGCGGATGCGAGGCATTTTCAACAACGGCAAGAGGAACATGAATACCTTCATGATAAAGTCTGTCTTTTCCAGATGAAGAAAGAGCAACAACGCCATCACTCTTGTTCAAAAAGAATTTTTCAAAAAAAAGGAGGAATTTATAGGAAAGAAAAGAACGTTGACCGGTGTCATACTCTGTTCTGCTAAGGAATTTGTGTGCTTCTGTGATCCAACGAAGTCCAAAATGTTTCTTTACATAAGAACCAAGAGCAAATAAATCAAGAGGTTGTCTGGTGTGGATAATTTCGATATGCTCATCCATGATAATGCGAGGAAGATAATGTTTAAAAGCAAAATAGCGCGAAATATGAAACTTAGTAAAACTCTCAAAGATCGCAGAGAATAAATGTCGATGAAGAGGAATACGATAGACAACACAATGGGCAAAATGTTCCTTCATGAAGGAAGGTCCCGGTGCCATCACAACAACATGATGTCCCAAAGCTTTCAACCCTTTGCATAATCCTTCAACTCTTAATGATGCTCCATTATGCTCTGGAAAATACGATGTAGAAAGAAGAAGAATGTTCATAAGAGTTCTCCTTGTAATGTGCTAAGAGCATAAAAAATTTGAGAGTGATAAAAAAGGTCAGGGTGAGAAGAACGAGATTTCACAATTCTCTTGCATCGTTCTTTTATGTGCTGCATCTTGGCAGCTAAAGGTAATTGTCCAGTAATTTCACGATATAATCCCTGAAGAGATTGCCAAGAACCGACATGCTCGAAAGGGTCAAAAAGTCCATCGCGTCGTTGAAGTACATGTAGCCTTGACAAAGTAAGAGGTAAAGAAGAGAGCTTGGCAGCATGAAAACAAGCAGCACTAAAAGCATAAGCAGGCGTACTGCCCAAAGAAAAGAGAACATCAGAATTATCCCATCTGAACCGCCCACGATAAAGTTGAGCATCAAGCCACGCAAAGGCGCGACGTATCGAAACAGAGAGCGACGGATATTGCTGTGTTCTCATAATAAAAAAAAGTGTCAAAGCATGATAATAGGGATCTCGCAAAGGAATCTGTTGTGGAGAATCTTTTTCAACAACGCTATAGGGATAAGCGCCATCTTCTAATTGACTTTTTTCGAGGTGGCGCAAAATGCGGTCGCGAGCATCAGCAGCGCGCTGTTCTTTGAAGATAAGATAAAAAGCATGGAAAAAAGAAGCGCAAGCCGCATCAACATTCAAAATATCTTCTTTGTGCTCCGGTATTTTAGCAAAAGAGCCGGGTTGCATTTCTTGGGAAAGAAGGAAAGTAAAACTTTTACGTGCTGCGTCGGCATATCGTTTATCATGAAAACGACGATGCGCGGCAAGGAGAGTTTCACCAATCACGGCTGTCGCAAGTGTGTTCTCGCGTATGGTTGCATGATGCATTTCTTCGCCCCAGCTTCCATTATAGTGCTGTTTGCTCAAAAGCCAACGTAAAGATTGCTCCACTCCTTCCTCTATATGAAGACGCAATAATCCATGTACAATCTCGGCAGTTGGCCTAATGTCTACTAAAGAACCATCACGATAAGATCCATCTTCTTGTCGTAAAGCTAAGAGTCCATGCTTCATTCGTTCAAGGAGTGTTTCATGCATATTCATCACTTCAAAAATTGTTTCCAATCAAAAGAAACTAGCTTACCTGTATGAAGGCTTTTGATCACATAAAAAGGGAAAAGAGTTGCGCGGACAGCGTCGTTCAGAGTAACAAGAGGAGCAGGTTGACCTTGCAATACTTTAGCAAACTCACGGAGTTGGTTGGTATGCCCTTTATCAGCCTGTTTAAGAGATAAAGAGTGTTGCTTGTTTCCAGCATGAATGAGAAGATCTTTAAAATCAGTAATAAAAAGAGAAGTGTCTCCCTGATGAATCTCGATGTGTTCTTTATGAAATGGTGCTGCAGAGATATGATAAAAAATATTTAAAAGAGAACCATTCTCATAAGTCACAAGAGCAACAACACTATCTTGGGTCTGTCCCCGTGTTGCATAAATAGAAGTTGGTTCACTGCCAAGAAGATAGGTTGCTACATCAATAAGATGGCAAAACATGTAAACAATTCTCCCTCCCTCTTCATCAACCCACTCTTTTTCCTGTTTCTTCTGTTCAACAAGATGATAATTAATAGCAGCAGGTTGATGTTCTAGCATCAAAGATTTTGCTTTTTCAACAAGAGGAGCGAAGCGCCTACTCAACCCAAGAGTAAAAATGATGTTGTGTTTCTTCACGGCATCGACAATACGTTCGCATTCTTCTTCAGTAAGGGCCATAGGTTTTTCTAGATAAATATGTTTTCCAGCTTCAGCAGCTTGAACAGTCATCTCTGCATGTTGTTTGTTCTTCGTGGAAATAAAAACAAGGTCAACTTCTGGATCAGTGAGTGCATCTGCAAAACGAGTAGTGCAAGATCGCGCCTTGAAAAGAGTGGCAAGTTGTTTAGCTCTGAGCCCATTTGAGCTCACAACATTCTGAAGAGAAAATGATGGTTCTTTCATAATATAAGGTAATAAAACAGTTTGAGCATGTGCACCCAATCCAGCCAAAGCAACGCCCAAAGTTCCTTTCTTCTTAGTGATCGGAAGGACGGGATACATTGTTTGTGTAGGATTATTCTTTTCATAAGCAAGCACAACACCAATAGTATCTGGTCGTTTCATCAACAAAGAATATGCTTTTTCTGCTTGAGTCATATCAAACTCTGCGCTGATAAGTTCACGAACAGAAAGTTTCTTTTCTTTAAGTAAATGAAGGATCTCATTGATGTTTCTATCGCTTGTCCAGCGTACATGTTCAAGAGGATAAATTTTGCCTTTTTCTTCATATTCTTTGTCAAAACGTCCAGGACCATGGGAGCGAGAAACTAAAATGTCAATTTCTTTTCTCACAAGTTTCGAGAAAGGGTAAGGCACTAATAAGTCTCCTATTGCAACAAGCTTTCCTTTGTTGCGAACAACATCAATAATTTCATCAAGGTTCGCAGGATCATCAATCTTCGTGCACAAAAGAGCAACATCGAAAGGTCCACCATTCAAGGCAAGAACAGAAGATGCAAAATCTTTTTTTGCAGTGTAGGTTTTAGCCCCAAAAGCATGAGAGATTTTTGTTTTCGCTGCAGAAGGATCAATGCCTACTACAGTGCATCCCTGCAGGCGCAAAAGTTGGATTGCCAATTGTCCGATTAATCCCAGCCCTACAACAAGCACGCTTTCACCGAGAGAAAGTTGTGCTCTTCGAATGGCATGTAGTGCTATTCCTCCAAGAGGAGAAAATGTAGCTTCTTTAAGATCAACACCAGCAGGGACAGGATAGACAAGATTACGTGGAACAGAAACAATATCGGCATGGTGTGCATATTCGTATCCGCCACACACAACAAGATCGCCTTTGTTGATATCGCTCAGAGCAGGATCCTTGTCAATAACTTCTCCTACACAACTATAACCTAACGTTGCTAGCTCATGGGCTTTTCCCTTAAAGAGACGATATGCATAAGCAGGGTCAACGCGTAAAGAATGTCCAAGGAAAGCGCGTACTTGTTTACGCTTCTTCACAGCATGTTCAACAACGCCTCCGCGTTGTGAGTCGCGAAGAGACCGCGTTTCAGTTCCGCTGCTGATAAGTGAATAATGTGTTTTCACTAAGACTCTTCCTTCTTGTAATGAGGGTGGTGGAAGATCCTCAATTTTGACTTTACCCCGTCGATCGCGGAAAACCTGTTTCATAGAAAAGAAGAGGGAAGCAAATTTTTATAAGCCTTTTGTTAGATTTACTATCATGAAATGAAGAAAAAAACTGCCCTCAAAGATGCTATAGCAAAAAATGTAGCGTGGTTGAAAACGATGCATCAACCAGGAGGATATGCAGGGCCAGTCATCCATTACTGGCAAGATTGTCTTAATTATACCGGCCCAAGCATGAACTGGTGTTATGAAGGGTTAATAGACGCATTTCTCAGACTACACAAAAAAACAAAGAATGACAAGTTCCTTGCGCTAGCTCAGCAAGCAGGAGATGATCTTCTGAAGAATCAATTGTCGAATGGTATCTTCCTCAACTCACACTTTGAAGCGAATCCATCTCTCGGAAGAGGCAGCACACCGCATGATACAGCCGCAGCCTTAGGACTAGCATATCTGGCAAGATACCTAAGGGAAAAAGGAACAAAATATCTTCTGGCGGCAAAGAAGAATCTCGATAACTACCATTTTAATTTTCTTTATGACAAAAAAACAGGAATCTTCCGTCAGTATCATTATGACAAACAAAATCTTCATGTTCCAAACAAGATTGCGACACTCATAGAGTTATTATTAATGATATATGATCTTACCAAAGAACAGAAATATTATGAGGTAGTTATTGCAAATGCAGAGTATATCCTTCAGCATCAAGACACAACAACAATGGCCGGAGGCATTTATCAAACAGAAAAGCACAAGCATATCATCAGCATCTATACAGCAAGATGCATTCCTGCATTACTAAAAGTCTATGCTATAACAAAAGATAAGAAGTATCTAAGAGCAGCTCAGCAAGCAGGAGTATTTTTGAAGAAGATGCGTAATGCAAAAGGAGGATATGATTTTGGTTATTTGAAGACGGAGAAAGGATGGAAACGTTTTAAGTATCCTATATTTATTGCAGGAAGCGCCGATATTACTCGTGCGCTTTTCTTGCTCGGGGAGAAAAAGATAGTTGAGAGAGATATACAATGGTTAATTCGTCACCAACTGCCAACAGGTGGATTCATGACAAGTTATGGAATGAATCTTAAAAACAAGGATCAAACGTACATAGGAAAACCATGTTGGCGAGACATTCTTCCTGTGGTAGGATGGAACGATAAAGTATTAAGATTATTGTCAGAGCTCCTTCCTTCAAAAGTAACAATCCTGGAAGAGGAAGGAAAATTCCCTTGCGAAATAAAATGCGCAGATGGCACATATAATGAAAGTGTAGAGGCGATGTATGTGCAAAGTAAAAAAAAGTATGTATTTGATAAAAGGAAACAATTTTCTGCATATAATGACTTTTATGCAGCTTTAATGAGAAAAGCAATTCCTTTTGTCGGCACACGAACAGACAGGTTCCTTGACATAAAAGTCATTGATTACCTTCTAAAGCGCGGTTTGACAACAAAAAAATAACAGTATACTAGAAAGTATATGTTACAGATCAACATTTCATATAAACCAAAAAATGGGGGCGAAAAGAGGAAGGCGAGATTATTTCTATCATATCAACTACGGACGAGGAAAGCAAACTTGAGCGCGCAATACGTGAGAGTATAGAAGATGGACCAAAGAAAATTGCGTTGATTAATCCGCCGTCATTTTTTCTTACAGATGATAAAGTATTTTTCTCACTCGGTCTGCTAAGTATTGCAGGAATAGCGCAAAAAGCAGGGCATGAAGTAAAGCTTTTTGATTTGGCAGGGTATGGAGACTATGAAACCAAAGCGCAACAAATTGCGCAACAAAATTTTGATATTTATGGAATTACAGCAACATCTCCGCAGTTTAGTTACGCAGTAAGTATACTTTCATCAATTAAAGCAGTGCATCCGCATGCCAATGTAGTGATTGGTGGTCCGCATGCAACAATGTTTGCAAGTCTAAGAAAAAGAAGATTAGAGTCTATGGTGAAAGAAAGTGAGTTATATGAAGGTGATGCAAATTTCCATTCTTTGGAGATATTCGACCAGATCATTGAAGGAGAAGAATTAGGAATCTTTGAAGCATTAAAGAGATTAAATAAACCTCAGTCCTCAAGGTGGGTATATTCTGGAACATTCGATGATCTTGATAAGCTTCCTTTCTTGCCACGTGAGCTTATCGATATGCAAGCTTATTTATTCAAAGACGATGGGTCTCCAAAATTTGATATTGATGGCGGTCCAGCTACAAGCATCCTATCTCAGCGCGGTTGTCCCTTTAACTGTAATTTTTGTTCTGGGAGAAATATTCCTCAATACCGTTTCGTAAAAAGTAAAACGACGGGAAGAAGGCGTGCATATAGCCCTGAAAGAGTTGTCGCAGAGCTAAACCACATTAATGAAAAATTTCCTTCGGTAACAGGATTCATGTTTTATGATGATGAACTAAACTTAGACGCAAGAGCAACAATGGAATTGTTGGAAGTTCTTGAGAGAAATAACAAAGAAAGAATGGCAAAAGATGAGAGGCCATTCTCATATAGGGGATTTATTAAATCGGAACTTTTTGTGAGGCATCCGGAAGTTGCGCCTGCGATGAAGCGTGCCGGGTTTCATATTGTGCTCTCAGGTTTCGAAAGTGGATCAGATAGAATACTGAAAGATTACGTGAAAAAGAATACAACGGCAGAGATTAACTATCAAGCTACAAAATTGGCTTTTGAGCATGGAATAGAAATGAAAGCGTTGACAATGATGGGGCAACCAACAGAAACAGTAGACGATATTCGCATGACAGAAAAATTCCTCGAAAGATTAGGAAAACTTGCACAACAGTATAACATGAAGTGGGATTTCGATTTGACAATTTTAACCCCCTATCCAGGATCGCGCGTGTATGATGGTCTGAGGCCAAATAGAGGAAAGCATAGTGATGAATTCCAACGCGTTTTAGGAGAAGGAGAATTATATGTGCGTGCCATTGATTTTGCAAGAGAGACAGCACCATACAAAACAGCTCCCGGCGAGAATGTAGTATATGTTAGAACAGAAAAGGTGAGCGCACAAGATTTCCTTGAATTACGTCAAGAAATTGATGATAAAATACGCACCAGATACGGGCTGCAGAGGCATGATCGCACAGATCCAAAAAAGAGTATTGAACATTCAATGGGGCAAAGCATTTAAACTCATTTAAAAAATTTTTGAAGGATGAAAGCAATAATTCTCGCCGGAGGGTACGGAACGCGTCTTCAGGAAGATATTAAAAAATTAAAAGAAATAGATTCAAAAGAATATGAAAAGTATAAAGAATTTCTTGATGTCCCCAAACCACTCTTGAAAATAGCAGGAGAACCAATTTTCTCGAGAATCATAAAAAAAGTTGAAAAAACAACCATATCTGATGTTTTTGTACGCGTAAATAATGATAATATAAATGAATTTAGGAAATGGAAAGAGAGGTATGGGGGAAAACTCAATATTAAACTAATAAGTGATGGGTCTCCAGACAATACATATGGGCAAGGAGTATTTGGTGGAGTGCTATACATCTTAGAAAAGGAAAAAGTGAATGACGACCTTCTTATTCTAGCTGGAGATACCATATTTGATTATGATCTTGGTAGTGTACTTGAGTCATATCAAAAAAGGAAAAAAACAACAATAGTGGTGCATAAAGAAAGGCCAGAATTCATTCGTTTACGTGGCGTAGCTGAATTTAACAAAGAACAGAAAATTCTGTCATATGAAGAAAAACCACAAAATCCAAAATCAATTTATGCGGCCACACCAACATTTATTTTTGATAAAGAATGCAGCGAACTGATCAAGCAGTATATAAAAGAAACTAAGAACGATGGAAATATGGGGAATATAGTTCCATGGTTTCTAATGAAAGGAAAAGAGGCATATGCTTACATAACAGACAGAGAAATATTCGATGTGGGAAATGTTGAAAGTATAAAACTTGCGCAAGAATTTCTTAAGAAGAAAGAAGATAGGGCTGTTCATCATTAATATTTTTCATTACAACTCCTTCAATAATGCCTGCAGAAGCAAGGGAATGAAGTAATGACTGGACTTCAGCAAGAGGTTGAGACAAAGAAAGGAAAGCTGCATAAGCGCCAACACCATTTTCAATCTGTTGATAGCGTTTGCCTAAAATTTCTCGAGGACCGGAAATACAAATACCATTCTCAAAATGAATATTCATAGAAGGATTAACTTCTCCAGTAAAAGTTCCATGGAGGAATGCACTAATGGCTTCTAAGGAAGAAGGAATGTAAATAAGATGAGAATGTTCATCCTTAGCACCGCGAGACTCCCAAGCTTTCTGAACTTCGGCTCTTGTCAAAGAAGTCTGGCCATAAAAAGTACAAGTGTCGAGGAACGAATCTCGAGTATCACCTGTCAGGCCAATATAGGAAACATCATTAAAATCTATGCCTAACTCCTCAGAAAATTCTTCAGCGCATTTCTGTCTGAAGTAATCCGAAGTGATATTTGAACAATACTGCAAAAAACCAGCAGGGGGTAAATAGCGATCAGAAAGATGATTTCCTTTGCGATGTCCAAGCACCAAAAAATGGTCAGCAGTTTCTAAAGTAGCAGTCATGCTTAAAGGAACAAATTGTCGAAGTAAACGTCCATCTTCCTTTGTCCGATAAAGAAGATTGCGTAAAGCAAAATAGTCCTTAAATTCAACACTGCCTAAAGAAAAGGTTCTTTTTCCAGAAGAACAAAAAGAATCTAAGGTAAAAATAGGGTTAGAATCAGGGTCATATTGTAGTGGAGTGCTTTTTCGATGATCTTCATAAAAACGTTGAATAAGTTCTCGGTAAGTGTCACGAATTTCTTCAGTAAAGGTATGTTGACAGGATGTTAAAGAGAAACATAGCTCTTCAAGAGAAATTCTTTGTTGCGGTAAATCAAGGAGGAAAAGAGTCATAGTTAGAGAGTTGCAGTTACAAATTTAACATCAATAGAAGATTGGCGTTCTATAGCTTGTTGAAGGTCTATTCTTGCTTCCTCAGATTCAGCGAGACAGATAAAAGCGCCTGAACCTCCAGCGCCAGTCCATTTCTCCCCAATGCTTCCATGTTGTAGTGCAATTTTCAAAAAAGAAGAAAGGATGGGAGAATCAAAGCTTTCACAGACGGGAACAAAATATTGATCATAAATTTCTTGGTTTTTTCTGAAAAGATCACCAACAGCTGAAATATTACCTTGCTGAACTGCGTCAATGAATGGGCGAACAACTTCATTGGGGATCAGGTCATCAAGTGCTCTGCCAAAGTCGCGATCTGTTTGCGATTGCGGGTGTAAATAAGCACGATTAGATTCCGTAAGCATCAGCTGTAAAGCGCGTTTAGTAACAAGAGGAATACCTACAAGAAGATACATAGGAACGGGAGAATGTTGTAATCGTGTTACAGTAGGTGTATCTTTTTCATAATTTATCGCTATCAAAGATTCATAAGCAGCAACAAGTTGGTCCATTCTGCCGCAACCAATTCCAAGACGATTTCGTTCTGCATCATAAGCAATTTCAGCAATCTGATCGAGAGATAAATCAAGGCGATAAAGTGTATCGAAAAGGCGAACAGTGGCAACTTCAACAGCGGCAGAAGAGGCCAAGCCTTTTTTAAAAGGTAAATTGCTCTTCATTATGGCTTCAACGCCTCCGATAGAATAACCACGATTTTTCATGACATCAACAACAGCAGCAGAATAACGTAAAGGATTATCATCCGGTATGGAAATATCATGAAGAGGAAAACTTAATTTATATGCATTATCTTCCATAGCAGTAAGAAATAAAACAGTTTGATCAGGGCGTTTTTCTCCATACAAAGTGATATGGTGTTGAAGTGGTAAGGCAATAGACATTCCCTTAGCATAATCACAATGTTCTCCAACTAAGCAAACACGTCCAGGAACAGATACCTTAATAACAGTACTCATAAAATACCCCTTAAGAGTTCTACTAATAGTGCATTTAAAAAAGTTTCTACTGGTGAGATGCAGTTTGTTTTGTTACTTCTGCATCACTCGAACGAGCGTGAGTAATAGGCCCTTTAATCAAAGAATAAGCAAATCCCCAGGCATAAACAAATTCAGAAGCAACGGCAATGAAAGGATGAACAAACAGATAACGAAGGTTCATCTTCCAGACAAAGAGATCCTTCAAAAAAACATAAGAATAAAGCAAAAAGATAATGCTAAGTATCCAAAGAGGAAAAATAAAAAAGAACAAAGTTAAGAGAGAAAAAAGAACAACTTTGAGGGGTTTCCCTAAAGGCCTTCTCTTTTTCCAATAAGGTAAGGCATGAGAGCCAAACCAAAAATGTCTGCGCATTTCAGTTCTGAAATTGGTTGGTTCTCCTTTGTGATAAGCTATGGCTTTCTGTGCAAAATAGATGTCATAACCACTTTTGTACAGGGCATCTCCGAGATTAATATCTTCGAAACCAATAGCGCTTTCATCCAATCCTCCTAGTTTTTCAAAAACATCACGTTGAATAACCCATGCAGTAAAGGGTTTATATTTTTCAGTAAAGCGAAGATCAAAAAAATGGTCGTTCATTTTTGCAATGTAGGTTGTAGGTTTATACACTGCTCTTCGATCAACAACAGCAACATGACCTTGATCAAATCCCTTAAGGACTTCTTTAAGCCAGTCTTTGACAAGAACAAGATCGCTGTCAATAAAGGCAATGATGTTTCCTTTGGAAGCTTTCCAAGCAATGTTACGTTTTGCAATCCTTTCAGGGTCATAGCCAAGCTGAATAAACTTCACCCCTTTGAATTTTTTGACAATGTTTGCAGTATCATCTGTGCTTTTACCATCAATGACGATAATTTCATCGAAATGTCTAGATTGATCAAGAAGGCCTTGAATAGTTTCTGCAATATAAGAAGCACCATTATTGACGGGAACGATGGCACTGACAGTATACTTTTTTTTCACAAAGAAGATTGATAAATTATTTATTTATAAAAGTATCTCATCATCAGATATGTTTTCTAACCAAGGTTAGAGGTCCAAAAAGAAATCCATAGAGAACACCATAAGCATAAGCAAATTCAGAAGCAACGGCAATGAAAGGATGAACAAACAGATAACGAAGGTTCATCTTCCAGACAAAGAGATCCTTCAAAAAAACATAAGAATAAAGCAAAAAGATAATGCTAAGTATCCAAAGAGGAAAAATAAAAAAGAACAAAGTTAAGAGAGAAAAAAGAACAACTTTGAGGGGTTTCCCTAAAGGCCTTCTCTTTTTCCAATAAGGTAAGGCATGAGAGCCAAACCAAAAATGTCTGCGCATTTCAGTTCTGAAATTGGTTGGTTCTCCTTTGTGATAAGCTATGGCTTTCTGTGCAAAATAGATGTCATAACCACTTTTGTACAGGGCATCTCCGAGATTAATATCTTCGAAACCAATAGCGCTTTCATCCAATCCTCCTAGTTTTTCAAAAACATCACGTTGAATAACCCATGCAGTAAAGGGTTTATATTTTTCAGTAAAGCGAAGATCAAAAAAATGGTCGTTCATTTTTGCAATGTAGGTTGTAGGTTTATACACTGCTCTTCGATCAACAACAGCAACATGACCTTGATCAAATCCCTTAAGGACTTCTTTAAGCCAGTCTTTGACAAGAACAAGATCGCTGTCAATAAAGGCAATGATGTTTCCTTTGGAAGCTCTCCATCCGATATTGCGGGCAGCAACGCGTTCAACATGAGAAGTGCGAATCAATCTGACTTTTTTGAAAGTATTAACGATAGTAGGAGTTCTATCTGTACTGCCATCATCAACAACGATAATTTCATCGAAAGGTCTAGATTGGTCAAGAAGGCTTTGGAGAGTTTCTGCAATAAAAGATTCTCCATTATAGACGGGTACAATAGCACTGATAGTACATTTTCGAGGTTTCATAAAAATAAGTCCAAGTAAGGATATTTAAAAATGTGTCCTTTCTTATCGTATGAAAGAGCGAAAATAAGCAGAGATTCTCGAGAAAGCAAAAAGAAGTTCTGCCCATTCAATAAATCGAAAAAGAAGAGAAAGTAATAGATAAACAAGATGAGCAAAGAGGAAAATAAACACGCGAAACAAAAAAGAACCTTCTACAAAAGAGAGGGCAAAGGTAAAAAGAGTAACGTATAAAACAACGAAAAAAACAGGTGCAAAGCGAATTCTAACAGACGTCATAGTAAGAATATAATAAAAAATGCTAAGAATCATAGAACTCACGACAAGAGCATAAGCAGTTCCAGTCACATTCCAAGTGCGAGTAAAAATATAAAAGATAACGACCCCAACAATGAGTGCTATGGCGCTAGCAAGAGTTGCTTCACGAATACGTTGAATGCTGATAGACAAAGTGTGAATAAGAATGTAAAGAGTCAAAAAAGGAAGAGAAAAAATCATAATCATCAAAAGGTCAATGGAAAGATAATAATCACTGCCAAAAATTAAAAAAATGAGTTCATGACGAAACATCATGAGGCCTATCATGATAACACCAATAAAAAGAAGAGTATAAGTGGTGATCTTAGAAAAATAGTCAATAACGCGATGATCACTGAGGTTTTTTGTTTGAGAAAATTTTTCAGACAAAAATGGAAAAGCCGTATTTTTTATTCCACCAACAAAATAAAAACCTAAATTAAGAAGAGTCAAACTCGCAGCGTAGTAACCAACAGTTTCTTGAGATTGTAAAAATCCCAAGATAAATCGATCAAGGGATAAAAACAAAGAGAGAAGTAATCCTACAAAGGTCAGGGAAAAACCAAAAGAAAGCATCCCTTCCTTATTCACAGCACCATGCGCAAATAATCGACGATGACGAAGAAGATAGAGAAAAATGACAAGAGCTGGAGAAAAAATCAGGGCATAGAGAGCTCCTTTGACTCCATAACCAAAATAAACAATAAAGCAAAAAGTGGCAACAACAAGAAAGATCTGTTTAAGGAATTCGAGAAAAGCGTAAGATCTAAAGCGTTTCAATCCGCGCTCGACGCCTAAGAGAACATTGTACAACACAGAAAAAAGGATAATAAGAGAAGCCAAGGCAATGGGCCATGCTAAATGATCATCATGAAAAAAGAATCGTGCAACAAAAGGAGAGACAAAAAAATGAAGCAAAGTTGCGCCTAATCCAGAAAGAAAAGTTAAGAGAAAGAGGCCGCGCATGACAGGTATAATATCGAGTTTTCGCGATTTGAATGAAGCAATGACTTGTGTGGCAACAGTTTGCAAGGAGAAAGAGGAGCCTGCAATGAACCAAGGAACCATTAGCATGGCTAAATTCAAAGCGCCTAATCCTTCTGGCCCTAAAGCGCGAGCTATCATGGAAGTATAAACTAAAGAAAGTAACTTAACAAGAGCTAAACTAAAAGTGATGTACAATGTTCCTTTCAAGGTCGCACGAAGCATGAGCAAAAGAGAGAAAGATAGTTTATAAATAAAACGTTTCAAATTTTTCTTGCACGGATAGCGATGCCAGTTCCTTTAATTGGTAGGAGAGAATCAAGAAAGGTAAAAGGGTACATGAACGGAAAAAGATAATTGCCATAGCGATCAATAAAAGCAAAAGTGTGGTATAATTCTACAAAAAATGCGCTAAAGAGTTTGTATTCATATGTCCAATCTTCTAAAGAAAAATGGTGTTGTTTGCAAAGCAGTTTCCAATATGCAAGAGAATATTCTCGAAGATGCCCTTCGGATTTCATATGGCTTTCAGGGTACAGCTGAACAGTGTCCCAAAAAGGGAGCGTCCTGAGGAAAGTGTGTTGATGTAAAAATCTGAAAAAACGTTTGAATTTTCCACGATGAAACCCTGTGGCTGGCGTAGATGCGATAAAGTATCCTTGAGGTTTCAAGACACGACGTATCTCTTTCATCACTTTATCTTCATCATCAATATGCTCTATCACATCAGCAATAATAATGACATCAAAAGATTTTTCTGGAAAAGGCAAATGTGTTGCATTTCCCTCGACAAAATGAAAAGTTTGTCCACCTTTCTTGAAGATAGTTTCAAATTTTTTGATGTCTTCTTTGTTCATACCCTTTAACGAATCGAGACTTGTAACATGGTGTCCGTGTTTTTGTAGTTCATAAGAGAAATAAGCTGCCCCGCATCCTATATCCAGTATACATAGGGGTTTTTTTGAATGAGGAAAAAGTGAAAAAACAGCACGGCCCCTCAACCGCGTGCCCACATGAGGGACTCCAAAGGTTCTATAAAAAAAGTTCTTAATCTTTGAATTGCTCTCATGTGGCCGACGGAAAAGCATATTCATGCTCGGGGAAGAAGTAAAAAGGTTAAAAAAGGTTTCGAGTAAGAAAAGGATATGGAAAAGAATAAAAAATTACAGGTGGGGATTATTGGAGCAGGAGAAATTGCGACAAGTACGCATATTCCTTTGCTCTCATGTTTCGACAATGTGAGTATCAAGTATGTTGCAGATGTGAAGATCCCAAATGTTCAAATAAAAACAGAAAGAATAAAGATTGAAAATCCAGAAAAATTGCCAGAATGTGATATTCTATTGCTTACAACGCCAGTAGGTGTTCGCGAAAGGTATATCCGAGAATTTGGGGCAAGAAATACATACATTTTTACTGAAAAGCCATTTGCCACAGATACAGAGATGCATAAGAGACTGCTCTCTTTTTCAGATAAAATAACTGCAAATTATATGAGAATATACTACAATTCAGTTCATCAAATAAAAGAAATTATAGCCTCAGGAATTTTTGGAAAATTAAATGCAATTGATATCGAAGAAGGAGGTATTGCTGGAAAAACAAAGAAAGGAAAAGAGCATTATCAAACAAAATCGGAGATGAGTGGCGGCGGTATTCTTATGGAATCAGGATGCCACACATTAAGTCAAGTTACAAATATTCTAAAAGATCACGCCTTCGTGGTCAGACAATCAGAGATTGAGTACATAAATAATTTTGATAGTGATGTCCAAGCAACAATAAAAGCAACAAAAGGTAAAGAAGTTGTGCCCATCACATATAACCTGAGTTTAATCAGGCCAATGAAAACAGAATCAGTGTATCATTTTGATAACGCTATGCTATCATTTAACCATGTAAGCGCAGATGCTCAAATCACAGTGTTTCAACAAAAAGAAAAAAAAGAAGTAATGATATTAAACCATGATAGAAAGTGGGCGACAACATTTTACCAATCTTTTTATTTAAAATGGAAGTTTTTCCTTGAAAAAGCAGTAAACCAGCGAAAGCTAGACGCGATAACAGAAACATCTCTTGCAACAACGCAATTAATAACGGACATATATGCGAAAGGAAAAAGGCAATGAAAATAGGAGTAGTTGGAGCAAATAGTCAAGTAGGAACAGAGATATGTTTCATGTTGAACCTCGCAGGGTATGAAGTCATTCCTATTGTAAGAAATGTAATGGGAACAGCTTTTCTGCAGCATCATAATTTTTCGTGTCGGATCGAAGATATAACGAATGAAGAAGATGCAAAGAGAGCGCTACGAGATTGCGACAGTGTTGTGATCGCGGCATATATGTGGCCACAGTTACAAATGTCTGCAAAAGAAAATTGGAGAATAAATGAGAAGTTAGTAGAGAATGCAGTTAAATATGCCAAGTCAAATGCTTCCATTATATATTTCAGTTCAATAAGAGCTTTATCTAAGAAAATTGATCCAAGAATTCATTTTCTGGGCCCAAAACCATATTATGATAAGGAAAAGAGACATCTTGAAAAAAAATTACAAGCAGTGTGCAGGAAAGAAAAAAAGCAAGGATATATACTTCGTCTAGGCCATGTATTTGGTATAAACCAACAAGCAACAAAACAATTGTGCCAGAAAATAGCATCAGCTTCGGTAATAAAAATAACAGTACCGCTAAATAAACCATCGAATATTGTACATACGGTAACAATCACCGAAGCAATAATAAAATGTATGAAGAAAGAAGTAAGACCTGGGATATACACATTAACAAATCACCCACAATGGACATGGGAAGAAGTGATAAGATGTTATAATAAGGAGGCAAGAATAATGTTCAAAGAAAAAAGTCTGACAAAATCAAGTGGCTACAAAAAAAGCGTAGTAACTTTTCTGATGAAACATTATCTGACGATAAGAAAAATATTGCCTCAAAAGATGGATGCTCGTATTCAATACAACTACAAAAAAATGAAAATAAAGCAAGAAATTGCGGAGTTACAAGAAGATCATGAGGCATTAGACATGGATGCATTTGCATATAATCCTGCACCTGGGCGCAGTATGCCTTCTCTCACGGAAACAAAAAATTTAATAAAAAATTATAAAATGCTCGAACACATTTTTAAAAACAATAATTAAATTTTTCTCAAAAGGTGAAGCATTTTTAATTTAATGATAAATAAATACCCTTGATAAAGGTGAGAAAAACCAAGCTTTGATGTTCCCCTACGACGCTCAACAAAGGTGATGGGCACCTCATCAATGGAAAACCCTTTAAGGTGAGCACGATAGAGAACTTCTTGCACAATAGCAGGGCCTTTCGAGGTAAGAGAATCAAGATTCAAAGATTCAAGAACATATCTCCGAAAGCAACGATACCCCGAATTACAATCTTTCACATGTAATCCCAAGAGAAGAGCAATGTAAAGATTTGCAAGTTTAGTAAGAATTTGACGAAAAAAAGGTCGGTCAATGTCACTCCCGCCGTGAACAGCTCTAGATCCTAGGACAATATCTGTAGAATGCAATCTTTGCAATAAAAAAGGTAAAAAACGAGGATCATGAGAAAAGTCAGCATCCATCTCACAAACAACGTCAGCCCCCATTTCTAAGGCTTTTTTATAACCGGCAATACCTGCTGTTCCTCTTCCCTTATCAGTATGTCGTACAAGAAGATGCACCTGATGATATTTTTTCATGAGGGATCTAACAATATGTGCAGTGCCATCTGGGCTAGCATCATCAACAACGAGAACATGTAAAGAGGGGATATGCAAAGCAAGCAATGCTTCTATGAGGGGCGCAATATTCGTCGCCTCATTATAAGTAGGCAACATGACCACAATTTTTTTCCAGGAGGGGTTCATAAGGACAAAATCAATGAAAATACTTTAAAAAGATGACGTTCGTTGCTGAAGCTCACGTAAGATGCGGCGGTTTATAAGATCCCATAGATAATGTTGTTGAATATCTTTAAGGTTGTTATTTCCTATTTTTTTACAGAGAGAAGGATTATGAAACAATTTTATAATAGAAGAAGCAACATCTTGAGGGTGCTGCTCATTAACTAAGAGTCCATGGCGGCCATGAGTAATAAGAGTTGTGAGCTTGCCAAAATTGCTGGCAATAACTGGTTTACCGGATGCACGATACTCATTAATCTTCATGGGAGAATAAAAAAAAGAATATTTTAAGAATGGGGGATAAGTGCGATCAAAAAGTGCAAGGCAAACATCAGCAGCATTAATATATGCAGGCATAGCACGATAAGGAACAGGGCCTGAGAATATAACAGAACGCTCTAAACCAAATTGTTTTACAAGCATACGACAGCGTTCAAACATGTCGCCCTTGCCTACAAGGATAAAAACAATATCTTTTTGTTCACGAAGAAGTTGTGCAGCTAGAATTATGCGATCGCAAGAGTGCCAAGGTGCGAAACTACCGCTATAGAGAATAACAAATTTCTTTTGAAGATGATATTTACGACGTATGTGTGAAGGAGTTGGAAAAAATAGGGACGTATCAACGCCATGGTCAATAACGATAGTTTTTTCTGCTGGGGCAATACCGTGACGAATAAGTGATGCATGCGTGACTGTAACAAGAGTCGCCAGACGAACAGCGCATTGATGCCATTTCTGCATAAATTTACTGATCAGAGATGTAGAAGAAAATCTTCCAAGAAGTAAGGGAATATCCGAATAAGGTTCATTAAGTTCATAAATTGAGCGTATATGAAACAAAAATGCTAAAAATACGCCAATACCTCCAAATATTCTCCCTCGTTCATAGACCAGATCGATACGATATCGTATTAAAAAAAAGGGGAGAATGAAAAGAGGGAGAAGAATAAGTTCAAGGTTTTTTAAAAGAAAAATGTCAGGAAGAGGTATGCGAAGAGTAAAAATAGAATGTTTTCGTTCGAAAAATGTTTGTCCTGGTGAATGTTTACAAAGAAGAATAATAAAATGGCCTAATCTTTGGAGAGATAAAAGTTTTCCTGCAACATGGGCAGATCCGCCATCTGAACCAGGAAGCGTAATTTCCGGGGCAACATAAAGAATATTCATAAGAGAGTAAGAAAAAGAAGGGGCTTAAAAAGATGATGGAAGAGCGGTTTTATAAAGTTCCTCTTGAATGGATATGTTATGGGCATTTACATAATAAAAAAAATAGAAGACTACATACGAGATAGCATGCAGAACATAGATTATCTTATCTATTTATTAGTAAATCCATTTAAGTTTAAGTCATTTCCTAAGAGCGTTAAAAGAATTCTTGTTGTTGAATTATTGAACTATGGGGATCTCATCGTTAGTACGCCTACATTAAAAGCATTGAAGCAACACTTCAAAGATGCAGAAATTGACGTGTTAATAAAACAAGGAAAGGAAGATGTCCTAAAAGGAAACAAAAACATTAAACAGTGTATTCCATACGTAACATTTTCACGAACAAAGGATATACTAAGGGAAAAAAAGTATGATCTGGGAATCATGCTCCATCCAGGATCATGGAAAATAAGTTTATTGTTATTGCTTGGAAAAGTAAAGTATAGGATTGGCGGCACAAAAACAGGAATAACATATGGCAAAGGATTTTTTCTCAACAAAAAAATATTTCCAAATAATAAAGAGCAACATAAAATAGAAGATAATCTCGATGTCATCAGAAGTATTGGCATCGAAACGAAAGACAAACATCTTGAACTCTTTCCATCAACAGTGGCAGAAAAAAGAATAAAAAAAATACTGAAGAAATATCCTCGGCCTTGGATAGGGATCAATGCTGCATCTGCGCATTATTCTCAACGATGGTATAAAGAAAAATGGAAAGAAGTGATAGAATATTACCAAAAAAGAAAAGCAACAATAATCATGATGGGAGTAAAGCAAGAAAGAGACCAAGTGCAAAGCATTCTCAATGAACTCTCCAATGTTAAAGGAACAGTTAATCTAACAGGAAAGACAACATTCGATGAGTTCATGTCGTTAATAAAAAATCTAGACCTGCTTATCACCATTGATTCTTCAGCAACACATATTGCCTCAGCATTTGACAAGCCTGTCTTGACATTATTTGGTCCTACCATTCCAACATTTTGGGGTCCAACAGGAAAGAGCCCCGCATATATATGGAAAGAAGAAGGGTGTGTGGGCTGTCGGCGTTATTTCTGTATATACAACAAAGGTTACGAATGCATGCGATCAATCACGCCAGATGAAGTAATCACAAAAGCACGAACATTATTGAAGAAATGATTGCACATATTCTAATAAGCGAGGAATATTCTTAGTGTACAAATAAGGTACAATGTGATCTCCCAAGGCTAAAGAATTCTTCATCCACACATTTTTAAAATAAATACTTAACACTTTTTTATTCAATGCAGCTGCAAGATGCCCAATGCCAGAGTCAACACAGATCAAAGCTTTACACTGATCAACAACAGCGGCAGTATGCAGTAAAGAATCAGGCATGCAAACTGGAACGTCAGGAGGCAAGCTTTTTTTATCACGTTCATAAGAGGATGCACTATGAAAAACAACAATCTGGTATCCTAAAGAACGAAGAGTTTCAACCAAAGATTTTATAGTTTCAGCAGACAAAGATTTCGATGGATGCGATCCACTAGTGTGAATGCCGATTAAAACATCTGGGTCCAACTTTCGTTCAGACAAAAAAGTCTTTGCCCACATGCGATCGTCGTTATGATAAGCAAGCGAATAACGTTGGTCACTGAGTACAACATCAAGTTCACGTGCAATTTTCAATGTTTTATGTTCTTCATAACGCGGTAAATGTAAAAAAGAATAAATCTTAGCAGACATCAAAAACATTTTCACAAAATACACGCGCGTAAATCCGTGAGCCTTCACTGCACGCCGAATGTCACGTCGTATTGTCCAATAGTCTCCAATCCAGAATAAAGGATTGCCATAAGAAGGATTATGTTCTAAAGAAGAAAATAATACCTCATCAGCAGTTTTATCCATGCTCCACAAATCCTTGAATACATTATTTTTGATCGTCATGATGGTTAAAGAACTATCAGGATATTTTTTCTTGAGAGCATGAAGCGCCGGTTGCGCCATCAAACTATCTCCAATGCCATGTAGTAATACAACTAAAATCTTCTCTGCCATAACAATGCTATCATGCTGATTCTTATAAAACTTTTTACTTGTAAGTAATAACCTTTTTATACAGAAAAGAAGTAATCATAAAAATGCTAAAAAAAGATCATCATAGTAAGAGTAAAGAACAGGATATGCATAGAAAGCAAGCCATCACACGAATGAAAAGAAGAAACAATAGGATGAAAGAAAGTCCTTCAAAAGGCAAAAAAATGGCCTTAAAATCCCTCTCAAACAAGCACTCTACATCGGAAAAGCCAGATATTTCTATTATGATGACCTCCCATCATGAGCCTCATCTTGCAGCCGCTATTCAGGCAATCATAACTCAAGAGATTAAAGCTGCTTATGAAATAGTCATCGTTTCTCCGGATAAAGAAGCAGAGGATCTCACACACATGTATGCACAAAGAGGATATCCAGTGCATTGGATAAAAGATCAAGGAAAGGGAAAAGCTGCAGCCATCAATGATGCGCTAAAAGAGATGAAAGGAAAGATTATAGTATTTACTGACGGTGATGTAACTCTGCTTCCGCATGCAATTAACGAAATAATCAGGCCATTTGAAAATTCAAAAGTAGGTTGTGTATCCGGTCGTGTTATATCTGCAAATGCGAAAAATACAATGTTGGGATATTGGTCGCATCTTTTGGCAGATGCAGGTGCGCATGAAATAAGAAAACGTGAGTCTGAAAAAAAGTTTCTTGAGTGCACCGGATATTTATTCGCATGCCGCAATCATGTAATAAAGGAAATCCCAGTTGATGTTGCGGAAGATACAATCATCCCATACATGTTCAGAAAGAAAGAGTATGATATTGCATATGCGGAGCACGCGCAAGTTCTTGTGAAGAATCCAACAACCTGGGATGACTGGTTAAAGCAAAGGGTGCGCACAGCAAAAGCCCATGAAACATTGAAAAAATATGTTGATATAAAAGAAATACCACGAGTAAAATCATTTACAAATGAAATGATAGAAGGATTTTTTTTAGCATGGTCTTATCCGCATACAATAAAAGAATATGGATGGACAGCGTTGCTCATGGTAGCAAGATTATATATGTGGATAAGAGTATTCTATGAAACAAGAATTCTACGTAGCCAATATAATGACAAATGGACAAGAATTGCAACAGCACGATAGTTATCAAGGAGAGGAAAATGCGAAGCAATCCATAACTTTTTATAGATAAAAGAGGCCAATTCATAGAATGGTAGATATAAAAAAGAGTGAAAAAAAGGTTTTAGAATGGATTAAAGACCCTCATCGTTCTTTCATTATTGTTGTTGCCGTTATCATGTTGTCAATACGACTGTATTATTTCTTCGTAACATGGGATCAACCAGTCTGGTGGGATGAAGGAGATTACTTGAACATTGCTCGTATGTGGGCCTTCGGAACACCATCATGGGACATTAATCCGCTACGTCCCTTATTGCTTCCATTAATGCTAGCGACGATGTTCAAGGCGCATCTTCCAGAAATGATAATGCGTCTCGTTCCATTCGTATCATCTATAGTAGCGATTATCCTTACATATCTCATTGGAAAAGAATTATACAACAAACATGTTGGTTTGATTGCGGCTCTTATGCTATCGTCATTTTGGTCATTCACTTTTTTCAGTTATCGCTTATTGGTTGATGTGCCGGTTGCAACACTATGGTTACTTGGAGTATGGTTGTTCGTCAAAGGGTATGATCATAAAAAAAAGTGGGCATTGTGGCTATGCATTCCTGTAATCGTATTAGCATTCTTAATGAAATTTACAGGAGCATTGTTAGGATTCATTTTAATAGCATATCTTCTTGTGACAGATAAACTAAAACCATTAAAAAATAAAGATCTTTGGATAAGTCTAGGATTAGGGGTGCTTGCTGCTCTTCCATTTTTAATATATGAAATAAAAAAGTTTGGACATCCTTTTGCTTTCTACGTAAGCGCCATTGGTGGAAGAGCCGAAAGTCCCCGCTCATTATGGCAAACGTTAATGGATTATATCAATACAACATTTCCGCACGTGCATTATGCCTTTTTGACGCTGTTCATTATAGGGATTGCACTGCTCTTAATTGAATTGACTATAGGATTTGATCTCTTATGGAAAAATAAAGAAAAAAAATTAAAATCTAATTTGCTAGTCTTACTAACATTCCTCATTCCATTTCTGTACATTGTCAGCATTGGATATGGCACATATATTGAAGAGAGATATTTGTTCTTAATGTACCCCTTTATGTTTATTATTGCTGGAAAAGGTTTGATGTCGATATTTGATCATGTTAAAAGATACAACAAAGCCATTGCCATAGCAATTGTTGTGGCATTTTTAGCTATTGGATTTTACCAGAATATGATACATACAAATAAAGTCATTGATGAAAAAAGTATGTCATTTATTCAGGTAAAACAAGCAGGCCAATGGATTAAAGAGCATTCATCTCCAGAAGATAAAATATACTCTTACCACACGCAAGCAGAGTTGCAATATGCAGCGGTACGAGAAGTTAGAGGTATACCTGGAAACTCACCGGAAGAATTAATTGAAGCAATGAAAAAAGACAAACCGAAGTATATTGTGATGAATATATTTGCAAATATCAATGCTGCAAACGAATGGAAGATAGTATTCCCTTACATAAACCAGCACATTTTCAAACCAGAGATAAGCTACAGGCCATTTATTGATGAAGAGCAGAAGATTCCTATTCTAACGGTGTTCTCAATAAATCCTGCAATATATACTGCTAACGTGTCCTCAAGAGAGCAAGTATAGTAGCAAATCCCTCGCCTACACGGAGAAAGATGAGGCCTAAAGAATGAAAAGGATCAGCAGCTAAAATTTTCCATCGTTTCAAAAAAGCTACACGAATAAAGCGAAATTCTTGTTGCTTCGCTTGCGGATGTTTCGCAAAATAGCGTCGTAATGATCTCGAGTAGTAAAATCGTTTTTTGAGCAAAGAAGAGAATGTCAAATAGTCATCATGATGAATAATCCCAGACGCACGTCCTAGAGAAGTAAGAGGCATGAGTCGTTTATGAAGATCAAGATCTTCAGGGCCAGTAAGAAGTTCATCATATCCTTTGATCTTTAAAAATAAAGTTTTTTTGACAAAGCGTGCCGCTTCTGCATCTTGTGTTCCAGTATAGCATCGTTTCTCCAAGGCTTTGCACTGAGACCAATATCCTCTGCCAATAAACTGCTCATCAACGATAAGGGCTCCATGGCCTTGCTTAGTAATATGCATACATTTTTGAACAGTATCACGCTGAAGTTCCATATCAGAATCAATAAAAAATAAATAGTCTCCTTGCGCATGACGAAAACCATAGTTACGTTGTGCACTTCGTTCAGGGCCGTGAGAATAAGTCTTCTTTGTAAAGCGTTGCGCAATTGTAAGTGTTTGGTCTATGCTAAAATTATCAACAACAATAAGTTCAATATAAGGATACGTTTGCTCAGCAACAGAGCGCAAACATCGTTCAATAATGTGTTCATTATTTTTTGTAGTAAGAATAATAGAAACGCGAGGTTTCATGATAGTACCCCCATAAAGGCGCGATAAGCATCATCAACAGAAATCCTATTAAGGCAATAATTTGGAGTTCCCTGATAGAGACAAGTTAAGTTTTCACCAATATGGTAAGGCTTGCAAACAAAATCAGGAACAAGAATACGTGAACGATGATGTAGTGGCTGTGTCTTGATAGGATTGATGTGCCCAGTAACAACAACAGTAGGAATATTAAAGAATGAGGCGAGGTGCATAAGACCAGTATCATTACATATAAATCCGGAACATCGAGAAATTAATGCTACACTTTGAAAAAAAGTAATGCTATTGACAAAAAGAGGTTTATGTGTCATAAGGTCAGCAATTTCCTGCTTGAGAGCAATTTCGTTGTTACCGCCAAAAAGAAGAATTTTTGCTTTTCTTTGCTCAATGAGTCGATCGCAGAGCTGGGCAAATTTTTCTGCTGGCCAACGTTTTAAAGTCATTCCTGCTAATTCACTTGATCCGGCGTGGATCCCAATAATAAAATCATGTTTTGTAATGGCACGTTCTTTTAAATAATTTTCAGCAAAATTTTTCTCTTCCTGAGTTAAAGAAAAAGTCATTTTTCGTGAGGATGTTGGAACATCGTGATCTAAAAACGTGAGGAGTTTTAAGTTCTCATCAATGGTGTGGGTTTGTGCATTTATGGGAAGGCGTTCTGTTTCCAAGAAGCTTAATGATCGTAAACGATGAACATCATAAAGGTGCGCGATGCGTCTCCTGGCACCTATCACAAAACTGAGGAAGTTGTGCTGAAATCGATTTGCAGGATAAGCCAAGATACTAAGATCATAATGATTTTTTCTCAGGCGAAGAGCAAAGAAAAGAGATTTCCAATATCCTTGCCGCATAAAATCAAAAAAGATTACCTCGTCAATATCTTTGTTTCTGAGGAGAGTATCACGGACAGCATCATACATAACCAAAACAGAAATGTGTGCATCAGGATACATTTTCCGAAGGGAAGTAAGCATAGGTGTAGCTAACAAGCTGTCCCCAATTCCAGCCAGCATCAAGATGATGATTTTTTTCATTTACTTCCAAACTAAAAAATTACCCAGAGAAAGATAATGTAAACCAGAATTTTTAAGCGTATGGAGTGCATCTTCAGGGCTGCATACAATGGGCTCGCCATGAATATTGAAAGAGGTATTAAGGAAGCCATATCTTCCTGTTCTTTTCATGTAATAGGTTAAGAGTTCGTGATATTTAGGGTTATGAGCCTTGTGAACAATCTGGGGGCGAATAGTTTTATCATAAGGGTGCATAGCTGCTTTCAAATCTTTTTGCGCTAAAGGAGTAGTTTCAAAGGCGTGCATCATAAAATAGGGTTGAGTTTTCTGAAGAAGTTCAGGATTTTTAATATAAAGCTGAGCATATTCTTCTAAGACAGAAGGAGCAAAAGGCATCCAGAAATCTCTCATCTTAACCATGCGATTGATAATATCAATAACATCACCATTCGACGCATCGGCTAAGATGCTCCTATTTCCCAAAGCGCGAGCTCCAAATTCCATTCTGCCATCGAAGCGCGCAACAATATGTCCTTCAGCTAATAATCGCGATACCTCAATATTAATTTTTTTGTCATAGTTTTTATAATCAAAAGAATGGTGTTGCAGTGCACGTTCGATATCTTCCTGGGAATACTCTGGTCCTAAATAAAGATTTGTTAAAGGCTGCAAAGTTTTAAGTAATTCCTTGTGTTGAAGCCATGTACCATAATAGCAGCTACCAATGGGCAAAGATTCATCTCCACAACTAGGCATGATAAAAAGTTTTTTCACTTCTTCCAATTTCAAGATTTCCTGATTTGCCTTGACATTCATGAAAACTCCTCCCGCTAAAACAACAGTGGACAAGCCAGTTTTTTTGACTGCTTTTTTAACAAGGTCAACAAGAAGTGTTTCAACAAGTTTTTGCGCAGCTGCAGCAATATAATCAAACCGTATACCTTTGAAAAGATCCTGAAATAAGGTATGAAAATGATGGCTATGAATCTTGGTTCGAATGCGTAAATCATCATCAACCCATAAGTATTCTTTAAGTTTATTGTAAAGAGTATCTGCCTGCGGAGTATATGAATAAGGAGCGAGTCCCATAACTTTATACTCGTGCTCTAAAACTTTCATTCCCAAATAGGAAGTCACTGCGCTATAAAAATGTCCTAAGGATTCCGAGTAAGAGGATTGCGCAATGCGATGATAATATAAGGTCGCAGGATCAAAAATGCCTACACTTGAAGAGAGCATGTCCCCTTCTCCATCAACAGTAATTGCAAGGATTTTCTGTTGAGATGTCTGAAAGAAAGGGCTAGAGAATAGAGCGGAGAAGGCATGAGTAAGATGGTGTTCACTAGAAACAAATTTCTCCGGAGGTATCTCAAGTAAGGAACTTAAAATAGCAACTCTTTTTTTATGAGTCATTTTAGATAAAAGAGGTGCAATATTTTTATATCCAAAAGTTTCAAAGGACTTCACTTTTCCTGCATGATTCCTAATTTTTGAAAAGAGAGTAAACCAACTTAAAGAATCCTCACGCGATTCTTCTCGTAATCCTCCAGAAGTTAATTTCAAAGGAGGAGTGATATGGCTAGATAAAACAACCAAGCTCAATTCCGCAGGGGTGATGCCTGTCTGATGCAAGCAATAGCGCACAGCTTTTTCAGGATAGCCATAAATGTTTTTTATTCGTGCAAATCTTTCTTCGCTAGCGCAGGCAATAATATGGCCATTATGAGAAATGGCTGCAGTTGCATTGTGTCCTAAAGTCATGCCAAGGATGTAATGATCCATGATACTCCTGCCAAAGACCCAATTTATAAAACTTATTAAAACTTAATGCCAAAAGCAGAAAAAAGGCGGTTATAAACACCCACTAAAAAGCGAAAGGGAGAATATAATAAACGTAAGCGAACAAGGGCTAAAAACATTTCAAAAGAAACTTTAGGCACACGAATGGTAGAACCAACACTATCTTTCCACACCGTAGGAATTTCTTTGACAGTAAATCCATGTTTTTTCAAATGATATAAAACATCAACATCAAAAGCCCAACGCGTCATTCCCAAATAAGGTAAAATGGTGTGAATAGTTTTTGTTTTAAACAATTTAAAGCCACATTGAGTGTCATGATAACGCAATCCAAAGAAAATACGAACAAGAATGTTAAACGCACGTGAAGCAAATCTCCTAGAAAAAGGTTGTCGAGGTTCAACAACGGAATCTTTCATCCATCTCGAAGCAATAATGCCATCAGCATCACCAATCTTCTTCATTAAATCATGATAATATTGCGCCCGTGTAGATCCATCTGCATCCGCAAATCCGACAAAATAGCTGCGTGCACGCTTGAAGCCTTCAAGAACTGCTCCACCCTTGCCAATGCCTTCTTTAATATTAATGTAATGCAAAAAAGAATATTTTTTTGCAAAGCGCTTCACAATATCTAAAGTGTGATCCTTGCATCCATTGAGTATAACAAAAAGATCGATGTCTTTCCTAGGGAGTCGAGAGAAGTAGCTGCAATAATCCTCGAGCATGGGAATAATGCGACGTTCTTCATTGTATGCAGGAATGATAATGGTTGTTTTCATGCGTTGCTTCTCATCTTCTCTTCAAGATTATAACTATAAGTGTACCACACCAAATACATCAACAACACAGCCATAACGCTAACAACAACAGTTAAGACAGTACGAAGGGTGTTATGATACAATACAATCAATCCAGCCTCAACGATGTTCATCAGAATGATAAAATAAACAAAAGAATAACGGTGAATAGAAAGGTTATACATACTTAATGAATAAATAAACGAAAAGATACAATACAATAAAGCAAACAACCACAAAATAGGCGTAATCTCAAGATAATTCTTTCCAAAGAGTACAAGAACAATAAATTGAGGAAATAAGAGATAAAAAACAAAAATGCCTAAAGACATGAGAAAAATAAAGAACAAAGAAGTATTAAGCACTTTCTTGACATGGACAGCAGATTTGCGTTCGAAAGATTCTGCAACTTTGGGAAACATGACCATAGCAACAGAAAGTGTGGCAAAGAAAACTATTTTTCCAATAAGGGAAGCAGCGGCATAAAGTCCTGCTTCATGCTCAGTAAGGTAATGCTTCACTAAAAGAACATCAAAACTATACAAAGCAGTGAGTGTTAACAAAACAAATAATACTGGGAGTGAATAATCTATTAAGAGCTTGCGTTCAACTTTTTTCTGTGGGCGTCCAAAGAGGTGGCGCAAAGGATATAATGAAAAAAGAAAAGCGCCGACATAAGAAAGTGTAACACCTAAAACAGCTCCACCAACACCCCATCCAAAAACAACAAGTCCAACGCCTACAGCAAGCTTAATAGCGCCTTCACTAATGTTATTCAATCCTAAACTAATAAAAGATTGCAATCCTTGTAAAAGCCCACGCGTAAGGGCAAGCAGGTATACAAAGGGAACAATCAACCCTAAGTAAAGGTAAACAACAAAAGGGATATGTAAAAAATCAGTTAAAAAAACACCTAAGAGCAAGAATAGTCCCAAGGAAAGAACTCCCCAGAAAAAAAGATAAGAAAGTCCATGCACAAATAAATAGTTCATAGAAGCCTCATCTTTAAGTGCTTTATATTTTGAAATAAATCTGGCAATAGAAGTTTGAATGACATTGAGAATGACATTAAGGAGGTATAACAAAGTCTGTGATACGCCTAAAATGCTATACTGAGTTGGTCCAAGAACTCTGCCCATATATGCATGATAAAAAAATCCAATCAAATTAAGAGCCATCGAAGTAATGAAAAAAATAATATTATCTCGAACAAGTCCATTTTTTTTAAGTAATGTTCGTAAGTCCATATCACACGACCCACATCAATAAGGAAAAGAAAAGAGAGATGAGCATCATAAACAAAGTGATTTGTCGTTCCGTGAATTTGCCGGTGATAGTGAAGAAATGAGGGATAGAATAGATTTTAGTATAATGTGACATCACGCAACCATTCTTGTAGTATCCATAACTAGCTACTTTTAATTTGCCACGCATCTTCAAAAGGAATTCAATAAAGAAGGGAATAGAAGCAATAATGGCGGCTCGTTCCATATTTCCCAAGATAGCAATGACGGCCAAACTTCCGCCTAAGAGATAAGTCAATGAATCTCCCGGCAAAATCTTTGCAGGATATTTGTTAAAGAAAAAAAACGCAAGGAGGGCAACCCATAACAGAAGAGCAATCAACGCGGCAAGGTAGCGATCATGAGTATAAGCATAGAGTCCCAACATGCCAATATAAACAAGCCCCATGCCGGTTTCCATGCCATTAAAACCAGCAAGCATATTGACCATATTCGAAGCCCCAACAATACCCAAAGGAACGAGTAAGAGAGGATAAAGAATGCCAAAATTAACGCGGCCAATGAAAGGAACAATCATGGTGTCAACACCTGCATTGACGACCATCAAAGGAACAGCAGCAACAAGAGTGAGTAATGGTTTTTGCCATTGACGTAAACCAGAAGAACTTTCTTTATTTGCTTTGATGACAAGATCATCGAGAAATCCAACAAAAGTAATAATGAGAATAGTGGTAATCCCGCTTAAGAGCAGAAGAAGATCATATGTATCTAAAAGGATGCCTCCAGTAACATGTTGAGAGAGAAAAGTACGATGAAAAATAAAAAACATCATGCCAGTAAAAAAGCCAGAAAAAACAACAAGCCCTCCTGACAAGGGAACAAGAGGTTTATGTTCCTTATTCGCATCTTGAACAAGAAGTCCAATACGACGTAAATAACGAATAAGCCAAGGAGTAAGAAGCCAAACTACGATAAAGCTCAAAAATGCACAAAAAAAGATAAGGAGCATAATAAAAGGCGTAAACAAAGTATATAAAAGGATTTCGAATAAAGGAAAAGAAATGTCAATCCAAGAAGGAGTGGAAAAACATTGGAAAATTGCCATTATACTCATAGGAAGTATAAATCTGATAGTAAGATTAGTCAATCAGGCAAAATTAATAGGAACATTTCCATTCGATGCTACAAATGATCTCAGCGCGTATATGGCGCAACTGCATTTTCTAAAAGTATGTGGTTTTCATGAATTTTGTCACTATTGGTATAATGGATTCATTCACCTTCAAATAAACTCTCCTGGATGGTATTTCTTCGCATATCCTTTGTATACGCTTTTTGGTAATGTGAATGTTGCAACATATGCTTCTATGGTTGCTCTCTTTATCATTGCTGGATTGGTCAGTCTTTACTTTGGTAAAAGAATGCGTCTGACAAGAACAAGTAGCCTGGCGTGGTTTATATTATTTTTCGCAAATGCATCAATGATAGGAAGTGTGATCAGGAATGGCAGGCAGCATGCAATGTTAAATTTGATTTTATTAGTGCTGCTATTCTCTATAATATGGTATTTCAAAGAAAAGAGAATAAACAAGATTTTTCTTTTGAGCAGCGTGATTTATGCAGCAATGTTAATAACACATTATCAAGAAACAATTCTAGCAGCAGTATTTTTTCTCTCTCTTTTCTTGTATAAAAAAGACAAAAAAGAAAGGATGATGATTGTTAGTAGTTTCTTGTTATCATTTGTGCTGGCGTCATGGTGGATCCTGGATTTTCTTAAGGGTTTAAGTGCTTCTTCTTTGCTTGCATTTCATGAAGGAAAGAGAGTGTTTGAATTTACGAAAGAAACAATGATAACAAACATGCTGGCATTCATTATTCCCCTAATATTAATCATTCTTATCTATGCTTACCTTAAAAGAACAGATACACCAAGGAGAGAAAGGATGTTTTATGTGCCGATAGGCATACTCGCAGCAGCATACACATCGAGAATAACAACCTTAATTCCACTTTTAAGAAACATTTCTCAAGATCCTTATTTGATGTTTTTCTTATTTTGCATTTTAACAGTCTTTTTCAAGGAAGAACAATGGATCATGCAAGGCATAAAGAAAAAAATTATTCCTGGGTTCATGATTGCAGTGATAATAGGGAGTGTTGGGATGAATATGCTATACACACCCTGGTTCAGAGAAAATACTCCTTTAGAGAAAAGAATGATAGAGATATTTTCAGAGGTAAATGACAAATTTATTATTCTAGGCCCCTTAGATACGGCAGAGTATCCGACACCATACTCAAAGCCACTATATGCATACGCAAGCATTTACCACAATCTAAGCACTCCGGAAGGATGGTCGCCGCCCTTAGCATCTAGTGAGTACTTGTTAAGGTTAGAAAAATTCACAAAACAAAATGACAATCTGACGTGCATGGAGTTTAGGAATGAAATGATGTTTTTTAATACGACAAATATCCTTGCCATAGACCCGCAATGCCAAAGATTTAAAGAATGTGATTTTGAAGAAATAAAAAAGGACGAAGAAGTTTGTTTGTATACTATAAACACAACAAATGCAGCAAATTAATATTTGCGCGCACGAAAAACAAGAGTTCCGCCCTGCTGTCGTAACCAGGGGAAAGAATGAAAAAGGTTGTCGCTCCAGTCCATAAGTTTTCTAGCAAAGGAATAATCAAGGAAATTAAAAATATGGGGAGGAAGGAAAATACAAGTGTGTATATCTACAGCCAAACCATAGCGTTTGCATAAGAGGCGAAGTTCATCAGAAGAAAGAAGTTGATGCTCACCTGCTTCCTCTGACCACAAGGTGAAGATTTTCATCAAAAAATCAAAAAAAGGACGAAAAACAGTTTTGTTATTTTCATGTCCATAGTAAGATCCACCTTTTTTCAGAGTGCGGGAAATTTCTCCAATACAAGTGTCTGGATGAACAACATGATGTAAGATGCCAAAGCCTATGCAAGCATCAAAAATATTTTTCTTGAAAGGCAAGTTCTCAGCATCAGCAATAAGGTAAGTGCTTAGAGAGTGTGGTTGCGCAGCAAGTCGTTTGAGAGCATTCTTAACCATACTGCGGGAGATATCAACGCCAATCACAGTATGATCTTGTAAAAGCGAAGCAGAGCCAAGTCCATTGCCGCATCCAATATCAAGAATAAAGCTTTTCCTTCCAAGAGTGCGTTGAAAGAAATGAAGCGTGCGTTCATAATAAACTCTCCAAAAGGTTTGAGTTTCAAGAACATAGTGGCCAGAGAAATCATCGAAAAAAGTAGATTGTTTAATTTTTTCAAGGGTAGCATGATCAGAATGAGATAATGAAGACTCACGAAGATGAAGATCTTTGAAATAGTGGATATTTTTTTGATAGAATTGTTTTCTTCTTGGAATGTTCAGATTAAGTGGTAAAATCTCTAAGATATAATCATCAATAAGATACCATTGATTGCACGATGCGCAAAGAAGAATACCCTCTTGAGTGTCATCTTTATGATGAATAAAAGGATGAAGACGAAGGGATTCGTGTTTACAAACAGGACAGATCAGATATTGCACAAGAGAACGTTTCATAAATCATCTAAAGATTGCCTAAGAGATGTCCTTTTAAAGTTATCTATGGATATCACAGATGCATAATCTTCAAGAGAAACAAGTCGGATATGTCCTACATGAACAGAAGGAAGATTTTGGTAAAAAGCGCGTTCTTCATGAGTCATATTCCGTTCAGCAAAGTTGCCTCTGCTATAAAAGTCAAGAAGGATGTAGCCAGTCATGTTCTTTGTATAATGATCAATAACATCAAGAGTGATATGCTGTGCATAGTAAGGTTGCAAGTACTCATACTCTGGTTTCACATAACCATAGAAAAGCAAAGTACCTTGTGGTTGTGCAGCGTTAACATAAGTGAGGACATTAATTTTGCTCTGGAGGGGAATTCCATAGATGCCGTCTGTTCCCCCATAAGCAATAATGGAAATATAAAAAGAGATATTATAGATAATATAAGCAAGAAGTGTGAGGGCGATAAAGGAAAAACGAAGATATTTTGAAAAAGAGGGGCGAAGGAAAAAAAGAGCAAGAAGAAGAAATTGTGAAGGATAAGTGATGAATAAATAGTGCGGCGAAACATTAGTTCCAGGAATAATAGCAAGAATAATGGGGAAAAGGAACCATCCAAGGAGTAAAAATGCTTTAAGATGGTCTCGTGTAAAAAAAGGTCGCGAAAAAAGTGTACGAAGAATAAAAAGGATGCTTAAGCCAATAAAAGAAGAGATAACAAGATCTAAAAAAAGGAAGAAGTATTCAAAAAAGGTATTATTGAAAATGTGAAAAGAGCCAAGAAGGTAAGGGCCAAGATACGTTGTTGCCAACATAAAAGGAATACTAACAGAATCACGAAAGTTTTCGAAACGTGTTGCTTCATAACGTGAAGTAAAAACAAAATCTAATGTTCGTGCAAGAGAATCATGCTGCAAAGTATAAATGATGTAAGGGATAAAGAATAATAATCCAACAATTAAAGCAAGGAAAAAATATTTGCTAAGAAAAAGAGAAGGACGGAAAAGAATCAAAAAAAGAAAGACAATGGGTAAAAGAAGCAAAGAAGATAGATGAAACTGTAAAAGCGAGGCAAGAGAAACAGCAGTTAAGATAAGGTAGGCGTCTTGATGATCAATAATAATTTTATGAAGTGAAAAATAAAGGAGAATAACAAAAGGAAGAAGGAAACTCGGATTTGCAAAATTCAAGGAAACAAAAGCAAAAATCCAGGGATTGAAGGAAAAGAATGCTGCAGAAAGAATGGCGGCTTTTCGTCCGTAGTAACGATCGACAAAGAGATAAAAAAGGAAAATCCCTAAGAGAGTAAAGAGAGTGATGAGAACCACTGCAGAATAAGGATGCCTAAAAATAAACTGAGAAAATGCTAAGAAGTAATAAAAGATGGGCCCAAAAGATTGTTGTAGAGAACCGGGATCAACTTCCGGGGAAAGTCCCTTTAGGCGGAGATTATGATGATCTATCATTTCATTGGCAAGAACAAGGTCGCGAGCAGTTTCATTCTCAAATTTTGCATAAGGAAGGAAAATGAGGCGTAAAATGAGGGCAAGAAGTAACAAAAAGAAAAAAATGCGATGTTCATAAAAAAAGTGTTTGAGGTTGCCCATAGAGAAGAGAGGTTTAAAAGAGTTTTATAAAGGTTACCAATAAAAACATTTCAAAAGAAAGAAGAAGGAGGTTCAGTTACTGCATACCTATTAAGAAACGTAGTCCAGAAGCATATTTTTTAACATCAGTAAAAGTACGAATTCTCTTGAGGTGCTTAAGGATATAATGTGGTCTGAAATAAAATTTACGATAAGCAAGTTTCTGCATGGCAAGAAGTTCTTCCTTAGTAGAATAACCCTTCGGTAAATAAACAGGATTATGAACGGAGTAATCTTTAAATGTAGTATCAATCGCCCCATATCGTCCACCTGTTTTCCACATCTCAGTTCCAGGGAAGGGGGTATTAAGAGTAAACTGCGCGTAGTCTAAATCAAGATCAATAGCGAAGTTGATAGTTTCCATAGCAAGTTTGGGTGTTTCATTTGGCAATCCTAAAATAAAAGAACCTCGTGTTTCAATGCCTGCTTCACGTGTCCAAGCAATCACTTGCTTTGCTTTGTCTAAATTAAATCCTTTTTTGATGGTGTCAAGCAACATTTGATTTCCACTTTCAATACCAAAGAAAATATTCCAACACCCAACAGAAGCTGCTTGTTTCAGCATATCATGGGTAAGATAATTAAAGTATCCATAACAAGACCATTGTATATCTATCTTTTCTCGTTTTAAAGCTTCAAAAAAATCAGTGGTCCACCGTGTTCCAATAAGAAAAACATCATCCCAAAAAGAAATCTCTCGAATGCCATGTTTATGTATAAGCATTTGAATCTCTTCAATAGCCCTATCAACAGTAACACGACGATAAAGAGGTTTAAAATCTCCAGCTTCAAAACAGAAAGTGCATTGCCCATAAGGACACCCTCTGCCAACCATCATATTGGTAACAGGAAGAATTTTGTATTGATTTGGTAAGGGAATGTATTTGTCCATATCAAAAAATTCACGCGAGGCTATAGGTAATTCATTAAGATTCATGATAAGTGGACGTGGTAAATTCCTTATTATTTTGCCACTTTTATTTCTATAGCAAACCCCTCGTACATCTTTTAGATTGTTAAGAGGAGTCCCCTTTTCAAGCAGGGCAGCAAGTTCGCGGAAAGTATATTCAGCTTCTCCAATAACGACGACATCGACAGCTACGCATTCTTTAAGGGTCTGTTCCGGATACATAGAGGGATGTACTCCGCCAAATATAAGGGGAACACCAAAATGAGTACGAATAAAATTTGCAAGAAGATATGCTTTATCAATGGTGGGAGTAACAGCAGAAAGTGCAATAAGATCTGGTGAAAATGCGGTGAGCTCTTGACGAATGTTCTCTAAAGAGTAATTAAGCACTTGGAGATCAAGAATTTTTATATGATGTCCTGCTTCTTTGAGTACTGTCGCTATAGAAGCTAAACCTAAAGGAGGAAGATAACCTTTATTGATTTTAGCTTTGGTGTGGTAGCGTTCGCTAATGCTATAAGGTGGAGTAATAAAGACGATGCGCATAAGAAAGGCATCAAAGAAAGAAACTTTTAAAGGTTTCGTAGAAGAAGGGATTTATTAATGTGTTGCCCAACCCTCATGCAAGGAGCTTCGACGTAATTTCCGAAGTGTTTTCCAAGCGAACATGCCCGCATCTTGTGCGATAGGGCGTAGCAAGGGCATTTTCCAAACATGATAGGCAAACGTTCCAAGAAGAGAGCCAAATTCCTTCTTCAAAAATTTTGACATAACAAGATCTTGTCCCATGCGTAAGGCTTTTTTACGTTCTTCATAGGTGAATTCTGGAGTGGCAAAGACAGGTTCGTCATTAAACTTAGAGTTATAATTCAAGTAATCAGAAGGATCGACAAGCAATAATTTTCGTTGTACGAGCTCTTCATAAAGTTCAGTTCCTGGAAAAGGAATAGGATTATAAAAACGTACTTCAGAAAAGTTATGCGATTGAGCAAAGTTATATAGCTTGAGGAATTTTTCAAAAGTGTCATCAAGAAGGCCTATAATAAAAAATCCGCCAAAGGGAATGCCAACTTTCTCGGCTACGCGTACTCCTTCCTCAATTTTTTCAACAGCCAAATCTTTCTTCATCTTATCTAAGACATCTTGATCTACAGATTCTATTCCAAAAGCAAAATAGAAACAGCCAGATTGTTTCATCTTCGTTAGGAGTTGTTCATTGACACGATCTACACGGATACCATTTCGTAAATCCCATTTAATTTTGATACCGCTCTGAATAATAAGATCACAAATCTTTTCTGCGCGTTGCATATCGAGGGTGAAATTATCATCAACAAAGTGGAATACGTTAAATCCTTTGTTATACCAAAAACTAAGTTCTTGTAAAATATTTTCAGGGCTACGCGGTCTCCAAGCGACACCCATAGAAGCTTTGTTCGCACAGAATGTACACTTGTAAGGGCAGCCACGCGATGTTACGACAGGAATCTTGCGATCAACATAAGCATGCATGGGGAATAAATCATACGCTGGAAAAGGTAATTCATCAACATTGAATTCAAATTTGCGATGAGGGTTTTTGATAATCTCACTATTTTGTTTCCAAATGAGTCCACTAATATTTTTTATATCAAGGATATGGTCCATAAGTTGAACAAGAGTGTATTCGCCTTCACGGGTAATGACATAATCAACCGCAGTTTCACGCAAGACGCGGTCATATAGTCCTGATGCTCCGGCTCCTCCAACAACTAGTTTCGCTTGAGGGTAGGTTTGATGTAAATTGCTGATAAATTCAAAAATTTTATCAAATTCATGCTGCGTCATAAAACTAAGACCAATAAAATCAGGCTGGTATTCGCGAATAGAACTGTAAAGGTGATTGATATGACTATCAACACGCATATCAACAACACGGACATCATGTCCTACAGATCTCACAAACCCAGCAATATAAGCAACGCCCGGCAAAGGGGCTGTTGCGGCAATCTTATCGCCAACAATGTTAGGAATAACAAGTAAAAGTTTCTTTTTTTGAAAACCTTTACGTGAAAGAAGGAATTGTTGATAAGAAGTTTTGGCTATATCAACTTTATTGTTTTCAGATGCATGACTAACAAAATCAGGAGTTTGGATAACCTGTAAAGAGGTGCGGGAAGGACGGGGCATAGAAATAAGGAAGTCTGATTAGTCCTTAATAAAGATTGCGTCATAAAAAATTAAGAGAAAAAAATTTGCTCCTAAGTGGTAGTGGGAGGATGGAAGCGTAATCGTAAGATATTTTTGATATAGTCCAAAGAAACAGAAATGAGTTTAACGCTTGTTTCATTCTGTTCATACCATTCAACAGGAATTTCATGAAGAGAATATCCCATTTTTTTTGCTACAAAAAGGAGTTCTGTATCAAAAAACCACTTTTGATCTTTGATATGGGGAATAACTTTTTGTGCAACTTCTCTGCGAATTCCTTTAAAACCACATTGCGAGTCAGCAATGTCCAGGTCAAGTACTACATTAAGAAGGAAGTTGTATACTTTAGATAAAAACAAACGAGTAAAAGTACGACGTATTTGAGCTCCAGCAGCATATCGGGATCCAATGACAACATCATGTGTTGTTGAAAGAAGAGAAAGCATATGGGGAAAAGAGTTAAGGTTTGTAGCAAGGTCTGCATCCATATAAGTAAGGAAGTCACATTTACTCTGAAGCCAAGTATGGCGAAGCGCGATGCCTCTTCCAGGCGTATCAATATCGGTATAAGTAAGATGAGGATTTTTTTTCATAAGGCTCTGCACAACAGGAAGAACATCTTTCCGAGGGCCATTATTAGCTATGACAATAGTCCAATTATAGTTACGAAGTGCCTTTTGATAAAAACGAAGTTGCTCTTTGATGCGATCAGCTAATGTAGGTGCCTCTTTGTAATACACGGGAATAACAATAGCGACGCTTTGTTTTTTTGCCATAGGGAAAACCATGATATAAAAAATAAGGAAGCTTTATAATATTAACGCCAAGAAGGAGTTAAGAAAGAAAATGGAAGAAACAGCCTGTCCTTTATGCAAGGAAAGAGACGATAAAATACTATTCAATAAAGAAAGTTTTGATGTAGTCAAGTGCAAGAGATGTTCACTGGTATATGTCAATCCACGTCTAACAGTAAAAGAAAGTCAAAGATTGTATAATGCTGAGGTAATATCTCCGAGCGTGTATTATAAGGAAACAAAAGAGGAAGATTATATTACATTCCAAAAAAGGTTACAAATAATAGAAAAATATGCAGAAAAAGGAAAGATATTGGACATAGGGTGCAATATAGGAACATTTCTTGAGGTTGCTAAAGAATCTGGTTGGAAAACATATGGCATCGACATTAATGAGGGAGTTAAAAAAGAATGCCTCAAAAAAGGTATAAAATTCTTCAAGGGAACAGTAGCAAAAGTAAAATTTCAAAAAAATTTTTTTGATGCTGTTATCATGAATGATTTGATTGAGCACGTTCATAATCCGCAAGAATTATTACAACAAGTAAAAAGAGTAGTAAAACCTCAAGGAATAATCTTTATCGTAACTCCAGATGTTGGCAGTTATGCTGCTAAAGTTCTAAAAAAAAGGTGGCCACACTTCAAGCCAAATGAACATCTTATATATTTTTCAAGAAAAACATTAAGAAAAGTGCTAGAAAGTGAAGGGTTTGTAATAAAAGAGATGAAGCATATAGGAAGATGGAGGAAGATGGGAACAATTATTCAAAAGGGCCAGAGAGTGTGGAAAGAAATGAGAGTATTAGAAAAAATTGTTCCGGCAAGCTTCATGAAAATAAGCATGTCGTGTAATTTTTACGACGAACTATACGTGATAGCTCAGAAGTCAAACTAAAGATAAAGAAGCATCTAATTCAAGTTCTTCATAATGAGGGTTATAGGGAATAGAATCAGGATAAGTAATGCTCCAAATTTTAAGAGGCCCAAAAGTTCGACCATTATATAAGGCAAGAGGCACAGATTGTTCGTCAGTATAGGCTAAAGTAAATCCTTCCCATTTCTGGTCGAAGAGGTACATGTGGGTAAAGAGTGTGTTCCAAACTTTTTGTGAAAGATATAATCCTCCCCCAAGAACATTGACAGAATTTCCTTCGATAGCAGGAATAATCTGGAGGCATGCTCGTATCCCTGGTTCAGGGAAAACGATTTCTTTGCGGTCCACAAAAACACATTTCAGAGGAATAGAATATTGTTGATTTTGGTAAACAACAACTGCTCGAGGTTGCTGGATGCTGGTGCGGTTATCTTTGACAGAGATAGGAACCATAATGGCAGCAATGCCTGAGCTGCGTGCAGGGAACAGTTGTCCATCAAAGTAAATGTCTTCATCAAATGCGGCAGAACCACGATAGACAAAAAGTGTTTGATCACGTTGTTCCTTACTTTCTGATGGAGAAAGAGTAAAAGTGGGAATGACAGAAAAACGGTCATAAGTCTGGTTAGAGCCGATGCTTGAAAAAGCGCCGTACTTGCCGATTTCATCAGAAATAATCAAGAGATGTGTTGCTTTCTTTACTTTCAAGAATTCAAGGGCCTCTGTTGAGTTAGCTCCAGTAATAACATTACGCCCCATAAAATGATTTAATGCCGGACCTCCTGAGTTTCCACCATCAGTAAGCGTGGCTCGTTGTCCGCCGCCCTGAACCCAGTATCCATAGTCCCACCAATGAGCGAATACGGCATCCTCAGGAGTGTTCTTTCTCACCCAGTCCATAGCAATTTGCCATTGTTGAGTATATGCCGGCCCACTATAACCCACTGTTCGTAAATCTTGTTGGTAATAAGAAACCAGGCTTATAGAAACAAAAGGAGAAAATAAGAGATAAACGACAGCGAGGACAAAAGCGTAACGAGCAAAGGTTGAAGGGATGGAACGAGAAAGATCATAGATTTTAACATAAAGAAATGCTACAATAATTGCAGTAAGAGGAGCAAAAACAAAAAGGAGTCGAATAGCAAGGCGTGCAGTGACAAGTTGAACAAAAAGCCATACAAAAACAAAGATATATTCTTTTTTCAAAGAAAAGAGTTGAGAGTATAACTCCTTATGATGTTTATAGCTGTACCAATAAATAAAAAGAAGTCCGGCTACAAAAAAGAGAAGAGAACCAAAATAGAAAAGGCGTGCTAAAGATGAAACACCATCAAATGGAGGTTGAGAAGAGTATCTGCTCATGAGGAAGAAAACAAGAAAAATGACATATCCGGAAGTGATAAGGAGGCGATGTTTAAGTCGTACAATAAAAGTGTAAAAAACAAAAAGTAAAACGCCAATCAGGAATGTCCAAAAATAAAAATTGCCAAATTGAGAAAACCAATCGCTAATGTAAGGTTGATGGCTCTCAGCTACAGTAACACCCCAACGGCTAGCAGCGTAAGGTGTTAAAATGCTCGTGATAAAATCTTGTACGCGGTAAAAAAGACTTTGGAAACCATGTGTAGAGACAAAAAGAAGTAAAATAAGAAGTGAAGAGATGATCGCAGTAGTAATGCCTAAGGGAAAGAATTTTTGGAAGCGGTGTTGCAGATTAAAGAAGTTATAACGTAAAATAAGATAGCGAAAGAATCCGACAACAAGAGCCAAGTTTAAAGGAATAAAGAGGAGGGAATTAAACGCTCCGGAAAGAGTAAATCTAGTGGTAAAAACAACCGTCGAGAAAAGAATAGAAAAAATACACCACGTGGCATAATCATAATATTCTTTTGGAGTAAAATAGTCAAAAACAACCATATAAAGGGCATAGAGTCCTATAGTAAGAAAAACAAAGTAAACTCCCCCCCAAGAGAGTGCCATAAGTGCAGTCATAATCCCTGAAAGAGCAGCAAGAGAGAGGGATTTTTTGAGAGAAGATGTTTGCCAAGAAGCAGTGAATAAATACAAGGATACAAAGAAAAACATCATTCCTAATGCTTCCTTATCAGAAAATCCTGCCATAGTGCGATAGATATAGGGAGGAATAACGGCAAGGAATGCGCTACCCAAAAGAGCAACACGCCAGTCAAAAAGGCGGCGAACAAGAAGGAAAAAGAAAATTAATCCAACAACAAAAGCGAGAGGTGGATAAATAGCATCTACATACTCTAAAGTGAGGTTGGAATTAAACATGTGCAAAAATTTATACAACCACACAATAAAATGGGAAACAAAAGAAAATTCATTTGCAGGATAATATCCATTAGGATAATAACGCATAAGATCAAAATCCATAATATGCCCATGTTCTAGAATATATTGTGCATAACGTAAGAAAGCAAAAGAATCAAGTTCTACAGGAATATAATTTCCAGTCGTCACATCTTTCAAGAGGGGCAAGTTACGTATACGCATGATATAACTTAAAAGAAGAATGAAAAATAAGCCAACGTAAACTAAAAGATTTTTTCTCTGAGTAAAAAAAGAGAGAAGCTTCTGTTTTCGCTGTTCCAAAGTTGTAGCTGTTTCCATATTAAAAGAAAAGAGGAGTGACAAACACTTCAATGAGCGCTGCAATGACAAGAACAAATATAGCCAACATAATCAGATACATACTATCAACCAAAATGCGATTGAAAAGTGGTGTGCCAAAATCATGTCGAATCACTGCAACTGAAATGATTCCTCCTGCTAACCCCCCGATGAAATATCCAAGGATTTCTGGGATTCCATGGATAAAGTACCTTAATAAACTTAACGAAAAGATATGAAAATAGCCGGCAATCTTAGCAAAACCAATCTGGCTGACATATTCGCTGATGTGGTCCCTGAAAAAAGTGCCAATGGCAGCGCTAATAACTGATGCATTCCAAATGAGGATGAACATGGCTCCAGCGCCATAGAAGAAAGCAAAAAATAAACAAAAAAGTAAAACTTTCAAGTTATTAGCCAGAATTTGTAAGAATAATGTTCCACCGACAGAAGAACCTTCTAAGCTACCACTTCCTGAAACTTTGCTGTTGATATTTTGAATAGTGCTAAGTTGCGCGTCAAAAATATCGGTAACAAGCTCTTCTGGTAGAAAGATATAAGCAAAAGAAAAGGCAAAAACAAAACCCATAAACATAAAGGTAAAAAAAGTCAGAGCTTTGGCATGTTCACGTAAGAGCGCTCGCTCTTTTGCAATAACCATGTCCTTGCTTTCTTCATATTGCATGGTATTAAACACGAGGGGCACTGTAGCAATGACAGTTAATAACACCATCACGATGCTCGCTTCTTCCTTAAACACCCAAATAGATAAGAATACGCCAATGGCCGCATACATGGCGCCAATAAAAATGAGATCCCACGGGCTCTTTTCTGCTTTTTGAGGAGTGGTTAAGGATTCCAAAACCATAAGAAAAAAAGGCCAAACTTACTTTATATAGATTGTGTTCTAACTACGAAAAGAGAAAAAATATCAAGGATAAGCGCGTACAAGAGGGTGTTTTTCAACGATAGCTATCTTCTTGACATGTAAATGTCCACTACAACGTGTTTCCATGACAGGTTCAGAATCTAAAATCTCCAAGCGTCGCTGAAAAATAGGTCCATCAACAACTAAAGTGTCATAATGCCCGCCTTCAGCTCCAAAATGGAACCCATAGCGTTCTGATAAAGCTTTCAATTCACCAAAAGTGCTGGCATCAATCTTCTTTCCAAGCCATCCTTTATGTAATCCGTCAGCTGCAATTTGAGTAATGCGGATATCATAACCATCAGCAATCATCTGCTGGATCAAAACCCCATGATCTTGTCCGGTATGACTGGCAAAAACTTCAACGCCTAAATCAAATAAGGCATCACGTAAAGATTTAATCTGCGTTTCTTGTAATCCAACGCCACCTAACACAACAGCATCAACCATATTGTCGCGAACAATGTTTTTAATAATCTGGGCTTCTTGTTCAGGATCGGCAACATCACAAGTAGTGTAAATATGGTCAAACCCTAACATGCTCGATAATTCTTTAGTATATTCAACAGTTGCAAAGTGGAAAAGGTAACAATCATTGCGCGTTGGTTTAACACTCAATAGGTATTTGATAGTCCATCCTTTCTGAAGGCAGTGCTGAATAGCAAAAGTGCTGTCCTTTCCACCAGAATACATAACGGCGACATTCATAAAAAAAGAAGGAGAAAAAAGTGTTTATAAATCTTTGGAAAAGGTTAGTTTAAATCGGAATGTCTAATACCTCTACATCCTTTAATTTAGTGTAGGTATAATGCCACCACTCAAATTCAAAACGTTCAAAACCATGTCGTTCCATAACATCCTTTAGCGTCTCTCTATTTGCTATGACAGTTTCTGGAAGTTTACCAAATCCATGATGGCTTTGTTCTCCAAAAACATCGAATGCTGTTGGCATAGGAAGAGGATTGCCATCCTTATCTCCTAAAGTAAGATCTACAGCAATTCCTTTATTGTGAGAAGAAATTTTTGTATTGTAAGTAGGATGAGGAAATGCGTTCCAGATGGATGTTTGTATGCGAAGTGGCCGGTAGCCATCCCAAATAATTAAAGTTAATCCTTTGTTCTCTAATTCTTGCTGAACGAATGAAAGGTTTTCAGCAACTTCTTCTCTGAAAAAACAGAGTGGTCTGGAATACAATTTCTTTTTTGTTATATTATTCGCAGTAGCATAACGTAGGTCCAAACGGATATGGTTATTAATGGACTGGATGTTAACAAGTCCTTTCTTTTGCAATGCTTCTTCAATGTCCATAAAAGAAAAATGAAGCGCGAATTTATAAATATTGTTACGAGGATATATAAAATTAAAATTATCTCGTTGTTCACTACAAATCTATTCTTTCTTGATCTTAGTGTCTCGAATTTCGACTTTTCCTTTGTCCACAATAAGGGTGATTTCATCATTCATAGTGAACTCGCTGAGATCAGTAACAAATTTAGGCAAACGGATCATGCCATTGCGAACATCAAGAGTAGAAAGGATTTTAGTATTGCGGCGTGGAAGTGCATTCATGATCTTTCCCTGTTGAGCTGCTTTCTTTTTCTTGAGATAATCCTGAGTTTGTTCTGCAAGGTATTTGGCAATAGATTGCGCAACGTTTTTTTTAGTGGCTTTGGTAATGCCTGCAAGGCCTGGAGAAAGATTCACTTCAATAACGGAAGGTTTTCTACCCTCCATAATATCAACGGCGCAAATGTCTGCCCCTAATACTTTCGCAGATTTTAAGGCAATTTGTTCAATATCAGGACTAATCTCAACAAGTTCTCCCTTCCCGCCAGCATGAATATTGGCGCGCATTTCTTCTGAAGCAGCCCGTCTTTTCATAGCAATGACTTTATTGCCAATGACAACAGCACGAATGTCTGTAAAGTCCGCATCAATGAACTCCTGAATAATGTAAGGTTGTTTGAAAGTTTCTAAAGCATCCAACATCGTTTTTGCGCCCATCAAAGAATCTGCCATCATGACGCCTTTTCCCTGGGTGCCAAAAGGAATCTTCATCACGATAGGGTATTGAACGTCTTCAAGGATTTTTTTAGCAGCAGGAGTGGTTGCAGCAAAATATGTCTTCGGAGTATTCACTCCATTCTTCAAAAGTTCAAGCAAGGTAAGAAATTTATCATGAGCAATAGAAAATGCTAAAGGTTTAATGGGTAAATACGCCTCATTGTAAAATGCTCGGCTAATGGCGCGTTGAAGAAGAGTATATTTGAACGATCCACGAATGTAAATACAATCATAATCCTTAAGTTGTTTTTTTCCAGAAAAAACATCCAGTCCTTCTGAGGAAGCATGAACTTCTAACGTGCGAAGATCAACAGCATCAACATGATCAAAGTAATGTTCAGCTTCTTTCGCAATATGCAAACTACTTTTTCCGCCAAGGCTGATGACACAGAGTTTCATGAGATTTTCCGTGTAGGTAACGGTAATGCTGGATCAATAAGAAAGTTTTTTTTCAAAAGATTTCTCCCGATAAGGATGGGATAATCCATATGCGCCCGATGAATGACAGTAAAAGAAGCGCGCATTCTGCGGTTTTTAATGCGCACAGACACTTTGACGACAGGCCGAATAGCTTTTCCTTGAGCAGAGCGTACAGTGCGCTTGGCAATTAAAGGCCCTAGTTGCAATTCAGATGCCAATCCTAAATCAATAGAACTTGTAGCTGCTCCTGTATCAATACGTGCGAGAAAAATCTGATTGTTAATTTCAACTTCTTCAACAAGACCGACAATAGTTTTATCTGGGGATACAACCATAAAGCTCCTTATAAAAGAAGGATAAAGGCTTTTTTAAAGGTTCTTGTTTACAAAAAGACTTATAAAGAAAAGTAACTCTTACGAAAGTATGGAAGACGGGGCGTTTCAAAAACATTCGAAATATTTCTTTATTGTGTGTTTTCTCATTATTGCAATAGTTTCATTGTATCTCCTAAAACCATTTATTACGACAATTATCAGCGCAATATTACTGGCATATATTTTTTATCCCTTATATCTAAAGATTAAGTCTGGTGTGCGTAGTGAGAATTTGGCATCGCTTATCACAGTAATTATTATTGTCTTCATTATCATTATTCCCTTAATTTTTGCTGCCAATGCATTGATCAACCAATCGATCGACTTCTTTTATCGTGTCCGTGAAATTGATGTAGGCCAGGTAGAAGCGTTTGTTGCAAAGTATGTGAGCGCAAACGTAGACATTCAAGATCAATTCAAAGAATTATTAAACAGGTTGGCATTATCACTTGCAAAAGAGACATCAGACTTTGTAATTTCCCTTCCAGGAAAAGTGCTGCAATTTTTTGCCATGTTATTTATCATGTTCTATTTGTTTAAGGAAGGCCAAAATGTCGTTCAACAAATTCAAGATCATATTCCCTTGCGCGAAGTGCATAAGAAACATATTACAAAAAAATTTAGCAGCGTTATTTATGCAAGTTTATATGGGTTGGTTATGACAGCATTTATTCAAGGGACAGTGGGCGCTATTGGTTTATGGATTTTTAATGTGCCATCGCCACTCCTATGGGGATTGGTCATGATTATCTTATCAATGCTGCCTTTCGTTGGAGCTTCTTTTGTGTGGTTCCCTGCAGCAGTGTATAAATTATTTACTGGTGAAACATTTAATGGCATCGGATTAATCTTATATGGAGTATTCATTGTAAGTACAATAGACAATGTTATTCGTCCAAAGCTGATCGGATCAAAAGGAAAAATCCATCCCGTTCTCGTGTTATTAGGAGTTTTAGGTGGTATTCGTGTGTTCGGATTATTAGGTATCATTCTTGGTCCATTAATCTTTGCCATCTTCAACGTATTCTTAGACATTTACATTTTAGAGCGAGATACCTAAAGGTTTAAAAGAACCGATAGGTAAAAATATTCTAAAGCCGGGATCGCATAACCTGGTAGTGCGCAGAAATAAGTCTAGGAGTTGATAAGAACCTAGGTTCTTATTGCGTATGCCTTGAGTACATATCAGGTCAGCCTGTTTCCGCAAGGATATGCAGGTTCAAATCCTGCTCCCGGCGTATTCTAAAAAAAGTAATCAGGAATCCATAATGCCCAAGAGTGTATAAATAATTCTATCCGCGACCTCAACAAGATCTTCCTCTTGTTCTCCAGCAATAATAATACATCCCTCATTCTCATAAATGCGCGTGCGTTCTTCAAGTTTAAACCATAAGACAGCGATATCGGGAGTAGCATCAACACATGTCTTCACGCTTAATCCTCCTTTTGGATAAAGTTCTGTAAAAGAAGCATTCAAAGGAATGTTATACAAATTAGGATTATCTAAAACTTTATCAAGTTCTAACACTGCCATGGTGGTGAGCCCGGTAAGATTATCATAAGGATTAATCGTTACGAAGATCTCTTTCTTTTTTATTAAGGAACGTACGTCTGTCTCGACAGGAATATCTTCGATGTCACGAGGGTCTGACCGTAAAGTAAGTGTGCGTGGAATCTGTTGTTCATTGATATAGACTGTAATCTGATATCCTCCAGCAACTTGTTTGAAGTCAAAACCACGATAGGTAAAATAACTTTTTTGATATTCTTTTTTATAATACATAATGCCACCAATCAGACCAAGAAATAAAATCCCAAGAATGACAAAAATAATCATGAGCTGTTTTTCATGAGGTTTCATAAAGTAACTCCAACATAAGTCAAAAGAATTCTGTCAACAACAGCAGTAATATATTCTGCATCACCTTGAATGTGGATACATGTTCCTTCTTGAGTAATATGTTGTTCAGAAGAAAGAGTGATCATAACAACGCCAACAGAAGAATCTGCATCTGCGCAAGTCTTTAAGGGAAGTTCTTCGCATCCAGATCCATCTTCCACGCAAGCTGGAGTCACTTTAACAAATTGTTTCATATTTTGATAAAAGTCAGGAATCGCATTTAAAGTATTCTCTCCGCTTTTGTAACTAATATAAACTTTAGAGACTTGACGTAAAGAGTTAACATCAATAGGTTCAACAGCGCGAAGAGCTTCAGGACCATACTGCAAATTCAAAGTATATCCGCTGCCCTGAACAATCCATCGGCCATTAGAAAGGCTGAAGTAAGCGCCACCAATATTCTCTCCTTGAGTGGTTGTTGATTCTTCAGAGGAAAATCCACCAAGAATAATACCAAACGTACTCATGATAAGAATGGTAGCAATAAAAAGTGGTAGAAAGAGCTTCTTGGTCTCACGTTGCTCTCCTGGAGAAGCTCGAGTTTTCATAGAAAACATTAACCAATGTATTTACTAGGATCTTCTTTCAGATTAATCTGAGGTAAAGGAAGATGTGCAGGTAAGTTAAGTTCTTGACTAAGTTCCAAAGCACGGATATTACAGCGAGCAAAGATAACATTAATGACTTCAACAGAAACTTCTGGAGCAACTTTTTTGGTCTTTTTCCATTGCTGAGCAATAGCATCAAGCTTCTTCTGATCATCATAATACAAAACATTTCCTTGTAAAGCGACTTCGCCTACGCCAGGTTCATAGTTAATATTAAAAACAAACTCAAAGATAAGAGCATTCTTTTTGTCTTTAAGAGGTAAGGGTCGTTGTTCAACATTGTCAATGCGCAAATCGTGATTGACTTTGATCTTTCCTTGCACGGGTTTCTTACGCTCAACTAAAATTTTTGTAAGATTAAATCCAACAATCATGTTAACACATCACCTTGAATGCGACTATATAAAGTTTTCCACAAAGTATTCACTAGGGTCATAAAAATGAAAAAGAAAAAAGAAAGAGAGTTAATCTCTCTTTTAGATGGTGGCTAAGGTACCACTGATGCCAGTTCCCTTCTCAACTGCTTTTGCAGCTGCTAAGGTGTCTTCTGCATTGTAACCAGAGACAAGCATGGCAACATGATCGCCATTCTCAACCAATTGGACAATTGCATCTCCAGGTGCATACTGTGATCTGAATTCATCACAAGTTGTTAAACCTGGGACTTTCTCAACTGCATCGTTGATACATGGTCCTCCAACGAGGATCATATCATACATGGTTGGGTCTGTAACTTCATCATCGAATAATGTATTCACATCAATCGATGCAACAGTACAAACTTCGCCTGCAGTAGTCTTAGTTGCAGTAGTCTCGCCCATGGTAATGAATGCACGAGCACCACGTTGAATGAGTGGATACTCAATGGTGACTGTTTCAGCATCATCTGTTCCTTCAGGATCAAACAATGTAACGAGTGCACCATAGTCAGTCATACCATAGTAGTGGTCATCGTCTTCGTCTGGTTGGACTAAGGCAAAACCGCCTAATGAAGACCAGTTTGAGGCCGCAGTGCTAATTCCAATTCTATTATTAGCTCTTTGCTGAACTGCAAATTGCAAGTCCTCATTGATATTTGTTGGTGGGTCTCCAGTTGCAGATGGTCCATTCTCATCGAAATTTTCGCTAAGAGTGGTAAGGTTCATAAAAGTAGCAGCTGTGTTACCAGCAATACTATTTCCTGCAGCAATGGATGATGCCTGTGTAGCTGCACCTGTCGCAGAGACATTAGCTCCATCACTTACCGCACCATTTCGACCAAAAGTCAAAATACCTCCACCGTTAGTGGTGAAACGTATGACTTGACGTTCAGTAAAAACGCCATCTCCATCCGCATCAATAGCTAAAGGTGCGTCTCCTGCTAATCCAGCTGTCACGTTAGCGATGTAAAGTGTATAAGTACTTCCACCAATCACGATGTCAGCTCGTCCAAGAGCGTCAAGCTTTCCTGCAGCTTCATAGATGAAGTCTTTGCTTCCAGTTGCAAGGTCATCAAACTGCAACTGTGCAGATGCAACATCGATAGAATTATACCTCAAAATATGAGATACAGCAGTATCATCAAACGCTCGGTCCATGTCACTTAAGATAAAATAGTCCAATCGACCGACGTTAAAGATATCTGGAGTTCCATCGTCTTTGCTTCCAGTTAAGTTGTTTGCCGCAGCAGTGGTATTGATAAAACCTTCAATCCATACGAAGTCATCATTGTTGTCTCCATATTTGAAAGTTCCACCTTCATTGGTAATTAAAGGCCACTTGTAAACCTTTCCTTGTTTATTTTCAACTTCGATCTGGTATTCATCATCGCCACTAGGATCTAATTTGATGATGGATACTCCAACATCGTCTAACCCTTCGTAACGGATGTCCCAATCAAAGCCTAGCATACCCTGAGGTTCGTCTAGGTATTCACGAACTCCGTGGCCAGCTGCAACAAAAATGTCTCGTTGACCGGGTAAGGCGTCTGCGGAAAGTCTGTACTTGATGCTCAACAACTCAAGCTCTGTAGCTGAGATGAGATTAGCTTGAATTTGCACAAAGGCATCTTCAATAGGTTCTTCATCAATTTCAACACCTTGGAAGTAACCTAATGTTGGTCCGCCGGCTCCTACTTCAGAATTACTGTAGTTAGTGTCTTTTAATTGAAGTTTTGTAGCTCCAACAAAGAGTTCAACTAAGTCGCCAGATCCAGCTTCACCAGCTTCATTCAAGATGATGTCAGAAATACCAATTAAGGTTCCATCCTTAAGGATTTCAGTTTCACCATCAACAAGCTGATCTGTGATCTCGCCGTTGATCTTGAAAGTTGCGGTAGGAGGATTGGTGTCCTCAATAATTAAAACTTCAACTTCGTACTCTTTACCATCAATGGTAAATGTTCGTACTTCACCTTCTTCCAAAACTGCATATTCAGCTCCACCTAACATGTCAAGTTCGACTGAATTTGCACTAGTGTCAACACGTGTGTCGACAAAGGTGTATGTAGTTCCCAAGATGATAAGTTCTTCATCTTCCAAATCTTCCAATTTACTGGAAGCAATGTCAGATTCCAAACCATCTTCGAATTCCAATTCATATTCAAAGAAACTAGTGTTTGCTGCTGAGCCTTCTCGAATGACCAAGTAGTCGCCTACTTCAGAAGTAGGAGCATCATTCTCGGTAAAGTTTATAGAAGGGGAATTCGTCAAAGTGTTGACGCCAGTAACTGTGTTTCTAAAACGCAAATATTGGTTAAACTCAGTTGTTCCTTCATTTGTGGTAACCAAACCACCTGCTAAACCATCTAATTCAACTTCTGTAATGGTTTCGCGTACGCTTCCAATGTTTTCTCGCAATTCAAGCAAGTCACTTGCGTCTGAGATTTCAACTGCATCTCCAGAAATACTGACTCCGCCACCGACAGACTGTCCTGGCGTACAGACTTTGCTCTCAAATTGCAAGCCTTTGATAACATTAGCAATTCCGATAGTATCGGATGCTGCTGCATCTCTTCCCACAACAACGGCTGTGTCCGTGTTATATGTACCATCCGTGACGAATGGTGCTGGGTAATCTGCAAGATCCAATGCAACTGCGCTCGTCATAGTAGCGCCAAGCATGGCAACTCCTGCACTAATAGCAGCTATTTTTTTAACTGCTCTTCGTAATCTTTGCATGTATCACACCTCCGTATGAGTATGATTTTTTTTCTCCGTTTAGCCCGGTATGACTGAGACTTTTCTTTCTACATATCATACTAAGCATGGATAGGGGGCTCCACCTCATTTATAAGCATTTATATGCCAGACAAGTAATATTCATAGTATTCTGTCGAAATTCGAGGTTTTTAGCCATAATGAAGCAACTTAAGAAAAATAAGCTGATAAAGTTATGTCACCACTCTAAAAGTGAAACATAAAAAAGAAGCTAAGAACGGCCGCAAAGCGTCAAAATACCCTCATAAAGAACCCCATCAACAGTATAAGGGATCCGTCCAACAATGCCTTGGGAACATGTTCCTTCATCCACGAGAGTCTGGTCCTCTGCTTTCAAGAGAAGATGATAAGTCTCTGGCCCAGTAAAGATATTGGTAAATATACTCTTGACACGTTGCCGTAGAAGATCACAAGAAGCAGAGTCATAATAACAACCTACAGTGAGTTCCTGGAAGGATTCTTCTCGAATATGTAATTGAAGTAATGCGCGTAAAAGGTCATGGGCGGCAATGCTTTCCCGCACGCTGGCATAGTCTTTGTTGTCGCCACGCAAGCTGAAACGTAAGTACAGGAATGCCAAGAGGAGTATAATAATAAGCAAAATCAAAATGCCCATAGCTTCTGCTTGCCCTTTCTTAGGCATACGTAATCACCTCAATCTCCCCAAGACGATATTCTTCCAATTCAGGATAATATAAAGAAACAAAGGTCCGGACAATGATCTGTTGGCGAACCTTTTGAGGTTTGTGATCATAAAGTGTCCAAGAAAAGCAGTTTTGAGGATAAGCATCTTGTTCATACGTTGTTAAAGTGCATAGCTCACGTGTTTCAGGCGCAGGATACAGTTGAGTCACAACGATTTTCTTATAACCTAAAAAATTTGCATAATACTCCTGATGACGCTGCGTGAGAGTTTGAAAAGGGATAAACCTGCTCGTGTCTAAACAAACCCGATCTCGACAGCGTAATTCAGGTAAAGAATGAATCCGAGAGAGAAGAATAGTTGTTTCTTGCTCACTCAATGTTTCTCCAATAGTCTGAACATGAGCCAAAGAAAATTTGAAATAAAGGACTAAGCCAAGAACGAAAAGAATAACAAGGATGAAAGTAACCAACAGGATTTCCTGCATTCCTAACTGACCTTGTTTGTTCATTAATACGCTCCTCCACAACCCTGTCGCTGAAGTAAAGAATCATATTGATCAACACGTTCCATCTGTTCATAGAGAAGATCATAATCATCAACGCCAATGAAGCCATGATAAGCAGTGCTCAAAGAGAAAAATAGCTCACTGCAAGCAGGATCTGCTATTTTTCCTTGTAATAATCGCGCGCGTTGCTCCAGAAGGTGAGCTGCTCGCCAAAGATGTTCTAAAGCCTTGCGTTGAAGGCAGGGAAATTGTTCAGGTGCAAAGAATGCGCCATATAACATCTCATCGCCTAAATAAAAGCCATCAATGCGATAGTTGTGATAGCGAACCGTATGTTTCTCTAAATCTACTTCAAGAATGTCTGGTTTCAAAGAAGGAAATGCTTCTGATATAATGTTCACATCGCGTACAGGAATAAGATAAATCAAATGAAGACTGTCAAGTCCAGAGGTCTGTTGGCGAAGTTGATCAAGCTTAAGAGACTTAATATGAACGCTCTGAATGCCCATCGTACTAGGAAAAGAATGACGCTGGATGAAATCAACGCTGCGATCATCATAAATAATAATGGTGCGAGATCGTTTTGTAGTAAGATAATATACAGGAGTAATGGGAAAAGGAAATTTCCACACTTCTGTCCACATCGCAATCTCATCATCATGTATCTCTGAAGGTGCAAAGACAAGTCTATCCAAATCTTTCGCAAAATCACGGAAGCCAACGCTACCGCACTGAAACGTCACATCTAAGGGCGTACGAAAGTTGAGATAATTCGTAGAACTTTCTCCAGTGCTGAAAGCATCAAGTTCATCGATCAAGTATTCGGCTGTCTGTCTATCGGTCAAGTCTTCGCTGACATCAATATGTTGGGTAGCAAACCGATAAAAAAAGACTAAGATAAAAACGCCAGCGATGGTAGCAAGAATCCACGTAAAAAGATCTCCGCTCAACCCTTTTTTTTTAAAAAACATAAGGACATCAACGACTGACTTCTACATAAATGTTATCATCGTCTCCTAAAACAGTGGTCAAGGTAAACTGAAGAACGCCTTTGGTTGCAAAACAAAGAGGGTTATCTCCTGCATGGTCAGGTCGCAAATGTTCAATCAAAAAAATATTCTGAGCAAATGAAAAAGGTGCAACAAAAACATTTTTTCCTAAATTAGTCTCAAAATAAAGGTCTAAGTCATCATCATGCAAAGTAATCTCGTGCTCCCCATTGAAGAAGCACACTTGTGTCACTTTGTTAGGTAAAAATAATTTCACTTGTTTCGTGCTGTCAATTTCAAAAGAAACCATCATGTCAACCTGATCTCGCAAGCGAAAGACAAAATCTCCCAGGTCAACATTTTCACCCACGCCTTGTATGCGGGAAATGCTTCGCAATCCATAAGCTAAGATGAAAACAATTAAGATGAGGGCAAAAATAAAAGTAAAAACCTGCATCTCAACTCCCTTTTTATGAAGACGAATCATGACGGCCTCTTACACATAAAGCGTGTAGCGTCCTTCATTACTTAAGCTATCCTGACAAACAAGATAATAAATGTCGCTGTCCAAAGGAGCTTGATGAATAAATGTGTCGGGTCCTGTCATTTGCACGCCGCTTCCGAACGTAAAGAAACCTGTCGTGCTATACTCACACGTGGATGGTTCATTCATCACAACAGTCAACAAACTTCCTTCAGTATAGACCTGAGCAATAGCAGGTCCTCCAGCATCAATCGAAACGCTGAAACTTGTTTGGGCTTGCGCTAAGTTTCCTGCCGCATCAACACAATTGATATAGGCATTGTAAGAGCTAGGATTAAGATCGCTGAATAATTGTGAATGAACGGTACTATTCGTAATGGCAAATTCAATAGATGATCCAAAACTGTTGTCAATAAAACTATAGCCACATACAGCAACACCGTTTTGTGCTCCGCGAGAGGTAATCACTTTCAATTCTGGATCTTGCGTCATAAGTTGCGTGCCTTGTGTTGGACTAACGCTTGTAATTTCTAAAGGCACAGTTCCTCTCAAAGTATAAATATAGCTTTCCTCATTCACATTTCTCTCTGATTCTGGTTGTCCAGGTTGATCTTTGCATCTGAAATAAAATGCATTATTTTTGTTCGATTCCAAATCGTCAAGAACAGTTGCGCATTCATACAATCCATAGAATAAACTTGATGTTGGCAATCCTTGTGTCTTGCACGTAAAGCCATGCGTCATGCTTGCAAAGTCTGCATCAAGATCATCCCATTTACATTCTGAAGGTTCATTGACATACATGACAAAGGGAGTGGAATTCACGCCTGAAGGAACATATGCTCCATTCGCAATGCCTGTTGCTTCAATCACGGGCGGTGTCAAGTCTGGACCTTTTTTCACAGCAAACTTAATGTAATAATCACGTTCATTCTTATTGCCATTGCCATCTTGGCATCGGGCATACAACGTGAATTGCCCGCCGTTAGTAAGTTTCAAGATTTCAGGGTTCTCTGCAAGCTCTCCAGGGATGGAAAAGGTCATGCTATGATTGTAATCATACAAGCTGTCGCCAAAGAACGTTGTGATGGTATCATAGCTCATCGAGTGATTCAAACTGAACTTACATTGCGAAGGTTCATTTGTTTTAATACCTAAACTGACAGCAGTGAAAGGTTCAACTTGTGGATTGACAACATATCCTTCATTGGCTTTCTCACTCAAGGTGTATCCACGTTCAAGCGCACTCGGATCAGCAGTAATAATGGGCGACGTAACATCATTAGGATGCGCATTGGTGCAAACTTCTTTTGCAGTGCCAGGATTCAAAAGTTTACACGCTTGTCCCAAACTCTTGCATCGATATTCGCTGCATTCCTTGCCATCATCGCCACAACTCTCACAGTCATCGCCGCCAACAGGTGCTACCCAGGGTAAACATTGCACACTATAAACATCTTCTTCAGTATCAGCAAGGACAACATCAATAAGATTATAGATCATCCAAATCCATGCAAGAGTATTAATGTATGCAAATAGTCGTATATTAGAAAATCCATATTTACCTCCTTCTTTAAGTGCTGTTTTTTCAAGTTCAGAAAATAAAGTATTTTTTGCCCCAAGCGCACTTAACCAAGTTCCTTCGATTAATCCTATAGATGAAGCAGCAGTACCCCAACCAGTAGCAATTACGGTAGAAACATAAACAGTTGCAAAGTATGCAGTTGGTATCCAAGATTTCTTGAAGAAAGCACCAAACTTATTGTCATACTCCTTACCATGTTCTTTCAAGAAAACAGTTTGTCCAAAAGAATTAATGTCGCTTCCAGTCAAAGTATAATCATGATTCGGACTCACAGTAAAACCATGCGTCGTTCCTTTGCCACGAATGTTCACCCATGCTCCGCAATCTCCTTGTGCAACACAAACACTATTTTGTGCTAACAACCATTCTTTCTTTTTACAGTCGCAGTTAGCGACACATTTCTTGTCTCCCCATCCACTAATCTCATACACGACGGTACATTCTGAATTTGCTTTTGCGCATGTTGCTGTTGCATCAGCAGTTGGTGTCTGTCCAACACTTTCATCGGTCCAGAATTTCAAGCCAGGAGGTACAAAAGGAACGCATTGCCCTTTTTTATTTGCTTTTGCTTTCGTGTCTGCATCAGGATTACCAGGTTGTTTATTACCATATGAACTAACGCCATACCACATACAATCTCGCTGTTGCACATTCACGCAATCAAATTCATTCTTCGCATCACCGCACGTCTGCCATCTGTTGTCACGGCATCCAGCACTCAAAAATGATCCTTGACTGACTTGAAAAGAAGCCCCTGTAGGAAGAGGCGGTTGTCCAGCTACACCTTGCACGCAGATTTCTTCACGAAAGTCTTTGCAATCTTCTGTAAGTTCTTGTCCATTAATACATACGCGACGATATTGTCTGCTGCCAACAGGATCTTGTCCGCTTCCAGGCACGCTATCATAAGCACACCAGCTTTCTCCAAACTTTTTCGAAGAGGTAGAAGCTGGGCTGTAAGGATCTTGAGTAATATCATCAATTCCGCAATTGACATCAACGCAAGCATAATCCCCAAAAGCAGGATCAACACTTCTATCAGCAACGCCGCAGAGAGTTCCTTGAGGATAATTACAGTTACCACATTGAGGATTGTTGACATTGTTGCTGTTAGCATTGCAACTTTGATCTTTGCTCAAAACAAAACCATTATTGAAGCTTCGAACTTTATTGCTATCATAAATATTTTCAGGATTTCCGCAACTATCAAACCAGTGCACTTCATCGCCATCAGGCAAACATCCTGTGGTGTGTTGTGATGCGCATTCTGTTCCTAACTGTGGATGGCTGCATAATTTATCAGGATGAAAACCAACAAGAGGTCCGCTCACATTTAATGTTGTAGAAGTTTCTGAACAACTTTCGCGAGTAGTAAACGTACAACTGCCATCTGGCTTAACACATGCTCCACGTTCAAAGCTGCGACATTGATTGACACAATCAAGTTCGTTGGTAATCTCTTCCTTAAACGTCATCTCAACATCAGGATACAAACTAGTAGTTTTTTTACATTGAAGTTGTGTGATGTAACTGCATTCATTACTCAACACACAGCATCCCTTCCCACATTGCGGAATATCACAACTCGAACTCGCGCTCCAACTGCAGTTTCCTTGCTGTTCACAGTTAAATTTCGGAGTATTTTTGAAGCATTTGCCAGAACCTTGATCATAGCCGCATCCTAATTTGCAAAAACTTGTTTGTTCGCACGCAGTCGCAGCCATCAATGCTCCAGGTTGACATTCATTAGCAGGAACATAATCACAATGACTGCCGCTGACAGTTTCGCTGCAGCATACTTTTTGTTGTGCATCAACATCACGAAGTCCAGCTAGCAAAATCACAAAAAAAATTCCAAAGAGTATTGCACGCCATGAAGTCATAAGTTAACTAGGTTCTCCTTGAACAAAAAATTGAAAAATAAAAGGATGATCTTTCGTTTGTAAGATATATAACTTATCAGGATAAGGTCTCTTTTTCTCAATGAGATATTGTCCTCGATGGGCAAGCATGTAAGGTAACTGGTCAAATTCTCCTGCAGTAGTTTCCGTATCAACAACGTCTTGTCCAACATCATACAATCTCCCAAGAGGATAGGAAAAAGATTCTGCAACTTCATCAAAATTGACAACCGTGTCTCCTCGCGTCATTTTTAATGGTTGTTTCACCGTCACAAGTGTTGCATCACGTCCAACATCAACAACAATGTTGCGTTGTCCTATGGTAAGATCATATCCTCTCTTTCTGAATGCGCCATAATCAATGCATGTCGTTAATCCTTTGTCAATGGCATCTCCCAATTCTTGTTGCATGTCTATTAAAGTCAGCATGCGATTGCGACACGTTTCTTCACCATCTATATTGTAACAAAGATAACTAATAGGAATATCTTGATATAACTTAAAAGTTCCATCAGGAGTGCTCAAAAATCCACCTTGTTTGCCCATCCGTTCGATGAGTTCTGGAGCTGTTTCGTGTAAACATTGACGAATATGCTCTCCGATATCCGCAGGTTTGCCACCTAAAGGTCCTGGAAGAACAATACCCAATTGGTCGCGTAAGAAGAAAAGAAGCACAACAAGTGCTAAAACAACAACCCCTAAGATTGCAAAACCACTGATTTGTCCACGCCTCTTTGTTCCCATAGGAATACGCCTCTTCTGAGAGTATTCGTCTTCTGCTGATTTATATAAAGATTGTGCTTTACGCATAAATAGCCACCTCATCCATCATATTGCCAAACTGATCTTGACATTGAAGATAATAAACAGGACTATCTTCTGCAAGAATATGTGTTGTGCTATCGGTGCCTGCAAGCGTTCCATCAGCAAAAACAAAAGCCAGAGTATCAGTACTATAGCGGCAAGTAGCAGGTTCATTCAATACAACAGTCACTGCTGTGCCAACACTATACACCCACACAAGATGAGGCGCAATCATATCGACATCAACAGTAAATGAAGTTTGACCATCGGCAATATTTCCAGCAATATCTTCACAATGAATGCGATATTGATAATGCCCGCGTAACAAATCAGTAAAAGATTGTGTATGTTGGCTGCCACCAGTGGAAAAAAAGTCAATAAAAGCAGAAACTGATTGTTGCGCATAACGACATCGTGCTTTACCTTGTTCTGCTCCTCCAAGGGTGCTAGCACTTAACGTGACATCATTGATATAAAGTGTGCCTGCTGGTGCAGTCTGCGTAATAGTAAGAGGAGTGCTTCCCTTCAACACAAAAGAATATCCTTGCTGCATGGAATTGTTGGCAAGATCAATGCATCGGAAGTAATATTGATTATTCTGACCAGCTCCTTGAGTAATGCCAGTCAATAATCCAACGCAGGAAGTGCTCCATCCAGAAGAGAAATTAAAAGAAGCGCCTGGCTGTTCTAAGGAATTGCCACAAAGGAATGTTTGGGTAATATTAACAGCATTGCGATCAACATCAGTTCCTTTATTCCACCAACAGTCAGAAGCAGGTTCATTCAGTTCCAGCCATAAAGGCGTACTTGTAAAATTAGCAGAAAGATACGCACCGCTAGGAATACTTGTTAATTCAATGACTGGAGGAGTTAAGTCTGGTTCATCAGTAGTGCCAAATTGAATTGTATATTCTTGCACATTGGAGTTGCCATTGACATCAGTGCATCGGACATAGTAAGTGGAATCCATTCCACCAGGTAAACTCAAAGTCATGTTGAATTGTTGCTCAAATAAGCTTGTGCCAAAGAAGTGAGTCATCTCTTGATAATTTGCTGTGTGAACAGTATCCCATTTACATTGTGCAACTTCATCAGTTTCAATGCCAAAGGAAAATTTTTCCCAATAAGGAAGATCAGGTTGAATGGCGTAGCCAGTTCCTGTTGGTGTTATGTGGTATCCTGCACGAACGATCTCTTCCCAAGGTTGAATCAAAGGAGGTACAACATCATTTGGAGTTCTATGAACGCATTTCTCATTACTTGTTCCAACATTAACAACATCGCAGGCAGTACCCAAACTCTTGCATCGATATTCGCTGCACGCAACCGGATTAGGATAGATATCTTTATCATAGCGCGTATCATCGCTGCACTGTTCACAATCTGTTCCTCCAATAGGTGCTTGCCAAGGTAAACATTTAACAGTAACAGTCTTTGTCTCAGAGTCATAACCCATAAGTTTGCCAATAAATTCTCCGATTTGATCTTTAAAGATAATCACAAGAATAACTAAAACAACGGCGATAATCCAACCAATAACGGGGATAGCAAGAAGAGTGGGAAAAAGATAGGTAAGTGCTGCAGAGATGTAACTTGCAAGAACGCCAGTATAAAGGGCATAAATAGAAGAGATGATGGCGCTAACAGAACCAATCTCAGCTGCAAAATTATCAACGCTTCCAGAAAGCGAATTATGGATAACTTTCATACCTGCAAAAACACCATAAAGATCCCATGAAGAGTATGCAGAAGGGAGAAGTTGTGTAGGTTCCTCTCCTTTATTTGTTCCAGACCATGTAACAATAATGCCATCATCAGTCCCTTTCCCTAAAATATTAACATCAGCACCGCAATCTCCAAACATTTTACAATATTCTCCGGCAGTTTGAATGTAAGAAGGTTCTTCGCAATGACAATTGGCTTCACAGTCCCAATCATCAGCCCAATTTTTTCTAGCCCAAATAACTTTACATGTTCGTTGTCCTTTGCTGCATTCATTTTCATTTTCACCTTCCCAAAATCGAGCCCCTTCATCTACTGAACTAGTAGAAATAAGTTTTTTGTCACGGTCTGTAAACTCAGGTGTGCCTGGTAAGACAAGGCTTTGGTCAAGATCATTGGTAGTGTAATATTCTTCTAAGTCTATTTTTGGGAATTGATTGAGCAATTTACAATTAGCAAGAGAGTAAGGCAGTCCTTGAATGGTTGTGTCAGTTTGCACGCAAATCTCTTCACGAAAGTCTTTGCATTCCTCAACAAGTTCCTTCCCATTGACACACACATGACGATAATGTCTGCTACCAGGTCGATCATAAAATCCACCAGTGCCACCTTCATAGGTACACCAGCTCTCCCCATTAGTACGAAATCCACCATTGCGCAGGTCAGAAGGATTCATGTCTCTGCCATCAACAGAATAAAATTTTTGTGTAGTTTCACAATTGACGCTTCCACAATGCGCTCCTTGTGCATCTTGTTTACAGAGCGTACCATCAGAATAATCGCAGTCTTCAGCAACATCTTCAGGATTTCCACAACTGTCCATCCAATAGACATCGTCACTATTCGGCATACATCCTTTCTTGAAGTGTCCCTGACACTCACAAGACAAACTAGATGAGCTACAAAATTGGTTCTCATGAAATCCAGTGCTACCAGAACCCAATCCTTGATCAGCAGTAGGACATTGCTCTCGTGTTGTCCATTGACATCCGGCTTGAGAATCAACACAACATCCTTCTTCTTGCTGCGTACATTGGTTAACACATGCTACCTCGGTGGTAACGCTTCCACTCCACACGCTATGGGGATCTAATCCTGGAAAAGAAGAAGCTTGCTGCGTACAAGATTGTTGAGTACTTAAAAAACATTGATTGCCTAATTGACAGCAGCCTTTCTCACAGCCAGAAACGTGAGAACAGGAAGGATCACTAGCAACAGCAACGCCACCAGCTTGATTAGCACAATGCGCTGCGCCAACTTGAGCATAACATTGCCCTTGTTGAGGAAATTGACAGCAAACAGGTTGACAATAACTTGTTTGTTCACAAGGAGTTTGTGTTTGATGATATTGTGGATCACACTGCGCCGCATTAGTATACACGCAAAAGCTTCCGCCTAAAGTTTTTTCACAACACGTCTGAGGTTCAAGAGCGACAACAGGTTGCATTTCCTTTAAAAGATACACGGTAAAGATACTCATCACAACAACGAAAATCATAAATGCAGCCTTGATTTTCAAGAAACCCATAATACAACCTCTTTCATAAAAAAGAAGATGTTGAGGTTATATAAACCTTTTTCCGGAAGGAATTAGCGTTCAAAGCAATACAAGCGAGCAGTTCCGCTACAGGAAAAAGGAGAAGATTGAGCAGTCCATCCTTGGTTCACAACAGTGAAAAAACCAATCGTTCCAGCAGTAGAATTACTGGAAGTATTCCACGCTCCGCAGTCATTGCCTGTTGCTAAGCCATTATATCTTGTTCCAGTCCAGACGCGAGTGACATTTGAAACAACTTGGTTGTATTCGTTTCTGTCAATGGCATGTGCAATCGTGCCATCAATAAGATCTGCTTTATTCTGAGCAATAGTTTGTCCATTCAATAAAACATATTTTGCATTGGGGAGGGCATTGCGGGCATGAATCGTCGTAGTGTTTGTTTGGACACTCAACCATGCTGTCCATTGGCCTCCTAAGTTTGCAAGTGCTGAAAGTTGCATGCATTTTTGCACGCCGCCATTATATCCTCCAAGATGAGCGCTATAGTAGGTGGAAGTGACAAAAACTCTCTTTGTTGAAGCCGGATAAGGAACAGGAACGCGTTGTGTTGTTGAATTCATGGAAGTATTGCTTACGCATTGAAGGCTTGTAGAACATTGATTAGAGCCTGGACCAGGAACAAGAACACAAGCATAGTTAATGCACTCAGTATGATTAGTTTGATTCAAGAAATTGGGGTTGCCTGGCGAGCGTAAGCGAACTGCTTCTCCAGAAAAAGTTTCTTCTGAGTCAGAAAAAAACATATGAAAACTAAAAACGACAGAAAAGACTAACAAAAGAAGAGCAAAAAGAGTTTTCTGTTGCATGAAAAAAATTGGAAGAAAATGAATATATAAATATTGTTGTGATTAATCATTACTAACACGCGGAGCAAGGATCATACTAAGGCTCAATTTGTCTTTAACCAAGTACTCAACGCGTAAAGGATAGTCTTTATTGAATTGTAAGGAAACGCGAGGTGCTAATTTTCCACCTTTGATAATCTTCTTCATATATTCAATGCTGTATTTAGACTTAATCTCTGTTTTAGCTCCTATAATTTTTGTTTCGCCGTCTTCGGCAATTTCAGTGCGAGCGTCATTCATGTTGCTCTCAGCTTCAACAACAAATTTTCCTTTCTGCGCGCTTAAGGCAACGCTTTCAGCAACAACATCCATATCATAGACAGCATCATCCAACACGGCGCTGTTCATCTCAACTTTAATAGGAAAATTAAGATCGGGAATCTTTTGTTCTTTGTCTTCAATATCAATAAGAGCCAAGTGGAATGTTTTATCGCTCTCACTCTTCAATTTAACACGTAGTCTATTTTTTTCTTGATCAAGTTCAATGGTAAGAACATCAGCAGGTTTCACTCTCTTCAAGATAGCTTTCAAATTTTCTAAATTAACGCCAATCTCAACAGGCTTGTCAACCTGATACTCGGTAAAAGCACTGCTTAACAGTTTGAACATGATCAAAGCAACATTGGCAGGATCCATAGCAATAAGCTCAATGCCATTCGTGTCAAGTTTTAATCGCACATCATTGACTAACTCAGAAATAATACCGATCGAATCGATCAAGAGGCGAGGTTCTGCTAAGGTAAGTTTCATATGATCCCCCAAAATTCATTAAACTCTAAAGAATTTATAAACCTTTGGTTTAAGTATAGCTTCTCCACGTATGGCCGCACTTCACGCATTTAAAGAACCTAGTTTCGGCTTCATCAGCAGCGCGAGTTTGGACAGACCAATAATAAGCTTCTTTGTGTCCGCATTTAGGGCAGTCTTCCTTGATTTTAGGCAAGATATCAACGCGTTTCTCAACAACTTCAATCATTTTGCGTTGCTTGTCATCAACCTGCTCGCGTAAAATTAAATGTTCACGTTTAGTGCTGACATTTCTGCATTTGCTGCAGCCAATAATTTTTTTGCCTTCGCTATCTTTCTTAGGAATCATTAATGCCCCGCATTTCTCACAAAACATCATGTTAGTTCAACCCCAATAAACGTACAAACCATATCTTCACCCAGCCTAAATAAGGAATCCGCATCACTGCTTTTCCTGTGCGGCGAAGGTGTTCAGCCGTGACAAGATCATTGTCAGGACTGTAATTATGATCTCCCTTCAATTGGAAGGAATATGTTTCATTAATGTCTTGAACATCCACAACGCGATGAATAATTGGATTCGGATGACGCGAACTTTCGTACACGAGCACATCCCCCACTTTAATATCTTTCGGTGCAATGCCTCGCAAGATCATGATGTCTCCCATGCGAAAGCCATTATGAAAAGGAAAATCAGAAAAATAATCCTTGCTGATCTCACGTTGTTCATACCACGATCCAGAACGTTCCCACCATGCATCAAAACCTAAGGTATCATGCTCCATGCTGCCGCTGACAACAGCAACAATAGGAAAACTCGTTCCAAAAAGTAATCCAAGCGCCGGATAAATAAGATATTTGACAAGAACAAAAGCAAGAACAAGGTTAACCAACCACGACGCTAAACTATCATCATGCCAGATAAAGTGCCATACTTTTTTTAGCCATGCCATTATAATGTTTTGAATTGCTCTCGCAAATCTTTGGTTAATTTCTTCAAACGATCAACAGCATCAAGAAGTGTTTTTTTAGCTTCTCCGTTTTTAACTTGAACAACAAAAACAGGCTGACTCACAAGGCTGTGCTCAACAGTATAACCGCCAATGTCAACATTCTTGTCATGCCAGACTTCTTTCTTAAGGATATTGCAAAAACTGTGGTCTTCTCCACGTATCTCTATTTTAAGTCTATTTTTTGATTGTTCTAAAGGAACCAATTCCATAGGAACATAGAGCGAAAAAATGCTTTAAAAAGATTTCTATAGGGTAAGTGGGGGATAAAACGCGTAAAAAAACCATTTTAAGTACAATAGGGAGGTTAGGTTATTTTTTGAGCTTAAATATCTTTATTCTTTTTAGAGAGTCATCTTCGTAAACAAGTTCCACATCCTGAGAAGAAGTATTCATACTCATAAGGCTAGGATAATGTTCCCACTTGCTAAGCAATCGTTCATCAATAACAATGTAATCCGCACGATGAAATCGAGCAAAAGTTATGACGTCGGTAGAGTTGGCATAGGGGAGTGTCGTGTACCGTGAATCACTATAGAAACTTGCCCATGGTTTTCGTGACATGACATTTAATGTTTCGTAGCCAGTGGAAAAATTCTTGATGAACAAGCCAGCATTAATATGTTCTGTAGGAACATCTCTTTCATGGAATACAAGATGCCCTGTGTAAAGCAAGGCAGGAATGATAAAGAAAATGAAGATGATGTGGGAAATGTAAGTAATGAAAAAGCGCGTGATTATAGAACTTCTAGCGTCGTAAAAATTAAAAAGTGAACGAAGGGCGTGAGCAGCGTAAGCAAATCCTAGTGAAGAGACGGGAATAAGTAAAAAAACAATGCCATACATGTATCGTTGGGATATAAAAAAGAAGGGATACATAAGGAAAAAAAGAAAGGGAAGTAAGAAGAGAGCAAATTTTCTTTTGTCTTCAAATAAGTCTTTATTGAAAAATGAGAGAAACAAAGGTAAGAGAAGGGGGAGTAATAAGTATACTAAGAGTCGAATTTCTTCGAGGATGCCTCTGACAAAACGCTCAAAAAGTCCAAGAGGGTCTCTGAGAAGGTAATCAAAAAAAGAGTATTTCATCGTTATTTCATAACTTGCAAGCTGAGTTTTTTCATCATTCAAGGAATAAATATTCTTTTCTGAATTTTGGCCAAGGATTTTGTCTCCTATTAAAAAATTGATGCCGCCTTTTCCAGTAATTTGATATTTCCCTGTTTCAGACTTTAAAAAAAGAACGTAGGGAGAAACAAGGAGGATCAAAATAAGGAAAAAAACAAGGCCCATCTTAACAAAAGATTTTTTATTTTTAAACGTAAGAAACAAAAAAGGAAAGATGAGAAGAAGAAGTCCTTCGGTGCGTATAAGATGGCTGAAAATAACAGCAACTGCAAAAATAATAAGGTAAGATAGCTTCTGTTCTTTAAACAGAAGTAAAAAAAAGTAAATGGCCAAAGAAAAGAACATGAAGAAAAGAGATTCGGTTTGGACGAGAACAGATGTGTGCACGACATAAGGATAAAAAGCAAAGCAGAACGCGGCAAATAAACCCGCTTTATAATCTGCTAATTCTTTTCCAATAAGATAAAAAAGAAAGATAGTGATCAAGCTAGCAAGCAGGGAAATCAGTTTTCCAGTAATGAACAGATCGTCAATGAAAAGATTGATAATTCCTATGAAAAGAGGATATCCATAAGGAAGAAGAATGCCAGAATTGTAATCCTCTCCGAAATGGTAAGTTCCTTGTTCAATAAGATTTTTTCCAAGACGTGAATATCCTATGCCATCTGCTCCAGCACCCATAAAGGTTTCATTGACAAAGAGATAAATGCGTAGTGATAATGCTAAGAGAAGAATAATGCCTAAGATAATATGCGCTTTTTTCACGCTTTTAATAAAATTTTGATCGCCATTTATAAATTTTTGCACTGTAAGCCCTTATAAACCATGTTAAGAAAAGTTAAAGAGAATGCTGATGAGGTGTGTTGCGTCTGATATTCTTAAGGACGATATAACCTTTCTTAAAGATATTTCCTTTTTTGACTTCACGAAAAAAGTAACTAGGCCTCAAATAAAATGTAGTGAAAGCATCATTACAAACTTGTTCCAAATATGCTGGTGTAAGTGCATCATTAATCTGCATAGTAGCAGAATAACCTCCAAGAGTATCATAGCCTTCTTCAATAATCCATTTATTCATTTTTGCCATGGTGTAAAGAGGAGTGCCGGGGAAGGGTGTTGCAATTTTGTAATCAGCGTGACTAGGATTTAATTTCCGCGAGAATTGTATTGTTTCCTGAATGGATGTTTTTGTGCTTCCCGGAAGTCCGATAATAAAAAAGCAAGTTGTCCTTATGCCAAGTTTCTCAGCATAATGTACTATATCAATAATTTTTTCTTGATCGATAGGTTTTCTACCAATCATGCGTAAGATCTCTGGGTGTATGTCTTCAACTCCGAAGTTGATAGAACGACAACCGGCTTCATACAAAACATCAAGAATAGCGTGAGTAAGAAGTTCTGGGCGTGTTTCAAAAGAAAAAATAAATTGAAGTTTTCGTTTCTTGATAAGATCACACATTTCCTCGATGCGTTTCAAGCTCAAAGTAAAAAGAGGGTCTCTGAAAACTATCCCTTTAAATCCATATGTTACAATGTCATGTTCTATCTCATCAACAATATGCTCGGCTGATCGAGATCGCCATCGTAAGCCTTGGTTCACAGGATAAGAGCAATAACCGCAACCATAAGGGCAACCTCTCGTACTTTGCAGTGTTGCTACAGGAGCATCCATTAACAAAGGATAATACTGATAGTTTTTATAAGGAAAAAGTTCCCAACGAGGAAAGGGAAGTTTGTTCAGATCTTCCGATTGCAAAACTTCTTTTTCTTTTCTTAAGACGATATTGCCCTTATCAAAATAAATAATGCCGTCAATTTCAGAAAGGTTTTTTCGCTTTCCGCAAATATCTATAATGACACGTTCAACTTCTCCAACAATAGCAATGTCAAAAGGTTGCTTGAACTGATCAGTAGCATGAGTCATCGTATCGCCAACAGTTACTACAATAATATGTGGATAAATCTCTTTGAATTTTTTAACAACAACATCACGCTCAAAAAGAAGGCAGCTTGATGAGACAGACAGAACAAGAAAATCTGGATTAAACCCTGATGCTGCCTTGAGCATCATCTCAACATCCATGTTTTCATTGAGAGCATCTATGACTTTAACTTCAAATCCACCGTTATAGAGAAGCGTAGCGGCATAGACAAGCTGCACGACAGGAAGATGAATGAAGTTGCTCTTGAGTTTGCTAAGAAATTTCGCCTTAATGTCTTTACCAAAATTATTTTTCTGGCCCATGCCTCCCATCTGATCTCGATTGATATAAGAGGAGTCAGGACTCGGAGGATTTAAGACAATAACTTTAGTTTTTTGCATTTTTTAATATGCTTGGCTCGTTCTTTTTATATTTATCGGTAAAAAAGCGATTCTTTGAAAGAAAAGAAGCAAGGCACTCTTCTATTGGCCGAGGAGTATACTTAAAATCGCGCATAGTTGTACGAATATTATACACTCTTGTGGTGTTGAGATTTTTAAGGTGCGTCCACGTGATAGAAATATGGGGAAATAATTCATGTATTTTAACGAAAGGATAAAGGATCCAAAGAGGAACATGAATCTTAATTATTTTTTTTCTTAAAAAATGGGCAACGAGATCAATAAAGTCATCTAGGTTTATTTTGGAAAAGCCGGCAAGTGTATAAGTTCCTTCTATCTTCCTGTCAATGCCTTTTTTGATAAAATGGGCAACATCTTCAACATAAATAGGCTGCATGAAATATTTTCCATTGCCTGGTATGAGAATGAATCTTCTTTTTTTAACAAGATCAATGACTTTCCCAAGGTTAATAGTATTCTCTTGTCCATATACGACGCTGCATCGTAAAATGAGGTGATGTTGAATTTTTTGGACAATCTGTTCACAAATAATTTTGCTCTGTCCATAAGAGCCTTGGTGAGGCCATAGCACATTCTCTGAACTCATGAAGATAAAATGCTTGATATGCTGTTTTTTTGCTGCTGCCACAAGAAGTTCAGTTGAGGTGATATTAAATGTGCGAATAAGAAGTTCATTTCCTTTGATAAGAGCGGCAAGATGCACAATGCAATCGACACCCAAGACAGCTCTTTCAACATCTTTTTGTTGAGTGAGATCGCCAACAATAGTTTCAGCACCTGAAATGTTTATATGTTTTCTCGAGAAAATGCGAACATGATATTGAGGTGTCAAAAGTTTTATGAGCCTGGATCCAATAAAACCAGTAGCACCAGTAACAAGGACAGTACGTCGTGGCATTTCAATCGCATCTCCAATGTAGAATATGTCTAAGTCTTATCATCACGAGTCAGGGCCGAATATTAAATTATACTTAAGCCTAAATCCATACGCAATAGTTTCTAATGCTAATTTAATACAGTTCACTTTTGACAAGCCATCTCCACGCCTGTAGTGTCGTATTGGGACTTCTTCAACTTTATAATTTTTATGATAATATCTGCTGAGAATTTCAGTGTCAATAAACCATCTTGCCGATAAATAGCGAATCGTGATTGTCTTGAATGACTCTTTTCGAAATGCTTTGAGCCCAGAATTGACATCTCGAATTTTAATGCCTAAGAGCAGCCTATCAAACATATTGAAAAAAAAACTCATAAATTTTCTATAAACAGGATCTTGCCGTTGTTCTCGATATCCTACGCAGAGGTCTGCCCCATTTTTTACTTTTTCTATAACTTTAGGTAAATCACGTGGATCATACTGGTAGTCTGCATCAATAAAAGAAACGATAGAACCTTGAGCGAGAGTAAATCCGTGAAGAATGGTCATTGTTTTACCGATGTTTTTTCTATTTTGGACGATTCTAAGATTTTTATTCTTTATTTTTTTTAACTCATCGAAGGTTCGATCAGTGCTTCCATCATCGATAACAAGAACTTCAAAATGTTTCGTATATGCACCGACTACAATAAGAGTATCAGATACCAGGCGGCGAATAATCGATTCCTCATTGTAAGCCGGAATAAGAACTGTAACTTTTTCTTCACGCATAAAAAACGAAATCCTAGCAGGATATATAAATCATATGGTTTAGGTTATAACTGATAATGTTCAAAAGGGTGGATAATGTTTTAAAAAAAGAGATTATTGAATTCTCCACAATCCCACATCAATATGATAAACAGGCTTGGTATGAAAAAGCATAGTTTTCTTTAAGGGGAAGGTATATGATTTAACAAAAGTGGCTGTTTTATGATTATTACGAACAAAATTCTCAATAAAATGACGCGTTTCTAGTTTATGAAAGCTGTAAACCACTTTTGATGCCATGGCAGCCTGCAAGAAAGCGCGGTCTGCGTGTTCCTCCTGAACGCCGAAGGGGGGATTTTGTAAAACAGTGTCAATGGACCGATGAAATTGGGCAACATTTTGTAGCATGAAAAGCGCGGAAAAAGTTTTTTTCAGGAGTTGTTCAAGTTGCGCAACGTTTTCTTTGGCAATCAACAACGCTTTGCGATCAACATCAACGAAGAGAACATGTTTCGCTCCTAAAGCCAATGCACCACATCCCAAAATACCAGTCCCGCATCCAAGATCAGCAACAATTTTTCCTTGAAGATCTCCTTGCATGTGCGCAGTCCATAAGACATCCGCAGCAATTTCTCCTGGAGTTTGATATTGTTCTAGTTCAACTTTCACATCAGGAAAAGGTTTCAAAGAACTCAAAAGAACAGCAAGTTCTTTCTTGGTAAGAACCATCACTCATTCCCCTGATCTTTAAATTTAATCAAATCACCAATAGTTAAAGCATCGTCTTTGAGATTAATCTTTTTTTCTTTGGGTTCTTCATACGTAAGAATCAAAACGATACTTAAGGCACGTTCTAATTTCTCAGCAAGTTCAAAAGAAGGTTTCAAATGCCCGCTCTCAATTTTATGAATGATACTTTCTCTCTCTTTAATATGGTGGGCAAGATCCTCTTGTTTCCAATTCTTTTTTTCTCGTCCTTGTTTCACAAGAGTAGCATATGTATCCATAACATATCTACTGATTTCTTCAAGAGCGAGTTTTTTTGGTCGAGGTTGTTGAAGAACAGGTCGTTCCACAGTAACAACTTTTCCATGGCGCACACATTTTCTACATACTTGCAACATAGAACCTTCTACAATGGCATCAACAAGTTCTTGCTCATTTCCACACATATCACAGGTACTCATAGAAAATCACCCGCTTAGAAGAAAGGATAGGGTGTTATAAAAATATTACTGTGCAACACAGGCAGGATGGCGTTGGCTAAAACGAGAGCAAATAGTAGAATAAAGATCATCTTCCAAAATAAAGTCCTTTAGAACTTCTTCATCAACAACAACGCTCGGAGTGCTCGTAATATTATAGACATTCTTGATGATGGTAACCATAGGTTCATCGCTTGTCGCATCCAGAGAGAAAATGAGAAGGTTATTATGGAAAGTATCTTTAAGACTGGTTAGCACATACCCTTGGGTAGAACAGGTATCGCAAGTTTCATCATCTTGGTAAAAAAAGAGGATGTTCACAGTATCTTTGCCGCATGCTTTTTCAGCTTCTCGTGCGAGTAACCAATAACGGATTTCGGCAAGCATATAGGTGCGTTTTTGTGTAAGAAAACTCTCAGAATTGGAAGAGGTTTGGATATAATTTTCAAGTTTGACACGCGCATTTTCAAGATTGCTTACACTTTGTTCTAAAGCCTGCTTAAAGGCGAGACAGCTACTATTAGAAGTTGTTAAGTAAGCATATTGTAATTGCAAACTCTCAAAATCTGCTTTTTGTTGTTCATTAAAATCTTGAAGTAACCCCAAACGGGAATCACTAATTTTTAATCCAATAAAAAGTCCAATAATAAAAATGAGGCTGGTAATAACTAATGCGAGAATGTGTTTCCCAAAATAAAATTTTCTGTCAACAGCCATAGTTACCACTTTTGTCGTTTGTTCCGTATAAGATCAAAAAAGACACCCATCCAAATGATGGAAAGGATAAGAGGATAAACTGCTAAAAAAAAGAAAGAGGGAACAAGTCCTTTGTGAAGATAACTCTCTTTACTATAGCGATGGGATCCAATAATCCACATGAGTGCGAAAGCAAAGATAATAACAGTCAAGTACAAAAGAGTGTAATTAAAATCAAGGATATTAAAACGTTGTGCTCCTACACGCAGCATCAAAGGCATGTTGAAGTCTATGAAGCTAAGGTCATACAAACGCGTAAATGCCGGTTGCAAAAAGCGTTGATAAAGAATTAAAAAAGCAAAGCCTAAAGATAAGATGGCAGAAGTTAAGACCATCGGTAAATGAAAAAGTCCGAATTCTCCATAATGTCTGTTGAACATAAGATCGCGATGTTTGTATAAGTTTTGCAAGGTTCCTTTGTACCAGCGATTGCGTTGTTTGTAAAAACGAAAAAGAGTATCAGGAGGAACAGTATACACTTCTGCATCAAGCAGTTGAATGATTTTATATTGATATTTCTGAAGTCGAATAGCCATCTCAAGATCTTCTGTAAGATTATGCTCATCAAAACCACCAACCTTCAACAAAACTTCTTTGCGATAAGATGCAAAAGGGCCTGGAGTGACATGAATACAGTCAAGAGCCCCCATGATGCGTTTCAAGAAAAAATTCATCAAGTATTCCACCCATTGAATCTTGAGCATGAAATTATCGGTACGTGTAATCTTCATGAAAGGTAAAACGCTAGCAACAGTAGCACGTCCATAAAAGTAAGGCAAGATAGTGGTTAAGGCATTGGGTTGTACGAAGCTGTCAGCATCTAAACAAATAAAAATTTCACCAGAAGCAGCATGTAACGCTGTATTCAAGGCTGCGCCTTTTCCTTTGTTAACAGAATGTTGAATGAATTTTATATCAACAGAAGGATGTTCACGTGCTACTTGTCGAACAATCTGTGGTGTTTTATCGTTGCTTCCATCGTCAACAACAATAATCTGCATCTTGTTTCGTGGATAATGCAAGTTCAAGACAGACTCCATGGTTGCACGTATAGTTTGTTCTTCATTGATCGCTGGAATGCCGACGGTAATGCAGGGTTTCCATCGATAAGCCTTTTTGTTGTTCACAGCATAGTCATATCCGGAAATTCCTTTATCCAAAACAACGAGAAGGAGAAAAACTGCAAAGTAAACAGAAACAAAATACATCAGCCATGTAGCAATTTCAATAATCATAGTGAAGCCTTCTCATCTTTCTCTGAAGATTCTGTATCCGATGGTTCATTCTGCGTTTGTTGGTTATGTTCATGCGTCTTTTGTTGCATCTCACGTTCTTTTTGTTCAGCCGCATCGATTAATTTTTCTTTTTCTTCGACTTCTGCAGGAGTCATGCCAGCTTTAGAAGCGACCTGTTGTTTGACACTGTCTTCAACGTTCTTGAACACATCCTTAACAGTCTGGTCAGCAGTATCAAAATAATCATAAAATTTTTGTGTTAACTTCAAAAGGCGTGTTCGTCCGCTTTTCTCGCTCGTCACCAATCCGTTTTCTCCAAGTATTTTGATATGATCATACGCTTTGTTGCCTCGTGCCTTGATAACATCGCTTTGGACAGCCGGATGTTTGTATGCAATCAGTGCCAAAGTTTTGGTGGTAGGATTATCGAATTCACTCGTGCTGACAAGCTTATTAGCGAGCATGCCATATTCTTTTTTGATATTAAGTTTATATCTTCCGTCTTGTTCTGTAATATGCAAGGAACTGGGGCGTTGCTCATATTCTTTCATAAGTTCCATAAGCTGCTCTTTAATATAGCCAACGCTGCCAATTTCACAGGCTTTGGCAATTTCTTCCATATCCATAAATCTCCCAGTAGTAAAGAGAACTGCTTCTATTTTCCTGCGGTTATCGGAATGTTCATCCATAAAGAAAAGAGATTTCAAATACTTTTAAAGGTTTACGTACCTTATAATTCCAGCTTATATCGCAATATGGCCCCAAATCCGCCTAAGTCTCTCAGTTGTTTTCCCTCAGTCGTTTCCGTGCTGATAATCTTAACAACAGTTCCATACTGCTCTGCTTCGCGTTCAACAGTCTCAATTCTATCATCATCAATCTCTTCACTAATAAGCAATATTTCAACAACCCCATAACCGAGCGCTTTCATGACTTTAACTTCACCATATGTAACATTAGCATCTTTCGCAAGCCCTTCAAAGAACCGTTCCATGAGTTTTTTCTCTTCTGCAATAATTTCTTTGACAAGAACTTCTTTGCTTCGCTCAACAAGATGCTCTAATCCACTCTCATCAGTATAGGTAAGATCTTGAATAGCAACAATCCTTTTTTTAATTTCATTATTGAGATAATCTTTAAATTCTTCTTTTGTTGGTCCTGGTCCGCCAAGCAAGATACCTTTAACTTCTTTATTCTCTATTTTTTCTAAGAATTCTTTTGCGCATGCTTCAGCAATTCTTTTGTAAAATTCGATGGCCATGCCTTCACGAATTCTTTCATAACGCATAGCAGATTGTCCCCCTGCTTTAATTTTTCCAGGGACTCCAGACGTCATGCTATGTGTTTTCTGAATAAGCGTTCCTCTCAAAAATCCAATAGTTGCTTCTCTTCTGTCCATCACAATAAGCCCATATATTTCCTTAGATTCCATCATATCACGTAATAAATCGAGAACAAACGTCTGATCACAGCGATACATGCGTGTCTTCAAAGGTTCCGGCGGTTCAATGCTCCATACTTTAATGTCAACCTTGCCTTCTTGTGCGCTGACATTGCCAGCAAAAATAACCATGCCATTGTCAGGTGTTTTTTTGAAGAGACGGAGATGTCGAACACATCGTTCTAAGCTGTCAATAACATTGCCTCGCGTCTTGGCATCTTTAATATTCTTTGCAGTGCCTTGTTCTTCTTGAAGATGTTGAATAATTTTGATAAGTTCATAGCCTGCAGGTACATAAACACTCACAAGTTCCGTGTGTCTCCCCCGAATACTTCCAAGTTCTCTAATAAATTTCTTCAATTCTCTTCGTGTTGCTGGCATTATGATACGAACTCCACAGCAAAAGATCCTTTAGTCAAATGACGGATCTTTGCTGCTGCTTTGAAATCATCTTCCATGTCGTTAAGAAGATCAAATTCCTTCTGAGAAAGAGTAACGTCAACATCTGCTTTTAAGGATTTCCCATGATCGGACTTGAACTTGCGAATCATGCTAAGCGTATCTACAAAAACATCTCCTTGAGATTCAATAGTTGCATCAAGAAGATTTTTGTCAAGAACAGGCCAATCAGTAACATGGATACTTTGGTTTTTTTTACTGTTGGCAAAACCAATCTGGTAAAGCTCTTCTGTAATAAAAGGCAAGAGAGGTGCAAACATCTTCAAAATGTCTAAAAGAACAGTTGATAAGACATATTGTGCAGAATGTTTAGTCTCTTTCCGAGTGTCATCATAAAAGCGATTCTTGATAATCTCTATATAATTATCACAAAAGGTGTGCCAAAAGAAGCCTTCTAAAGCAGCACGCGCTTTTGAAAATTCGTAGGTATCCAAATGCTCTGTACATTCCTGAATCGTATGTTGCAGTTTACTTAACATCCAACAATCAATAGAAGCAAGCTTCTTTGGTTTCTTTCCATCATAATCTTTCAGCATATCAAAAGTGAATTTCGCTGAATTCCATAATTTAGTCAAAAGTTTCTGTCCATTTTTCAAATCTTTATCTTGATAACGAACATCTTCTCCTAATTTCGTTGATGTAGCAAAATAACGAAGAGCATCTGCAGAGTATTCTTTAACCACATCTTCAGCAATAATCATGTTGCCTTTGCTTTTACTTATTTTTTGCCCTTTAGAATCTAAACCATGCCCAGAAATCATGATGCCATGCCAAGGAATGGATTTTGTATGCAACCAAGATTTTGCGATCGTGTAAAAAGCCCAAGTGCGGATGATATCATGGGCTTGCGGTCGTAATTGCATGGGATAGACATCTTTATTCTCCTGTTTTTCTTTCCAATTAGAATTAATAAGAGGAGTAACAGAAGAAGTCATCCACGTATCCATGACATCCATTTCAGGAATGAATTCTTTGTGTTTGCAAGAAGGGCATTGTGTGATCGGCGGCTGTTGTCCAGTCGGATCAACAGGCAATGTTTTTTCTTCTGCAAGAATAATGTCATGGCATTTTTTACAATACCATACTGGAAAAGGCACTCCATAGAAACGTTCACGTGAAATGCACCAATCCCATTTCAAATTTTCAACCCAGTGATCATAACGAACTTTCATATGCTCCGGATACCAATGAACTTTTTTAGCAATAGCAAGCAGCTCATCTTTGATGTCGAGCAAACGAATATACCATTGTGGTGCAATTAAAAATTCGATAGGTGTTGAGCAGCGTTCATGAACATTAGTAACATGCGTAATAGATTTTTGTGATATAAGTAATGTGGATTGTTGAAGGTCTTCTACGATCTTTTTCCTTGCCTCTTCAAGGCGTAATCCTTGATAAGATCCTGCAAGTGCGTTCAAGCGACCATCTTTATCAAGAATAATGCGGGTGTGAAGTTTATGCATTTTCCATCGTTCAATATCTTCAACATCGCCAAACGTGCATACCATCATCACGCCAGTACCAAAATCAACAGCAACTTGCTCATCTGCTAAAATAGGAATAGTATAATTGAACAAAGGAACATGGGCCTTCTTTCCAATAAGAGATTTGTAACGCTTGTCATGTTTATTGACAAAAAGTGCAACACAAGCAGGAAGTAATTCTGGACGAGTTGTTGCAATGGTTAAAGGTTTATCATCTGTCATAAATTGAATGTCATGCAAGAAAGAATTTTTTTGAAGATCATCTAAGTCTGCTTGCGCTAAAGCAGTATGACAATGACCGCACCACATGATCGGTTCTTCACGACGTTGAACACGTTTCTTAGCATAAAGGTCTAAAAAAGATTTTTGGGCAATTTTCTGACATCGTTCATCAATGGTAGAATACGTAAGATCCCAATCAACGCTAATGCCTAAGGCATCCCACAATCGTCGATACGTTTGTGCACCAATTGCTGTTTCTTTGAGACAAAGTGCAATAAACTCTTTACGGGTTATTTTGCTTTTATTCACATTATATTTTTTTTCTACAAAGCGTTCAGTAGGTAATCCATTGTCATCAAAACCCATAGGATAAAAAACATTCTTTCCCCGCATGCGTTGATAACGTGCGATAAAATCTGCCTGCGAATAAGAAAGAGCATGCCCTACGTGAAGATGATCTGCAGAAACATACGGTGGTGGAGTATCAATAGCAAAAACGGGTTTCTTACCTTTTGTATAAGAGTATAGTTTATCCTTCCCCCAGCGTTGCTGCAATCTCTTTTCAGTATCTTTAAAGTTATAAACGGAATCCATCAAGATAAGCAGAAGGAAGCATCTTAAAAACATTTTGTTATCAAAACCTTTAAATAAACTCTTTTGAATCGCAACTCTGGAACGGGGCGGTAGCTCAGCCTGGGAGAGCACACGGCTGAAGACCGTGGTGTCGGGTGTTCAAATCACCCTCGCCCCACTTTCTCAGAAACCTTTATTAATAAAAAGATTGTTCAAATGACTAATGAAAAGACATAGCAGAGAAAAGAGGGTGACAAAAAAAGGTGCCATTGAATTGTCGATGACAACAATTATCATCGTCGTGATCGGTGTCACCATTCTTACTCTTGGCTTACGATGGATTTATGGGATCTTTGGTGGACTAGAAGAACAACAATCCGAATTAGAAAGATTAACAAAAGATCAAATTACTGAGATTCTTGGCGGAAGTGATGAAGCCATTAATATCCCTACGAGCGTCATTGACGGTATTAAAAAAGGAGAGAGTTACAATCTTCGACTTGTAGTAAGAAATAAACATCCGGAAACACATCGCTTTAAGTATAATGTCATGGTCGAAAATACTCCTCCAGGAACAACACCTGCTGCTACTGAGCTAGAGATCTTATCAACAAAAACAGAAATGTCTATAGGATCAGGAGATGGTTTTAGAGATTTCATTGTCATCAACACCGATACGCTCCCTCTAGGAACATACAAGATGCGCATTGAGTTAATATGTGCAGATTGTGCGCCAGTGCAATCAGAAACGGCTCCAGTAATTTTTGAAGTCGTATTGAAATAAGAGTTCTAAATATTTATAAAGATAAAGAGTAAAGTGTAAATGATGCAACTCAAGTTATTTAACACGTTATCAAGAAAAAAAGAAATATTCAAATCAAGTAAACCAAATCAAGTTTCTCTTTATACGTGCGGTCCAACAGTATATCACTATGCCCACATTGGTAACCTAAGAACGTACATTTTTGAAGATCTATTAAAGAGAACGCTTCTCTATAACAAATACAAAGTCAAACAAGTAATGAATATCACAGACGTCGGTCACTTAACATCAGATGCAGACACAGGTGAAGACAAGATGCTCTTAGGAGCAAAGAGAGAACACAAGACGGTTTGGGAAATAGCCGATTTCTACACGAAAGAGTTCCAGAATGATCTCAAAAAATTAAACATCCTTTTTCCAGATATATGGTGCAAGGCTACAGATCACATCAAAGAACAGATAGAGTTTATCCAAAAATTAGAGAAAAGAGGGTATGCATACGCTGCAGGTGGCAATGTGTATTTTGATACAGCAAAAGTAAAAGAATATGGAAAACTAGCGCTCCTCGATCTCACAAAAGAAAAGAAAGCGCGCGTTGAAAAAGACCCACATAAAAAAAATCAGCATGATTTCGTGTTATGGTTCACAAAATCAAAATTCTTAGAACAAGAGATGAAATGGGATTCTCCTTGGGGAAAAGGATATCCTGGCTGGCATATTGAATGTTCTGCAATGAGTATAAAATATTTAGGAGAAACGATAGATATTCATTGCGGCGGAATAGATCATATTCCAACCCATCATACGAATGAAATTGCCCAATCAGAAGCAGCCACAGGAAAAAAGTTCGTCAATTTCTGGATGCATGGTGAATTCCTGGTGTTAGAAGAAAAGATGTCTAAATCAAAAGGAAATATGATTACCTTGTCAACAATCGAAGAAAAAGGTTTCTCTCCTCTAGATTATCGATATTTCTGTCTAAACGCGCATTACAAAAAACCATTGAAGTTTTCATGGGAAGGCTTGGATGCTGCAAAGAACGCGCGCGAACGCATTAAAGAAAAAGTTCTAGAGATCAGAAAAATAATATCTCCTTCAAATGCTTCCACAAGTAAAAGGTACAAAGAACAATTCATAGCCGCAATAAATGATGATCTCAACATGCCTGAAGCCCTAGCAGTACTATGGTTTGCATTAAAAGACAGAACAGTAAGTGCAAAAGACCTTCTCGCACTGATCGAAGAGTTTGATAAGATATTTGGCCTTGATCTTCTCAAAGAAGAAAAGACTAAGATTCCAAAAGAAACCATCGCTCTTGCAGAAGAAAGGGAAAAATATAGGAAACAAAAGAATTTCTCCAAAGCAGATGAGATAAGAAAGGAATTAAGTAAAAAAGGATATGTAATAGAAGACAACGATGCAGGGTACAAAATAAAGAAGATAAAATAAAGGAAAATACCTATAAGAATTTGTTCTAAAAACGGTTAAAAGAGAGTTTAAGGCAGAATGCGATACCTTTTTAAATGCACATCAGCAAGTCATAAGAATGCCAACATTATATGATATCAAGCCATCGGAAGCCATTGAAAAGGCATCAGAATTGCTAAAAAATGATATTAAAGTTCCACAATGGGCTAATTTTGTGAAAACATCAAGTGGAAAAGAAAACCCGCCTGAAGATTCAAGTTGGTATTACAAGAGAGCTGCATCTATTCTCAGAAAAGTATATGTGCGCGGTCCAATCGGAACAAACAAACTTCGCATGTTATATGGTACAAAGAAAAACAGAGGACATGCGCGAGAACAATTCAGAAAGGGTGCTGGAAAAATAATTCGCTCTATCTTGCAGCAATTGGAAAAAGCAGGATACATTAAAAAAGAAAAAAAAGGAGCACACCTTGGTCGTGTGATCACACCAAAAGGAAAAAGCTTCATGGATAAGATTGTACTAAAAAATGAATCAAGATCAAAATCAGGACGAGCTCAACCAGCAGAAGCAACTGCTCAAGCAAGTTGAGGCTTTGGAAGTAACAGTAAAAGCACATTTGTCGAAGGAGGCTATCACAAGATACGGCACATTGAAGGCAGCCCACACCGATAAGGCGATGCAGGCCTTGATAGTTTTGGCGCAGCTGATTCAGGCAAAACAAATCACAAAAAAATTATCTGATGAAGAATTCAAGGCGATCTTGATAAGGCTTCAACAACCAAAACAAAAAACAAGAATAAATATAAGATAACATGGCAAGACTCAAAACAGTAGCGAAGAAAAAGCGTATGGCAAAACGCGGTCGACAGGGAAAATGGGCTCCATTCTGGACAGTTCCTAAAATATATGGCCCTGGCAGAAGAGTGCATCCTGGACGCCATACAGCTGTAAAGCGTTCCTGGAAAAGAACAAAAGCAAAAATGTGAGTGAAAGATGGCAGAACAAGAAACAATTTGCATTGTCCCATTGAGGAAAGAGATACTGAAAGTGCCTCGTTACATGCGCACAAGAAAAGCAGTCCGGGCAATGCGCGAATATTTAATACGCCATTTCAAGAATCCAGATGTTCTTATTGGTCAAGAGCTCAATAACCATTTGCATGAACGGGGAAAACATAATCCTCCAGTGCACGTAAAAGTAAAAGTATACAAATTCAAAGATCAGCTTATTGCAGATACGATAGATGCTCCAGTAATGAAAGAAGAGGAAAAAAAGAAAGCAAAAACAAAAGAAACAAGTGTTGAGAAAAAAGAGGAAGTTACACAAAAGAAAGAAGAAACAAAAGAAGAAGTAATGAAACATCCTCCAGAACAACACGAAGAAAAGAGTGCTCCACCAGAGTTTACTCCGCGAGGAAAGAAAGCTGGTGAACGCACACACAAAGCGGGAGTATTTTCTAAAACACAAAAGCCAAAACACGAAAAGAAAAAGTAATTATCCTGTTTTGACTTTTTTCATCAATCGATTAAATGTTACAAGAATAAGTATCACTAAAAAAGATATAATTAAACTTCTATAAGGAAGGCCCCTAAAGTCAAGATTGCTCTTCCACCAGGTATTGCTTATCAAAGGTGCCGAAGGCATTTCAAGCGCAGGCTCTTCTAAAGGTTGTTGTTCTTGCGGTGCTTGGATAACAGGCGTAGATTCCTGATCATGAGTTGGCACATTTATAGGCATATCTTCTAGTTCTTCTTGAGCTAAGGAAGTAAGAGTAAATGTAGCAGTTTGGTAACCTAGACCATAAGCTTCAATAGAAATATCGTCTTGTCCATCTTCATTGAGATCAACGTAGATAGGAGCATCTTCATAGACGGCAGTGGGTCCAACTCCTGGCGCAATCATAAGGTGAACCTTACCATTATGGTAATCAGAAGTGACAAAAGTGAGTTCATAGACAAGAGGGTAAAAGGGTTGGGGTTGTACATTATGAATATTGATTTCCCATGTAGTTTGGAGAGTGTACGTAACTGAAGGTTCTTCATCAACATACCAATCAAAAGCATATTGATAAGGAGATCCTGATCCACCACCAAAATTAGTACTGCTATTTCCTGAGTCAAGAATGTCTAATGTGGGAGAAAACTTTGTCAACCCGTCTGATTCAGTATCGTGGGGGGTCACTGCACAATACCACTGGTCTCCGGGAAGAGTCATATCTTCTGTGAGGTGTTGATAATTCAAGGAAAGATATTCATTAATTTGAAGAGAAGTTAATGGAAGATCATACACATGTACTTCATCAAGTGTTCCAGCAAGATAATGATGAGCATTTCCAACAACAGCATCTCCTAATCGAATAGGAGCATTACTATCAAGAATATCTTGAACGCAATTTCCAAGAGTACACTGGCCAGTTTGAAGAATGCCATTAAGATATATCTCAGGTGAAGAGAGGTAAGGTTTAACAACAGCAACATGATACCACTGGTTAGGCTGAAGATTCGCGGTTGCGGTAGTATAGGCATTTTCTCCAGAAAGAGTATCAAAAATAAATTCTAATTGATTCACCGAAGTTCCTGTGGCAGCTCCTCCTGTACGAAGACCATAATTAGTAGCGTTCACACCAAAGGCATTGCTATCTTTTACTAGCAAAGGAATGTGGTCAGAAAGAGAAGAGAATTTAACCCAGAGATCAATGCTGATGTCATAAATAAGATCTAAAGTAGGATCATCTGGAATAACAATAAAGTCATCAATGCCATCGAACTGATACGCTCCTCCTAATTTTCCACCAGTTGCGTCATAGATGGCCCCATTGACAGTTCCATTATTTCCATAAAGACTATAATCAAAGACAGAGGCAGATGCTGCCGGATGAGGTTCAAAAGGAAGAGAAAGAACAGTAATCGGAAGGTCATTAAGAACATAAGTGTAAATCTGACGAAGAGGATCCTGATCTAAATCTTGGCTGTTCTGTTGGAGACACGTTAAATCATCAGTGTCGAGAGCTTGGCCACTAGTGCTAATGAGGGAAGGATTAGCGTGTGTAGGTGGAGAATTCAAGATAGTGATATTGTCTGAAAATAACTGAACACCTCGAACAAAAGAGTCATGAGGTGTAACAGCGCACCCTATCGATTGTCCTTTTGAGGTCATAGAATGATCAAAATAATATTCTTGAAGAGCGTAATGTGCAAGAACTTGTGAGGAAGTAAGAATATAATTATAGATGTGTGCTTCATCAAACAGTCCGCGATAAACTAAGGCAAGAGGAGAAATATCTGGTGAGAAAATGAGGGGGTAATCGGTGCTAATATTACCAATGATGTTTCCACTGCTGCCCAAAACTGGTCGAGTAGCAACAATTTGTCCATCAGCGTACATGATTGCCGATCCGTCGCGATCAACAGTAATAACAACATGAGTATAAGAATTAGGAGTGAGAACGGGTGTCAAAGATACAAAGGAAAAGATATCTTGAGAATCACGTAAACGGAAAATAAGGTTTCCTGCTGCAGCCATAAAAATTCCATATCCTTGCTCGCCGTAAGTATCGCCTTTTGTAAGAAGAACAGTATCTTCCATGAAGAGGGGTTTCATCCAAAATTCAATGCTAAAATCTGTAGAAGTATCAAAGTCAAGCAATGAAGAGTCGGCAACAGAAATAAAGTCATCAATGCCATCGAACTGATACGCTCCCCGAACACGCCCGCTTGTTTCTTGGAAAAAAGCGCCGCTGACAGTTCCATTAAGCCCATTGCCGCTGAAATCTTCAGTATGAGAAAAGTCGCTTCTGTCAAAAGGAAAGAAAAGAACATCAGAAGTATTGCCATGAACAATAAAACGAGTAACATTGCGTAGAGGATATCCTTCAGTATCGGCAACATTCTGAGGAAGGCAGAATAAAGAATCGCTTGTGACATTTTGTCCGCTGGAAGTAGAAATATATGGGGAAGAGTGAGTAGGAATCTGATTAGAACTAATAGTAAGAGAACTGCTTTGATTAGAATAACCTACATAATAACCATCGGTAGGAGTAGCAATGCAACTCCAAGTTTCTCCAAGAGTTGTTTCTTGTTCATCAATGAAGTGATAACGTAATTGCGAATGTTGATAAATTTCATCAGACGATAAAGAACGATTGAAAATGAGTAATTCATCGATAGTGCCTTCAAAATAACTTTCTTGTTGTCGATTCAAAACATCGCGTAACCAATCAACACCAATAGAAGGGCGTTCAAGCGTGCTATCAGATCCTGCAGCAGGCCCAGGGCCAACACTTTGATTGACTAAAACTCCGTCAATATACAAAGAAAGAGTTTGTTGTGTTCCATCATGAACTCCAACAAGGTGATGATAGCTGTGAAGAGGAAGTGCAGCAAAAGGATAAGTTACCATGTAAAGAATGCCATTGCTCTTGAGTGCAAAGAAGGCTAAGTCCGTGCCATCATTCGTTCCCAAGGAATATCCATCAGTGTTATAGAATCCATCGGCAAAGACAACGCTATAATCATAATTATTAGTTAGCTTAATCCAAGCCTCGACAGTCATTCCTTGATTGATAGAAACAAAGGTGCGTGGCTGGAGAAGAATAAAGTCATCAATGCCATCGAACTGATACGCTCCTCCTTTCTTGGCATCATTCATGCCAACCCACAAAGGTGCTTGGATATCAAACTGATTGCCTAAAGTGCCAGAATGATTATTGCCACTGAAATCATAGACTGCATCAGCAGCTAAAGAACTTGTGTTGATATCAAAAGTCATTGCAACAGAGGTATAATTTGTACCATCAACAACAAATTGGTAATTCATAACTAAGGGATCGCCATCAGGATCAACAGCATTAAGGGAGTTGCACATCAAATCATCGTGTGTAGTAATAAAAGAAGTAGTAGCATTCAAAACTACATCAGATTGAGAAGGCGGAGAAGGATTGTTTATACCATAACCGCTAAATCCAGGAACATGAAAAGTAACAGAGGTGAGATCATAAGTAACGAGAGCACATTCTGGACACGGAAGTGATTGTCCGATATTGGTATACTTGACAAAAGAACTAATTCCAGGAAACCAAGGAATGTTATAAAGAGTAATTTCTGCTGGGGTGGTGATAAAAAGCTGAAAGCGAGGGCTCGACGTATCAATAAAAGCGTAATTAAGGCGAAGTGCCACATCACGAAAATAAGCAGCAGAAAAAGAAGCAATAGAAATGGGCTGGTCAAAGTGAATTTTTCCATAAGAATTGCTGATTTCAGATAATTCTCCCGCAGGAGTAAAGCGGCTAGCAAAGCCAAGATGTGTTAATGTTTTTTGAGTAACAGGTTCTTTAACAGTAGTATCGATATTTTTTTCAGGGAGAGGAGCCGGTAAGGGGGTAGCAATGTCTATTTCTTTATCAACACTCCCTATTTTAAATCCTAAAAAAGCACCTGAAGAATGATAGGTTGAAAAGAGAGAAATAGCAAATAATGTAATAAGGATTACAAGGAGAAGAGTGAGTTCTCGATGATGTAAAGAAGTGTGTTGTTTCCGCATCCATTTCCTCTTTTCGTTGTTAAAATCAAAGAAGAGGGCGTAAAGGGAATATTTAAACGTTTCTTAGGCATAAGATCGTGGCGAAGAAGAGCCAGTCTTGCTTCCATAAAAAGGACTATTCGTACGTTGACTATCGGAAGATCCAGGAATTGTATATAAAGAAGTTCTATCAGCAGAAGCAACAAGAGTTTGCCCGCACATGCATGCCATCGCAACGCCTTTGCCAGTGCCATAGTCTTTTCCTTCAAAACTTAAAACATGAGAAGGAGGTTGTTCTTCTTGAGATGAGGGTTCTTGTGGAGAAGAAAAGGTATGAGTAAGCTGCACAGGACTTACTTCACGTATGTCAACAATGCCAAAATTCTGGCAGGTTGTTGCATGTTCACGCGCTTCAGGAGAAGTTAAAACAAACTGTTGTAATGAAGGTTGTATTCCTTTTCTCACGGTTGTTTCTAAAGGACTTTCTCGTGCTTTCTTGCGTGCATGTTCTCGATCTCTCTGAAGAAGATATTCATTGACCATAAAAGCAATATAGATGCTGCAGTATATAAGTGTTATGGGAAGATTTTAAAAAGAAGACAATGAACAAGCAATCACATGGAAATTCTCATAAAACATGATTCAGAAACAAATCCAAAGTATGGATGCAGCCCGGAAAAGCGCCCCATGAAACAGTTGATCGAATACGGCATGATCAACATCAATAAAGTGCAAGGGCCAACATCGCATCAGGTAGCAGATTATGTAAAAAAAATACTCAATGTCAACAAGGCAGGGCATAGTGGAACACTAGATCCTAACGTAACAGGAGTCTTACCCCTTGCATGTGCAAAAGCAACACGTGTTGCAGGCATGTTGTTGAAATCACCAAAGGAATACATCGCATTGATGCACATACACAAGCAAGTTCCTGAACAAGAAATAAGAAGAATATTCGAACAGTTCAAGGGAAAAATTAAGCAAACACCACCAAGAAAAAGTGCAGTGAAGCGTCAGGAAAGAGAACGAACAATTCATGAATTAGACATTATAGAAATACAAGGTCAAGAAGTATTATTCAGAGTATCTTGTCAGGCCGGAACATACATCCGCACATTAATCCATCAAATGGGTCTCTACCTTAAAACTGGTGCGCATATGACGCAATTGATTCGTACAAAGACAGGCCCATTCACCTACAAAACATGGCATTCATTGCAAGATCTAAAAGATGCATACGAATATTACAAACAAGGAGATGAAACAGAATTAAGAAAAATCATACATCCTTTCGAAGTTGCATTAGAAAAAATGCCAAAGATATGGGTGCATGATTCTGCAGTCAATACCTTATGTCATGGATCTTCTTTAGGTGTTCCAGGTATCGCAAAAGTAACAGCAAATATCAGTCCTCAAGAGACAGTAGCCATCATGACATTAAAAGAAGAGTGCATTTGCCTTGGAACAGCAACAATGTCGAGCAAAGAAATGATAGAGAAAGAAAAAGGATTAGCAGCTACGACATATACAGTCTTTATGGAGAGAAATACCTATCCAAGCCCAAATAAAAAGATTTAAAATAGATACTTCAGTATATACATTTATGACCCTAGTCACGATCACAAAAGAATCAGGAATACCCCTCATAGGCCATATTGCCTTTGGCATAGTATGCAGAGGAAATTCTAATCTTATTCAGGTACGTCCAACCACGATATGTAATATCAGTTGCCCTTTCTGTTCAACTGACGGCGGCCCATATTCAACAACACATAAAACACATTTCATGGTAGAACCAAATTATCTTGTTCAGGAAATTCAAAAACTCATTGCTACCAAAGGTCCATTACATATCAATATTGATTCTGTAGGAGAGCCAACAACATATCCGTACTTAACAACATTCATTAAAAAACTCAGTGCAGTTCCAGAGGTGTTATTCATTTCCATGCAAACAAACGGTACACTACTAACAAAAGAAAAGATAAAAGAACTAGAAGAAGCAGGCCTCAAAAGAATAAATCTTTCTATACATGCAATATCAGATGAATTAGCAAAGAAACTAGCAGGTGCAAACGTGTACAACATCGAGCATATCAAAGATGTAGCGCGATGGATCAATGCCTCAAAGATGGAACTGCTTCTCGCTCCAGTCTATCTTCCAGGAGTAAACGAAAAAGAGATGCCACAAATCATCCAGTTTGCTAAAGATCTCAATTGTAAAATTGCCATTCAAAAATATGAGGAATACAAGTACAGCAGGAAGATGAAAGAAGTAAAACATCACAATTTCTACCGTTTTTATGAACAATTAAAGAAATGGGAAAGGGAATTCAATATGCGATTGATTTACAACGCAGAAAGTTTAGAAGTAGGAAAAGCAACTGCCATCAAAACAGACATCAACCCTGGAGAGAGGGCAAATGTTCGGATCTTGGCAGAGGGATGGATGAAAGACCAAAAAATAGCTGCTTACAAAAACAGAGCCATAACAATCAACAAGTGTTCCGCCCATATCAATGACAAGGTGAATGTCAAAATAGTAGAAACGAAGAATAACATCATTCTTGCAGACCAAGTGTGAATAATTACTGTAACAATAAGGTAGGAACAAACACTTATATAGGAAAAAAGATCTTAAAGAAGAAAGGAGGTTATAAAGAATGGCAAAAAAAGATGGAAATACAATGAGCAAACTTGTGCTGAGTATTGGAATCCTTCTCGCAGTCATTATGGGTATTGGTGCTGCGATGGAGATGTCATGGGCCAATAACCCTATACTCGTCTTTCTCTTAATTGTAATTGGTGCCTTAATTGGTTTCAAAAATATTACAACAGGAGAAGTATCGGGATTTTTAATGGGAACAATTGCGCTTATTTTGGCAACTGCAGTAGCAAATCTAACAGCTATTGATAAGGTCATTCCAAAGGTAGGAACATTTGTTCAAGCTTCACTTGCGAACTTCATCGTCGTTGTCGGTGTAGCAGCAGTGATCGTGTCATTTAGAGCGGTTTACGGCTTAGTCAAGTAAACCCTTTTTTTCTTTTTTTACATAAATTTATATAGCATACGCAGTCCTATGCAAAAAGATGTTAAAACGAATGCTGGTAATCATATCTGGTCATGTGCAACGAGTATTTTTTAGATCCTTCATAAAAGAAAATGCAGATAAATTAGAAATTAAAGGGTATGTGAAGAACCTTCCTTCTGGCGAAGTAGAAGCAATCTTCGAAGGTCAAAAAGAAAAGATAGATTCATTATTGCAAATATGCAGGAAAGGTCATAAATTTGCAATAGTAGAAGATATAAAAGCAAAAGAACAAAAACCTACAAAAGAGTTTACATCATTCACGGTGATGCAATAATGTACATAGCAAAAACAATGAGTGGAATGGAGAGCATCGCTGCAAAAGAAGTAAAAGGAAAAGTAATACTCCCTCAAACAGTAACATTCACAAAAGAAAAAAAAGATGTGCGAACAATCAATATGATCTACAAACTAATAGATCACATAACATTCACATCATTAAATGATATAACCAAGGGAGCAGAAAAACTCGCAAAAGAGCTCGAGAAAAAAGTAAAATATGAAATTCGTTGTTATAGAAAAGGAGAACATCCTTTCAAAAGCGTAGATGTAACAACAGAAATAGGTACATATCTAAGGGAAAAAGGAATTACAATTGATTACAAAGAACCGCAAAAAACGATGATTATTGATATTATTGATAATAACTGTTTATTCGGCATAGTAAAAGAAACAGAATTGTGCAGACGTCCATACCGTGTTAAATTCAACAATAAAAGTATTAGTTCATGCATTGCAACTGCAGTGATTATGATTGCAAATCCCAAAAAAACAGATGTTATTCTCGATCCTTTATGTAAAGATGGTGTCATTCCCGTAGAAGCACATATGTTGGGCATAAAAAAGATTCATGCAATCGACCCTATTAAAAATAACGTGCGCAATGCAGTCATTAATTGCAAATATGCTAAAACAAAAATAACACCGCAATGTTACGAAGTAACATGGTTAGATACACTATTCAAAAAGAATGATATCCATCATATCATCACAAATATTCTGCTCTCGAAGCATGACAAAGAACCTGAAAAATTTGTAAAGGAATTCTTCCATCAAGCAGAATTTATTGCCAAAGAAGCTGTTACCATCATCACAAATAAACCAGATATCATCAAAAATAATGCTCCTTCATGGAACATGGAAAATGAAATAAAGATTACTGTAGGAGAAATGTATTACACCGTTCTAAAATTCAAGAAGAATCAGTAAGGTGTTCCTCTAAAGGGAACTTCGCAGACGCCATAACGTAATTGTATAGGACCTGTATGAACATTGTCAAAGCGTTCCATGCGTTGGCGTGTCTTCGTGACGCATCTACCTTCTTCACAAGGAGTTGCGATCTCTACTTTTTTCCCATATTCATTAAGCTCGCACATAACAAGCTCTCCCATGATATTACAACGAGTCCTTCCTACTTCTAAACAGTCATTCTCTGGACAAGGATGTTGCACTGCTTCAAGTTTAACAAGATCAACATCATCAGTATCAACATCGTGATCGCGGTCAAGATCATAAGTATAATCATATTCTCCATGGGAAGCACGGGATTGCGCATAAGTAACATCATTGCAGTCATAATAAGAATCTCCAGCAGCAGTAACCTGCCCAGTGCCAAAATTTGTCTGATAAGAAAAGAAAGAAAGCCCTAACAAGCCTAAAGTCACTAATAGAAATGTTCGCCCAAACCTCTCTTCCATCTCAGATATCAGCCATCAATGATTTAAATATCTTTCTACATGTTAGAAAAAGATGCGGCTAAGCCATTGTGTAAAACGGGACCATCCTCGTGGTTGTTCCACAACAACAGGTTCTAATGCTTCAACATCAACATCAAATGCTTGAGGAATAACTGAAGGTTCCTCTATTTTGGGTGATGAAAGAGTAACCTTTTTTGCAACAGGTTTCTTCTCCGTCTTAAGTTGACACGTCAAATCAGCAAAGACATCAACAGCAGGCAAAGTATCATCATTGTAATATTCCCAATGAAGCTCCAAAGTTTTACTGCCAAAACGAGGAATGGAAGCACGGGTGTAATATCGTTTCCCTTTTGAGGTATAATACAAATGGTCGCATGTCCATGCATGGAACACATAATCATCAACGCGGTAAGGCGGCGGATCAACTTGGGGTTCTGTGCCCCCAGCCCAGCGGAATAAGGTAGGATCACTTAGGGTAGACTGTTGTCTAAGATCAACAGTTCCTGTTGTGGAGCCTTGTGCTTTGTGACAAGATAACTGAGGACGTCCTAAGCTAGCAAAGAGTTTGTTATCTGTTTCCCATCGTGTGGTTAAGGTGCAAGATTCAGGCTCTCTGGGAAGTTCAATGGTAACAACGCCATCACCTCTGCTTCCACTACCATGAGAAATTCCTGTAGTTTTCCAGGCACGAAAGTAAAAGGAGTCAGTAAAGGTATCATCTGCGTTATGAACGGCAGTACCAGTAAGCACATCTTGACGAGAAACATCGCTGGAAAAAAAGCCTAGCAAGAGAATGATCATTGTAATGACAGTCAGCCAAGGATTCATGCAAGTGCCTCTTTTCTATCTTGCCGAGGACACCCTTCTTTTTATAGCTTTCGGTGAATGTTATTGTCGTTCAAGAACACGTATTTCGCTGACAGCAATAGGATAAATCTTCTTGAGATCATTCTTAACATCCATTTGTAATCTATTGCTGATAGCATACATAAAAATTTCATCACTCTTCATGCGTTGGAACACTTGTTGAAAGACTTCACGTGCACGTTTACGTAAGGCCGTTCCTAATTTTTTATTGGTGCGGTAACGTGCGATAAGAAGTGGTTTGACAACAAAAGTAATGTTGTCTTTGCTAGTAAGAATAAATGAATCATCCAAGCGTCGGATAGCTTTTCTAACAACGCGTTTTACATGAGCGGTGCTTAAGCGATAACCCATAAGCTCAGCTTGTCCAGTGTCTTCCTCAACAGAAGTGACTTTAAAGACAAGAGTAACGCCTTGTTTTTTAGGATCATTGGTCAACGTCATAAGATTGAGATGAAGTGTTTTCCCCATAAGATCTTTGGAAGATCCAACAAGACTTTCCCCTAAGGAAATCTTGTCAAATTCCCCTTTGGCGACAATAGGGTACCATTTTTTCTTAGAGCGTTGTTTTTCTGATGCCATGAAGAGATGGCAGAAAAGAGCATTTTTAAAGCTTTTGAAAGAAGCCTAAACAACTCGTTGTTCCACAACAGCGCGCCCTAAAACATCAAGGGCAGTTTCTATAAGGAGTTTTTCTTTGTCTGGCGGGACTGTACCGCCTGCAGCTAAACGGTGTCCTCCACCATAACCCCCCGTTTTTTCAAGAATGCTTTTCAGAAGGACACGTAAATCAATGTCTTCCTGCGACGTAAATCCAGACAAGCGCATGCTGACTTTAATGTCATCATCAAGTGTGCGTGCCATGCTCATAATTATGGTTCGTTCAGGGTACAAATTACTCTTACTGACTAAAGAAGCAAGAGTACCAATGATGCTATCACGAATATTTCCATCTGCATTGATAATAACAAATCCTTTTTTCTCAATGATGTGCTCACTATTGCGATGTTGGTAAAACCATTCTAATCCCTGCATGATTTCTCTGCGATAATCCTCTAAGATTTCAAAAGATCTCTTGCGCGATAGTTGATCTTGCAAACAAACACCAATACCTAAACTTGCTTTGCCCATTCTTCCACACGCATTCAATAATGTGCTAAATTCTTTCAAGTCGCGCAAAGGATAATCTTCATGTACGCCTCGTAACAAATACACTGGTCCAACAGCATCACCATCTTTTTGATGAAGAAGATGTAAGAGGCGATCAACATCTTCTTGATGAAGATTGCTTAAGCGAAGAGATTCACCCATGCCTTTTTTAGCAAAGCCATGTTCTTCTAAAAAGCGGATAGCTCCTGCGCGATTGCCAGTCACGCCAGGAAGATAAGGATGAGTGCTATATTCTAAGACTTTATGTAAGGGTCGCGTATATGCTCCAAACATGCGAAGTCCTTCCTTCACTTCAAGGAGTCCAAGATCTAAAGCGTCTTTCAAGATATCGCGGTTAAGACCCCTAAAGCCCATATACTCTTGAATATCGCCTACAGCCCCAACGAGAGCAAGGTGAGCTAAATCTTTGTTCTTGGGATCTAAAGTACGTACAAAAAAATAGCTCACACCAGCAGCACTCACGTCTTTCGTTCCATCAATGCCATCAAGATGAGGGTTCACATGAACAATCCAATCAGCAACATCTCTCTTTTCAGGATAGTGATGATCTAAAATAAAAATATGTTTTCCTTGTAATTTTTGTTCAATGCCAGTAAGATAACCACTGCCTAAATCGGTAAACATGATAGTAGGGTAAGGACAATCTTTGAGTTCGTCAAGATAGTTGTCACTGAGTTGTTTAATGATCTGAACAGAAAAGGTAAGTTGTTCGCGCATCAAAGCTCGAACAAGAAGAGAAGTTGCGGTAAGGCCATCAGTATCTAAATTTCCAACAACAAGAAGAGGTCCTTGTGGCACTCGTTCACGAAAGAGCAATACTGCTTGTTGGATACGTTCAGGAAACCCCATTTTAGAAAAAAAGGAAAGATTTACTCAATTAAAAGCTTTGCCTTTGCACGATCAAACTTCCAATCAGTAGGTAATTTTCCGGCTCGCTTGTAATACTTTGCTAAGCGTCCGATTTTACTTTCAGTTAAAATGAGTCCGCGAAGACTAGGTCCATCTTTTTTATGTCCTTCAATGTGTTTGACAATAGAAATATCCTTCTTGATAAGAGCAACAAGATCATCAGGAAGTTTGCGCGGGATATTATTCTCGGTAAGAATGATGGCAATCCTTTTTTTAGTGACAGCTTTGATATCAGGAACACCATAAGAGTCTCTCATAGTAAGGCCAATTTGGCTTGCAGGAATGCCTGTCTTGGCAAGTTTAACAACGAGCTGTTCCACAGTCTTGGCGTCATAAGCAACCCAACTTGGTTTTGAACGCTTTGCTGGGCGTTTGCTTCTGCTTTTACCCTTCTTCTTAGAATATAAACGTGCCATAAAGAATTCGTCCAAAAGAAGCTTTATAAAACTTATGGAAAAAACAGCAGTACTACCAGAAGGAGATTGATAAAAGCAGCTAAAAGGCAGTAATCACACCATTCTTTCAATACGACAAGTTGAATGTATAAAAGATAAAGAGAAACAAGTGCAACCCCTCCAACAAGAAAGTAAAGTCCAAAGAAAGGTGAAGTAATCAAAAAAATAAAAATAAGGAATGCGTAATATGCCATGCCAAGAAGAGTATTATCGATGCCAAAAAGTGTCGCATATTTGCTGCGAATAACAGTGTTGCAATGCGAACCAATGATGCAAACTAACTGTTGATGTTTCTGTTTTTTATAATAAATATAAAAAGAATTAACAAAACCTACAAAGGCAAGTGCAATAATCCAAAGATCGTTCATGATACATATCCAAAAAGTAGCCCCGGGAAGATTTGAACTTCCGTCTCAGCCTCCAAAGGGCTGAATCCTAGGCCGCTAGACGACGGGGCTATGAAGGAAACAAGAGTGGAGCGCTTTTAAAATCTTTCTGCAGAGGAAGAAGTTGTTTTTCTTTTATAACGACCGCGCGCTTCTACCTTTTCTAGGCGTGTAAGAACATCAGCACTGCCTTTCCATTGGCGGTATCCTTCTAAAAACCAAGGATAACAACGGTCAGCATGTTGGTAATGCTTACTTTCCAAAGCCTGCCGAAAAACATGGAGGTCAACAGCTTTGTCTTCTGATTTCAAGCTGATAAATCCCAATCCAAAATCAATAAAGAAAACTTTTCCTTCTTGAAGAATAATGTTTGAAGTAGTAAGATCTCCATGAATAACATCTTTGCTATGAAATAATCCAACAATTCTGCCAATTTCTCTCAACAAAACTTTTTGTTCTGCGGGTGTTTTCTGATCAAGAATATCACGAACAAGATGTCCATCCAAATAAGCCATGCGAATCTGCATCTTTTCTTCATCAACATCATAGACTATAGGCACCACACCTTCTAATTTCTGTAAAAGCTTTCCTTCGCGTCGTGTGCGTAGTTTTCTCAATTCTTGATCAATCTCAGGTAAGCGATAATTCTTAATAATGCGTTCTTTCACAAGAATGTCTCCTTCTCGATAAAGCAAAGCTTCTGCGCCACGTCCAACAATCTTCATTTACTCGCTCCTGCAATGTTCGCAGTAATAATTGCCAATAAGCTTATCATCATGTCCTTCATATTCAATTTCTTTTCCGCATTCCTCACATTGAAGAATCATGCATCACCTCTTTGCAAAAGTTATCGCTTCATTTTTCCAAATTGTTTCATAAGTTTTTCTGGATTCTTTCCTTTCATCATCTTCATGACTTTCTTGCTTTGTTGATATTGTTTCAATAATTCTCGCACATCACCAACACTGCATCCACTCCCTTTGGCAATGCGTTCAATTCTTCCTCTCTCTAAAAGATCGGGTTGTTCTAATTCTTCTTTGGTCATAGAATTAAGGATATATTTCCATTTTGTCAGTTTTTCATCTTGAACATCAAGCATGTCTTTGGGAATCTTCATGCTTCCAAGTCCCGGAATCATCTCCATGACTTTTGTTAAAGGCCCCATTTTTTTCATGGCTTGCAATTGATCATAAAGGTCTAGAAAATTAAACTCTCCGCTCATCAGGCGTTTGCTCATCGTTTCCGCATCTTCAGTCGTCATAGCCTCTCGTGCTTTTTCCAATAAGGCTTCAAGATCTCCCATACCCAATAAACGCCCGACAAATCCTTCAGGTGAAAAGACTTCCAAATCCTCCATCTTCTCTCCAACACCAATAAATTTAATCGGGGCGCCAGTAGCAGCGCAAGCACTTAAGCTTCCTCCTCCTCGTGCAGTGCCATCAAGTTTAGTAACAACAACGCCTGTAATATGGCAACTTTGATGGAATTGCTGAGCTTGCTGTAAGGCTGCTTGTCCGATATCAGCGCTAATAACCAACAATTTTTCATCAGCGTTGATAGTTTTTGCAACATCTTCAATCTCTTTGATAAGATCTTTACTCAAGGCATCACGTCCAGCAGTGTCAACAATGACAAGATCATATTTTTTCAATTGTTTTTCATATTGCTTCCAAATTTTAAGGGGATTTTTTTCTCCTGGCGAGATATAACTGTCAACATGAACAGCATCAGAAACCATTTTCAATTGGGTAGGAGCAGCTGGTCGATGGACATCTAATCCTATGGTTGCAATCTTCGATCCACGGGTAGAGAAATATTTGGCTAACTTCCCAGCAGTTGTTGTTTTTCCGCTGCCATACAAACCAACAAGCATAACGATGAAAGGTTTTTTCTTAGTAATGTCCAATCCTTTACGCTCTTCTCCAAAAAAGGAAACAAGTTCTTCATAGACGATGGTAATAAGGTGTTCACGTTGGCTGACACCAGCGGGCGGTTTTTCATCTAATGCGCGCCCCTTAATTTTTTTAGTAAGAGTAAAAACAAGTTGCACCTGCACGTCTGCTTGCAAAAGAGCCCTCTGAATATCTTTAACAAGCTCATCAATCAAGCGTTCATTGACAAATAAAGCCTGCGTGATCTTCTTGAGCGTGTTTTTCAGATTTTCGCCTAATGCTTCCAAAACCATAGAAAAGGGCAGGGAAAGATGATTTATAAAAGTACGCTAGGGCTGCACATAAAAAGGAACGACATTTGAAGTAATTCTACTAGTAGTATTAGCCACAGCAATTCTATAGACTGCAAAAGGATTAAGGGCTGGAAAAACAGTAGGAGCAACAGTAAACTGAGCGAGAGTGCTATTAAAAACAGTATAAGCAACAAGAGCACCTTTAGCAACACCATTCACAGTGAGATGTGTAGTAAGGTCTAAGTCTTCTCCATAAATATAAACTGTCACAGGAAGCAAAGTGAAATCAACTTGTTGCGGCTGCAGAGAAAGAATAAAAGGCCATTTGCCAATTTTCACAAGAGTTTGGTTGACAGCACGAACAGAAACTTTAGAAATGCCTTCACCAGATTGAATAGATCCTACAACATCAAAAGTGGTGCGCAAACTTGCATTGATGTCTCCAGCAGAGTCATAAGCAAGAAGTTCACGAGCATTAACATCAAGTTGAATATTTTCAGGAATATTAACAATTATTTCTTGTTTGTTGCCTGGACCAAGTTCATGAACAGCATTAGCAGTAATTAATAAGTTACGAAGAGCATCATCTGCTTCTTGTTGTCGATAATGAAAGAAAGTAAAGTCTGATGAAAAGTAGAAAAGAATAGTAACAAATGAGATAACCATTCCCGTGACAATAACATTTTCAAGAAAAGATTGACTTCTTTTCATAAGATAAACAAGAGAAACCGATTATTAAGACTTTCGTAATTAATAGGACTCCTGGGGCATGAGAGGAAGAAATTTTATTTCATTATGTCCTGACTGAACTGCGCGAAAGCCGTGAGGAGCACGAACGCAAGATTCTTTTGTATATGGTCCTTCAGAAGAAACACAAGTGCAGATTTCTCCCAGCTCATTAACGCGTTGAGATCCAACATCTCCACAATCAGCTTGAACATGTCTAAACTCCAATTCTCCGCCATTATAAAGATAATCATATAATAGCTCATAATCTGCATAATCCAAGCGTTGGTTGCTATTGATATCTCCTGCTTCAATACTACAAATGTCTTTATTGCCAATCAATTCTGCGCGATTGTTTCCAACGCCTTCAAAAAATCGCATGAGTCCCTTACCAAATGTAGAATCCAAAGAGTCATCAGTCCTTCTAAAAGCCTCATTCAAAAAGCGTAAGTCACGTGTATCAACATCACCATCGCAATCCAAGTCTCCTTTCCCTTGTTGAAGAAGAGTTGTCATAGTAAAGGTAGGTTGTTCGCTTAACATGGTTTTATACAAACCCTGATCGCCTCTACGAACAGAAACAAGACGAGATTCAGTATTGCGGTCACGGATTTCGTAATATTGATAAGCGTTAGAAGTTGTGTCAAAAGAATCAAAACCGCTCGTCTGCCCAGATCCTAAACGTCCCTCTGTCGCGCGTACATAATGCCCGGTATAAGACGAAGAAGAAAAGAATCCGATCAGTAAGATTAAAGAGACAAAAAGGAAAAGCCAGTGAGTTTTCAACAGTACACCTCTAGTGTAAAGCAATGTCCTTATTCTTATAAAGCTTATGGTCTAGTTAGAGGATCGTAATTGGCAGGTAAAATCAAAAGTAAAGAAAACACGTGGATGAGTATCATCATTCTTATAATACCAGTTTAAAGCAAGCGCGTTTGTTCCAACACCGCGCGCCTGCACAGAGGTGTAGTACCGTTCTTTGATACGATATTGTGTATCGCAGGTACGTGTATAAGCAAGATAATCTTGATAGGTTACAGGTTCGGGATCAATAAGAGCAACGCTGTCCCACATAAAAGGATCAGCGTCAACAGTAGTGAATTGTCGTGCAAAAGTAAGTTGTCCGGAGAAACTTCCATGTGCACCGTCGCAGTACTGTTGTGTTCCCGATATTTTAGTTCCTGTTTTCCTAGCCCCATCTTCCATGACAAAATCTCCATCAACAGTACAGGAAAGAACAGGATCTGGAAACTGAACAATCGTTTGTCCTTGCCCTTCTAGTCGGTCAAATTGATTTTCCGTATATAACTGGACAGTTTTTTTATGGGTATAAGAAGAAGAAGATTGAGCAAGGGGAGTAACATCGGGTCTATCGCAAGAAACTCCTTCGCCTCGATCAGCGATCAAGTTATCTTGTTCGTCATAAACGAAACCTCGTATCACACGCATCCCTTCCTCAGAGCCAACAGATTGACAGTAGGTGAAATGTTCATATTGTTTTTCCGTAGCATCTAATTCTTCTCCGCCAGGAATGTGCGCTTTAGCATAAGCTCCGCCTTCGAAAGCAATAGTTCCACAGACATCAAATCCACGTGCTGTCGGTGTGCATGCCAAGTCACGAAGAGACACGGACGCAGAAACTGGCTGTTCTTCAGATATCTGTTGTAAAGGCCGTGGGTAGGTATAAAGTAAAAAAAGTGCAAGCAAAAGAATAAGGAAAACAAGGATATGCAACATAAAAGATAAGGGTGATGTTGGTTTTTTTCCACTGAGAGAATGTCCACAATGTTTGCAATACGTAGAAATAGCATCAATCTGTTTCTTACAATGGGAGCATAATTTCAAGGCAGTGTGCAGTCCACGCGTTCTTCTTCCGCAATGATGGCAGTAATTAGCACCAGAAGGAATCTGATTGCCGCAATGAACACACTTGGCAGTACCTCTCTTCATAGCAAATTTCAAGGTTCCAAGACTATTTAAAGATTTGTTTCAAAATCCACTCGCAAAAGTAAGCAGTGCGGCAATGCCTATCACAAAACTAAAAACAATTTTGTTCCATGCAAAAACTTTTGCCCCATCGAATTGCCAGAAGGGAAGCATGTTAAAGAGTCCAAGCCAAGAATTAATCATAAAACCATAAGAAGAAAAGAGGGCAAGTGCCTCTGGAAGGATAAAACTCAAAAACCAGAAAAGAATTGCCAAAACAATGTTTGTTGCCGGCCCAGCAAGACTTATTCTTCCATGGCGTACACGATCAACCGTGCCATGAATCACAACGGCTCCAGGAGCAGCAAAGATAAAACCAAAAAAACTGAGTGCAATCATAAATAACAACATTTTTCCATCACTACGAAATTCAGCCCAGCATCCATATTGTTGTGCAAGATATTTATGTGCAAGTTCATGCAACAAAAAGCCAATGCCCACAGTAATCGCAGCAACAACAATCATGAGAAGGAAATGAAAGGTAAATAAACCAGAAAGTCCATCACTCAATAAAATAGCAAACGCTAAACTCACCGCACTCCAAGCTTTCAATAATTCGTATTGTTCATAGGAAGAGAATTTCATAATCCTACACTCTTCAGGAATGTTTCTGGATTAAAGACAGTGATATCTCCATAGTCTTGTCCTGTTCCTAAAAATAGAATAGGTTTTCCAGTGACTGAAGTGATAGAAAGCGCAGCTCCACCTTTTTCATCGATATCACTCTTAGTAAGAATAATGCCATCAATGCCAACAGCATCATTGAATTCTTTGCCTTGAGTAACAGCATCATTTCCTACAATTGATTCTGCGATGAAAATTTTAAGATGCGGTTTGGCAACACGAATAATTTTTTTCATTTCTTCCATAAGATTTTTGTTGCTTTGCTGTCGTCCAGCAGTATCAATCAGCACAACATCAATTTTATTCGCTTGTGCGCTTTTAATGCCATCGAAGGCAACAGCTGCAGGATCAGATCCATAACCTTGTTTGATCACTTTAATACCAAGATTCTTGCCATGTTCTTCCAATTGCTGGATAGAAGCAGCTCTCCAGGTATCTCCAGCTGCCATCAAACAACTGAGTTTATTTTGTTTGAGCAAATGAGCAATTTTAGCAATGCTCGTAGTTTTCCCCGATCCATTGACACCAATAAAGGCAATGACGAAAGGTCGTTCTTTAGTTTCTTTGATTCTTTGTAATAAATCAATCTTACCCACAGAAAGAACCTGTGCAATGCTGTCATGCAAACTTGTTTTCAACGTATCAAGAACTTTCCTGCGTTTAATAGGCTTGTCAACAAGATCTTTTTTCAGATCATTTTTAATCTTGTCAATGACAGATACAGCAACATTGTTTTCCAACAAGGCCATTTCCAATTCTTCAAAGAGCGAATCAAATTCTTGAGAAGAAATGTGAGTGGTAACAATCTTTTCAGTAATGCGAGAAAAAATGCCTTTCTTTTCTGGTACAGATTCTTCAGTTTTCTCTTGTATTTTCTCCCCTTCATGTACTTCTTCTTTTTTCTTAAAAAATTGTGAAAAAAATCCTTTCTTTTCTTCAACAATTTCAGATTTCTCTTCTGCAACAGCAACAGGTTCTGTTTTTTCTTCAGGTTTAACAGATTCAACGATCTTTTCTTTAATTGCTGTTTTCTTCTCTTTGTTTTTCTTGCCATCCTTCGGCTTAACTTTCGGTTCTTTCTGTTCCTTAATGTCTACCTTTGTTTCCTTTTCTTCAGGTGCTGGAGTTTGTTCTATCTTTTTGCTAATCTTTTCAAGTGCTCCCTTGATTTTGTCTTTTAAAAACGAAAACATAAGAATACTCACTGATGAGAATTTATAAAGATTTGTCCTTAACGCCCGGAAAAAGCTGTTTAACGACAAGCGTTGCATAGCAGCCTTTAGGCAAAATAAAGGTCAAAATGCATTTATGCTTTTTAGGATGTAATTCATCCCACGCCCATTCTGAAGTAAAGCCCTTGACAGTAAAAAAAATGTTTCTCTCTCCACCTTCGCTGCTTAATTCTGGTATAGGTTTAAGTAAAAAGTTCTCCAAAGTAATCTTCTCTTTCTTCATTAAAACTAGATACAATTTCTCAATTCGTTTGTCAGTAAACTCAGTCAAATACCCTAAGAGTGGAACACTTTTCACATCATCAGATAACTGTTCAACAACATTATTCCACATCCAGCTTTGATACGAGCTCACATAAAAGCGCAAAGGTCTTCTTTCCAATCGCCTGATAGCACGCAAAGGATCTCCACCATCATCAATACCAAGAAGTTTGCACACACGCACAAAGTCATGTTGAATCATGGCACGTCCAATCGCAATCGTTTTGTTTCCAAAGCGTTGAGTATCAAAATAATTACACACAGTATCAATCTTCAACGAAGTTTTCTTATCAAGATCACGAACAACAATGTGAAAAGCATTGCCCTTCAATGCACCTAAAGTAATTCTTTCCTTCCCATAGCCTAAAGATTCAAAAGACATATCTTTAATTTTAATAGTACGCAACCGTTCTCCTGCATCAGAAGGTAATGAAATATATTGGTACGTCACCGCATGCTTGTCTTTTAATCCCCCATAGCCAATCAATCGAGGTTTGATCCCAATTTTGCGTGCAATTTCCTGAAAAGCTTCAAAACTGCTCCATTCTTTCTTCATAAAAAGATAGTACATATAGTTCCCACTCTTCTCTAAAGGTAAATCCATAACTTCCCGTACCTTAAAATCCTCAGGTCTCTCTTTAAAAAAAGCCATACCTCAACCTATATCAAGTAGCTACAAAATCCTTAAAAGACTTGCTGTCATGTTCATAACGGGGGAGTCCTCTATGACTGACGTGATTACGTACGAAACGCTTTACGAACTCTTGAGAAAGGAAAAATACAACCAGAATATCCAAGAAATGGATAAAGACTTCTTCATCAACATCATAAAGTATCTAGAAGAGAAGGAACGGTTAATCACGCAGTCTCCTAAAGACTCTGCATTTTCACGAGAAATAACCAACACAAGAAAACAAGTCGAAAATGCAAAAAAATTAATCAAAGAATTATACGAACGACGAGAAAATAAGATCATTCAATTCGCATTATTAGCTTCACGCTCAGGAACAAAGGAAGACTGCCAACTCCTGCCAGAAGAACACAAGCTCTACAACGACGTCTTCAACGTCTTAGACAAGTATAGGAAAGAAATCCTTGATAATGTGCTAAATATTCAGCATCCTGTCATTAAAGAACAAGAGCCACCAAAAACTATAAAAACCGAGGAAAAGGCCTCTCCCAATAAGTTAATCCGTTTTATTCAACCAACGCCACAGTTTGTGACGCCGGATTTGCAAGTATACGGACCGTTTGAAAAAGAGGATATGTGCCATCTTCCTGAAAAAGTGGCATCTACGCTCATTCAAAAAAATAGAGCAGAGGAAATCCACAGTGAAACGAAATAAAAAAACACGACGTTATTGTCCATTTTGTAAGAAACATACAGAGCAAGTCATTAGTATTGCAAAGAAGCGTGATCGTGGCCCATTAAAACACGGTTCTATCGCGCGTGCTAACAAGCGTGGACGTGGTGTTGGATATGGAAATCTTGGGCGTTGGGGATCAAAGCCAACAAAGCCAAAGATGACTGGTAAAAAAACATCCAAGAAAGCAGATCTTCGTTTCAAGTGTTCAGTCTGTAACAAAACAGCAGTGCAAAACTACGGCAGACGAGCGCGTAAATTGGAATTAGTATAAATCATTTCTTCGCAACTAAAATCAATTTGTCTGTGGGTTTTTGAAAAGGAGTAAAGTCTCCACCATAAAATGCGATCTTTGTAAAACCTGCCTGTGCACATAGTGCACGCAAGTCTTTCTCTCTCCACCAACGTTGTGTAATGGTTGTTTGTAACGTTTTAATTGGTTTGTTCTTTTCTCGAACAAGAATCTTTTCATCAGAGACAGACGTATGGGTTTCAGGTGAATACGATAGAACATGAAAGAAAGTCTCATATGATTTCCCATGATCTTCAAAACGAGAGTGATATTCGATGATGGATGGATTAAAAGTTTCTGGATTGCTCTGTTCAAGAATGAAAATGCCCCCTTTCTTTAAAGATTGATAAACAGACTCAAATATCTTCAATGCTCGTTCCTGTGTTGTTGCCATTTCGCAAAAAGAATTCCAAAAACAGATCACACCATCAAAAGACTGCGTAAAGGATGGAAGCGAAGCAGCATCAGATTCAACAACATCTGCTTGTAAATGATTTTCTTTAAGTTTAGAACGAAGGATTTCAAGCATTTTAATAGAGCTATCTGCCCCAGTCATCTGATAACCGGCACGTGCTAAAGGAACAAGATGTCTCCCAGTCCCACATCCAAGATCCAAGAGCTTCGCTTGTGGTTTAAAGAAAGATTGTATAAATTTCAATTCCCTTAGATAATAAGGTTCATTATGAAAAGATCGATACACAGCATCAAAAACCTCTGCAGTAGCGTCATTAGGATTCTTCATAACAAAGGTCAAGAAAAAGAGTTATATTAAATTAACGTAATTTATGATATAAGTAAATAACAACAATCAAAACAAACAAAATCACAAAAGGACTTGCGCTCCCATACACATTCTGGAAAACAGCCCCTCCTGTAATAGAAGGATTATCATGGCTTAAGAAAACAATAACAGCCGTCATCAAACCAAGAGCAACAGCAAGCCATCGCGTCATACGATGAGATAATGTCTCTTGTTGGGTCTGTATTTTGACCATAGCCATAAAAACTAATGCTCATCCAGAACTATTTAAACTTTACTGCCATCTACCACTACTCAACAGGTAGGTTTATATAGCCTCTAAAAAGAAATAAAAAATATGGCATTCAAAGAATTATCCTCAAAATTTATTAAAGTCCGCTGTTCGAAATGCAAGAACGAGCAGGTTATATTTGGAAAACCTGCAACAGTGATTAATTGTTTAGTCTGCAGCAAAGTGATTGCAGAGCCAGCAGGCGGCAAAGGAAAGGTCAAAGCACGCATCCTAGAAGTGCTTACCTAAAGATGCTGTATAAAAAACAGGGCTTTCCAGAGCCCAGCGAAATTGTTCTGTGTACCGTCAAAAAAATTCTCAATAACTCAGTCTTTGTAGATTTAGACGAATACGAAAATAAAGAAGGAATTATTCATATTTCTGAAATTGCTCCTGGAAGAATTAGAACCATCCGAGAGTATGTGCGAGAAGGCAAAAAAATAGTCTGTAAAGTTTTGCGTATCAATCAAGTCCACAGCAACATCGAACTTTCTCTGCGACGCGTCAATATGATGATGCGTTTGAAAAAGAACGAAGAATTCATGTTGGAACAAAAATCAGAGAAGATGTTGGAATACATTGCCAAAACAATGAAGACAACATTGGAAGATCTCTACAAAAGAGTCAGTCCAGCCATCATCAAAGAATACGGTTCCTTAAATGCCTGTTTCCAAGAAGTATCAGAACAAGGCGAAAATGTCTTAACAAAACTGGGTATAGAAAAAGCAGTTGCTTCGAAATTAACTGAAATCATAAAACAGCGTATTAAAGCGCCAGAAGTGCATATTGCAAAGATCATTGCAGTAAAGAATAGCAACCCGGAAGGCATTACCGCCATTAAAACATCATTCCAAAAAGCAATCGAGCATGCAAAAGAAAAGAAGTACATTATTACTGCACTCTATTTGGGAAGTCCACGCTATCGTTTAAGCATTGTCTCAACGGATTTCAAGAAAGCCGAAGCAGATCTTAGTGATTTCATCCAAGTATTAACGACACATATGCAAAAATCCAATGGATCTCTTGAAGTGTTGAAAGAAAAATGAAGGTTGAAATTCTCTATTGCAAAAAGTGTGACAAATTCACGCTACAAAAAGAATGTATGTCATGTCATGAAAAAGCGCTATCCAACAAACCAGCAAAATACTCGCCAGAAGATAAATACGGGTCATATAGGCGCATGGCCAAACAACAATCTTTATAAAGAAATAAGGCTAAAGGAGTAATCTATGTCTTCATGGAAAGTTAAGCAACTAGCTAAAGCTCAAATTAAGAACCCCGTTCTCATAGAGGGACTTCCAGGCATGGGAAATGTGGGAAAAATTGCCGTAGATTATCTCATAGATGCCTACAAAGCAGAGAAGTTATATGAATTGTCTTCAGATGAATTGCCTCATTGCGTCTTCATCAACGAAGATAATCTCGTCGAACTCCCAAAGATCAACATTTATTATAAAAGAGTAAAAGATCGAACATTATTGTTCTTAGCAGGAGATATCCAGCCTATTTCAGAAAGTTCCTGTTTTGATTTTTGTAACACCATCCTTGATACCGTTCAAAAAGGCAAAGGAGCTGAAATCATAACATTGGGAGGCATTGCTTTGCCGCGCGTGCCAAAGAATCCAAAGATTTACTGCACAGGGAACTCAAAGAAAATAGTAAACAAGTACAAATCACACTTAGTCAACACCAATATTCATGGCGTTGTCGGTCCTATTGTAGGTGTCTCAGGATTGTTAACAGGATTAGCAGGAAGAAAAAACATTCCAGCCATTACATTATTGGCAGAAACATTTGGGCATCCTAATTACCTGGGTATCAAAGGTGCTCGTAATATATTAAAGGTGTTAAAAGAACAATTGAAGTTAAATCTTGAATTATCTGAATTAGATGAAGAAGTAAATGAGATTGAAAAAGAAATAACAAAAAGAACTGCACAAATTGCAGATATCGATAAAGCAACAAAGAAAAAATCAGCATCATTTCCTCCTCTCTCTCCTTCAGAAGAAGATGATACAGATTATATTGGATAGAGTTATTGTTTTTGATTAATTATCTTTCTCAAAGGTTCATATCTATTTGTAGTTTCTGAGGGAGAAAGAAGGTAATCATAGGCATGTTGAAATTGCTGCAAAGCCTCTTCCATGACTAGTTTATTTCCTTCACTCTCGGCACGATGATATTTGTATTCGAAACGAGCAAGAGGAGCAAGAAACAATCCAAAAGGAATGAGGGGAGTTGCCAAAGCTGTCATAATCATGACGCCTTCTAACGTCAATTTTTTCTTAGTGCTCATAGTTCATTTCTCCTTCTGGGGAATTCTATTTTCATAAATGTGAATTGGATGATAACCGTCAGATACAATAAGGTCTAAATCACCATCGCCATCCATATCGGCACATTCGATGTCGATTGTTCTCTCACCATTCATCATGTTCTCTAACTTGATTTCCCCCATACTTTCAAAGAAATATTTCGGTTCAGCAGATTCTACCTGCGTCGGTCTGTCTTTTATATAAAGTCCATATGAATAAAGAGATATCCCAAAGCCTAAACTAAGAGTTACGCCGACACAAATTTTAGTAGCAAGATTCATTCGCCATTCTCCAATTAATTCAACACAATACGTGTTCCTTTACCAAAGCTTGTACTATAAATGTTTTGTGTACTAGATGAAGCTTGCCTATTGGTAAAATCATTGTCTAAAGCGTATTCATTAGTATACTGGTTGTTATACACTTGATTATCAAAAGCAAGAGTGTTCTGTGAACCACTTGCACCATAATTCTGATTGTAACTATCTGTTTTATAGAAGTTTCCTTCAATATTGTCACAAACTTCTCGGGTAATGGTAAAGTCATTGTCTTTTCCTCTAAAATTGCCACGAATCTTTTCAGTAGCACAAGGCCCTTTCGTAAAGTCATAGCCATTAGAAGCATCAACATTCGAATTCTGATTGTAATTCTGGAAAGTGTTTTGATTATACCCTAAAGCACCAGAACCAAAATATTGTTCCATAAAGTTGCGAGATTGAGTTCCTGTATTCTGAGAAAAGAAATCAGTTTTTCCTGTAAAGCTATTCACGTTGTAATTGCCAAAGTAGTCTGTGCTTTCCTGGTAGCCATAACGTGGTAAAGTATTGTAGCCATAAGATCCATAAGCATCAACGACGCTAGTAAAAGTAGCAAATGCAAAAAATAATCCTAAAAGGAATGATAAGATTTTCATTGTTTTTCTCCTTTAGTTTCTCCGGAAGTAATATATCTCTTCAGATTTTCTAATTCTAAAAGTGTAGGATTCTGTCTTTCAAGTTCACTATAATTATTTCTTCGTTGATATATTGCATCCAAAACTCGTTGTCGTTCTGTTTCAGTACCTCTATTGATACCAATTTCAAGTCCGCTTACATAACTTACTAAAATAAATGCAGGAGTTGTCAAGCCAAAGATCCATAAAACACCTTTTGTTTGGTCAGATATAACTTTTGTTTCAATTCCCATTTTATACTCCATATATTGTTACCACTTAGAGATAATGATTAATATAAAAAGGTTTCGGTAAATCCTCATAGTAATAGAATTAATCCATTTGTATATGGTGACGATCTAAGTCTCTTCTATACTCTGGATAAGATATTCCTGATGCAAAACGTAAAGATTCTAAATAATCAGAGTAAGATTGAGTAAGAAGTTGCCCAGATCGAGAAAGTTCAGAAAGTCGATTCTCCAAATCACGGCGTAAAATTCTTTGTCCTTCTGTTAAGTCTTCATCCCACCCATGTGGTCCTCGAAAAGGAGCATCCATGAAAAAAAGAAAGTGAAGAGATATTTAAAATTATGTGTACTCTCCTAGTGATTTCTGTTTAGCAAGAATCTGTTGGTTATTCAAAACAACCTTCCCATACACTCCGTCGTAACCTGGCTCAATAGGTAATTTTTGTTCTCTGTTCAAAAGAATAACGCGAGCAAGTTTAGGATCAACAACCTTAGCAAGTGCATCTTCAGAAGCATCAAGCAAAACAGTAAATTCATTGCCGAATGTTTTAATCAAAGTACGATAAATTTCCCACACTTTCTTCGATGCTAATTGTTTTATGTCATAGACAGCAGCAATCAGTTCATGTAAAGGAACAACACTGACAAAAGACGGAACATTCTGAGGTTCTTTTCGATCAGCAAGCTCTTCAACGCGATAGGCAACTCCTAAAGTTAAATCATGCTTGCATTTCGGACATATTCCTCTATGCTGTTTTGTTTCTTCATATTCAAAATGCACATCACAAGCACGATGCCCGTCAATATGATATTTTCCATAGACGGGTGGTGTCTCAATTGTTCCTTTCAATCCTTCTCCAGTTCTAAGAGCATGTAAAATACCTTTATATGTTAAGTCACAATCAAAGCGTGTAGCTTCTCGTCCCAATCTCCAAGGAAAATACGTATGAGGATCAGAGAAAGAAACTAAGTTAATGTTATCGAGTTGCGATAATCGTCTGTTCATGGCAGGATCGCTGCTCATTCCAGTTTCAATCGCATGAATATACTGTGCCCGTTCTTCAAAACATTCTTGAATTGAATTATAGCCTGATTTCGAACCAAATATTGAGAAAAATGCCGTCCATGCATGCGCAGGTATCATCTCGATATTAGGTGAAACAGATCTCATTAAATCTAAAAATTCAATGCTGCTGCAACCAAAGATCGGTCTCCCATCATAATCTAAGCGCCATCGTTTCAAGATCACATCTCTGGCTTGCTCAACGGCTTCTTTATTTGGAAACAAAAGAACATGATGAACTCTCCTTCCTTTTCCTCCATGAGTATACATCAAAGAAACTTCAGTCTGCCATAAAAAGGGAAAATTAGTTTTCGTACGCAAGATTCCATGCTCATCTTCAGTCAACGTAGAAGTAAGATGCTGATACCACTTTGGATGTAGGCAATCACCAGTGCCAAGGATATGCAATCCCTTGGTTCTAGCATTTTCCTCTAATCTCTCTATCGTCGTATTCTTGCTGCATGCCTGCGCATAGCATCCATGAATATGAAAGTCACCTAAAAAGCTCATGTTAAATTAAAGGATCTAAAACATACCTCCCATATACTGCACCCTTACTAGTAAGAACTAAAGGTTGGATACATGTTGCAATACCTAATTTTTGGTATTTGGCAATCATATTTCTACAACTACCTTCAGCCCTTCCAGTTTCATTCGCTAAATCCAGAGAAGTAAAAAATCCCTGAATTGTTTGTATTTTCCTCATAAAGTTAATGTAAGTTTCTAAAATATCTCTTCTACGAAAGATAGTAAGACTATAAGAATTAATTAATCTATATAGCCTTTCTTTTTTTTCTTGGCTTCGAATATTTGAATATTCATAAAGTTTCTTTAACTGAATTGATCCATTAATTTGCAATTTCCAGGTTTTTCGAGGTTCGCCTCTCTTCGAAGAATATACTTTGCTAGGATAAATAGAACAAAGAATATCCAATGGAAGAAGAAGTCTTTGTATGTCTTCAAGTAAATGGGATTTTCCATACTTTTCTAAGCAAGCAGATGTTAAAGAGACATGTTTACCAGCAACATTTACTGTTCCTTCGTCATCAATAAATTGAGATAAAAAAGTATATTTGTGTTGATCAGAAAGGGTAAAAATGAATTCTGGAATATGGGGATTAATCTCAACCTTTTTCCCAGCTTTTAATCCTAATAGAAAAAATACTTCGCTAAGTATTGGTGGGGAGGATACATTTGAAACAATGCTATTCTTCTTCTGTATTGACCAAGAGGTGCATTCTACTTCGCCAAAAACCCGTTTAGCATCATACAAAAATCCCCTAATAAGGTCCTTATTGGTATTAGAATAACATGCAATCTTTCTTTTTTTAGATATTCCACCATCCCCTAGTATACTCGCTATGAGGCGAACACCAGCCTCTGAAGTAAAGTCAAAAGGCAGTTTGGGATTATAGATTTTACCGCCGGTTTTACCGCGCAGGTAAGAGATGTGATTCTGATAATTAATATTAAAATGGTGACAGACCTGTATAAGAACATCCAAACGCACAAGAGTGCCCTCAGTGAGCCAGTGATTTATGGTTCTTTCGCTAACATTCAATCGACGGGCAAATTTAAAAATGCCTATCTTTCTGATTTCTTTGTTAAGAGATTGAAACAAGTCATTTTTAAGAGAAACATAAATCTTCTCTTGTGGGAGATCTTCCAAATAAACAATTCCTGTTTGCTGGGCAGTCATAAGGAAGTTTCAAAAAAAGCAGTTTATATAGTTTTCAGGGGTACTTGACAAGTGGATTTTCTAAAAATATCGGAAAGTTTTTAATGAAAAAGATAGTCAAATAGTTCATGATCACCAAAAAGAAGTCATGGCCAGAAATCTTTCAAAAAGTCGTTGAAGGAAGGAAGAATGTAGAGTTACGTTTGGCAGATTTTGAGTGTAAACCTGGCGATACAATCATCTTAGAAGAATGGATCCAACAACAAAGCAATACACGGGCAGAACAATAAAAAAGAAAGCCAAATATGTCATGAAAACAAAAGATGCAAAATATTGGTCAAAAGAAGATGTTGAAAAGTATGGTTATCTTGTTATTTCATTTGAAAACTAAGCAGCATTCGTTACAACAAGAGGTGTCGTCACAGCTTCCCGGTATTGGTAATCAAGTTTCACAAGAACTAAATCTTGGAACGTTATGTCTTGCAAGTTCGTTGTATCGATAGTACAAGTAATGTCTTTCTGATTATTCACTAAGGTAACAACGCCACTATTGCCACCACCTAACTGTGTGCAACTCGAAGTAAAAGTGCTGTCAGAAGAGCCAACAGTGATTTTTACTCTGTTCTTTTCACTTTCCATACCCGTGCATTTCGTCGTAAACGTTCCAGGTTCATACACTTGTCCAATGCCTTTATTGACAACCTTAAAGTTCAATCGTACTTTATTATTCCCAACGCTGCTTTCTTTCATTTGTTCAACATGCATCGGCGCTCCGCTGTTTTCTTGTCCTAAAGTAGGATTATTAATCTGACATACCTCACCAACTTCTTTCCTCAAGACATTTTTCTTCAAGCAAACGGTACTAACAGACTGGGTTTGATAGGTATAGCACACATCAGCTTTAAATGTAAATTTCGTATCAGCAGGTAAATCTGGTTTGAATTGAGCAGTGCCAAACTCTAACATTTCCTCTCCACCAGGAATCACCGTTGTTCCATCTTTTGTAACACCAAACACTTCAACAGTGCTTTTAACATCTAAACTCTTCAAGCTAAAGGAATTCTGAACAACGCCGCTCAAAGATCCAATAACACCACCAACCGGAATAGTATATTCACCAAGATTGCGCATCAATAAAGTAAGAGTAAATTCTTCTTGCCCTTTATCCAGTACAGAAGCAGGTGGTTGACCTTCTGCAAAGGCAACGTCCATGCCTTTCATGCCACCAACAAAAGCATTAGTCTGTTGTGGTTGTTGTTGCTTCCCAAATCCTTGACAGCCACTAATCAATAAGATTCCAATAACAAGAAATAACCATGCTTTAGATGATAAAGTGGAATTCATGCAGTCCCTCTTTTGATAGTTCTTACAAACGTATTGTCCTATTTAAAGCTAACTATCGACTTCTTTCAGGCAAGAGTTTCATGTCCTCACTTGTAAAAGGATAGACATAAGAATATTCTAATGCAAGTTCAATAAGAGACGTTTGTACGCGATCTAAAGTCAAGAATGTCTCGCATTCAACACGTGCAGTATAACTTTGTTCAGAATCAAGAGTAAGTTGAAGATGTTGTCCTCCGTCTAAGGAAGCATCTTCGCTAAAGCAAGTAAAGGAAAGGTCTTGGCTGGTAACATCAACAGTAATTTCGCTGTTGCCACCAATGTAGCCGCCGCCAGCATTCGCAAGATCAAAAGCAAATTTCAAATGGACGCCTTCTTTGGATCCAATCAAGATTTTTCGAACATCAGTAATCATAACGGGAGCTTTCATGTTTTGCCATCCTAACTGAGAACCGCTTATCTGTTCTTGTGCAGAGCAGGATGTCGGTCCTTGTGCTGGATTAAAAAGGCAGAAAGCAAAGCCAGCATCAGTATGTCCTTGATAACGCAAGTTTCCAGTAAAATGAGTAATATCTTCAAAAGCTAAAGGTTTGTAAAAGTAAGGTCCTAAAGTATGTTCAGTAAGTTCGGTGTCTTCAAGAAGTCTGCATCCAGGTTCATACCATTGATCATTCTCCACAACCGCGCCTTCAAGGTGAAGAGTTTCATGCACGCCTTCAGCAGGAAATGATCCGGGCGTATCAACAGTGTCCTGCAAGGTAAGATCAACATCCATGCCTTCTGCAAAAGCATTAGAAAAAACTAAACCTAAAGAAAAATCTCTGCCTTCTCGTACTTCAGGAGGTGGAGCATATTGGACAAAATCAACAGTAACACCTTTGCCTTCTTTGACAGAAGGACAATGAAAAATTTGTTGTCCTGAAGATGGTGCATTCTGAAGTGTGCATCCAGCAAGAAAAATACTGACAATAAGAAAAAAAATCCATTTCATGCTATGCCACTGACCTCTGGTTCTTTTTTCATAACAAGAACTAAAGCAGGTTCTTGTCCACCATAATCATAACGTGCAAGAGCAGTGAGTGTTGCAGGAGCAGGAATATCTTCAACGCCGCCTTCAGCAGTAAGAGTGCAAGTAAAAACAATTTTCACCGGTGCGCCAGCAGATAATTTTGTGTTAACCTGTTGAAGCTGAGGGCTGTTTTCATCTAAAATAAAGGATTGCTCTTGTTGATGTTGTCCTATGTTGCTTCCTCCTTCCCACAAGCAGCGCTGTTCGCTAAAATGAAGATCCTGTTCAGGCAAGAGGAGTTGTAATTCACGAAGATGTTGTAAAGATCCTTTCCATGTGCTCAATCCAACGAGAGCAACATCAAGGTAATGAGGCACGCCCTCACTGAGAGGCAAAACACTTCCAAGTTTCATGCTTAAGTCTGTAAGTCCGCATCCTTTGACGCAATTATCTTGAGCAAATCCGTCTGTACCAACAAAATCACTGCCGCGCAGATCTTCCAAAGGATCTAATCCTCGTTGAAACAAGCGATCTTGAACAACGCGTTGTTGAGTAAAAGCGCGTAAGACTGAAGTAGTCAAAATGTTTTCATAGCTCCAAGTGAGAAGAGCCTGATAATTTTTATATGAAGTGTCTAAAGACGCAATTCCATCATAAGAACAATAAACAAAGAAGGTGCGTTGCTTCGTTCCTTGTGGCACAGTAACAGTATTTTCTCCTTCAGAATATCCACTAATTTGTGCAGTTCCAGTTTGAATGATCTGTTCGCCATCGTTCAAAAGACATCCAAAAGAAAGAGTGCTGTCATCATGGGGAAAAGCATCAACATGTACTTCTGCCTGTAAAGTGAACGGATCGCCTTCATACACTTTTTTTCCATCAAACCGTTCGATTTCTACACCTTGTATTCCTTCTGTGAGATAGTCTGGTCGTGTTGTAAAATCCCCAACGCCTGCTGCTTTTTCAAGTGCGGTCTTTGGATTGAGATACGAAGCAATGTCTTGGAAGCGATCAGCAACATTCCATTTCTGAGCAAGAAATTCACCTTGGCTCACAGATGCAGCACGCAAAGGTGCAGGTAAACCAAAGGCAAAGAAATAGATAAATCCTCCAACAAGGAGAAGAAGAGGTAAAATTTTTCCAAACCAGCGTGTAAAATTACCCAAAGCTTCAGCAGTAGCTTCTCCTGCATATCTTCCTAGACCATATTTATAAGAAGCGCTATAAGAAGATTCTTTCGAACCACTTCCGCCACTAGAAACAAAAATAGGATTACCGCCTCCACTACCTAAGGTGCTTTGTCGTAATGCTGGAACGCCAACATGTCCTAAGATGCTAGCTAAAGTAAAGATAGGAAGATAACCTAAGGATCCTCCAGGATAAACTTTCAAGATATTTAAAAGTGAAGGCCAACCAACAAAATACAAACCTACAAGAATAGACACTCCAACTGCAATCAAGTACCAAAAGAATTGCCCTGTGCCAAGGAGAGCGATCGTCACAACATCCATGATGAATCCAAACACAAAGGCATGTTGTGGATTTCTCACACCTTGTGCTCTGCGTTGTCCAGTATAATACGCTCGTAATCCTCTACCAGCAGCATAACCTGCAGTTCCACGTATGGCTCGCCAATTCACGCCTGCGCGTGGTGCTGGAGCAGAAGGGTTGGAAGAAAAAGGAACTTTAAGAAAATACGAAAAATCATCCTTGTGCAAAAATGAATCAGTCATGCATGCCTCTTTTACAATCCAAAACCAATGTTGAATGCAGTAATATCGACAGGCACCTCAGGAACAATGCGAACAATGTTAGTACCAGGTCCTACAAGACCAGTAACGTCATAAACAAAAGTATAATCTAAAGTGTCGAAGTAGATAGGGTAACCATTAATATATACTGCACCAATCTTGCGTAATCCATCTGGAGCAAACTGCATATCCATCACAATGCGTCCTCCAACACCAACTCTATTGAAATCTGCAACTTGCATAGTAAATACATACCGCGTAGGCTCATGTTCACCAACATCTTTCTCTAAAACAACTTGCTCTAAAACATATTTTCCTTGATCGATGCCAAACTCAAGAGTATTGGTTCCTTCAAGAATGTCTTGCGGATCAATATCAACAGCAATAGGACCTGCATCACACACAACGAGAGCATCATGGATAACCTTGCCATTAAGCAAAATAATCAAGCGCCCATCTTCTTCCACAGTAAAGCAATTAGTGACAAAGAATAACGTCAAATGTTTCACGCTTTGAGCATCTGCTTTGTTCATGACAAACGTGCGTACTTCTCTCTTATTTTCCAAGCGATGACGTACAAAGAGCTGAACATCTTTAAGAGAATAAACATTTGTTTTAAATATATTAAGGCCAGGATTGCTCACAGTAAAAATAAGTTTGTTAATCTGTTTCAATAAATGCGGAGGTAAACGAAGAGGCAAATCTTCAGTTGTTGGTTCTCCTCTAAAAACTTCTTCACCATTTAAGCGTATGATAAGATCCCCTTTCGCTTCACGTACTAAAAAAAGGAGTTGGACATCTTGTACAGTGCGAACATCATTGAGGAAAAAAGATAGTTCTTTTTCTTGTTCTCCAAAAAATCCGTGCTCAACAGTAACAGTATTGGCTAATCCTTGTTGTTCTCCTTCAGTATAAGAAAAGAGATTGACTGAAGCCAAAGGTTTTCCAACGACTTGTCGAATAAGAGGATAAAGAACGCCAGGATTCTCTTGAAGCAATAAGCCTCCTGAAAGAGATCCTCCAGAACCACCGGTTGTTGGTCCATAAATGGGTTGAATGCCTACAAGTTTTTCTTTTTCACCAACAGGCAAAAGAATAATGTAAACAACAAGGAACAATCCTATGATTAAAACAAGCCACATAGCATTAGCAGAGGCATCACCTTTTTTCCTAAAGTTCATTGTTCCCTACCACCTTCTTCAAGAACCAATAGGCAGTATTGTATTATATAAAACTTTGGTTAGAAGCACAAAGGAGCTATAAGAGATTATATGAATTTTCACAAAAAAAGGAAAGGCATATCGTTCTCAGGTTATGTATTTTCGTAGAGTAAGGTAAATAAGGCGAGCAGTTCTATAATCAGGATCAATTGCGGTAAATCCAGAAGCATTTCTAAACTCGTCTTGAACCGAAAGCAACGCATTTGTCAATGTTTCTAAAGATTGTTCTATATTTTCAGTAGGAGATTCAAATTGTCGTTGAAGTTTTTCCATCCTCAGATATAAAGTTCTTGGATCCATAGCTCAAAAGAGTGCTGAAAAAATAAATCTCAAAAATCGTGGCTCTCTCCATAATATCTTAAACAATAATCTGCTAGGATACTCTCGATCATGTTCTTCAAGGACTTCTAAAACCTTCTCTTGATTAGTATACTGAATTAATCTTTTGTAATCTGCTAAGCTAAACTTGTCCATATACTTACGTATCATTAAATGCAACCATAGTTCTTTGCCAACGCGCTTTCTCCAAGCACGTTCATACTGTTTTGCAGAACCTCCTCGTAAAATAACCTGTGCAAGTTCTTCAGCAGCCATCATCCCAGGAATAATGCCTCCATACGTAGTTGCTTTCACCATCGTGGCAGCATCTCCTAATAAAAAAACAGAAGATCCTTGTCGTGTAACGCTCATGGCTTGCCTGGGTTGATACAAAGGTATAGCTCCAGATTGCCATTCCAAAATGTTTCCACCAGTTTTCTTCAATAATTCCTGAAAATAGTCATGGGCATGCTGATAACTGGCAACACCGATGCGTGCAATATGATCATTCTCCGGAACAACCCACCCTATGTAACCATCAGCATTCTTATCCACATAAAAATCAACAATTGTAGGATCAATGTGCTTCAAAGAAACACGTGCTTGCACGCCAACAACAAATCTTCTCTCGCCAAACAAGCCAGCACTTTTAGCAACCAAACTTCCAGGTCCATCACTGCCAATCAACGTCGTATCCTGCACAGTTGTTCCATTGGCAAAAGAAATATCTAAATGATCTTTTCTAAATTGAGCATTAGTAAAACGATGTTTGTAATGATAATCAGCGCCATGTTCTTGCGCAAGTTTTGCAAGATGCTGGTCAAAGAGTGCGCGATCAACAATGTAATTTTTTTTCAGTTTGACATACGCAGATTCTCCATCAGGCCCAAAAACTCTCGTGCCATCAATAGTATTCACCAAAAAATCTTCCCAACCATCAATATGGATAAGATTATTCAAATAAGAGGTCATAATACCGGTACATTGGATAGGTTTACCAACAATATCGTGGTCTTCATACACATCAACATCTACTCCCTTACGCGCAAGTAAGTAAGCAGCATAGTTTCCAGAAGGTCCAGCGCCTATAACACGTACCATAAACAAACAAAGCCAATAATCTTTATAAAGTTAAGGTTACGCTGCTATTATGATGATGGATATTCTGTTAGTCGCTATTGGTCTTCTTGCACTATTGATAGCTTCAATTTCAGACTTGAAAACAAGAGAAGTTCCAGATTGGATCAGTTACGGATTAATATTCACAGGGTTCATATTAAGAATCTTATATTCAGTCATGTACAACGAATGGAATTATCTATGGTATGGCATCTTAGGTTTTGGTGTGATGATGGTTGTAGGAAATCTCATGTTTCGAGCAAAGCAATGGGGTGGTGGCGATACAAAGCTCATCATGGGAATTGGAATTATTTTTGCAACACGCCCATCATTTCTTCCGTTGAATGATCTTCCTTTTCTTGCTGTGATGGTAATTAATATTTTAATTGTAGGAGCATTGTATGGGATTGTATATGGAATTATATTAGCAACAAAGAACAGAAAACAATTTTTTCCTGAAGCTAAAAAAATAAATCATGGAAAAAAAATGATTGTAATGAAGATATGTGCATTGTTCTTTGCAGCAATCTCTGCTTTAATTACAGTAACAACAGAATTGGATGAGCAAGTAAAAATGATGATAGGCGGACTAGCATTATTACTGTTAGTATATCCCTATCTTACAGTCCTCATTAAAGGAGTAGAAAAAGTAGCATTAATGAAGCATCTTCCGGTAAACAAATTAACGCCTGGAGATTGGGTAGAACAAGACGTATACAAAAATGGAAAATTACTCTACAAGAAGAAAACGTTAGGTATCGAACAAGAGGATATTAGCAAACTAATCAAGGCAAAAATAGGGAAAGTATTGGTAAAGGAAGGTATTCCTTTCATTCCTCCATTCTTTTTAGGAGCAGTAATAACAATTATAAGTGGGAAAATTATAGGGATAATATAATGGAAGAAACAATAGAGCAAAGAGTAGAAAGGATTGGAAATAATACCATAGAAACTCTGGGATTACGAGAGTTCCTAACGGAAGATTGGAAATATAATGCAAAGTTGTATGTGACAACGGTAGTGGAAAAAGAGAGCTTAGATTTAAGCAAAGAAGGAGTATTTGGAACCAATGAAGGATTATTAAGCAGATTCTTTGTATATGCGCTTGAAGTATGTAATGATAATGAAAGCAGAAAAAATGAAAATCTAGGATACCGAGAAAAAGTAAAAGGAGAAATAAGAAATCGATTAACAAGCGAAGAAGAATGCATGGATTTTTTCTGTCCTTATAAGTGGAAGTTACCAAGAGAATGTTTACCTCTAAATCCAGAAGAAGCTTACGCACTTATAGAGGAAACGGCAAGTATACTAAGAATAGAAGATAAAACTACGGAGCAAAAAACGAATGAATTATTAGCAACGTTTCGCAAAGTCGCCAAGTACGCTAGGAAAAATTAAGGTATTCTTTTCTTTTCATTCCATGAAACAACTGCGGGCGTTTCTTTTTTAATCTCTTCTTTCGGTGGAGCTAGAAGTTGCGGAACAAGTTGAATCATTTGAGCATGAAGAGCATTCATCTCCTGTTCATCAATCTTCTGTCCTTCCCAAAAAAACCCAACGTGGTCATTCTTCCATCGGGGAATAATGTGAACAACAACATGCGGCATGGTCTGCCCAGCAGCTCCGCCGTTGGCAAGATGGATATTCGTTCCTTCTGCTTTCACTGTTTCAAAAACAACTCTGCTTAGTTTATTGGCAAGAACAAAAAGTTTTCCAGTTTCTTCATCGCTCATTTGCCCCAAAAGTTGGTAATGTTTCTTAGGGAACAAGAGCACATGTCCCTTCGAAGCTGGTTTGATATCCAAGACGGCTAAATAAGCACTATCTTCATAGATTTTCTTAGAAGGAATCTTTCCATCAGCAAGAGAACAAAACAAACATTCTCCGCCTTGTTGTTTTTTCAAGAAATCAATCTGTTCAGGTGTTAAAGTTTTCAAGAAAGTTTGTAAACGTTGTTGCTGTTGTTCCGGTGGCAATCTGGCAATGTCATTCAATTCTTTGATATGTTGCTCGGTTAAAGGTGTATCTTGTGCCATTTATCCAATTTGCCTCCGCACATCCACCACCTCAACGCTTTGGATATAGTGCAGACCTTGTAATTCTATTTCTAAAGGTTCAGTGTCTCCTTTTTTCTCATCTAAAGCAAAAATAACTTTCAACGCCTTCAAGCCAAAGGCAATCTCTTCTTCCCGGGTGTCAAGTATGCGTCCCCCAAAACCCTCAATCTTGCTTTTTATTTCAGTTTCAAAATTATTCAAGTCAACATCTGAGCTCTCAGGCATAATTTTATAAGTGATAAGGACTGTTCCCATAGAAAGGGAGGAAGAAAGTCAGTTTTTAAGATTATCGGGTGGAGGAAATGTTCTTCGTAGGTATCGATCTTGCATGGTCACCAAGAAATAAAACGGGAGTCTCCATTTTTGAAGGCAATCAAAAGAAAGCAACGCTCGCATATGCAACAGCTGTACAAACAGATGAAGAAATCCTTACCATCATTAAACAATATGTGAATACAAAAGATGCACTTATAGCAATTGATGCTCCTTTAATTGTTCCCAATGAAGAAGGAAGAAGAGAAGCAGAAAGAGTTGTTGGCTTGTTATTTAGAAAATACAATGCTGGTGCTCATCCATCAAACAGAAAACGTCTCAGTCAATGGTCAGGAACAATTCGTGGAGAAGTGTTAACAAAATATCTTGTTCAGCAAGGATTTGACCATAATCCATACATAAAACAATATGAACAAGTACGAAAAGTATTCGAAGTGTACCCGCATCCATCGATGGTGGTGCTCTTCAATCTTCAAAAAATATTACAATACAAAACAAAGCCAAATAGAGACAAGAAAACACAACAAAAAGAATTCCAGAGATATCTCGACCTTCTTGCAGCATTAAAAGAAGCAAAGCCATCAGTGAACATTTCATCAGAATTACTGTCAACAAACATAACAAAACTAACGCCTAAGAAGCAAAAAGAATTCGAAGACGTCATCGACGCTGTCTTCTGCGGATATATTGCTTATTATTGCTGGTCACATCCAGAAAAATATGCGGTTTTAGGAAGTATGGAGCAAGGATACATCGCAACTCCTATTTTTGATCATATGAAGCAACAGCTAAAAGAAATAAAACAACAACAAACATTATCGCAATTCAAGAATTAGTTAGGCCCACTAAACTGACATTCTGGACATTCATAACGGGCCGCAATCTGTCTACAGGCATAACAACGAACAATCTGTGTTTTTCCACATTGAGGGCAAGAAAAGATCGTACTACCCTGGCTATTGGTAAGTGGTTTATGACAGCTAATGCAAGTAATAGTGCCTTTCATAAACAGAAGCCTGAAAGAGAGATTTATAAACCTTCCTCCAAACTCACAAACCACACTGGGCGGGTAGTTTAACTTGGATAGAACACAACCCTGCGAAGGTTGTAATCGGGGTTCAAATCCTCGCCTGCCCGTATTTTCTATGATGAAAAAATGACATCGCAAGTAAGCTTCTTCGTTGCACCATTCCCATCGTGCCAAGTCGCTTACTTTAATGCCGCGTGTAAGATCACTTGCCATAAGGAAAAAGGGAAAAATTACTCTGCATCCCTAATTCCTCCTTCTGTAATTCTGAAGGCAGCTTCTGCGTCAGGCATGTATGGAGAATCAATCATCTTAGCAACACGTGTTCCCTTCTTTCCTTTGCGAAGGTACGTCCGCGTTGTCATGCCGTGAGCAACAACATGTCCGCCAACAGCTTCTGTCGGGTCGCCAAAAAAGACATCTGGTCGTGACATAACCTGATTCGTAACATACACTACTATGCCATATGTTGTTGCCAATTTCAGCAAGGCGTGGATATGTTTATTTATTTTCTGTTGTCGATCAGCAAGCATACCTCGTCCCACAAAATCAGAGCGAAAATGCCCCATCAAGCTATCAACAACAAGCAATTTGATAGGCAAGTTCTCTTTCTTAATCAAATCTTCCACCTTCTCAGCAAGCAACATCTGATGGTCGCTATTGAAACAGCGTGCAACACGAATGTTCTTTAAGGTTTTTTGCACATCCATGCCTTGTGCTTCAGCAATCTGCTTGACGCGTTCAGGTCTGAACGTACTTTCTGTATCTAACCAGACAGCCATGCCATTAACTCCACCCTTTTCTTTAGGCAGTTGAACATTGACAGCAAGCTGATGCGCAAGTGCAGATTTACCAGCACCATACTGCCCATAACATTCTGTGATGCCATTGCTCTCAATGCCGCCGCCAAATAAAGCGTCAAGAGCTTTGCTTCCAGTAGAGATACGAAGGATTTGCTCGCGCTTCTTCATGAGCAGATCTCCGCTTTCGAAACCCATGGCCAAATTTTCACGTGCAGCATTGATAATTTTTCGTGCGGCAGCTTCAGTTACACCCGCAACTTCAACAAGCTCTCCCGGGCTAGCAACAGCAATGCTAAGCAAAGAATCAAATCCTGCTTGGGTTAATTTCTCGGCAGTCGCTGCTCCAACACCTGGCAGATCGGTAATCTGTAATTCCTTTGTCACTTCCTTTGCTGCGACCTTCTCTTCTTTTATAGCGCTCTGCTCTTTCTTCGGTTCTACTTTAGATAGTTTCTCAGCAGCTTTCTCAGTATTCTTGGTCTCATATTCTTGGGCTTGCATTATTCATCATCATCCCGCTCAGTAAGAAGTAATTGTTCTTGAGCTTTTTGCATCACTAAAATAACTTTTTGGAGATCATTGCGTCGTAAATTAATAACATCACTTCTCCACATGTCTTCTCCTTTTTTGAGGTAGCTTCTGCTTAAACTAACAGTTTTAAACTCCATAATGGCTCCCCCAACATCTTTCTTATTACTCCAGACGGCAGCTTCGATATTGCCTGCTCTAAATTTATGAATGGGCATATTAGTTGCCATACAAATCACCTTCCTGTTCGGATTTTGTTTCAGTATCCCCTGACGGGATAATACATAAAAGTCCACCCTTCTTTATAAAGTCTCGGGGGGTACTTGACGAGTGAAGTGCTCGTTCAAAATAGATTTTACAGCACATAAATGCACCTCCAACAGTGATAAGGCAAAACAAAAACAAAGTGTTCATAAGGTCTTGGGATCAAAAACCGGAAAGAGAAACATAAAAAGAAAAAATATGATAAAAAACAAAGAAGAAATCCGAAAAAACAAAGAAACGATAAATTTATGAGGGTCTAAAAGAAAGTATACACTGTGAAAAAGAAAAGAGTGTTGAATAATCTTGCTCTTGAGCGCACATTGCTGGCAAATGAAAGAACAATGTTAGCGCATATCAGAACAGCCGGTGCAGCATTTCTTTTCGGATTGGCATTACTGAAATTATTTGAAAATCAAGGCGATACAATAAAATATGTGGTTATAGCATCATTTATTGTAGGCGCAGGATTTCTTATCTTTGGGATCATATACTACCCTTTAAGAAATAAAAGGATTAAAAGGCATGAAAATTAGGAAGAAGGATGATCATCTGAAAATTCTTTCAGTAAAACATCTGGATTAGCTTCTTCCACAGTGTTTGCAATTAATTCTAAGCGGTCAAAGAGAATGTTTTTCTGAACTTTTCCGCCAAGCATAAGCTGCTTTCCTAAAAAGTCTTGTTTGACAGAAGTAAAGTTTTGAGGATTAGTATGGAACTGCGCGATAACATCCGGCGCCACATTCAAGGTTTTAGAAACAAGGTCACGAAAGACAACAATAGGTATATTGCCTGTGCCATCATCCAGGTAAAAATTCAAAATAGGAACCATGGCGCTGCTGACATTGCCATGCTCTCTGCATCCATTTTCTAATTTTCTTCCACAGACAGGGCATCCTTCATAAAAACGTATATCAAAGACTTGAACAACAGTGCCAACCAAACGAGCAGCTTCGCTTTCATGTAAGTCGCGAATGGCTTTGCGTTGATAGCTTGGTTTTTGCATCTCTCCATACGGAATAGCCTTCACTTCAACACCAGAAGGATTAACTTCTAACAAACTCCTATTGCCTAAATGCATTTCAAGATAGCCATTATTTTCTTTAATGAAACCATCACTGACGCGAAGAGTGCACCCTTCAGAAAATTTATGCGCCTCCATTTTATTGATCAATTCAGTGTCCCATACAACGACACGAATCACGCCGCTTTCATCACCAACAAGAAAACTAGAAACTCTTCCGTCGCGTCCCTCTTTTTGGAATGTTTTAATGCCATAATCTTTGACAACGCTCCCAACAATAGTAATGTTGCGCATGCCAGGCATCACTTGGGCAATCTTAATGCCATTTTTCTTCATACTAGAAATGAGATCAACACCAAGTTCATTGGCCACAATATATGCAGCACCTTCTTTGCTAATAAGTCCACTCAGTTTGTCAAGTTTTTGTTTAACGCGGCGCTCTATTTCTTCAATGTCAATGCCTTTTTCTTCATTGATTCTTTTGACAATATCTTCAAAACGATAGCCCATCATTGGCAGTCACATCCTAAATCAAAAAGAGATATGTTCTGTGCTCGATAACTCATCGAGGCTATTTAAAGGTATTGCAAAACGAATCTCTATATTGCGTAACGATGAAAGTTCTTGTGCAGTAAAGAAAAGGTAATCATCGCGTTGTTCAACATGAATAGTAAAATCTTTTTGAGAGAAGCAAGAGTTAAGGTCTTGTTGTTGCAACAAGCAAGGTGCACGCAGAGTAACAGTTTCATAAATGCGTTGATACCTCTGAAGATAAGATCCTAAAGTATCGTGGCGAAGTTCAAGAGATATAGGCATAGTATATTGAAAGCCAAGCATGTGATAGGTCAGAGGTTGTGAAGATTGCACGTGCAGAATATCATCAGTAAAGCGATAAGTATAAGATGGAAAAGTAATATTTAAGGATAAAAGAAGAGTTTGTAAATGATGGGAAAAAGAAAGATCGAAGAAAGTTAAATAAGATGAAAGCAAAGTTTTGGAAGTAAACCGACATCGGTCATGATCCCAAAGACGAACAGTTTCAACAAGGCAAGGTTCACGTCCAGTTATCGTGTGTTGGATAAGAGCTTCATCAAGCGCTAAAGTACCGGCAATACGATGAAGATAAAGAATATGATGGAGTTGTTCAGATCCTAAATAAAGTTCTATTGCAGTTTTCCCAACGTAATTGTCTTTAGGAGCTATTTTGCCAGCAAAGACTAAACCAACAAAGACGAGGAATCCAAGTCCTAAAAAGAGTATGGCTAATGTTCCACGTTTATTCATGAAGATGCCTCCGAAACAATGCAATAATATAAACGAACAGTCATACCTCGTTCTCCTGTAATCTCAACATCAGCGTAATGATCATGTCCGCCACGTCGTAAGCATTGCTCACGCAAAGTTCGTTGTTGATAATGAATCTGTATCCAGTAATCGAATTGGTGATAGTTAATGAGGATATACCAATCTTCAAACAAGCGGTCAAAAATCAAAGGAGCAGTGAACTGCACTAAAAGAGCATCTCCCCATAATATACCATAATCATAAGATCCGGCTACAGATAATTCAAGAGGTGTTTTAATCCAATCTCCATGGTTTTCAGGGTCTTCATCACGACGAAGATTATGATCCTGTGCTTCATATAAAATCTGCCATATTTCTTTATGCGTTCCTAAATGAAGAACACGTGTTTGTAAAAACTGAAGCAATTGTCGTTCACCATAGTTTTCCCATAATCGATCATCTACATCGCGGTGAATCATATTATCCTGACTGCTGGTTGCATACGAAAGTAAGAGAACGCCAAGAATAACAAGAATAATACCGGGAAGTAAGTCATTGAATAAATGCTGCGCTTGTCCTCGTCGTAAAAATTTAGTAGGCAATGGTTAACACTCCTCCGAGAGAAACAGGGTCAGCAACATATTCTTTCCTGAGAATATCTGGTTGTTCCAACTGTTTATTTCCAATCACAATTGGTTCTCGAGTTTCATCACCAACAAAAGTGTAAGTAACTTTGATATTTTTTGTAGTACACAACACGAGTGTTGCATCAGTAAAGCGAGATAAAGAAAATGCATGGGTCTCAGGATCAGAAAAGCAACGAAGCATAGTATTAATAAGAAAAGTATCTTCAAGATCAAGAGAACGTTGATGAATGGTCACTTCTTGTTCTCCAAAAGTGTAAAAGATAGTCAAATACAAGAATAAACTAACAAGAAGAACAACAAGAAAATAAGGAACATAGTGCCCAAAATCAAAAGCTCCCTGTTTCATGAGTCATCACCTAAAGGAAGAATGATCACTGGCTTGCCATCAGTGCGTTCAACATGGACAACATTTGGCAAAGAGCGTAAAGCCTGTTGTGTTAATTGTTGATCAACATCAGTATGTTTCAGCAAGGCTTGTTTGTCTTCAACAATCATATACCAAGAAACAAAAACAAGAAGAACAACAATGATTTCTGACAAAAGAAGAGTAGTTAACACCTCCCCCTGTCCCTTTCGAAACATGTGCTTCTGCATAAAAACTTAATAAGGAACAAGGTTTAAATCATTTACTATTCTTGAAAAAGAGGTTCTGTTTCTAAAACAGTTATTGTGCTTAAAGAGGTTAAAACGGCAGAAGACATGGCTTGAGCTAAGGTCCTTTCTTTATAATCAAGAAAATAAGGTTCCTGACCATCATCGACAAATTCCAAAGATATTGCGGGGATGGATTGTCGTTGAGAATAAAGAGGTGAATCATCATCGGCCCAGAACATGATGGAGGGTGCATCATCGTCATCTACAGATGTGAGAGTTATTGGGAGAGGTTGTAAAGCGTCAGAGAAGGCCTGAGCTAATAAAAGGCTTTGAGGAGAGTTGCTGAGATAACGGATGATAACATGATCTAGAGTCGTTTTTCCCAATGAATACAGAAAATCACTGCGCGAATAATCAAAAGAAAGGATAGTCATGGAACTAAAATTATGATTGGGTGCGGCACGAAAAAGTCGTTCATTAGTATAATAAGAAGAAGCACCATAATCATGGTAAAGCGAAACACGAGAAAAAGAAATAAGATGTTGATCTAATGTATCAAGAAGGGAAAACATACGAGGGTCACTGTTTAATGCTTCATGATAAATAAAAGTAAGAGGCAAAGAAGAATATTGAGTAGCCGCGCAACTTGTTTTTTTACGGTGTAAAGGTTCAAGAACAGCAGTGACTGCTGACGCAAAAGGCGTAGAAGAAATTGCAAAACAAGTGTTATTATGCAAAGGAATTAATGCAGTTCGTAAAGATTCTCCTTTGCGATGTGTGAAAATATGTGAAGAGAGTGGTTCAGCATAAAACATACCTTCTGAAGAGTAACGATAAGCACAAAGTTGTTGTCCGGGAGTATATGTCTTCTGTCGTACATCATTTCCTTTTATAAGTTCAAACCCCAGCTGGTCTGATTCTAAGTCAACAACTCGAATGCTATACTCGCCAGGCATAAGAGATAAATCAAATGTTTCACAATAGCAATCGGTCGCACCATAAGAAGTGCAATTAGCATAGTAATGTAAAAAATCAGTAAAAGCAACACGGGCTCGCACATCAACATTTTTTTGTGCAATCTGATAGCCAATGATTCCTAAAGCAAGAAGAATAAGCAAAGAAATAATCAATCCTAAAGTAAAGCTAGGAGTTTCAGTCTGGCCGCGTTTATATGCCATGCGCTATCCTCCAACAACAGTGTCTAAGGGCGGAACTGCATTTTTAGCTCCGCCAATTCTGCTTAGGGTATCTAAGAATTGAGTGATTTGACTTCTAAAGATGTAAATCAGCGCAACCAGAACAACAATGCCAATAATAAAATAAATAATTTGCTGAATTTCGATTTCTCCTCCTTTCATAGGATGAAACAAAAGAATGCTTTATTATAAAGGTTTGGGATTTAACCGAGCGAGCTACCATCCCACACTGTAAGTGAATTACGAGAAGTAGTAACCCAATCATCATAATTTTTGGGAAGAACAATGAACGATCCTGGCTCAACATCAATTTTAAAATAATAAGTGCGCAATTTTTCAAAAGAGGGAAGAGTAAATGTAGCAGAAACATCAGCAAGATTTTCATCAAAGATTTGATCTTCACGATTAAAAAGAATAATTGGTCGAAGATGAGGTTTATAAGAATAAGTTCCATAAGGCTCACCTTCAAATACCTGGATAATAAGATGTCTTCCCTTGCATCCTTTTCCCTGTACTCTAATATCAAAGAGATCGCCTGGAGAAGCAGCTATTTGATCTGCTCCGAGAGGTTCCCACGATGTATCTTTTTTACTCCAGTAAAAATCATTAATGATGCACTGATCAGCGCTACGTTCCTCACAAGGAGCAAGTTCTTTGGTATTAACGCCTTGAATCCTAACAGAATTCGTCTCTCCAAATTCAAAGGTTGGCCAGCTATCCTGCGTGACAAAACAAACTTTAGGTAGCGGGACTTCTTTAGGAGGAAAAATCGGGTTAATAAAAGGACCAGGGGCTTTATAGAAAAAAGGTTGTAAGGCAAGTTTATCTGATGCAATTATTCCAGTGAGAGAAGGAGTATCAAGAGTAAGGTGAAGAGAAGGAATAATATCGACGGCAGAAGGAACGAGACGGTTACTTCCATAAGAAGTTGTAAATGGCCATTGAATGAGGCAAAGAGTGCCTTGTTGACGTGTTGGGTTTGTTACAAGAGAAGCATGGTCTTCTATAATTTTTTGAGGGAGAAAAACAATAAACTCATTCAGTTGCTCAAGGGTAAGAATGAATTCTTCTGTTTGACTTTCAAGAGGTATGTTACAGACACAATCTGAATGCTGAGATTGAAGACATTGTATATAAGCCTGTTCTAATAATTGTGAATCTTTCAAGAAAGTAGTTTCTTGTTGTTTCTGTGCTCTCTTTTCTTCTCCACCCACGACTTTATCAAAAAGATTGAGTGTAGCATTACCGTACGAGCGAACATCATCAAAAGATCGAGGTATTTTTCCAACAATCAAGGCAACAACAATGATAAGGATAACAACAGTAGCTAAAACCAGTTCAATAATAACTTGTGAAACCCCTTTGCGTTGCATCATGAGCCTCCAGTAAAAAAAGAAAGAACTTTTTTAACAAGAAGGTCCAACTGCTCTTTCAAAATCCCGCTATAAATAACAAACACGACAAGTAAGGCAATAGCAATAATGGCAATAACAACATATTCAATGCTCAATTCTCCTTTGCGTTTAGTAAACATAACCGCTGCACCCCAATTCGTCTGTTCCTTGGCGTTCTTTCAAGTCACGCAAGTCTACAAATGCAAGTTTATTCGTGTTCTCCTCAGAAAGATCAATCAAGGATGATCCGCCTCCAACAGCAAGTCCTCCTAAACAAGCATAACCACTACCTACCAAGCCAACACCAGGAACCATACTTGCCCCTTTGATTCCTAATGCGCACCCTACAAAAGGCTTGCTCCACAACACAAGATTGCTAGGTCGTACATTATCAAGATAAACAACAGCATAATGTTCATTCTTTTCAACAGATGTAGGAAGGACAACAATATGAGGATAATCTGCCTGCCCGGGTGATTGAAGGTCTTGTAAATAATTCTTTTCTTTCTCTGTGTTAGTAAAAAGAGAGTAAGAATAAAAGTCAGAAACATTCAAGGGAAAAATGGCATCATCATTTGAAGTGTCAACAACGTAACAAATATAACAGTTCTTTTCTGAAAACAAAACACCACTTTGATCACCGCCAATCATATACTTGCAACGCCGCAGCAAATCAAGAACGTACCGTATAGCGCCTTCTCGCACAGGTTCATCAACTGCTGCTTTCTTCGCTTCTTTCGTAGATAAAGAAAGAGAAAGTCGTTCAGCAGAGCAAATAGGATGCCACTGATCAGCCAAGCCTTCAGGCAAACTTTGGCGGATAGAAAGGGTAAAACGACACCACATTTCCTTTCCACTGAGCTGCACTTCAGGAGAAAAGAAAGGTCGAACAGCAACAAGAATAATAATAAATGCAGAGATGCCTAAAAAAATGAGCAAAGTAACCATATCAAAACTCAAAGCTCCGCTCTCTCGTTTTTTATTCATCTTATCCACCCCTCATCTTCCACAACGCAACAAGAACAACAGCTAACAAAAATAAGCAAAGAATAAGCATGACAAGAGTCTGGACAGCTACCCCTTTTCGATATAACATAGAGGTTATGCACGTAAAGTTCTATTTAAATCTTCTGAGAGTTAAGATTATCCGGTAGCGCTTGTACATGTGATAGGTTGTCCTTCTTTCATACTTCCTAAATCACAAGGAACGTGAAGAGTATCATCTGCTTCAAGTCCAGAACTATCCTGTTTATGACTTTCAGAGCAATACCAACGATAATATTGTTTTGCGTCAGAAACAAGTTTATAATCTGCTTCTCCATCGTTATCATTATCAATCTTTACATAATAAGTACAGTATGGCGAGCCTTGCTTGGTTTCAACATCTGGAAATCCTTGCGCTTGTGCACAATATTGTCGACAATTTTCAATGGCTAATCCTTTATCCGTTCCTGCGGTGACGCCAAAGAATACCCCTTTTATGGCCTTGCTGATTCCTGTTGCTCCTCCTAAGAAAAAAGCAACAACGACGATAAGAACAACAGCGACAATAATAAATGTGACAATTTTCCCAAGTTCAATGTCCCCTTTTTTATGTGCAAAAATATTCATGTAATCCCTCTTGATCTTTTAACACTTTCAGATACTATTTAAAGATTTCTACTCAACGTCGCGTTGTTCTGAATCCAAGAACAAGTGCTAGTCCTCCAAGGAGCATAACAAGAACGCGATAGCCAGCTCCATCCATAGGCAAAAAAGTCAAAAAATTAGGTAAGGTTTCTTGTTGCAAAAAAACAGGATATAATCCAATAAGAAGTGCTAAAAAACCAAAAAAGATAAGTTCCCATTTCAACCAAAAAACTTTCCGTTTCAAACGATTGAATTGCCCATACGCTTCATTCTGTTGTGCCACAAAATTCATCTCCTAAAAGCAAATACTAGTAATATAGCTCCTACGATAATGAAAACCCACGAAGGTAAAGAGAAAGTCGGTATGGTTGAAAAGATTTCAATGATGGAAGTAGGTAATCCCCAATCAGATAAATAATTCTTAAGCCCAATAAGAAGAAGCAAAAGTCCAACAATCAAAAAACTCCACCTCATAATCCCATCACTTCCCTTTTCTTTTGTCTAAAGTCTTCAAGCATTTTTAATTCTTTCTCACGCGTGTCTTTGTTCTGTGCGTTCATATTTTTGATAAGGGAAATAAGCTTTGATAATCGTTTGTGCATTCCCGTGCATTGCTCATAAACGCTCTTCGTCTTTGCATATTCTTGGTTGAAATCTTCTAATTCTGCCTTGATGGTTTGTCCGATAGCCCCCCATCGTTTGTCAACATACGCTTTTTCCCATCCTGCAGCTAATTTTTTGTACATTTGAATTTCTTGTTCCAAAACCATTTCCATTTCTTTCACTTGCGTCATGACATTCTTAATAGATTCAATGATTTGTTCTTGTTCTTTTTTAATGTCGTCAAAAGACGCAACTTTGCTTTTCAAAAGAAATTTGAGTTGTAAAAGATCTTCATCAATCAATTTGCGAAATTCTTGTGGATCAGTCATCTTTTCTCAAGAAGAAGACAGAAGTACTAAAATATAAAGGTTCCGAGCAATCACTCTCGAGAATAGTGCTCAGGATGCTTATTTTCATAATATCCTCGAAGCAATCGTCCGCCAAAGTAAGTGAAACCCATAAAAAGAAGATCTGCTCCAGCATCAGTGAGGAAAGGAAAAGTATCTTCTTGGAAAGTAGATCCAGGACGTTGAGTCAGTCGATAAGTCCAATCCCAAAACTCTGGAAATGCTGCAATCCCATAACCAATCAATCCCCCTAGCGGATTTTTCTTAAAGCCACTAACAAATCCTACACCAAGCCCAGCAACATCCATCCATGTTCTCCAGCTAATGTCACCTATGAAAGATTTGTTGAGAAAATCATAAGCAGTGCTTAAAAGATCTGAAGATTGTTCTTGTATAAGAAGGTCATCAAGCATGAGCATCACTTGGAAAATAATCTCTGTTGAATGGATTTAATACCTCTACCCGCAACATGAGCTACAAAAGCGAGAGGCATACCTATAAACATATCATTTCCATAATCTGCAAAAGTGTACGAAGAATTAAACATACATTGAAGAGCACCTAAGGCAGGTACAGCAGCAACGCCACTCCATGCGGCGAATTGTTGGTAAGGTTTTTGTAAATATCCTGTTACTACACTAAGAGCGATTCCAGCAGTAATGGCAGGATGTTCTTTCATAAGCGATAAGGTATCTGTCAAAAGATGGTTGCTCACAAAAGGCAAGTCGGTTGTTTGATAAACTCGATAAAGAAGATAAGTACTTGCAGCAGCACCAACAGTTAAAAGGCTTCGAGTAAGTGCTTTTCCTGGCATATGTGCAGATTGCGTAACATTCTGAAAAGTATGTTCTATTCCTTTCTTTCCATTTGTTACCTGTTCAGATATTTTTTGAATAGCAAAGGGAAAAACCCTAGGATGTTCTTTCAAGAAACCAAAAATGCTAGTAAGGGTTTGACTTCCATCAACATATCCTTTTTCCAAATATTCATCCCACTCTAATCTCGCCAAGTTATAAGCAAGAAATGGAGATGTGGCAACAAAAGAAGTCATAAAAGAGGCAAAGAGAGGAGTATAATCAGGGCTTTTACTGGCATTTTCAAGAATGTCACTAAGTTCAGGCCAAATAACACTAAAAGCAGAAGCAGCAATGCCCATAGTTGCTTTCTTTGTGAGATCTTTGCGTGATGCAAAATACATTCCACCGAGTATTCCTAAAGCATGATAAGGATTTGTCCACCACTGAAGATATGTAGGCAAATGTGTTAGACTACGAGAACCTTCTTCCAAATAATGATGGACATACTCTTCGAGCATAAAGTTCCTCAAACGTCAAACTAAGGTGTTGAACCAGATGATGGTGTAGGTCGACCTTTTGTTTTAGCAGGCATTACTTTTTGTTTAAGCTTATGAATGCCATAACCTAAAAAGTAAGCTCCACCAACCAAAGCTGCTTCGGTAAGAGTTTCTACTCCATAATCAGCAACAGCGTAAGATGGTTCTCGAACAAGATTTGCAAGGTTATCAAGGTGAGTAACACCTAAGCCAACCAAGGCATAAGGCCAAGATTTATCACGTCCACCAGCAATAGCAGCCAAACCCATGCCAACTCCTAAGAGAGGGTCATGACCGGTTATGGCAGAAAGTTTTCCACCCAAATCTCCTTCATAGTTAAAATTGGGATTAAAAGTAGTGACAGTTTCTATAGTCTCACTAACTTCGCCAACCTCACCAGTCTTGTGAATAGCGCCTTCAAGTAATGATCGAGATACACCACTAAGGGCATATCCTACAACAAAAGCAGCAGCATCATACAAAGGCTGTGCACGATTAGCAAAGAATGTTTTAACGTTTGCAGATTTTGGTAAAATTGGCATATTGTATTCCTCCAGATATAAAATGTGTTAAGAAAAGAAAGAAAAGCTTATTTATAAATCTTTCTATTTGTTCTGACTCAAGAGTAGTTACTACATTTAGGAGAGAGGGAAACGAAAGCTAAAAACAAGAAAACAGAAGATAAGTCAGGAACTTTAAGGATGATGATGCGAAGTTCCAGAAGGGGTATGGGAAGTGTGATGGCGTCCTTTGAAAAGCCACCAAATAATGTAGATGATGAGTGCCATAAGAGCAGCTGCAGCGAGAAAACTAATCAAATCTTCCGAAAGAGAAAAGTTAGCTAAAAAATCAGCAACTTTCTGCCCATACATAGTGTCTATTCCACCATAAATTCCCCAATAAAAGACTAGATATCCAATGCAAATGAGGGGAATAGCATTCATGCCTGCCTGTTTCATCCAGCGAAATGCCCAAGCCAATAACACAAGAACAAATAACACAACAACCAAAGGTCCAAAAGATTCAAGCAAATAAATGCCACTGCGTTCTTCCCATAAGAGTAAAGCAAATGCTAAAAAGATGCCGATGCCAACATAAACCGCAGTTCCACCTTCAGCAAAATGTTTCGTAAATAACCCCTTCCCAACACCCAAGAAGATCAATAAAAACAATGCAGCATCAATAATGTATCCATGTTGTGCATAAATATCAGAAAAGCTAAACCCAAACCATCCTCCAGTTCCGCTATATCCACCATACCAACTATCACGATAAACAAGTTTTCCTGTAAGTTGTTCGTATTGTAAACTTCCAAAGAAAGCAATAATCAAAAGAAGAAGAACCACAACCAAAATGCCCTGAGTATCAGTAATGCGAGAAGAAGGCGTTGGTGGTTCTGAAAGACGAACATTCCTCTTTTTCATAGGAAGGCAAGGTCAAGAATTGTATATAAACATTTCTAAGGGAAAAGAAAGATATTAAAACAAAGAGGATCACAAAAAAAGATGATGAGGTTAAGGGAATTTTCTGTTCAAGGCGAAGAAGGAAAAGAAGACTATGAAAAAGTAAGAGAAATAATGCAGGTTCTTGGTGCCACAATTTGTTTGGATACAGGATATGGTATGTTTCAACGGATAGTAGGTATATATGCAGAACCTCCAGCTTCAGTGGAGTACATAGAGAGACAAACAAAAGGTAGAGAAGGTATAGAAAAGACAATAATCTGCACATCATTGAATGGTGGGATTGGCATGGCAGAGTTAGAAAGGAAGTTGCAAACAGAATTAACAGCAAAAAATCTTGTTGATATTACACTCCAACCGTACCAACAGCACTTGCCAACAAGTTAAAGACAATAATACCAATGAGTGCGATGACAACATAAAAGCTAACACCGCGAAATAAATTCTGTGCAATGCGATAGCGTGTTGTTGTATCATCAACGCCGCGTTCAATAGCAGTACTAAGAATAGTAAGTAAAATAGTAAGTTCAACAACATAAAGACCAACAACGGCTTGGAACTGATAGCCAGGAATCACATCTTGAATATTCAACACGCTGGCAATAGCGCTAATTCCCCCAGTGAATCCTCCTTCTTCCAGTCCTGCATTTTGAAATTGTTCGCCAAGAAGATTAATGATAGTAACGACCATGCTCCCGACGCCAACAACAATGCCAGCAATAATAGGAGTCAGGAAAGTAATTTGACTGGTCATGCTGCTCAACACATCGGCCATAAGGTCTTTCAAGCGTTCGTTAACTTGTCCAATGCGCTCCATGTATTGGCTGATGGTAACTAAACTCCGGCTCACAACAGTAGGACCTTTTTTTGCGCTCTCAACAAGAACTTTCATGCTGCTCTCAATAAAGTTACTGGGATACACAAACACAGCGCCAATCTGAGTATCAAACAAAGCTTGTTTCAAGCCAACGCCTGCATTGCGAATGTTATTATTAACGCGGGCAAAGAAATCACCAGTGGGCGTTCCTTTCATATTTTCTGCAACACTCCCAAAAGCAGCTTCGACAGGAATGCCACTGCCGATGCGACTTCCTAACTGAAAGAGTCCACCGCTAAATTCTTTTTCAAGAAGATCTGTTTTTCGAGTGATCTCAATAAGGTTGCGTGTTTTCAACCAGTAGTACATTCCAATGCCTAATCCAAATCCAACAGGCAATAAAAGGCTGATAAGCAAAGACCAAAATCCATAAGGACCATAGTCTCCTTTGTAATCTAAAAATTTCCAGCCCATCAATTCAAAGTCATATGTTGGATAAATCCAATGAACAAAAAAAGGAAGAAACGCTAGTAAAAGAAAAACAGTGGTAATCATGCCTCCAATAAACAAAGGATTAACGATTGAGTTGTTTCCTAAAGCATTCTGACGTTCTTGAAGAAGAGTATACTGTTTCAGAAGTTCTCCTTTTCCATAGCCAGTAGGTCTCTGGCTCAATAAACGATAGCCTAAGAAAAAAACAAGAAGAGGCAAAACAAGGTTGTACAAAAAAGCAAGGTGGTACCATCGAATGAGCCCTCCTAAGAAACTTCCTAAGAGAGGAAAAATTACCAAACCTAAAATAGGCAAGATAACGCCAAGCATATGAAGAATAGTTAAGGGACTTTTCAAGGTGTGAGCATAATGCAGCATGCGGTCATATGTTCCATCAAGAATAACCTGAAGCGATTTTTCAAGCATGTCAAGTCTTTTTGCTTCTTGTGCTTCATATAAACTGCCTTGAATGAGATGTATTGATTCGACAAATTCAAGATTGTAATCTTTCCATTGACGGAGATAAGACTCTAAAGAATCTTGTATGGTAACATATCTACCAGTCTCAACATCCCAAAGGATTTTTTTGAAATCCAAACTCAAGGGCATGCCAACGTGTTCGCCTGCAAATTTGATAGCGTGTTCAAGATTGCTAGTGTGTCGCATGTAAATGACCATATACAAAATAGACATGACCATCTGGTTGCTTGCTGCTAATCTCCATCGCTGAGCAAAGTAGTGAGGCAATTGTGTCATCGGTTTCAAAAGTAATGCCCCACCAACGACAAACAACAACATCAAAAAGACATAATCCCCAAAGACATCAAAAACAAAGCTGATGCTTCCTATGAGAACGCCAATAAAAATAAGAGATAATGCAAAGAAAGTTCCAAAACCCATGGCTTGTTGAGGTGTAATAAAAAGGTGTGATGCTGTAATGCTATCTTGAAGTTTTTGCATCTCTACAGGTTTTGCCGTGACGTGAAACAAATTGCCAAAACTGGCGCAGAGTTGTTCATACAACGTAACACGCTGATCAAGCGCTTCCTCGCGAAAGGTTTCATATTCTGTGCTCATCAAAGGATAAGAGAAATCTTCTTGGGTAACTTTGCCTTCTTCTAAAAGATGTTTGTACTTTTCAAGAACGTCGCGAACGTCTGCGCTTTCAGCACCCATGGTGTCTCCCCATTAATAAGTAAAATACTTACAATATAAGTATTCAAACTCTCCTCTTCGTAAGCTCGCGTTGTAGCCATAAATCCCACAAGGAATAAATCCTCTTCGAATCAAGGCTTCCTACTTCTTGATTAATCTGGTCGCTAAGAAGATGGAAAGCATCATTGCTGCGCACAACAAATTCAGATTCTAAAAGATCTCTTCTGCCAGTCTGATGCGCAACATCTAATAAACGAGCCTTCATGTCAGCGCGTAATTGAATGTTCTGCCATAAAGAATCCCAATCACCTGCCCATTCTTTGACTTGGCCAGCAATAGCCTTCAAAACCTCGCTTTCTCCATGTAATAAATCCTGGCTAGGAACAAGCAAATCTTTCTTGCTATCATATGTCATTAAATCAACAAATCCTCCTTCACGTTGAGGATCATCTTCCCAGTGTTTTCTGACTTCAGTAATTTGTAATACTCTTTTAGTGCTTTTTAATCCATCCGGGCTTTTAATAGGATTAGCAACTATAATAATATCTGTTGCTTTGAAACTGGTGCGTGGAACACCAAGATCATTCACAACGCGATCAAAAACGCCATAAGGACTTGCACCATGAATGGTTCCAGCAACAACATTGGCTAATGCACCAACACGCATGGCTTCATACAATGCCTTCGCTTCTTGAGAGCGAACTTCTCCAATAATTAAACTACTATCTCCTAAACGTAAACTCGTGCGAATGCCTTCATCGGCACTGACTTCAACACCACCAGTTGTCAATGCACTTCGTACTTTCATACTTTGAATATTATATCCCAATCCTCTCAAATAATCAACAGGCATTTCAAGCGTATCTTCAACAGTGATGATGCGATATTTACGCATAATCTCAACCATAAGGCTGCTCAACAGGCTTGTTTTTCCGCTGCTTCGAGTTCCGGCAACAAGCAAGGTGCGTGCGCCATCGATAAGAAAGCTTAACAATCCAGCCCCTAAAGGAGTGATCATTTTATTCTCAATGAAAAGTGGCAACGTCCAAGGTTTGTCGCGGTGTCGTCGAATAGCGTAAGCCAATCCGCTCGGGCTTAAAGGGCTGGTCATCACAGCAACTCTTCCACGAGCTCCGGGAACGAGTAATTCTGTGTCTAACACGGGATTAGCTTCATCCAGGGGTCTTCCACTAAGCAAACGAAATTTAGTAGCCCATCCTTCAGTATCATCTTTTGTAGGAACAATATTCGTCGTGCACTCTCCAAAATCTTGATGAACAATAAACAAAGGGCTTGCGCCAGCCGGGCTATTAATAACGATATCTTGTACTTTCTGATCTTGCATAAGAACTTCCAACAAACCAAAGCCAACAGTATATCTCACCAAAATACGAGCGAGCAATTCAACACGTGCATAATCTAAAGCAATGCCTTTATGGTCTGCTAATTCCTGCAACAAATCTTTGCCAATGTGAAAGAAAGTCTTGCGTAAACGAGCAGGCTCTAAAAATTCTTCTTCGCGTGGTTTATGTTCTCTCATGACATCACGAGCCATATCAACCAGCAAGTATTCATCTTCCGTTAAAGAAAATTCAATAGGAATAACATGATAAAGTAATTTAATATCGGAAGGTGTTCGCATGACATTGATAGTTGCATCGGGAACAGGATACATATCAATCTGTTCTCCATCAAGAGGCAATGAAGTCATCAATCGCGTATACATAAAATCAGGTGTAATCGTCGCATGGAAAATATTTTTATAGACATCACGATCACCAACAGTATGGCCTTCTAAGCGATCTTTAACAAAAGAGATCAAGGAAGTTTTGTCCAACAAAGAAAAGACATGCTGTAAAATTCCTAAGAAACGTTCACGAACAGTGATTAAATCAAGATTGCTTTCTTTATCTAAGAGAATATGCTCCTCACGAATCAAGCGTTTAAGCTCAACATAACACCCAATAGGATCTGATCGCAAAGAAGTCAAAATATTTTGTAATTGTCCTCGTTTATTAGCCAAAAAAGCAGTAGCCCCTGCACCGACATCTCCATATCCCAATCCCTCAAGACTGAGAATTTTTTGTTGGCGCGCAACATAAGCATAAAGACGTGCTACTTCTGCAAGAAGTTGAACTTGGTCGTAATCATACGAAAAATGTTTGCGCTGATCGAAAGTAATTCGTTTAACAGTAGGGTTCTCAATAAGCGCATCCACAACAAACCCAAGGACAAGTCCATCATCTTCAATGCTAGGAGTCTTGCTCCAAGAGGAAGCATCTATCTTCAAAACATCTTCTTGTCCTTCTTGGACTAAGGTATATCCCCTCGTTTTCCCCTGAGCCATAGGAATTCCATATGAAAAATTCTTTATATACTTTGCTTTGAGAAAATCCCGATAGTTTTAAATAGACTCGGTCCTTTTCCTCATAAAGTTAAAAAGAGGGAAAAATGGTTGTTCAAACAACGCAAGATATGACATATGTTCTCGCAGATATAAACAATCGAGTCAGAACGCTGGAAGGCAAGTATAATCTCTTTGGTGAACATCTTCTTGTAATTAATCAGAACATGATTGAAGAGTATAAAAAAATTCTAAAAGAAATGAAAACTATTGATGCAGAGATGCAAAAGATGAAAGTAGACATGATGGAAGTAAAGAGCACAGTAAAAAGTATAGTTGTTGAAATGGACTTGTTCGCAAAGAAAGATCAAGTAAAAGTTCTTGAAAAATATCTTGATTTGTGGTCTCCACTCCATTTTGTGACAGAAGAACAACTAAATCAAGCCATCGAACAAAAAATGAAAAATGGGAAGGAACATGCCGCAGTTAACTGAACCATTGATTGAGCAAGTGATGCAGCTCATGGAACAAGGATACCAAGGCAACGACATCCTTTCAAAATTACAAGAACAAGGATTTTCAAGTGCAGAAGTGCAAGATGCATTGTCTCAAGCCCAAACAAAAGCAAGCGTAGAATCAAACGAAACAATGATTCCTCCTCCTCCACCAATGCCACAAATGCAACCTTCATTATTGAACCGCGAAGCGCAGCGCCCTATTGATTTCACTCCCTCACGCCAAGAAATACAGTCGCCCCAACAGTTCGAAATGGCAACGCGTAATGTAGAAGAAAAAATAGAAGAAGTTGCAGAAGCAATTATTGAAGAAAAATGGCGTCGAGTAATGGAAGATATGGGTGATCTTTCAAATTGGAAAGAAAAGGTCAAAACAGAGATCATATCGATAAAACAAGAAGTATTACGTCTTGAAAACAGATTTGATGGCATGCAACAGGCAATTCTTGGAAGAGTGAAGGAATATGACAAACAAGTAGAAGACGTAGGAACAGATGTCAAAGCCCTTGAAAAATTGTTACAGAGTATTCTCAAACCATTAAGTGATAATGTAAAAGAGTTAAAACGTGTAACAGAAAAATTACAAAAATAGTCCTAACGAACAAGTAGCGCTAAGAGTTCTTTGATTTGATCTGTGAGAGGTTTAGACGACTGTAGAAGAGCTTCATATTGTCTTTTACTAAATCCAACCTCAACAGGATCAAGAGATTGCACAGATATACCTCGAGATAAATAAAATGCCATTCTAGAATTATAAAGGTGTACACACTGCGCAAACTCGCGTTGATATGTCGGATGATGAGAATAAGCAGATGCTTCAAACAGAAAACTCTTAGCTTCATTTGAGTGCTCGATGCACCCCTCATATTTTTGAGAATCAAAGCATAATTGAGCCAAGTTGAGACGAGATGTAACTAAGCCAGATGTTAGAGTTGTTCCTTGAGAATCTAAAAGTGGTTGAGATAAAGTAACCATCAGGCGGAAAAGTCAAACAAATATTTAAGCTTATTCATGACTGCCGATATATCTAACAGTATACGCAGCAATAGTAAGCATGAACAATGCTCCTAATGTTTTCGGATGAAAGACAACTCTCTTGACAGAATTCCAAAAGCCAGGATTGCCATTAACCATCAAGAATGGTCCATAAGCTTTAGTTAAGGCAACTAAAAATAAAATAACAATAATCAAAATCATCCAAAAAGCAAAGGTGCCACCACCCACAGCTTCTTGTAAGGTTTTTTCTTTTATTCCTAAGAATAATAAAAAAACAAAGATGAAAACTAAGAGCATAGACAACAACCCAACCCAAGGCGTAAAGGAAGCAATAACAACGTGCGTTTCAGGCACAAAGAAAATAAGCATAGCAGTGGCAAAAGCAATAATTAAATTGAAAGTAGATTTATCACCAAACCATTTAACTTTGGTTAAAAGAGCATAAATTCCAACAAAAACAAAGATGAAAATAAAAATAGGGGTAAGTAAGGTTACGAATTCTTGGCTGAAGAGTGTTGCCATAAATTATTTTCTCCCAAAAGCGCCTTTGATATCATCGCCATATTCTTTAAGGGTCTGTCCTCCACTTCCTCCGCCTGTCACAAAAGCAACAATAACAATAATCATGATGACCAAGATAATAGCACTTTGTGTCCCGGGGTCGGGAACTAAACCATAGAACCACCCCAAGATTCCATAACCGCTCGCTCCAGGGTAAAAGTCAGTTGTCAAAGCAACAAGAGTAACAATGATTGCTAAGAAAAACGCAGTAGTTAACATCTTGCCAGAGAATCCTTGAAAACCTTCTTTTCCACCAACAATGCCGACAAGTAAAAGAAACATTAAGACAGCAATCATGATAATAGACATATTAGGCAAGAAACGTTGCAAGATAAAGATGAGATAACTATTCTGCAAAAATAACAATCCAATAACAAGGGCAACAACAACGTTTATTTTTTTAGAATCCTGTCCAAAGATTTTAACTTTTTGTAATACTGCAAAGGAAATAGTAAAGACAAGAAGGAAAGGCAAAATAATATCGTACAATCCTAACTGTTGCCAATTGGCAATCATAGTGTACAAGGCGCCACCGCTAGAACCGTATTCATATGCCATGAATGGGTGTCCTCATTTCTTTTCCTCTTCTTTTCTGCCTGTGACAAACCAAACTGCTGCCACAACAATAATCAAGAGAAGGAGTGAAGTTATAAAGGTTCCTGTAACATTGATGCCAACATAAGCAAAAATATCATCAAGAATGCCGAAACTGGCAAGGAGAATAACAAGAAGAGCAATAGTAATAATGGTAACAAATGTTGGTTTGAACTTTCCTTTCCATAAAGTAATGCCTCCTTTAAGATCTTCTGAATTCATTAAAGATCCAAATAACAATAAGAAGACAATGAGGACAACGAGGACTAAAGCAACCATCGGTAAGCTAGCCTGTAAAACATTGACGACATTGGTCGCAGCAACAACGAAGAAAGCAATGCAGAAAGCAACAATGCTATTGAGATTGCGTCGAGGAACTTCTTCTCCCTTGTATTTTTCTGTTCCAAAAATCTTAGTTTTTTCTAAGATACCAAAAACGATAGCAAAAATAAGCAAAAAAGGCAAAATAACGCTAAAGAATCCAAAGGCGCGCAAAAATTGGACAGCATTTTCAAGAGTTGTCAACTGTGGTCCTGTTCCAGGCACGGCAGCAATATTTGCGGGCGTATCATAAGTCTGCATGCCAGTGAAGGATCCATCAGACATGCTGCCAATAATTCCCATTAAGATAAGAAGAAATACTGCAGTAAAAAGACGAGTGTCATTGGTACCCACATTCCACCTCTTTTAGTACGAAAATCACTGAGTCTCGACGACTGCTCCCTCTTCCGCTTCCTCTTGGTAATTAGGAACAGCACTCTTGCTGATGATCATAATATCACCCACAGCTTTGACGAGTTTATGGGGAACGATAACGCCTTTAGCGCCGCCAAGAATTTTGTGTAATGAGGAATTTTTTGTTGCACGAACTTTCCATCCAAAGACTTTATTAGCTGCAAGAATAGATTCTTCAATATCTCCAAAATATTCACCACTATCAGTAAAAACTTTCATGTCATACACATGAGTCATCCTTTTAACTTTCAACATAAGACAGCCTCCCTTCAAAGGAATTGAGGAACGGAAGTATTTTAAACTATTTAAAGATTTCCCTGCCATGCAACGCGTCAAAAACCTTATTCTGATAGGAACATCGCATATTGCCCAGCAAAGCGTAGATGATGTCAAGAATGCGATACAAGAATATAAACCAAAAATTATTGCTATCGAATTGGATCAAAAACGAATGCATGCCCTTCTGCATCCAGAGAAGCACGTCATAAGGATAACAGACATAAGAAAGATAGGGCTGAAGGGTTTTCTATTCAATATACTGGGTGCCTGGTTGCAAAAGAAATTAGGCAAGATGGTCGGCTTAGCTCCGGGGTCTGAAATGAAGACTGCAATAGAACGAGCCAAAGAAACCAATGCTATAATTGCCTTAATAGACCAGGACGTCCACATAACATTAAAGAGATTATCAAAAGAGTTGACTATTGCTGAAAAAGTTCATTTCGCAAAAGAAATGATCATAGGCGCGCTTTTTTCCCGCCAAAAGATAAAAATAGATTTACGAAAAGTGCCGAGTGAAAAATTGATCAAAAAGTTAACGCAAAGGATAAGGAAAGAATATCCTTCATTGTACAAGGTGCTGGTTCAAGAAAGGAATGAATATATGGCAAAAGGTTTATATAAAATAATGAATCTCTATCCTGAAGAAAAGATAGTGGCGATCGTCGGTGCTGGGCACGAGGAAGACATTGTCAAACTTCTCAAAAAGAGGAACGATGGTTAAGTTTTCATCATCAGAAATCCAAGTAATAATAATTGCATCTGTAGTTCTTGGAGTGGTATTCGGATACGATGACGGACAAGAAATATTCCAAATGAGTTATTGGTTGACAAATTTAGTATTAATGACTTTCTTCGCATTTTTCTCATTCATCGTATATGCTGTAAGTCATAAAATGCGTGCAAAGAGAAGTGGATCTGAAGCGACAATGGAGATTTGGTCGTTATCAAGATTTTCATTCAAACCTGAAGGAGTTCTGAAAGGCCCAATAAAAAAAATTCCAGTAGGAATTATCATTCCTTTCATACTAATGATACTAACAAAAGGAGCTTTAAAATTTGCAGCGATTACATCAACACAAACAAAAACAATATCGTCAAAAAGAATAGGAAAAGAATTTCGTTACACAACAGAATTTGAAGAAGCACAAATAGCTCTCGCAGGTCCATTGATGGCATTAATAGTTGCATTCATAGCAAAAGCATTAACTCCGTTAATTCCAGGCATGGAACATTTGATGATGATGAACTTGTACATTGCATTGTTCAATATGATCCCTCTTCCAAAGGTAGATGGATTAAGAGTATACTTTGGTTCTCCATTTCTGTTTTCATTCTTTTTGGCGTTAATTATTGTTTCATTTTTCTTTCTAAGAGTAGTAGCTGTAGGTACAACATTTTTCATAGGTCTGATCATTGCTTGCGCCGTAGTTCTTCTTCATTACAAATACAAATATTTCAACAAGTAATTAAGAAAAAAAGCTAAAAAATCCTTTCTGCATGAGCCAAAGAACAAAAATCCACGTAAGAAAGTAATAATGCCCTTGGCTTGCAAGGATGAGAGCAAAAGCAGCAAGAAGATCCATCACGCTGACAACATCAGAAATAAAAACAAGAGCTTTGGCAAGAATAAAAAGCCCGAGGATAAGTCCTAAAGATTCAACAATCTGAAATTTCATAAGAAAAAGGGTAATGCCTGCGAAAAGATCCATAAAACCTAGGAGACGAATAATCATACGCAGTTCTCCACACGAATGTATTTAAAGGTTCCTTCTTAAAGAAGAAGAATGTTCGCGATCAAAGATTTCACACCAAGAGAATATCAAGAGAATATTCTGAAAACAACAAAAGAAAAAAATACATTAGTCTGTCTCCCAACAGGAACAGGAAAAACAAAGAGTGCAATATTGCTGGCAGTTCATCGCTTGAATACATGCCCACATACAAAAACGCTCGTTCTTTCGCCAACAAAACCGCTTTCAAATCAAATTTGTGAAGAATATAAAACATCAACAACAATCGCTCCCGCACATATCAATCTACTGACAGGAATGTTAAAGCCAGAAGAAAGAAAAAAGTATTTTGAAGCATCTTACATCATTGTTGCAACACCTCAAACAATAGCAAATGATGTTAAAAATAAAGTAATCAATCTCAAAGATGTTTCTCTCCTCGTTATTGATGAATGCCATCGTTCAAAAGAGCATTATGCAAACACAATCGTAGCTTCCCAGTACATGGAACAAGCAGAATACCCCAGAATTCTGGCACTAACTGCTTCTCCAGGATCAACAAAGGAGAAAATCCAAGAAATTTGTAAGAATCTATATGTCGAAGACGTCGAAGTACGGACCGAACAAGATGAAGATGTTGCACCCTATATTCAAAAGAAAGATATTGAGCACGTAAAAGTAGATCTTCCTCCGGAGATGGCGAAAGCATCAAAGATTATTGAAGAAGTGTATCGAGAAAAGGTAGGCATGCTAAGAAGTTTCGGAATGACAAAGCCGCAATCACTAATTAACAAACGAGATATACTGCTCATGCAGATACATTTCCAAGGAGAATTAAGAAGAGGGAACAAACGTTCCTTTGCTGCACTTTCGTTGATTGCCCAAGCAATAAAATTAGGATATCTTATCGAGCTCTGGGAGACACAATCGACGCATGCGGCAGAGAAGTATCTTGAAAAGCTTGCACAAGAAACATCCAAGGCAGCAAAAACAATACTCAACAATAGCAAAATACAAGCATTTAAGATAAAAATGAATGAGCTGAAGGCAATCACGCATCCAAAGCTGCTCAAAACAAAAGAAATTGTTCAACAGACGCTAGAAAAAGATGCTAACGCAAAAATAATCATCTTTGCAAATTATCGATCAACCGTCGACGAACTTAAAGAATTGATAAGCCAAATACCTCTAGCCAAGCCAACCATCTTAGTGGGCCAAAAACTTGGTTTCACGCAAAAAGAACAATTAAGCATCATAGAAAAGTTCAACAAGGATGTTTTTAATATCCTGATCGGAACATCAATTACGGAAGAAGGGTTGTCAATCGGGTCTTTAGATTGTGCAATCTTCTATGATCATACTGGTTCAGAGATTAGAAAGATCCAACGTTCTGGTCGAGTAGGTCGAATAAAACCTGGAAAGGTAATCTATATTGTTGCTAAAGGTACACGTGATGAGGGATTATTATGGTCATCAGTAAGGAAAGAACAGAAAATGCATAACATTTTACGGGGAATGAAGCAAAAGATTGAAAAGCAACAAACGCTCCCGGTAAAAAAATGAAGATCATTGTTGATCATCGAGAAAGAGCATCCGGAATTATAAAAGAACTGGCGAAAAATGGTTTTGATGTAGAAGTGCGGCAGTTGATTACTGCAGATTACATTATCGAAGGTCAAGATAGGAACGGTAATAGGCTCACAATTGGTATTGAACGCAAAGTGCAATCTGATTTCCTCAATTCAATCATAGATAAACGCATTATTCAACAGCTTATATACTTGAAAGAAAATTTTTCTGCGCCATTGTTAATTATAGAAGGATCTGAAAATATTTACACGTTGCGCAACTTTCATCCAAATGCTGTTCGCGGTATGATGGCTGCTATTGCAATAGACTTCCAAATTCCCATTATTCATACAAAAAATATGCGCGATACTGCAGCATTATTAGAAGTCATTGCACGCCGCTTAGAAAAGCCACGTTCGCAATTATCTCTCCTCAAGAAAAGAAAGCCAGCATCATTGAAAGAACAACAAGAGTATATCGTAGAATCACTCCCCCTCATCGGTCCGCAAATGGCAAAGGCATTGCTCAAGAATTTCAAGTCAGTAAAAAACATCTTCAATGCATCAGAAGATGAATTATTAAAAATGGAAAAAATGGGTAAAAAGAAAATTGAAGGAATGAAGTCAGTAATCGAAAAAGAATATCAAGAAGATGAAAAACGTTCAACAACAGAGTAAATATGTTTATCTCCTTGCAATTCACTCTTAAAGAGGATAAATTCGGAAACAACAAATTCTTCAGGCTCAATCTTTAATTGATGAACTATTGTTTTAAAAGAATGTTCATCTTCCATATGCGTAAGGCGGGCTAAGGTAACATGAGTAGTAAAATGTTCATTTTTGGGGAAAAATGTTTCCAAAACATCTTCAATCTGTTGCTGCAAGGCAATAATAGGTTTCTCTGGTTGTAATCCAGTCCATAGAACACGAATGTTCTGCAAAGCTGGAAAAGCTCCAATCTCTGAAAAATGAAGAGAAAAAGGATGAAAGGAAATAGTTTTGAGACGTCCAATAATTCTAGGAATGTGTTCTTCAGCAACTTCGCTTAAAAACTTCAAAGTACAGTGAAATTCATGAGCAAGTTTAACGCCTTCAGCAGTAATCTTTTCTTGCAAAGGTAACAAAGTGTCTGCAGGTACGCGAAAGGCAATGAAGAGTCTCATGGGATAAAATACGTAAAGAAATAGAGGTATAAAAAATCTTCTGTGATAAAAAGAAAAAAATACGAAAAAAGCGATATAGTTGCGGTTAAAAGATCTAAACGCATTTAAAAACAAATAATTCAATTCTTGTAATGTTAAAAGAAGAAACAGTATTGCTAAAGATAGTGCTAATCGTTTCTCTGATAGGAATGTCTCTTTTGTTTTTGTTATCGGCAAAACTACCAAGACAAGCAGAAGACGCCATATTAATGAGTTCTCTCGAAGAAATGCCCGAAAATGCACAAGTGAAAATTGTTGGAACAATAACCTCTATAGTTGATACGCCAACAATTATGATTCTAGAAATAAAAGATAGTTCAGACACAATGAAAGTCATCACAGATAAAAAAGGAATGGAACTAAAGTTAAAGAAAAAAATGAAAGTAGAGGTGCAAGGAACAATAAAAATGTACAAAGACGAAATGGAAATAGAAGCAGCAAAAATACGAATTTTAGAAAAAAATGGAAGATAAAAATGATAGATATTCTTATAGGGGCTACATTGGGTTTCATATTGGGAATTATTGCTGGACTCGTTCCAGGCATCCACTCTAATTTGCTCGCAACGGCAGTTGTAACAATATATGCGCATACAACATTTGGATTAAGTGCATTAAGTGTTGCAGTATTGATCTACGTAATTGCTTTGACAAACACATTCGTCTCTTTTATCCCATCAACATATCTAGGTGTGCCAGATTCAGGTACAGCATTATCTCTGCTTCCTGCTCATCAATATTTAATGGAAGGAAAGGGCCATGAAGCAGTCATCATCACGCTCATCGGTGCTTTAGCGTCATTGATAGTAACGATAATAGCGCTTCCTTTATTTTTTATAGTAATGAAAGCAACATACAGTTTCATAAAAGTGCATATTCCAATAATACTAATTCTCATTGCAGTAACATTGATGATCAAAGAAAAGAACAAATTTTTTGCCTTGTACACCTTCATTGCAGCCGGAATTCTTGGAATAACAACATTAAATCTTCAAATCATCAAAGAACCATTGCTTCCCTTGCTGACAGGTCTATTTGGAATGCCTTCCTTAATAAGCTCAATGATGACAAAAGAACGTCCTCAGCAACAAAAAATTTCTTTTCCTCCCTTAAATACAAAGACGTGTTCAAAAACAACACTCAATGCAGTAATTACAGGATCATTTTTCTCATTTCTGCCTTCCTTAGGGCCATCACAAGCAGCAGTGTTCTCATCATTAATCACAAAAGATAATTCACGCGAAACATATCTGATGATTATCGGAGCATTAAATACAGTAAGTATGATAATTAGTGTTGCGACATTCTATGCAATAAACAAAGCAAGAAATGGGGCAGTCGTAGCAATGGTAAATATTCTCAAAGAGATAGATATGCCAGCAATGCTCATGTTTATCGCAATAACGCTAGTACTGTGCTTTCCTATCACAATAACAATGATCTATATATCCAAGAAATTTTCCTTGCTTATATCAAAAGTTAATTATCAACTTATATCTATAATCATTATGGTTATCATTGTAGTGATATCGATAGTCCTTTCAGGACCCTGGAGTCTCCTCGTCCTTATCACAGCAACATCAATTGGATTTATTCCAGTCTTCAAAAACATTAGCAGAAATCATTTAATGGGGTGTTTGATGCTCTCAACAATTCTATGGTATGTGTTATAAAGAATCATAAACAATCTTGCAAGCTCCACAAAAAAGCCATTCCTGACTGCCATAACGAGTAATGCCATAAGATACACACCCACATTTAGGACATTTTTTATAGTGCTCAATTTTCATGAGAAAAAGTTGTAACCGAAAATGAATTTAAAAAGATAACGAATTTAAAACCACTTACCTAATCCTTCTTGTTTGTCTTTATCTTTTCCAAAAATGCTTTCAATTCTTTCTTTAGTTATTTGTAAGCTTTGTATGAGGTATGGTGGTAAGTTGTACTTCCCAATCAAGCTCATGCTTGGTTCCAAATATTTAATGATGCTGCCTTCAGCAACAGTAAAAACAATATTCCCGTCACATTTCAAGCAAGAGCCATACAAGGGAGGTCTTCGATACTTCTCATTGCACTTCACACAGCGAAATTGTTGTGTGCTAAATTTTCTAAGATTTCCTTTAATATCGCGGATAAAATGCCTATCAATAACCAAACGTGCAACATCATCTTGGTCAACAGCTCTCAATTGCTCTGCAATCTCAAGTTGTCCCTTTACTTTATCTTCCATCGTAGGAATACTTTTATACGCGCTGCAACGAACGCCAAAGTTAACATCTTCAACAGGGTGTGTATATCCAAAATCAGTAAATTGCAAATCTGTTCCGATGCGTGGTTTCAATTGTTGGATTTGTACCTCAGTGATCTTCTTGTATTGGAGTGCTCCTTCATAAAGTTCTAAAGGATATTTCCAACCAACATCCATATCATATACCATATCATCAACTTCTTTAGGAATGATGCGACTGCTTAACACTAAAGGAGTATCTTGTGTAGCCCCACGATGATTTGGTAAATATTTGCGAGAAAAATTCAATAAAGTATCAACAAGGAGCATAACAGCCATTTCATCACCATCACAATCCCTCCTAACAATGCTGTGAAAGTAAGGATGTGCAAGAATGACTTGAGTTTTACTAAATCCAATAATCCTTCCAACAACGCCCGCACTAATGTGTGGTGCTAATCCAATAACATAATGTCCTACAAGATCAGATGCTTGCTTTAGTTTGTAATAAGGAGGCAATCCATAAAGTTTTTCCAAGAGGTCATCAATGAACTGCGCAACACGAAAGAAAACATGATCTGAAGGTTCATCTAAACTTTCAGAGGCGGCAGGCAAAATAATATCTTGAATACGCAGTTCAAGGATTTGATCGTCATGCGTTAAGGGTTGTCCATGAATGTCTTTGTCATATCCTAAAACACGTAATTTCTGGACGGGCGTTCCAATCTCTCGCGGAGTAAAGTGGGTTAAAGGCATCTCAGTCATATCATAGCGAATAGTGCCATCTTTATTGATATACAAATTGTGAATGGCCCGTAAAATACCTTTAGTGAGGTGCTCAGGAATGTGCTCTCTATTACTTGTTCCCCGCACACCTTTAATGAGCTCAGGATATTGTTTTGTTCCTAGGAAAGAAAGAGCAGAGTCAAAAAAATGTTTAATATCAATTCTTCGTTGCGAATAAGGAACAGCAACTTCGTGGCACTTCATAGAATTTTCTTTTTTACATTGAAAACAATAATAATGGGGTTGAGTATTTCCTCCACATTGTTCACAGCATAAATACAAGGTAGTAAGCTTGCAAGGTTCACAATAAAACAAGGGAAATTGCGCTTCAACATACCCTTTCTTCAAAGCTTCTTGGAAACAACGCATTCTTCCACCTTCTTCTCCAACAGGAAAAAGTGCCTGGGGACTTCCAGTAAGTTTGCGCATCTTTGCTTTTTCTGGACGCCCCATGCGTGCGCCAACGTATGTGCCATTCTTATCACGCATATGCAGGACAGGATTAAGCATGTCTAAAATATTCTCTTTATGAACATCTATGTTACGTATGCTTGCCAGAAGTGAAGCAGCAGAACTGCCTTTAATGACAACATATTCTGTTCCTACAACGGCATGTTCAACACCTAGTAATTCTAAAGCCCTCTTCTCTCGTCCCTCGCGATAAGGTAAAACAATTTTTTCATCGGTGCAGTTTCCCTTCTGTAACCAATCTAAAAGAAGAGGAATATCTGTACGTTCTAAAGAAGTCCAATAGAGAGTATATCGTGGATGAAGAGGAATATTATAAAGTTCTGTAAAACGCAAGGCATCAGAAAAAGAAATTGAAGCAAAAGGATTCTGCGTAATAGTTTCCACAAGCGCACGATCATCTCCAAGATCTCTGCCTTGGACTGCTTTTTGTAGTTCTAAAACCCACCACTCTTCACAATATCCAACAGGAACGAGAGGATGCCCTCGATTAAAAAAGTCTCCATAGCTAATAAGCAAGTCACCTAAGTAAAGAACCTCCAACATCTGAGGTAAAACTTTCTTAGCTTGGTCAACAGTGCGTAAGGCAACAACACTTCCATCTTGCAATTTTACAAGAGGCCCTTCCAGAGAGGAACAACTGGCAACAACACTACTTTTTCCAGGACGTTCAACTTTAAATTGAGTCCCAATGGCAACAAAGTTATGCAAAACAACCATAGTAGCTGGATGTACGGCCTGCGCAGATAAACCAGAACTGCGTGTTCTCCCATAGCGCAAACGAAAACCACCATTACGAAGAGGATGTGTAAAAACAGGTCTTCCAGCAACAAGGTCTTTGATAAAAGTAAAATCCGGTTTAATCTTCATCTGATCGTTAACAGTAATTTTTGCCTTCATCTTAGATTGTAACTTAAGAAAATCATCTAAAAAGGCCCAAGCAGTTAATCCAAAATCTTTTCCCCACTTAGAAAGTTGTTTGTTCACTTTCTGAGCTTTTTGACAGATGCCTTCCCCAACAACAAGACAAACGCCTCCACGGATGCGGTCAGTAGCAATACGTTCAAGTCGTTTATGATTACTTACTTCCATTTTTTCGCTAGGTTCACCATCAATTTGAACAGGTAAGTGCTCCACCATAAACTCAATTTCTTCTTCACTAGGTAAATATTGAAGATTAGTGACACGTTCATGATAATCGTATAATTCAGTAACGGCGCGTTTAATTTCTTGTGGTGTGGGATCATAAGGAGCATACCCGCACATAATGCGTACATAGTCCCCAATAAGAACAGAAACACTAGCACCAGTTCCTCCAGCGCTGCGAATAGGCCCAGAAAAGTAAAGGGCAAAATATTCTTTACCATCCTTACGTTTTTTAATTTCTAAGCGAGTAAATCCTTCTAAAGGGCTGCTGACAACCCCATTAGTAATATAAGCAATACCGACGCGAATGCCAACTTCCATAGCCTCACGCTGGTCTTTAAAGGCGCAAAATTTTTGTTGAGCAACCTCAAAGGCAATAGTCAAAGCAACCCTCCAATCTTGTGCTCCATAAATTTTTTCAAGTTCAGCAATGCGTTCAACAACGCCACTATCTTTAATCTTATCAGAAACAATAGAAATAAGACCAACGACACGCTCAGCCATATTTTTAGCCAAAAGAACTTCAACTTCTCGAGCAGGATCTTTTCCTTTTGCACGTGCCTTCTGACATAACGCATAAGCGTCCTTCACGTCACGTTCAATTTTGGCAAAGTACTGCTCCATCAAGAAGCCTCCATTTCCTCACAAAAGTTCATGATGGTAACATCTCGAGTTTTAAGGTTCATAACAGGAACACGACCGGGGTCAGGGTTATGGCCCATTTTTTCTTGGAATCCTGTTTTAGATTGCCAACAACTGCATCCTACAAGCATAACGCCATTATAACTGCTTACATAACTTTTATGAATATGACCAGAAACAAAAATATCTGGAACTTTTTCAATAAGTAGAGGATCTTCTACCATGCTGGGAACAAATTGGGTAGAAGTATGGGAAGGGGCTAAATGGCGTTTCTGTAGAAGATATTTCATAATCAAATCAACACGATCATATGCGCCACCCGTGCGAATAGGTTCAATAGAAGCAGCATAAAAATCATAACTAAAACCATGATACAAAAGAACATCAACACCTTCAAAAGTGTTATTTTTATGAATAGTGACGAAAGAAGGATTGCTAACGAGAGTGAGGTTTTTCAATTCAAGAAGAGCCTGACTGAATTCATTCATGCGAGGTTGAGGCTCAGCAATACGAACAGAGTCGTGATTGCCAGGGCACATAATAATCTGAATATCATCACGAATAAGGGCAAGGAGCTTCTTTGTGTGTTTATATTGTTCATAAACATCCTTAATAGAAAGCTCAGTTTCCTGGCCAGGATAAACTCCGACCCCATCAATAACATCTCCAACAATAAAAAGGTATTGCACTTTTTTTGCTAAGGCCTTTTGTATTTCGTTTCCAACTTTTCCATTAAGCCAATCGACAAAGCGCAAAAATTCTTTTTCCAAGAAGAGTTTGCTTCCAATATGAACATCTGAAATAAAAACAGCGCACACATCATCAGGAGTTGTTTTTCCCTTATGATCAAAAGGAACGTCTGGGAAAAAAACCCCTTGTGCAAAAAGAAGATCATTCTTGATAGTCCCTGTAACACCAATAACTTCATCGAAGGTGACATAGGGGATCATGTCCTTTGCAGGCCCATCTTTATTAAGAAAAACTTTGTATTGTCCGGTAGGATCTTCTAAAGTTAAAATAACATTACCATTTTTTGTGATTTGTTTGTCATAAACAATTCCGATAATAGCAACCGGATCTTGGGGTTGTTTGCCTTTAACGCGATGTATGGAAAGAACATTTTGTAATTCAGTGCGATGGCGTAAAAGATTACTGATAAAAGTATAACGATGTTTATAGTGACTCACAAAATCTTTTATTCCTCTTTTCTTGCTAGGTTCATCATAACTTTTGATAACCTGAACAAGAGAGGGTAAAGCAGGAAGAGACGGTTCTACACGTTGTAAAGGCATAGACCCTTGTAAAGCAAGAGAAGGAGAAGTTTGAACAGATGTTAGAGGTAAAAAAGTTTCTAAAAAAGCGCGGTAAGGTTTAGTATTCTTTTTTTTCTCATAGAGAACCCTACTACCATCAAATTCAAGCCAATCAATATCTTGAGAATGATGATTTAAAGGAGAGCGACTAAAAGCATAATAAACATCTTTTGTTAAAACAACAAAAGGCTGATCAGATAAATGAGAATCACGAAGTATTTTTGTGACTCGTTCTGAAGTGAGATCATCAACATGAAAAAGGTCTGGGCTAACAAGAAATCCCTCTTGTAAAAGAGTTTGAACAATGTTTCGCTGAGTGTCATGATCCATGTTATAAATCCAAAGATTCCTTAAGTAAAGAGTGAATTTTAAGAGAAAGTTCATTAGGGATTGCTAATGAAATCTCTTTGGTTCTTCCATATCTTCCCTTGCTAATGACTTTTGCGTTGATAATGCCGAGCATGTCAAGTTCTGCAATAATATCGCTTACGCGCCGTTGAGTAAGAGGTTTAAGGTGACACTTCAAACAAACTTCTTGGTAGATATTATAAATATCGCCGGTAAATATTTTTGATGAGTTACTGTTATTGGCATTACAAAGGGTTACAATGCTATGCAAGGTAAGTTTAAACTGTTTAGGTTGGGTAGAGATAATATCAAGAACTCTATCACGCTCTATTTTCTCTTCGGCAATATCAATATCTTCTTCTGCAACATGCTCAGATCCTTTACGTTCTGCAAGTTCTCCAGCAACGCGTAAAAGTTCTAAAGCTCGTCGTGCATCACCATGTTCTCTCGCAGCATAAGCTGCGCACTTTTCGACAACACCATCATGAACAATATTATCAAAAAAAGCGACTTTTGAACGTTGTTGTAAAATTTTTTGTAATTGTATGGCATTATAAGGTGGAAAGACGATTTCTTCCTCACTTAAACTACTTTTTACACGAGGATCCACATTATCAATAAACATAAGATCATTACTAATCCCTATGAAAGAAAGTTGAGATTCTTTAAGTTCTGAATTAAGTCGTGTTAGATTATATAAGATTTCATCTCCTATTTTTTTAACAAGTTGGTCAATTTCATCTAGAACAAGGATAAGAATCATTTTTTTCTTTTCTAAAGCTTTAACAAAGATTTTATATATTTCATCAGTAGGTAAACCAGTTGCAGGAACTTCTTCTCCAAACTCCCTACATAATTGCGCAATCATGCGATATTCTGTGTCAGCAATGCGTTTTAGCTTACAATTAAGATAAAAGACCCCTAAAGAAATATTGTTTTCTTCTGCTATTTTACGAAGATTTTCAGCAATATGTTGTGCAACTAAGGTTTTACCTGTTCCAGTTTTCCCATAAACAAAAATATTACTCGGTTTATCTAAACGAAGACTTGGTGCGAGAATACTTGCGATCTGATTAATTTGATCTGTACGATAAGGAACTGTAGTAGGTGTATAATTTGCTTGTAATGCTCTTTTATTTTTGAAAAGTGATCTCTTTTTAATATATCCTTCTAAAAACTCCGTAAGTTTTTGACCCATTGTGAGAAAAAGTCCATATAAACTATTTAAGATTATCTGTACTCGAAACGCTACACCCCACCCCTTGTTTGCAAGTGGAAAAAAAGAAAATAAAAAATTTAGATAAGTTTCATAAAAAAATGAAAATTTTTTAGAAGTTTTTGAAAATATATATAAGATAATAGAAAAATTTAAAAATAAAAAAATAAATATATAATAATAAGATAATAAAACGATCTTCTTTATCTTTTTCTTTTTATTTTAATATAAAAAGTTCATATAATATTATAAAAAAAGAAGAGAAAATAGAAGAATATTGAATAAAAATAAAGATTTCCAAGAGAAATGAAGGTGTGAGGGTTTCATTTTAAAAAGTAAAAATATTCTAAAAACTTTCACTACTCACCAATCCAAAAGTTTATAAAGAATCAGTCTATCACACGCACTATGCCAGAGGATGACAAAAAATATTCTAAACAGCTTCTTGGAAAAACAGTAGTGACAAAATCTGGTAAAAGATTTGGTGAAGTAGGCAACATTTCCTTTGAAACAAGAACAGGTGAATTAATTCATATAGTCTTACGTAATCCTACCTCATATACGGAAGGGCTTGATTTAGAAAAAGATCATAACGGCGACCTAATGATTCCTTTTTCTGCCGTAATAGCGGTAGGCGACTTTGTTGTTGTTGCAGAAGAAGATATATTATAAACAAATCTTATAAAGGATTATTCTTAATGAATGAGAAGAGATAAAATCCCATGAGTCCTCTCCCAACTTATAAAACAACTGCTGAAATTTCAATTTCTAAGAGATTAATAGATCAAATTATTGGACAAGATGAAGCCATAAATATTGTCAAAAAAGCTGCAAAACAACACAGAAATGTCTTATTGATAGGGGAACCTGGAACAGGAAAGTCATTAACGGGTCAGGCCCTTGCAGAACTTCTTCCTAAAGAAAACTTAGTCGATATACTATCTTTTCCCAACCCTATAGATGAAAATGCACCTATGATCAAAACAATGCCTCGTGGTCAAGGTATGGAAATGGTGAATAAAGCAAAAATCCAAGCGACAGCTTCATTCAAAAACCAAAATCTTCTCTTTTTTTTCCTTATTGCCATAGCAATCATAACCCCTTGGTGGGTAAGGAGAGAATATGGGGATATTATGGCTGCAGCCTCATTAATAGGATCGATGATCTTTCTAGCCTCTATGGTATTATTCATGAATATAAACCGCAAAATGAAGAATGCACTAAAAGTTCCTAAATTAGTAATTGACAATGCAGGTAATAAAAAAATCCCTTTTTTAGATGCAACAGGAGCCCATGCCGGCGCTCTTCTAGGGGACGTGTTGCACGACCCTTTACAATCTGGGGGGTTAGGAACACCAGCATATGAACGCCTTGTTCCGGGAATGATACACAAAGCCAACAAAGGAGTATTATTTATTGATGAAATAGGGAATTTACAACGCCATTCACAACAAGAATTATTAACGGCCATGCAAGAAAAGAAATATCCTATCACAGGCCAATCTGAGCGTTCTTCTGGTGCTATGGTGCGTTCCGATCCAGTTCCAACAGATTTTATTCTCGTAGCCGCAGGAACAAACGAAACAATGCAAAAAATGCATCCTGCGTTGCGTTCTAGAATCAGAGGATATGGATATGAAGTGCATATGAATAGTATGATGGACGACACGCCAGAAAATAGAATGAAAATTGCTACATTTATTGCTCAAGAAGTGACGAAGGATAAAAAAATTTCTCATTTTACAAAAGAAGCAGTTGAAGTCATTATTCAAGAAGCAAGAGTTCGAGCAGGTATTTCTGAAAAATTAACATTACGCTTACGTGAACTTGGGGGTTTAGTCCGTGCAGCAGGAGATGTTGCACTAGAAGAAAAGGCCCCTTATGTGCTTGCAGATCACGTGAAAAAAGCAAAAACGTTTGCCAGAACATTAGAACAGCAAATGGTGGACAAATATATAGAAAATAAGAAAAAATATGAAGTCATTCTCACGCAAGGAGAAAGAGTAGGAAGAGTAAATGGGCTTGCGGTCTTAGGATCAGATTCATACTTCTCTGGTTTGGTTCTGCCTATCGAGTCTGAAGTAACGCCTGGAGGGAAAAAAGCAGAATTTGTTGCTACAGGAAAACTAGGGCAAATTGCTCAAGAAGCAGTCAAGAATGTTTCAGCCATCATTTTAAAATATTTTGGGGAAGATATCAAAGAAAAATATGATATATTCGTTCAATTCTTGCAAACAGCATCAGAACAAGGAGGGGTGGATGGTGACTCAGCATCTATTGCCGTTGCAACAGCGATTATCTCCGCATTAAAAAATATCCCTGTGCGCCAGGACACAGCTATGACTGGTTCGCTATCTGTTCGGGGAGAAGTTCTCGCTGTTGGAGGAGTCACACAAAAAGTAGAAGCGGCCATTCACGCCGGCATTAAAAATGTTATTGTTCCTAAAGCTAATGAGAAAGATATTCTACTTTCAGATGAAAATAAGAAAAAAATTAACATAATCCCGGTTGAAAATATACGAGAAGTTCTAAAACAAGCCTTAGTATGGAAAGGCAAGGAAACAATTCTTAGAAGCATAACAAAAGAATAACATTTATATATCCCTTTTTAGGTAAAGAAATCGATGATTATTAATTATCGTTTGGATAAAATTGCTATTCAAAAGAAAGAACAGGCTAAAGGAACAATTGAAGCAAAAAACAATCTTCAAGTAACACATATCTCTGAAGAAGCATTATCTTCTTTAACAAAAGAGAAAGCTCTTAATATGAAATTTGTTTTTTCAGTAGTCTATCAGCCAAATATTGCTTCTTTAGAAATTGAAGGCAATGTTACCTATATGAATGATAGTAAAACAATCAAAGAAATTTTAGAAAATTGGACTAAAAATAAGAAGATTAAACCCGAAATTGCAGCCCCAATATTTAACTTTATTCTCTCTAAGTGCAATATTAAGGCATTAAGGTTGGAAGAAGACTTAGAACTGCCATTTCATGTCCCTATCCCACGCATTAAAACAAAAAAAGAAATAACCAATGCAACATCTGCTTCTTAGGCTCTTTTAGGCATAAACAACGAAAAAACAAAGAAAGATTTATATCTTAAGAGAGTGCCCATCAGAAAATGTATATTCGCACGAAAGTAAGAACAAATAAATCTAAGAGATCATACACTTATGCATATCTCGCCGAAATTAGGCGCAAAAGAGGTAAACCCAAACAAAAAATCATAAAGTACCTTGGGAGAGTGTACATATTCCCTAAAAAAGAGAATAATGAGGTAATTTTAAACAACAATAATGATTTAAAAGAAATTTTTTATTCTTTAATTAAAACAGAGCTCATAAATCACGATTTTAAAGAAGTAAAAGGAAAATTAAACAAAGAATATATCGAAGTAGATATAAAACAAGCAACGATCATCAATAGTAAAACAAACAAAAAAGCCTGCCTTAAGCTTAATGAAGGAGTTTTATGTGAAGAAACATTAAAACGTCTAATAAATTTTGATCCTCCAAAACAAACAATGAAAGAGATTAGTAAATATTTTGCCAAATGTGTCATAGAAGGAGGCATAAACGCCCCGGAAGCTGTTTTAATCCAAATCTTTCAAAAAATCCAAACAATGATCAACACCAAACAACACCAAACAATGGCAAACAGACCAGAAAAGATATAAAGAAAGCCCATTAAACAGCGATATGACTGAAGATAGTGAAAAAGACGAGAGAATACGTATTTCTTTTCAGCGTGTTAAAGAAGACATAACAGTCCTTAAAGATAGTTTAAAAGAAGAAAAAGAAGAATTAAAAGAAATAAAAAAGAAAATAGACGAAATATATGCTTTTATAGGAGAAATAAAAGACAATTTATCCTTCTTTAAAAAAAGTTCCATTGGAAATGATGGGGTAATCAACAATCATCAACAATCATCAACAACAAACAACAATGCACAACAATCAACAACAATCAATGATGAAAATTTAAGCCTAAAAGAGCTTTCTAGAAGTCTCACTTTCGCCTTTCAAAGTCTTACTGATCGTGAATTTTCTGTTTTTGTGGCAATATTTGAGTTAGAAAAACAACTTCCCGAGGTCACATATACAGATCTAGCTAATAAATTGGCCATTTCTGAACCAACTATTAGAAACACCGTGAATCGCCTTATATCAAAAAAAGTCCCTTTACAAAAAATACGCTTTTTTAACAAGAAAGTCTCACTTTCAGTGTCTAAGGACTTCCATGACGCAAATATGCTCACAAAACTAATTAAAATTCGTCAAAATCCTCACAGCCAAAAAACTCTTTTAGATGTATGATCTAAAATCTTTTTGATATCAACCCTCACTTTTATCAAAAGGAGCTTATTTTAGCCTTTTCTTCATTTGATGCTTCCTTTTTTAGATCTACGACAGTCTAGTATATAATCCTAATTCACACTTTTATTAAAAACAATCATTAATCACCTTCATTTGGCCTGCTTACGCAAACCTCTCACTTTTGCCTATAAATCTGGTCTCCTCTTTAGCTAAGTATGGGTTAATTCTCTTTTTTTAAAATAAGAATTTATCTCACTTTTTTCTTTTTATCTCTTAAACCCTCTTTAGTTATTCTCTCTTTGAAACCCTTTAAAAGAGTGAGTAAGCGTTCTTTTTTTTGAATCTAAAGCTACTCAAGCAATTACTTTCTCTTTTATTCTTTCATTTATTTTATCCAAAAACATCTATTTTAACCCGTCGATTGTCATTTACAGACGTCTACGAAATGTCGACGAACAGTCTATATACGTCTACGACGGGTCTACGAAACATTTATATAAAAAGTCAAATAACTATTCGTTATGTGGTTATTTAAAAAGAGGAAGAATCAAGATAATTCTGAGCTTTTCCAACAAATCAATTCAAATCTCAAAGAATCTTTTACAAGAATAAAAAAAGACATTCAAGCAACACGAGACTGGCTTACTTTTTTTAAAGATCGTGAACAAGATCATGAAAAACGATTACAAAACATCGAATCAAGATTAGAGGAACTAGATTCGATTCTTAATTACATGCAAGAAGCACAAGAAGAAATCCCTAAAAAACAAGAAGTAATTATTGTAGATACACAACGCGAAGAAAGGGAAACAGAAGAAGATAGCGAACCTACTAGGATATTAAATGATTTAACAGATACACAAAAAGCGATTTTTTTGAGATTAGGAACCTTGCTCTATGAATCCTCTCAAGAGTGGATTACCGCCAAAGCATTAGCTCAAGAGATTTATCCAGATAAACAGTATGATAAAGTGCGTTCCACATTATCAGAATATACGAGCATTCTCATAGAATCTGGGTTAGTCAAAAAAAGAAGAAGAGGAAAATTAACATACATGTCTATAACAGAAAAAGGGTTACAACTCTTCGAAAAAACAAAGAAAACTAAATTAAAGAAGATTCTTTCTCAAGGCTCTAAAAGAGACTAAAACATTTAAGCAATAATTACAACATTTTAAAGAAAATCTTTATATATAAGAAAGCCTTAAAGCCAATATGCAAAAGAGGGTAATGTCAAAAGAGCATATTTTCTCTTTAGTACTTCTCGTTTTATCAGCAGTTATTTTTTCATGGATTGGCCAAGCCACGAGTATTGAAACATCAACAGGATATGCATCATTACAAGCAACATCAGTACGCGGTTTTACTCCAGAACATAATCGCGCCTGGGTTAGTGCAAGTAACAGGTTTTCTTCTACACAGGCTTCTTCTCCGGCAACTTATCAGAGCATAGGAACAATTATGCAAAAAACAACAAATGGATACTTTGTAAAACTTGAAAATAGAAAAATTGCTTTTATATCTACAACACAATTTTTTAATGTTGGCCAAGAAGTTCTCGTAGTCTACAAGACAAACAATCTTGGTCAGATAATTCCAACAAGAATATCAAAAACATGAAAAGACCCAAAAGAATAGGAAGTCTCATCATAACACATAAAACAAAACTAGGCGACATCTTCGAAAGAAACACCAAAGAAACAAAGCGCATCATTAAACAAATGGAAGTATATGGGTTGCATACAATAGGGTATGGTATTGATTATAGCAATACAATAGAGCAACATGCTGTTGAACAAGCAATTCCAGAACAACATCTCAAAAATTTATTAAGATCAATAAACAAAAAGATTTTAGAATAAAGCAAAAGATTTAAGCACCAGAACTTATAAGCAACAATTACAAGTTTTGAGTGCTCCAAACATCAATCCATCGGTCATTTCCATATCCGACCGGATCAGTATGTAAATCATAAAAGGAAAAAAGAGTATCAATAGTCTCCCTCACAGTGACCTTGGCATTTGCAGGGGCCTTCCACCATCCATTAAAGTAATCACAAGAACGCTCGCACAAACGAGAATCAAGACGAAAATCCAATGAGGTAGTCTCCTCCAAAGCTTGAAAATATCCCTCGAGAGTACACTCTTTTTTCTTGAGGACAGGTAAAATATTGTCCATAGAATGGAGGTTGAAAAGATGGTTAGTTTGCATATTCAAAGTTTTGAAGGGAGGAATATTGACTTCAGATCCGAAGCGATGATAATGATCCATGTGTCGTTTTCGTCGGATCTCCTCGGGAAGGGGTACAAAGAACGTTGCAGTCCGTTGGTAGACTCTCTCTTTCAAGTCGCGAAGATGATCGGAATAAAGAACTCCCAACCCACCCACAATCAACCCTATGATGCCATAGCGAACGAGTTTTGCTTTACGCATAGAAGAAAAAAACGTCCAACCAACATATAAAAGTGTCGTATAAAAGAAGAATAAAAGTTTTAAGCAATAATTACAATACGTAGTATAATTCATTAAAAGTTCATATAATACACATTATATGTCTCTTTTTAGAAGGCATTTCACCGCTTTTTTGATAATCTAAACTTAATCTCTTGTACAACAGGAACGTAATTTACATCTTTTTTTGCTATATATTTATCTGCCCCGATTGTTAGTGTCCGAGAGGCAGCATCAAGAAATAAACCATCATATTTAGAATCATAAATACTTAAAACGACTACTGGTTTTTTGTTATTTATACACTGCTCAGATTTAACTCGTTGAATGATATAATGCCCAACGCGCCAATAATCGGGATGGCTTTCGTTTCCCATCCTTTTGGCATCTCTGGAAATAAGCTCCCATTCCTGCTTAAGACCATTGTCTTTCATATCTAAACCTGGGGCAACTTTAATTTCTAATAAGACCAAATCATACTCTTTTTGAACAAGTGCTTCTAAGGCTGGATCAGCATGCTCAAAGCTATCGACACAAAAACCCTCTCGTCTTAAAACATCTCTATAAAAACTGCGATGTGAATGATCAGGTTCAATATACGCAATAGTTGTGTGTGTCATAAACATTTTTTGTTTCCATTTTAATTTTAAATCTTTCCTTATTATAGGGGGTAAAATAGGGTCTAAATCTTTTAAGCAATAATCAAAGGTTAAAACTAGTAATCCATGCCATTATTGTTACTACTTTAAAGTGCGTATAAGAAGAAAGGTTTATATATGGTTAAAATATCCAAATAGTAGCATGGTAAAAGTATACTTCGATGCTTATGAGCCTATTGTGCAAAAGACCTTAGAGTATGTTGCTGAATTAAGTGCGTCAGCACCTGTAGCAGAAGAGCGCCCAGTAGTTGTAGGTGGAATGGCCATTCAGCTTTATGCATTTAATCAACGTCCTTTGTTAAGGCCCACTTCAGACGTAGACATCTTAGACGTCAAAAATAGAGCCTATGAAATATTCTCACAAGGGATAGGGGTAGAAGCTGCTCGTTATTTCAAGAAATCAGGATATCAAGTACAACCAAAACGAGCTCGAGATGAAAATGAATTAAAAATTATGAAGGGACAAAACGCGCATGCCGAAGAACTTTTTTTCGCACATTTTACACGATACACGCCGGAAATGCTTGAATTGACAGGTCATGTCTCTATACGCGAAGCTAAAAATGCACGCGAGATGTCTTTGCCATATAATTCATCAAAAACAGTAAAAGTCAAGCTTATTGAAGACATGATTCCTTATAAAATTAGGCGTGTGAGAAGGTCATTAGAGGCGCTCACGAAATCTGGCGAAGCAGAAGAACCTCTCCATCAGGCGCTGTTGCAATCTGCAGATAATGCTGAATGGGAAAGTCTAATAGGAATTAATCTGCCACAATGGTGTGAAAATTTAACACTTATGCAAGCAGATCTCCAAAAAGAAGTGAATGGTTCAGTAACTAAAAAAACAAAATATAAACTGAACAAAGATCTCTATGACCTTTGTCTTTTATCTGAAGTTATTCTAAACAATCCCTCTTTGTTCAACAGAGCATATTATCTGAGTGCCAAACGCGAAGTGGAAGCAATGGCAAGATTAACAAGTATATCTTTAGGCTCATGGAAACCGACTCCAGGAGAAAGACTTTCTATTGATTATATTAACATTTCAGACCCTATACGGGAAGGAGCAACTGAAGATCCTTACCAAATAAAAATAAAAGGAACAACAACAACGCCAGTTATATTCTCTAGTCAAACTCCTCTTCGAGAAGAAGAACGAAGAAAACTCGAGGCAAAGCTTGCGGAAAATGAACAAGAGCAAGCAAATATGGATCTAACTCAAACAACAGTTCGAAGCATTTTAGGCGAAGAATGGCGAATGAAACGCCCAAGAGAGTAAATAAATCTCACAGCGGTTTCTCACGTCGAAACCCACATCGTTTACAATATTTCACTACATATTTTCCATCTTTAAACTGATGTTCTCCTTGATGTAATTTTGTTCCACACTCAGGACAAGTGTCTAAGACGTCTCCCATATTATTCGCTCATTCCTAACAATTCTTTAACTTCTTCACTTGGTTTCCACATCGGATCAAAGGTAATCTGAATCTTCACTTCAACTGCACCTGCACGTTTCACAGCTCCTTTTATCTGTTCAACCAATAAAGGCCCATAAGGGCACATGGGCGAAGTAAATGTCATCGTAATGTTAACAATATTTTTATCAAGTTTAATAGTATAAATAAGACCTAACGTCCAAACATCGACATCAAGCTCAGGGTCTTTGCACGTTTTCAATGCTTCAATAGCTTTCTCTCGCGTAATCATGCCATCACCTTCTTCGGAAGGAAATCATATCCTTTTTCTTCAATATGTAATGCTAACTCTTTTCCTCCTTCTTTAACAATCTTTCCTTCATGCATAATAAAGACATGATCGGGAGTAATGTAATCTAACATGCGATAATAATGTGTAATGATCAACATGCTACGAGATACGTTTCTCATTTTTTTTATACCTTCAGCAACGATTCTCAAAGCATCAGCATCTAATCCGGAGTCTGTTTCGTCGAGGATGGCGAACCTTGGTTGTAAAACACTCATCTGTAGGATTTCTGTTTTCTTCTTTTCTCCTCCAGAAAATCCTTCATTCACTGCTCGTCTGCTGAATGCACTGTCCATGCCAAGCTCTTTCATTTTCTCTTTTAATAAAGTATGAAATTCTACGACAGACCATGTCCTATCACTCACAGCATTCAAAGCCGCACGCAAAAAGTTAGAGAGTGCAACGCCGCTAATCTCTGCAGGATATTGAAAAGACAAAAACAACCCTTTCTTTGCTTTTTTGTCTGTAGGAAGATGAGTAATATCTTCGCCATCTAACAAAATCTTTCCTTGGGTGATGACATACTGAGGATGGCCCATGAGCGCATGTGCTAGACTGCTTTTGCCAGATCCATTAGGTCCCATCAACGCATACACTTTTCCAGTGTCTAACGTAAGAGAAATTCCCTTGACAATTTCTTTTCCGTCAACACTGACATGAATATTTTGCAATTCTAATTTACTCATGGGAGACTCCCTTCAAGCTTTTATGAACAGTCTGTAAACTCAACATAGCGCATTTCATACGCACAGCACCAATAGGAATGCCAAGCATATTTACAATATCGTCTTTGGTCATAGTTAATATTTCTCGTACTAGTTTTCCCTTAATAACATCTGTTAACATAGACATCGATGCCTGGCTAATAGCACATCCCTTTCCGATAAAGGTAATCTCTTTCACTCGGCCGTTATCAATATGTAAAAAAATCTCAAGTTCATCTCCGCACAAAGGGTTTAGTTCGCGATTGCTGCAAGTATAATGTTGTAACTTTCCTGTATTATGCGGGCGTTTATAATGATCAAGAATATTCTCTCGATAAATCTCCTGTTCTTCTGTCAGGATCCCTTCGCCAACCTGTAGCCTGTTAATCATACGCGAAACACCTTCTGAGCTTGTCCAAGCGCCTGTACTAATCTATCGACATCATCTTTTGTGTTGTAGATAGAAAAACTCACGCGGGTGCTTCCTGTAATGCCCAATTTCTTCATTAAAGGCATGGCACAATGATGTCCTCCTCGCACACAAATGCCTTCTCTATCAAGGAGAGTTGCAATATCATGAGAATGAATGCCTTCAAGAGTAAAGGAAATGACTCCACTCCGCATCGTTGTATTTTTAGGGCCATAAAGAGTAATATTGCGTACTTTCTGTAACTGCTCTAAGGCATAAGTTGTTAACATCTCTTCATGATGGCGAATAGTATCAATTCCTATCATAATCAGATAGTCAATAGCCATCCCTAATCCAATAACGCCCGCAATATTTGGCGTGCCAGCTTCAAATTTCCAAGGAACATCGTTCCATGTTGAAGTTTCATAACGAACTTCTCGAATCATATCCCCGCCATACAAGAAAGGAGACATGTGTTCTAAATGTTCTTTTTTTCCATACAAAACTCCAACACCGGTTGGTCCAAACATCTTGTGTCCAGAGAAAGCATAAAAATCACAATTCAACTCCCGAACATCTACAGAAAGATGAGCAACAGCTTGTGCGCCATCGACAATGAATAAAGCATTTTTTTTATGCGTCAATACTTCTAATTCTTTCAAAGGAGCAATCGTCCCCATAACATTTGAGACATGAGTGACGCTCACAATCTTTGTCTTCTTGGTAATCATATTTCGTGCAACGTTAAGATCGACACGTCCTTCTGCATTGACAGGAATAAACTTCAAGATACATTTCTTTTCTAATGCAATCTGTTGCCAAGGAACTAAATTGCTGTGATGTTCCATTTCAGTTAAAACAATCTCATCTCCTTCGCATAACGTCTTTCCTAAAGAATATGCTAGTAAATTCAAAGACTCTGTTGTTCCTTTGGTAAAAATAATTTCATGATAATCAGCATGAATAAAATCAGCAACTTTCTGTCTAGCTTGTTCGTAAGCAAGAGTGGCTTCCTCGCTCAGAACATACACTCCACGATGAATATTAGCATTATACCAGGAATAGTACCTTTCCATGCTTTCAAGGACTTCTACAGGTTTTTGTGTTGTTGAAGCATTGTCTAAATACACTAAAGATTTGCCATGAATTTCTCTTTGCAAGAGAGGAAAATCTTTTCGAAGCTGTTCTGCATCCAACATGTTCGTCTTTAACATACAATCTCCTCAACCTTTTTAGCAAGATATTCTCGAATATTCTCTGCAGAGGTGTCTTTAATCTCTCGTAAGATAGGTTCGAAGAATCCTTCAACAATAAGTTTGCGCGCTTGCTGTTGATCAAGTCCTCGGGACATCATATAGTGTAACTGTTCTTCATCAACATCAGTGATAGCTGTTGCATGACTGCATTTGACATCATCATTGTGAATTTCCAACATAGGCACAGGATCCATTTTTGCTTCTTCGCTGAGTAAAAGGGTATGTTGTTTTTGATATCCATCACAATGAGCACAGTCTTTATTAATTTTAATTAATCCATGTGCTGTAGCATCGGCGCGATCAGCTAATGCACCATTCATAAACAATCTGCTTGTCGTATGTGATGCCTCATGCAATGCTTGCGTATTAAAAGTAAGTTTCCGTTGGTGTTCTCCCAAGAAGAGCGTGCGATGAAATAATGATGCTCCTTCGCCCCTCAATGACGTTACAGTATGTGAAGTAACTGAACTTCCTCCAAGCTGGCACTCTGTCCATTGCACACATGCATCTTTTTCAACAGTTGCTTTTCGATTCGTTGTATGAACAATAGTATCTGAAACACACTGTACAGAAATGTAATGAACAAATGCCTTTTCTTGTGCTAAGAGATATATTCCCTTTGAATGTGTTCCTGTAAAAGAATCACTTGTAACAGCATCAATAAGAGTAATATTGCTCTCTGGTTCTGCAATAATAACTAAGATATCACTTTCAGATGTGCTGAGATGAACATTCACATGTAAAGGAACAAGAATATGTTTTCCTGCAGGAATTCTCATGAACATTCCATGCTTGACATCTATTGCTTTATCTCCTAACATCTTTTCTAATTCCTTTCTGTAAGTTACAAAGGCTGTAGAAAGAGGCATAGCTTCAATATCTTTATGTTCAATGTCCATAACGAAATTTTTCGGTAGCATACAAATATGTCACCTATCCTACACTTCCTTCCATTTCTAACTCAATAAGTTTATTGAGCTCAACTGCATACTCTAAAGGCAACCCTTTGATGACAGGTGCAATAAATCCATTCACAACCATCTGTGTTGCTTGTTCTTTTGTTAATCCTCTCGACATGAGATAATAAATCTCTTCTTCTCCAATCTTTCCAACAGTGGCTTCATGCGCAATATCCACTTTATTGGTATCAATTTTCATAAAAGGATAGGTATTAGAAAGTGATTGTGCATCAATAAGCAACGCATCACAAGTAATGCTGCTTTTGGTATGTTTTGCTTTTTTAATAACCTTAACAAGTCCGCGATAGGTTGACACGCCTCCGCTTTTGCTAATACTCTTGGCGCGAATAACAGAACTTGTATAAGGCGCGGCATGAATGACTTTTGATCCTGTGTCTTGGTTCTGTCCTGCGCCCGCAAAGGCAATACCTAAACTATCAGAACTTGCTCCTTCACCAACAAGAACGCTGCACGGATAGAGCATCGTTGTGCCTGATCCCATATTGCCATTTAACCATTCAACACGTCCGTTCTTTTCAACAATCGCCCTTTTTGTATTTAAATTATAAGTGTTCTTGCTCCAATTTTCAATGCTCATGTAACGAATCTTTGCTCCTTCAAGTACAAACAATTCTACACATCCGGCATGCAAAGCACTTCTCTCAAACCGTGGTGCTGAGCATCCTTCAATGTAATTCACTTCGCTCCCCTTGTCTGCAATAATCAATGTATGTTCAAATTGCCCGCCACTTTGCGCATTCATTCTGAAATAAGCTTGTAACGGCAAATCAACTTTAACGCCAGGAGGAATGTAAATAAACGTTCCACCACTCCATACTGCTCCATGTAACATGATAAACTTATGATCATTGATAGGAATGCATTTTGTCATAAAATATTTTTTTACCATCTCAGGATATTTCTGCACAGCAACATCCATATTTTCAAAGATCACTCCTTTCTCTTCAAGATCTTTTTTGATGTTGTGATAAACAACACTAGAATCATATTGATAACCAGCTCCGCCTAAAGAATTTCTTTCGGCTTCAGGGATACCAATTCTCTCAGCAGTTCTCCTGATTTCCTCCGGCACATCATCCCATGATGTCGATTCCTTTGCGTTAGGCTTTACAAAGTATGTAATGGAGTCTAAATCCAGTTTTCCTAAGTCTGGCCCCCATGTTGGCAATGATGTCTTCTCAAAGTATGCAAACGCCTGTAACCTTTTTTGCAGCATCCAATCAGGTTCATTCTTTAGTTTTGAAATTTCAATAACGAGCTCTCGTGTCAATCCAGGCTTTGCAACATAGACCGATCTATCAGGATTTGCCTCATCATACTTCGATCGATCCATGACAAAATCAGTTTTTTGCGGTGACATGTACTAAATCCTCCTTCTCAATGCATCCTGTTGCAAATGGATCACATTCACTAGGGACAGTCGAAAATTGACGGTGAATCTGGCAAAGCACTTTTGATTCGCGAATAACTTTCAACAAGCGTTGCATTTCCATCAAGAATGTTCCTTGGTTAGTAATGCGCTGCGCAGAGTGTTGAATCTCGTCAAGAATCTTCCCTCCAAAATCAATCTGATGCCCTCGCTTGCCGCTAAGATACTGACTAATAGCAGCTTCATTAATCTCAAGTAATCGGGCAATATCTCTTTGTTTCAAACCACGTTCTTTCATGAATATAACTAGCTGCCTTCGCAAAGCAGGAAGTATGTAAAAGACTTCAATTTCCTGTGGGTGTAGCAATAACCGGTGGGACATAGAAAACCTTAACTATGGTTAAGTTTATAAACATTTAGCTTAAGAAGTTATAACTACTATTAAATGGTTACAAATAGAAAGATTTAAATAGGAGTTTAATCTTAATAACAACATCATAATCATAATATCAAAAGGAGATCAACAATGAACACAATACAAAATAAAGGATTACAAGTCAAAGAAGGACGTACAGAGCTTACAGTTCCTCATCAAGGTAAAGAATTAACCTTCATCCATCCCCAGTATGGTCCCAATACATATGTCAATGTTAAATCATCCATCGAACAAGCAGGATTAACAACTCCCACTTTAGCACAAACAGTTTCTTTAGTCCATGCTGCTTTCTATTCCGATGACAAATACAGCACAGAAATACAGAAATTCATGAAAAGCAACTGGTTATGGGGCTTTACAGGAACATTATATGTTCCCAACAAAGGAGCCTATATTCAAGATCATCCTGCCATCAGAAATGGCATGCCTTTCATGGAACAATCAGATCTTGTCAAAAAGCTAGAATCCAATGATCCTACAGTTCGTTTTGTTCCCTTCGGCTTCAAAACAGAATCTATGTCGTCTTTAGAATTAGCAAAGAATGTGTATGTTCAAGCGCTTGTCGGACAAGAAGGTGCAGAACAGTTAGCAGAAATAGCCGATAAACATGGAAAGAAACCTTATCTGTGGAGTCTCAGATCAACTGATGAACCAACCACGAGAGTCTCGGCTCTTTATTCCTATTGGAGTGACGGTCGCAGGTTGAGTGTCAGTGGTTACGTCCATGGCAGCAGCGACGACGGCGGTTGTGCTTTTGGGGTACGTCCGTAAACAACTGGCATAGCCAGTCGCAAAATTTTTAAGCAATTCTTTTTTTTCTTTATACTGTCTTAGAGGGGTTAGTAATCTGCTAGCTCTGCTAGGGCTACATGTTCGTTCATAGTGCAGCAATGCCATATAATACAACCATAACATTTAGTAAGCATGTTCTGAACAATGAAATGGTGGTGGTTTACATATAATGAACGAGCTACATAACTGCCCTCGGCTCTTAATTCCAATTGGAATGACGATCACAGGTTGAATGTCAATGGTAACAACCATGGCAACAACAACGGTTATGCTTTTGGAATAGCCCTAGAAACTAAGACAGACCATATGAAAACATACAAAAATCTTTACCAAGAAATAATTTCAGAAGAAAATTTATACAGAGCATATAGAAATGCTAGAAAAGGAAAAACAAAAAAAGAGTATGTAAAAGAATTTGAACAAAACCTTGAAGAAAACATTTCTTCTCTAAGAACGGAACTCTTGTTTCACGCATACCGACCAAAACCCCTCAAGACATTCGTTATCAGAGATCCAAAGACAAGAAAAATCAGCAAATCAGACTTTCGGGATAGGGTTGTCCATCATGCCCTCTGTCAAGTCCTAGAACCAATCTACGAAAAATCATTCATCTATGATTCTTATGCAAACAGAAAAGGAAAGGGAACACTGGCAGCACTCAAACGATATGACCAATTCAAAAGAAAAATCTCAAGAAATGGTAAAATAAATGGTTGGTTTACCAACAATCAAGTGAAAGGTTATTGTCTAAAGGCCGATATCAGGCACTATTTCGAAACAGTCAATCACCACATCCTTCTTGAAATCCTAAAAAAGAAAATACGATGCTATAAAACAATTTGGCTTGTAAGAAAAATTCTTTCGAATTACGAAGGGGGGGGGGCAATGTCAAGACAGGTATGCCTTTGGGAAATCTTACCTCTCAATTTTTTGCGAATATCTACTTAAATGAATTGGACCAATTCATCAAGCATGAACTAAGAGCAAAATATTACATACGATACGTTGATGATTTCACTGTTCTTCATTCTTCAAGAAGTCAATTGCAAGAATGGAAAGAAAGGATTAATATTTTCCTGAAAGAAAGACTAAAGATAGAATTGCACGCTGGAAAATCTAAAATCATATCCCTAGGAAAACCTATAGCATTTCTAGGCATAAAAATATTTTATCATTATAAATTACTAAAGAGATTTAACAGAAGAAATGTGCAAAGGAGAGTACACAAACTTTATCAGAAATATGCAGATAAAGATCTAACATACGACCAAGTGTATGAGAGTATGCAAGGAACATGTGCGCATATGAAGCATGCAAATACGTATAGACTAAGAGTTAAAATACTTAAAATGTTAAAAACAAAATTTCCAGAGGAGATATCAACAGCAGAAGTCAATTCATATATTAAAAGTATGAAAAGGCAACACCTCTTATTGCAATATTCTCTTTAAAATCCAGCAGAATGTCCGCATCCGCATGCTTTCTTCGCATTAGGGTTATTGAATTTAAAGCCAGCGCCTTGTAATCCATCAACGTAATCAATTTCACTTCCTTGTAATTTCTGAGCTGCGTCTGGTTGAATATAAACCTGGATTCCCGCTTGTTTGATAACAGTATCGCCTTTCATGGCTTTATCAAAATACAAAGCATAGCTAAACCCTGCGCATCCGCCTGCTTCTACAGCAACACGCAATCCCATATCGTGTTTCTTTTCTTTCTTTTGCAGTTCCTTTACCTTCTCAACGGCAGCAGGAGTTAATCGTATGCCTCCAGTAATGGGTTCTTCTTTTCTCATTAATACCTCATTCATGCCTTTCAATAAAGAATCTAATTGTTTTGTATCCATATCATGCCCTAAAATGCCTTGTTCAATCGTCTCAAACACATTGACATGACATCCAACACAATGCAAGCCATGTGCAGTCATGACCTCTGCAAGTTGCGCAGCTTTCTGAGGATACTGTTCAAAGACATTTCCAATAGTCATGTCTTTCGTAATCAGCTGAACAGTCTGTTGTTTTGATATCATAAAAGAAGAAAAGGACTATAATCTTTATAAGGGTTTCTCTCGCTTGAACTGAAGATTGTATAATTTCTTATAAATAGGGTTCCTTAACAGTTGTTGGTGTGTTCCAGCAGCCACAATCTTTCCTTGGTCTACAACAAGAATTAGGTCTGCATGTAAGATCGTTGATAATCGATGCGCAATAATAAGCTGCGTAGTTTTTCCATGAAGATAACGAATAGAATCTTGGATCGCGCTTTCAGTTTCACTGTCTAAATGACTGGTAGATTCATCCATGATAAGGAGACTAGGTTGTGCAAGTAAAGCCCGCGCAATGGCAATACGTTGTCGTTGTCCTCCAGACAATTTAACGCCGCGTTCTCCAACAACGGACGCATATCCTTGGGGTGTTTTCAAAATAAAATCGTGAGCATGTGCCATCTTCGCAGCTCGTATCACCTTCTCCTTTGTTGCATGTTTCGTGCCATAGGCAATATTGTCATAAATACTGCGGTTAAAGAGGACAGAATCTTGAGGGATATAAGAAATTCTTTCACGTAATGACTTTCGTGTGGCTTTCTTAATGTCAATACCGTCCCATAAAATAGCACCTTCATCAGGATCATAGAAACGCAGCGCTAAAACTGCAATCGTACTCTTCCCAGCTCCACTGCGCCCTACAAGAGCAACAGTTTTTCCCTTGTTCAGAGAGAAGGTAAGATCTTTCAGTGCGTGCACTTTTCCATGATACCTGAACGTTACATGATTAAAGGTAATGCCCTCGCGCAGAACAGGCAGTGTAACTGCATCTTCAATATCCGCCATAGGATCCGGTTCAGCTGCAATCTTGAAGAGTTGACTTGCTCGTTTCACCAAACGTCGTACGCGTGTGAAGATATATGTAAGCAAGGCTAAAGGTGAGAAAGACAACTGTTGATAACTTAAGAACATCACAATCTGTCCCACACTCAATGTTCCCTTAACAAAAGAATACACACAATAGGCGAGAAGCAAGACACGCGAAATCGCTTCAATGGTCGTTTGGAAAATAGACTGTCGCAACCATAAGCGTTCAACTTCGTAATCAGAGTCATGATATGAAGTCCATCGCCTTGCATAAAGGGCAACTTCTTCCTGTTCTTTTCCAAAAGATTTGACTGTGCGTATATTTCCAGTAGCATCAAAAAGTGTGCGTTGTGCACGATCTGCTAATTTGTTTAGTTTTACTTGTCCTTTGGCAATTCTCATGGATAAAACATAAGTCACAAGCCCATACAAGGGCAAGGGTAGTAAAAAGATCAAACCAACAAGAGGCGCTTGCGTAAACGTGAAAATGAGAATGAATAAAAGAGTAAATAAAGAAACAATAATGTTGTGGCCAAAGAGTTCTGCAATAATAGAAAATATCGCTGATCCGGCCCTGTCGATACGAGATCCGATCTCTCCAGATTCATGCTGATCATGCCAGGATAACGGCAATTGGAAGTAGTGGTGCAACGCTCGAAATCTCCAATAATCTTCAATTTTCATTGCTAGGTAATACACAATCCTTCCCGATATGAAATCAAAATACGCCGCTCCAAGATATACAAAGAGATAGATGGGCAATAACCACCAGAACTCCGATAAAGTCTTTGTTCCAGCCAGAAGTAAATCGATAATCTGCTGAAGAATCTTAGGCGTTAATGTTTGTAATCCTCCTGCCAATGCAGCAACAAAAAGAACACCAATAAATCGCCATTTATACTGCGAAAAAAGACTTTTGACAATAAGACGCAAAATATTCAAAAATTGAAGTTGCTGTTTCTTCACCTCTATCATGAAAAGACAAAAGGACAACAGAGTTTATAAAGAATGTTGTTACTGCAATAAAGAATGACTGATCTGAAAATTCTTGAAACAGAATTAAAAATAAGAGGATACACATCAGCAACACTGAGTGCATATCTCATTCACAATAAAAATTTTTTACTATTCATTAAAAAAGAACCGGAGATTATAACTGGGCTTGATGTAAAAACATATCTTGCATACTTAATGGCTGAAAAGCAAAGTAAGGCCACTTCAGTCAATCTTACGATCTCTGCATTACGTTTTTTCTATGAAGATGTGCTCAAGAAGAAGATCTTTGATGATATCACGCCCCCTAAGATAGAAAAAAAATTGCCAACAGTGTTGACAAAAGAAGAAATGAAACTATTGCTTGGAGCAGCCAAGAATAAGAAACATCGTCTGTTATTGGAATTTCTTTATGCGTCAGGGATGCGTGTTTCAGAATGCGTAAGAATAAAAATTGATGATCTTGATCTTAAGGAAAAAATGGGGCGTGTGATTGCTGGGAAGGGAAGAAAAGACCGCCACATCATTCTCTCAGAAACATTAATCAAAAATCTGCAGGAGTATCTGGATAAAAGAAAACAAGAATCGCCTTATGTGTTTCCAGGCCATAAAAATCATCTTTCCGTGCGAATGGCGCAGCGTATCGTCACCAATACTGCCAAGAAAGCAGGCATCAGGAAAAGAGTTTTTGCCCATGCTATGCGCAGTAGCTTTGCTACCCATCTGTTGGAAGCAGGAACAGATATTAGGTATATTCAAGAATTGCTTGGACATGCTGATTTGAGCACGACTCAACGTTACACTAAAGTGTCGACAGAGCAATTAAAGAAAATAAAAAGCCCTTTAGATAATTTGTAGGAACATTAGTTCAGATTAAGAGCTACTTTCTGCCCAACAGCAAATGCATGTTGTGTGCTCATTCCTTTATTCACTTCTAAAACATACAATGCTCGTTTTTGAGAAGAATAAGTAGGACAACTCATTTCTTTGCAAGGTTCTGCTGCAAGAATATCAACAATAACGCCTTCTTTGTTAATGAAAATAAGATCCAAAGGAATAGAGGTATTCTTCATCCAAAAACCATGTGTTCCTTCTTGTTGAAAAACAAATAACATACCGCAAGATGCGCATAAAGACTCGCGATTCATTAATCCTTGAATCCGTTCTTCCGGAGTATCTGCAAGTTCAACAGCGATGGTTTTATCATGAATGATAACGGTAGCAGCACCCAAAGGTGCACTCAGTTCTTCATTGCGAACAACCGGCTCTGCAACGTCATTAATAGATCCAGAACTACTACAACCAGCTAACATAATCAATAATAAAGATAAAAAGATAATCTCAGCCGATATAGGTTTGCTTTTTCTGTTCAGCCATTTGTGTAGCACCTTGCGCCTTCTGTAATAAGCCTTTTATTTTTGCTTCAAATTTCTCTGCTTTTTCAAGTAAAGGTTTGTAATCGACTTTTAATCCTAAATACTTGTCAAGAATTTCGATAAGCTTCGCTGCTGCGCGAGAATCAGGTAAAGCAGAATGTGTTTCGGCAAAGAAACAGGTAAGGGGAAGATCTTTTCGTAAGAGCAAGGCTCCCGTGACTCCCATAATAATGCCTTCTTGTAAAGCCGATGCTCCAGTCATTTTTAATTGTTTTTCCTTCTTTCCCATAAAAAATGCGCGTGGTTGAGAAGAGGTAACTTCACTTCCTACACCCTCAAGACTGATAACCTCTTTCGCATTCAAATCTTTTGCAAGTTTTCCTAATAATTCTGAAAGTCCCCATTCATATCCTTGAACACTGCTTAATGCATGCAAGATAACGATGTTTTGTTTCTTTGCATAGAAAATTCCCAAAGGTTCAACAGGTTCTCCTTTATGTACAGCGATCACGGGAGGAACTTCATCAAGGCGAATAAGTCCAATCGGTTCAGCGTCAAGATGTTTGATCAAGAATTCTGTAGCAATAGTTCCTACCAATCCAAAACCGGGAAATCCCTCGATGATGATAGGATTCTTAGGCTTCTTTTGCACACGTAATTGCATAAAAGAAGAAGACAGAGCATCCTTTATATAATTTACTATGAGGAATGTTTGTATGTTGACCAAAGATCAATAATATGGGGCAATGCGGCCGCGCAAATAATAAAAGAAGCACCGATGATGATCTTAACCGTTAATTCTTCATTAAAAAGGAGTATTCCAAGTGTGATGCTAAACACGACTTCAAGAAGTCCAAGCAATCCAGCAATGCTCGCCTCAAGATATTTTACTCCCTCAAGGATAAGCCAGAATCCAAAAATACTAACAAAAACATATCCCCATTGATACAGCCACACTATATCAAAAGAAGGAAGATGTTGGACTTCTCCTAAGAAAAAAGATAGAGGGGCATTAGTTAAAATGATAATAACCCAGCTCCACCAGCTAAGGTAAAGTGTAGAATAATGTCGAGATAATCTTTTAGATGAAGAAACTTCTCCTCCACTTGCAACTCCATTAATTATTGCTAAACCTGCAGCTAAAAGAGAAAATAATACTAATGAAAAAGAGAAGATAATATATAATCCTATCCCGGCAAGTACAAAACAAAGAATTTTGATCTTTGTGAGTTTTTCTTCTAAAAAGAGTATGCCTACGATATACATCGTCAACAACATGCTGACAAAGAAAAGTAATGTTGCCGACCCAATGTCCATATGATTAAATGCATAAAAAATAGGGGCTTGTGTAAGTGATGTAAAAAATAAAAAAACAATGAACCATGTAAGATCTTTTTTAGAAATAGGCACTATAAGTTTTTTCCAAAGAAGAAAAGGAAATAAAAGCAAAGCAATGATTAATGCTCTACTCCAACTTTGATAAAATATACCAAAAGAATCTCCAATAAGTTTCGACCAAACGCCATAACTTCCAAACATTAAAGTAGAGATAAGAACAAAAAGAATTCCTTTACGTATATTCATAACATGAAGATTTGGTAACAACTTAAAAGGCTTCTGTTCAAGTCATAGCGACACGTTTTTAAACCTCGTTCTTTACACCATCTTTAATGGGCCCGTAGCTCAGTCTGGCTAGAGCACTTGGCTCTTAACCAAGGGGTCGAGGGTTCAAATCCCTTCGGGCTCGCATTTTTCTCATCAAAAATGGTAAAAAAACAAGAGAAGAAAACAAAGAAAATAGAACAGGCAAACGCTGAGAAAGAACACTGGCCAGATCATGTTGCAAAGAAAGTTATTGAAACGCGAGGCAATCTTCCAGAATATACTGTTGCTGCAGGCATCACACCTAGCGGCGTTGTTCACATGGGTAATTTCCGCGAGATTATGACGGTCCATCTTGTTGGAAAAGCATTAGAAAAGTTAGGCAAAAAGGTGCGGTTTATTTATTCTTGGGATGATTATGATGTCTTTCGAAAGATCCCTGCAAATTTTCCAAAACAAGAAGAGCTTAAAAAATATTTACGTCAACCTATAGTTGATGTTCCAGATCCTTTTGATTGCCATAAGAATTATGCTGAGCATAATGAGAAGGTGCTTGAGAAAGAACTTTCTTCAATGGGTGTTTTTCCAACATTTTTATATCAATCAAAGAAATATCGTGCATGTGAATATGCCGACGGTATGAAAACTGCTCTTTTGAAACAAGATAAAATAAAAGAAGTATTGGATGAATGGCGAGCAGAAGATCTTGAAGGGGAATGGAGTCCAGTGCGCATATTCTGTGAGAAATGCAACACTGATGATACAAAAATTATAGGGTACGATAAAAGTTACACGCTTTCATACACGTGTAATTGTGGATTCAAGAACTCATTTGATATGCGTAAGAAAGGTAACGCAAAACTTCAATGGCGTGTCGATTGGCCCATGCGTTGGGCTTTTGAGAAAGTGCGTTTCGAGCCTTCAGGCAAAGAACATTCTTCGCACGGCGGAAGTAACACGACTGCGAATGAGATCGTCAAATTCTATGACTTCGAGCCACCTTATCATATTATGTATGAATTCATTTCCATCAAAGGCACAGGCGGCAAAATGTCGAGTTCGAAAGGAAATACAATAGATCTGAAAGAAATGAAATCTATATATGAGCCCTGCGTGATTAAATATCTCTTTGTGCGCACCATTCCTTCAAAAGCATTTGAGATTTCTTTTGATGGCGACGTGATTACATTGTATGATGCTTTCGACCGTCTCGAACGTGTATACTTCGAAGCTGAGGCTCCTGCTCAAGAAAATATCTTAGAGCAGCAAAAATCAATCTATGAGTATAGTGCTGTGGAAATTCCTAAAAAATTACCTTTCCAACCAGGTTTTAGGCATATCACAACAGTTCTTCAGCTCAATGTAATGGATGAATTAAAAACATATGATTTCTTTAAAGCAGATGTAAAAACAAAATTTGATGAGCAAAGACTGCGTACTCGTATATCATGTGCAAAGAATTGGCTTATGAATTATGCACCAGAACAGTTCCTCTTTAAGGTGCAAGAGAGTGTACAGGAATCTGCCAAAAAAATGTCTAAAGAACATAAAGCAGCACTCAAGGAATTTGTAGATCTTATCACAGAAAGTATGGAAGAAGAGATGCTTGAAAAGACATTCAAACAGGTATCAGAAAAAAGAAACATTCCAAGATCTGAATTATTCAAATCTTCATACCTTCTCTTATTGAACAAAGAGCTTGGACCAAGATTATTTAATCTGATCAAAAATATTGGCGTTGCTAAAGTAAAAGCTCTCGCTAAACAATTATAACATGCGCACTCTCGAGGAATGGATTTCCAAACTTCAACAGTCTGATAAATGCATTCTTGTAGAAGGCCAAAAAGACAAAGCAGCATTGGAAGAGCTAGGAATGAAAAATATTCTCATGGTATCAAAGATGCCTACATATAAAATTCTTGAGAAAATTAATGAAAAGGAGGTCATTATCCTCACAGACTTAGATCCTGAAGGAAAAAAGGTGTATGCGACACTCCGTCATCATCTTCAAAGGAAAGGAATTAAAATTGATAAGGTATTTCGCGAATTCTTATTCAAACATACAACATTAACACATATTGAAGGATTATTACACTACTTGCGTAAGACTTCATACATAGAATCAAAAATAGGGGCGCCTGTGTTAAAGCTGTAGAACTTTGCTCCGACGCTGTCAGCTAGCCATTTGATCTTTCGTTTATGTTCTTCCAAGTCTTCCAGGTATTTTTTTCTGATTTTATCACTAATGAAAGTCTTCATCACGCCTTCAGTTTCAACATCTTTCAATTCAAATTCTCCCTTCAATTTTAATTCAGTTTCCATTTCATCAAGAACTTGAACTAAGATAATCTCGGCATCTTTGAATCTGTAAAGAACTTCCTTAATTTCATCAATGTCATACAAAAAATCACTGATGACGACAATCAAGCTGCGAGAACCAATGCTTTTTGCATAGTTAAACAAAGATTCTTTGAATTTGCTTTTACCTTCTGGTTTTTTATCACGCAAATAATCTAAGATCTGAACCATTTGTTTTCTTCCTTGATGTGATTTAAAGAAGTGTAAAGTGTCAGAAAAAGTGCTTAACTCAAAACGTTCATTATTCCTCCAAGCAATATAAGCAAACCCAATCCCGAGCATAGATGCATATTCATACTTCTTGATCTGTTCACCAAAGTTCATACTTGCAGAGTAATCTAAAATAACGTGGACGGTTAAACTTCTATCTTCCTCATATTGTTTCACATGTAATTTATCTGTGCGGGCATATACTCTCCAGTCAATGGAACGAATATCATCTCCGGGAGAATAGATTCTATGGTCACGAAACATGCTGCCTTTGCCAACAAAAGGACTTTGTCGCTCTCCGCCATAATTAGAAGCAATCTTCTTTTGGATGATTAAATGTAATCTGTTCAGGTGTTTGAGAAAGTCAGGTTCAAGCATGTTACTTCAAGAGATATTTGATGACATCATCCTCACTGAAATTATTTCTCTCAGCTTCAAAGTTAATAATAATACGATGTCGCAAGACAGGATATGCCATTGTTCTCACATCTTCCTTGTTAACATAATCACGCCCCTCAAGTAAAGCACGTGCTTTGGCAGCTAATGTCAATCCAATGCTGGCACGAGGACTAGCGCCATACTCAATAAGTTCCTTGCGCTGTCGTGTTTTTGTAATCAAGTCAATAATATAAGATTTAATGTCATTTGCAACAGGAACTTTTCGTACTAATCCCTGTAACTGTAATAAGGCATCTTTGCTGACAAGAGGTTTCAAGGAAATATCATTCATCATTTCTGTATATCGGTTGACAATCTCCAGCTCTTCTTGAGGTGAAGGATAATCCACCTTAACCTTCAGCAAGAAACGATCGCTTTGTGCTTCAGGCAAATTAAACGTTCCTGTCTGTTCAATAGGATTTTGAGTAGCCAACACGAAAAATGGTCGTTCTAATTTGAAAGTTTTATTGCCAACAGTGACTTGTTTTTCTTGCATGGCTTCTAATAAAGCAGATTGTGTTTTAGGTGTGGCTCTGTTAATTTCATCCATTAACACCATATTGGCAAAAATAGGCCCTTCTTGGAACTTGAAGATCTTTTTTCCAGCGCTCTCTTCAATGATATAAGTTCCAGTAATATCAGAGGGCATAAGGTCAGGTGTTCCCTGAATACGAGAAAATTTCAAATCCATGAGCTGTGAAAGTGTTCGTACGCTAAGAGTTTTAGCCAATCCAGGATAACCTTCTAACAACACATTCGCATCGCATAACAAAGCAATGACGACTTGTTTGAGCACTTCATCCTGTCCAATAACAACTTCTCCAGCGTGTGTGAAAATATCATCAAATTGTTTTTTGATCTCATTCAAACGAATCATCTTTAATCCTCTGCTAACTTTTCAAAATAATTCTTTACAAGCTGTTGATGTTCTTCATCAATCTCTTCTTCGTACGATGCATCAGCGCTTGCACCAATATCGCCAAGGCTTCCTTTGGAAGTGAACTGTCTATTCTGTGGATCGTTAACATCATCATAATTTAAATCATTATTTTGTCTCTTCAATTCTAAATCCAAGGCCTCATTGCCTAATTCTGCAAGATCTTTCTCTCCATAGATGTCTCGATCACCATATTTGCTTTTCAAAGAAGAGCCATTCACATCATTGAATGCGAGGTCTCCAGGATCCTTTGCAAATAAGCCTGTTAAACCATTCGGGCTGATCATATCAGTCAAAAAGCTTTGAGTAGAAAAAAGAAGGAAAAGACCAAGCAATGCCACAACAGCGCCGGCTTTATATCCTAATATTTTTCCATCAACAAGATAAGATGTTTTTAGCCGCGTCAATATTTGCATAACGCGATAATGCAAGCTTTCAATCACTTCATTTTCTTTTCCAAGGGTATCTTCTGTTGTTCTCAATTGCCATTGCAATTCTGGGATCTTTTCCTCTGCTTCGCGTAATTTTATTTGTTTGACATTCTTTATAGTTGCAGGGATGAAGTACAATATCCCTGGAATAAGAGCAAAATACCAAGAAACTTTCACAAATGCTAAGATAACTGCACAAATAGTAGAAAGAAGAGCTGCGTTTAAAAATACATTGAAAATTCTATTCAAAAGTAATTGCCGTTTAACTTGACGAAGTGCAGAGCGAACGGAACTCATAGTTAGATACAATCTTCCTTGTCAGTGATACTATTATTGTCAATGCAATCAACAAGATCATCAATATACCCTTCTTTTTCTAGCAGTTCTTGTTGAGTGTCGTTAAGTTCATCGCCCATATCAATAAATGATTTATTTAATGCACGCATCGATTGTTCTAAAACTCTGAACTGGTCTTGCAAATCTTTATACTGTCCGCTCAAATTCGCTTTAACACTTTCTTTAATGTCTAATTCTTTTGCCGTAGTATTCAAATGAAGCAGTGCAAGATCAAGCTCATCACGTAGCTGTAATGTCTCTTCTTCTTGGTTATCAAGTTCACTTTGCAAGCTAGTAATAGTAATCCATCCATAAAGAACAAGACCTAGTAAGATAATTATACATCCGATAATCCAAGGCCCCTTTGAGCTATCAGTTCCTGATGAAGTAACCATCTTTGTTGGTGATTGTTTAATGCGTTCTTGTGTATGGTGGCTAAAATCAGGCCCTTTCCGCTTTAATTCTTCAATCTCCCGGTTGATCTGTTCTAATTCTCTGCGTCTTTTCCTGTCGATCCAATTTTGAATAAAACCCATGAACCGTCACTAGCAGGGGAGATTTAAATATCTTTGGTTAGGGGCTTTTGCCGTATAAACTCATAATCGTGCGTATTATTTTCCTTTAAAATAGAGCATTCTTCGCACACAGATTTCTAATAAGAAAATGAGCAAGGCAAGAAGAACAAAAGGTTGCTGATACTGCCATTTCTCTAAAATGACTTCTTTGGATTGAGATTGCAAAGTCGTAATCATATCTTGAATATTCTGCCCATCAAAAACTTTTCCGCCTGTTTGTTGTGAAAGTTGTTCTAATCCTGGGTTAAATCCGATATGTTCGTACTCTAAAGGTTCATTGACAGCATAGGTTGCTTGCCAGAATTGATGAAATCCAGAAGTCTTTGCATCTAAATATCCATGATAGGCTCCGTCTTCTGCCTTTGTAAAAGAGATGGTTCCTTGGGGAGGTTGATCTCCTTTGTAAGTAACTTCAATTTTTTCTCCAACACGCCCGTCAGGAATAGTGATGAAGGTATTGCTCTTGCGTTCTGGATCACCAACAGCCCAACTCAAAGCACGTAGAAGAAGTTTTGAATTTCGTTTCTCTAAAAGACTTGGAGCAAAAACTGTGCCGTCATCTGTTAAAATAGTAACAACTCTTCCTAAACCATATCTCCATGCGACCATTAACGGATCTCCTTGATGAGTGATTGCTAATAATTGTGCGCTAGCTTTAGGAACACCTTCATTAAAACCATGGACGCTTGCGTCTATAGTAAGGTCTTTCGTTATGAAATGTTGTCGATCTCTAAGGATAACGCCATACCCCTCTGTTTGTTGTTCATCTTGTCCTGCACCAAATAAAATTTTAAGTTTATTCCTTTGTGTTACAGGAAAGTACTGGCCGCCAGTCATCTCCGCTACTTGTTTCATATTATTCTCATTTGTTTCTTCGCCAACGCCAATAGTGTAAATTGTAACACCTTGACTTCCAGCGTACTGTGCAGCAGATAAGAATTCATCACGTTTTTGAATCTGACCATCAGAAATAAAAATAATATTCTTTCCTCCAGGCCCTTTGCGCAACAAATCTAAAGCTTCTGTGATGCCTCCAGTCGCTAATGTTTGTCCTGCAATTGCTGGCGTTAATGATGCAATCTTATCATTTAAAATACCAAGATCTTTTTTGAATAGTGGTTCTAAATCTGAAACAACATAGGCCGCGGTATCGAATGCAATAACTCCAACATGATCTTCAGGTCTCATCCCCCCTAAAATACTGACTGCTAAAGCCTTTGAGATGCCAATATCATTTTCAAAACTTTGTGAAATATCTACAAGCATAATCACGCTTGATCCGCCTGCTTGTTTACCGGCACTGGCAATAACAACAGGTAAAATATCTTCTAAGGGAGTTTCTTGATAACTGCCACGCTCAAAAGAGTTGAGTCCACCAAAGACAACAAGGCCATTCCCATCGCTAACAAATTGTTTTAAAGTATCTACATCGCTTTGAACAACATCAAAAGGAATATCATTTAAGATAACAGCATAATCCTCTTGTAAAGAATCGAGAACACTCATCTCTCTGGTTTTGTATACTCCTCGAAAAAGTGCAGTTAACGGACTTGGTTCTAAAGTCATAAAAGCAACGACAGGTTCATCAATAACTTTAATGCTTTTGTAGTATTTATCATTCTGATCAAACATATCGCTTTCTATTAATTCAGCTTCAATAGTATGATAACCATCATCAAATTTTTTGGTAAAACTGACTTCTTCCTCAAGTCGTTTCTCAAATTTTTCCTGGCCATCAATAGTAATGCTCACAACGTGTTCTTTGAAAGGATTTCCATCAACATGAATGGTGAATTCAGTTTCAACCCCACTGCTAATCTTTGAAGGCCCATCAATAAATACGACGTAATCTTCTCTTACTTGTTGAGTTTTAATCACATTGATAGTGGTATTCAATTCTTTTGCCTGAAGGGCAACATCACCTAAGCTCACCCCATGCGTTACTTGACCATCACTTAACACAAGAACGCTCTTCCCTTTTCGCAATGAATTCTGTAATTCATCTCCCAAAGCAGTTTTTTGCATATCTCCAAACTCACGCAATTCAATATCAACATGTTGTTTCAATGCATCATAGATATATTGTCCTCTTCCTTTCTCAAAAATGCTATACGAACTAGAATTATCAACCAAGAAGACAACTGCCGGTTCGCCTTTCATAAACTTCTGATAAAAGGTATACGGCGATGCCAATGCAATAATCAACAAGGCAAAAATCAAGCCCCGCGTAATGAACAAAAAGATCTTCATTCTTCTACGTTGTTGGTACGTTTCACGGTCTCTTTTCCCAAAGTCCTTGGTAATAATAATCAAAGAGAGGACAAGAAGAGGAATAACGATCAGAAGCACTTCAGGTCGTTCTACATAGGCGCTCAGCCACGTCAACATTATAGTTCACCTCTTCCTTTCGTTAACAACAATTCCAAAAAGACCAAGGCAATGGCAGCCCATAACAAAAATGTTCCAAGATGTTGTCGTATGCCTTCAGGCTGTTGAGCAATACGCTGCTCTCGTTCTGCCGCAGTAGCAGAGAGTAATTGTGATTCTTTCTCAGAAGCAAGATTGACAACAATCTGATCTTCTCCAATTGTATACACTCCAGGTTCATGCAGATACAGCATGTTTGTATACACAGACTGTGAAGGAGTAGTAATCGTAACTTTTTCAGGATATGTTAACAAGCTTCCGCCTTGCCTGTTCACATCAGTAATCGTGCGCGCATTTCCTAAATAACGAACAAAATTCACCCAAAAGATAGGATATCCTGGATTCAAGGCAAAATCACTTGCGCTTTCCATGATGCCATAATACACAACCTTCCCTTCATCAAGAGTATAAAGTGTTAACAACGAAGAATTTAATCCGCGTAACAACGTAATGCCTTGTTCATTGCGTGTGACAAAATGTTGCTGCACCCCTCCAAATTCCACACCCTGTGTAAACTTATTCGCTTGTACCTCTTCAATCTGTGCATAACCTATCTTTTCTCCTAAATTAACAGGCAAAAGATTCCCATAATTTAAAGATTGCATATCTTGCTGAGCATAAATGACAACGCTAGCGCCTTCACGCGCACGCTGTTCCAAAGCTTGGACTTCAGGTTGACTTAACGTTTCTAGTCCTTGTAAAATATAAACATCGTATCGTTCTGATGGCAATGATGCCGTTATATCAAGTTCAATATCGCTGGTTGATGTCAATGCCGCTTTCAAATAACGTGAAGGATTATCTGATAAAAGTAACACGCGTACTTTTTTCGAAGAAGGAATGCTGACGTATGCAATATTATCAAGGGCAAGATCATCATTCACATTAAGTTTTACAGTATGTAATCCTGGCTTGCTTGCAAAAGAAATAATTTGAGTGCCTAATCCTTCTAGATTAAGATTTTTTATTTGCCCATTAACATCTACAGTAATTTGTTGTGGAGCAGTTTGAAAGTTCTTGACGACCATCTCACTGATATCTGCACGTGGTTTTACTTGAATAATTCCTATATTACTATAAGTTTTTTCTTCTCCTACATCAAGAAGATGCACTCTAACACCGCGGCTGATTAATATTTCCCGCGCGCTGTCAAAAGAAATAGTTCCGGTATCCATGAAGTCACTAATGACAAAGATTTCTGGCTGCGCTCCTACAGCATATTGGCCTGCTAAAGTTAATGCCTGTCCTAAGGATGAAGCAACAGCTCCAACTTCTAAATCATCGAAGAAATTAAGTGTGGTTTTCTTGTCTGTATTCTGAAGAGCAACATAAGGTGCTGCTCCAACCATGATAAGAGTATTCTTCTTACCAACAACACTGCGCGCTTCATCAATCACGCGTTCAAACACATTGCCAACACCAGTGCTTGCACTTGCATCTAAAACGATAACAGATTCATCTAAGGATATTCCTTTATCAAGGACAAGGTAAGGTTGTGCAAAAAATAAACTTAAGGCAAGTAATCCCAATAATTGTAAAAGAAAGAGCCAATCTTTGCGTAAGCGTTGAAAGAACGCACGTTCTTGTTTTCTCTTCAAGTCTTTCTGAAAGAACATCAAAGAAGGAACATCAATTTCTTTAGCCTTGGGCCGAATCAAATACAGAAGAATTAATGGGATAAGGCTCAATAATCCAAGCAAGCCAACAATATTCCCAAAACCAAAAGACACCATAGAGAATGGCAGAGAAGATGATTTTAAATAAGTTTGGATACTCTTATAATTTTGCTTCTAATCCTTGCGTTGTTTTTATTTGGCCACGATGAGCCAAACGCAAGGCCTTATTTCTATCAATCATCTCAAAATTTCCCATCATGATGCTTGGGGCTTGCCAACATTTATGTGCAAGGGCATAAAGCTGACACTCGCCAGGATGATAAATCTCTCGTTCTTCTTCACTATAGGCTATTCGTGAATCATGAATAACCGGGTTTTCACATTGAGGATTAGCGCAATAAAGAGTAATAGGAGAAAGTTCTTCTGCTGAAGGACCAAACCACGTACGAGGATTATACCAGGTCATAACTATAATAAGTCTCTTATCTTTTCAATATGTTCTGCAATACGGTGTCCGTTCTCGGTAAGCTTAACAGTCTTGATGCGACCGCTCTTTTCAAAATCAACAAGATTGGCGCTTTGCATTTCCTGTAAGATCTTCACAGCATGAGAATAGGTGCAATCAACTTCTTTGGCAAGAACGCTACCATATCGATTTTTATTACCATTACGCAATGCAACAAGCATCATCGCAGGTTTTTTACGAAAGAAAACTTCGAAAATTTCTTTCTCTTTTTTCTTCATTCGGTTCCCCCCGTTTGCATAGCAGTGTGTAACTGGTAACTTATATTTAAACCTTTGCCTTACTACATATATATTGCACAATATATGAGCATTTGCCGCATAGTTCCTCACTTTTGCTCAAACATTTTGCACACACAAAACCTTTAAATAAACTCTATCAACATAAGACATATGCTCGATATCAAATTTGTGACTGCACATCCCGACATTGTAAAAGAAGATTTGAAGAAGCGTTTCAAGTCTGATCGTATTTGGATGGTTGATGAGCTCCTTGAAGAGTATCAAGAATGGAAAAAAATAAAGCTGGAAATTGATAACTTACGTCATTCGCGCAATACTCTTTCTGAGCAGATTAATAAGTTAAAAAAAGAAAAAAAAGATGCTTCTAAAGTACTCAATGAGGTAAAGGCCATTCCTGAAAAGATAGCAAAAAAAGAGCAGGAAACAACCCTTTTGGAAAAGGGTATGGATGAAAAACTCCGTAAAATACCTAATATCTTAGATGCATCCGTGCCAGTAGGAAAAGACGAATCCTTTAATAAAATAATAAAAAAACAAGGAACAATTGCAAAGTCCTCATTTGAAGTAAAATCACACGTTGATATTATAACAAAATTAGATCTGGTAGATCTTGAACGAGCAGCTAAAGTTTCTGGGGCAAGATTCTATTACTTGAAGAATGAACTTGCAGAATTAGAACTCGCAGTCATCAAATATGCGATTGATCACTTGAGAAAGAAAGGATATACCTTTCTAAGAACGCCGGACTTATTAAAAAAAGAAGCCATTGAAGGCGCAGCAGAATTACAAGATTTTGAAGAAACATTGTATCATGATCAAAAAGAAAATCTTTTTCTGATTGCAACAGCAGAACATGCAGTAGCAGCATTGCATTCAGATGAAACATTGGAAGCATTGCCCATGAAATATGTAGCCTTCTCAGAATGTTTCAGACGTGAAGCTGGCGCGCATGGCAAAGATATGAAAGGAATCTTCCGTGTTCATGAATTTAGAAAAGTAGAGCAATTTGTCATCTGCCATCCTAAAGATTCCTGGAAGATTCATGAAGAGCTGATCAAGAATACAGAAGAGATTATAGATGGTCTTGAGATTCCATATAGAATTGTCAACATTGCTTCGGGAGAGCTCAATGATACTGCAGCAAAGAAGTATGACATCGAAGCATGGATGCCTGCGCAAAAGGCATATAGAGAAATGGGCTCATGTTCGAATTGTTTGGACTATCAAGCAAGAAAATTAAATATTCGCTATCAAAAAGGCGAAGAACGTGGATTTGTTCATATGTTAAATTCAACAGCTGTAGCAACACCAAGGATTCTTGTAGCCATTATCGAAAATTTCCAACAAAAAGACGGTTCCATAAAAATTCCAACAGTATTACATAAGTATACAGGATTCAAGATGATCGAAGCCAAACGTGAAAAAGGAACAAAAAGTAAAAAATGAATAGTATTCAAAGATTCATTCTCATTTCTCAAGCATTTATTATTTTGGCATTTGGTATGCTGTCTCCTATCTATGCAATCTATGTTGAGGAAGTGGGCGGAGGAATTTTAGTAACAACAGGGTCAACAGCAGCATTCATGATGGCAACAGGAATTTTAGTTTTTATTCTAGGCCGGTGGGAAGATCATCAAAAACATCTGAAGAAACTAATTATCCTAGGATATTTTTTCTCAGCGCTTGGATTTTTAGGATATATCTTTGTCACAAATGTATATCATCTCTTTATTGTCCAAGCACTCTTAGGAATCAGCATTGCTGTGCGATCTCCAGCACTTAGCGCATTGTATTCTAAGAAAATGGAAAAAGGAAAAAGAGTATCAGTATGGAGTGAGTGGGAAGCAATGTGGTACATCGTCACAGCCGCAGCAAGTATTAGCGGCGGATTAGTTGTAAAATATTTTGGATTTCATACATTATTAACAATCATGTTTATTTCTTCAGTATGCGCTTTGATTGCTTCATTGAGCATGCCTGAGAAAGCCTTATAATCATAAGATCTTTATCTCTTAAAATGTCAAAACTCAAGATTCTTGCAGCTGGTGATTTCCATAGTGATACTTCTCTTGCAAAGAAATTAGCAGAACAAGCAGACAAAGAAAATGTTTCCTTAGTTATTTTGAATGGAGATATTGTTGAAGAAGATCGAATTCAAGGAATCATAGGCCCCTTTGTAGAAAAAAAGAAACGTGTTTTTATGGTGCCAGGTAATCACGAAACGATTGCTACAACAGATTTCTTGGCTGAAATGTATAATATCACCAATCTTCATGGCTACGCAGTCAGGTACAAGGACGTGGGCATCTTTGGATGCGGTGGAGCTGATGTTGGATTAACGCAATTGACAGATGATGAGCTCTTTGAAACATTAAAGAAAGGATTTGAAAGAATAAAAGATGCACCAAAGAAAATTATGGTGACGCACATTCATCCTGCAGACTCGATGATGGAAAAATTTTCTCACTTTGTGAAGGGAAGCAAAGGGCTAACAAGGGCAATCAAAGAATTCCAGCCAGATATCTTGATTTGTGGTCACGTACATGAAGCCGAGGGCATAGAAGAAAAAATTGGGAAGACACGCGTGTTAAATGTAGGAAAGAAAGGAAAAATTATTGAAATCTAACTCCACACATTATACGAAGCGCCGTTCTCAATGCCTTTTTGAATAATCTTCATCACACGTTCTGCAATATCTTCTGGTTGGTCAATCTTGCTATAATCTTCCCCAGGAGAGTTGTCTCTATACATCGGAGTATTCACAGGCCCAGGACAGACAGTACAAACTTTTGCATAATGCACTTCTTGAGCAAGACTTTGAGTAAACCCTTCAACTGCAAACTTGGAAGCGCAATAGACTGTTAATCCTTCCATACCTCTTTTTCCAGAACTGGAGCTTACAGTTATAATAACACCCTCTTTCTGTTTTTCCATGATAGGAAGAACTTCTTTGCTAAAAAGAAACGGTCCTCTTACATTAACATCCAACGTTTTGTCAAGTTCTTCTTCGCTAGTTTCAATGAGTGGTTTGTAAACTGCAAATCCAGCATTATTTATTAAAAGATCGATCTTTCCAAATGTTTTTAGTGCGGTTTGTACCACTTTTTTCACATCTTCTTTCTTAATAACATCAGCAACAACGGGAATACATCTTACATTATACTTCTCACATTCTTTTTTTGTTTGTTCCAAATGATTTTTCGTTCGAGCACAAAGCACAAGGTTAGATCCTTCACGTGCAAATCTCTGAGCTAAAGCTTTTCCAATACCTCTGCTTGCTCCAGTGATCACAACGATTTTTCCTTTCAAATCCATAAAAAAGAAAATACTGGTAAATTCTTAAAGATATCTGATCCAAAAGACTTTTATATGTTATGAAATAGAGATTGAAAACTATGGCCAAAGAGAAGTATGAATTGATCATTGCAGAAAAGCCTAACGCAGCAGAAAAAATAGCAGAAGCTCTCGCTGATAAAAAGGCAAAGAGATTGAATGTCAACAAAATTCCTTACTATGAATTAGAGCATAAAGGAAAGAAAATTTTGGTCGGATGTGCTGTTGGTCATCTCTTCACTTTGGCTGAAAAAGAAAAAAACGGTTGGAATTATCCCGTGTTTGATGTCGAATGGCGCGAAGCGCACAGTGTAAGGAAAGCATCTGAATTCTCAAAGAAATACCTTGATGCTCTCAAAAAAATATCTAAAGAAGCAGATTCTTTCGTTGTTGCATGCGATTATGATGATGAAGGGTCCGTTATTGGATTTAACTGCATCCGTTTCATTGCAAAACAAAAAGATGCCAAGCGCATGAAATTCTCCACATTAACAAAAGACGAACTCATAGAAAGCTATGAGAATGCTACTCCTCACTTGGATTTTGAAAACATCAAAGCAGGAGAAACACGTCATTTCATGGATTATTTTTGGGGCATCTCAATGAGCAGAGCATTAACACTCTCGATCAAAGCGGCAGGTTCCTTTAAAGTCATGTCTGCTGGTCGTGTACAAGGTCCTGCATTAAAAATAGTGGTTGATCGCGAAGAAGAAATCAAAGCATTCAAACCAGAGCCTTTCTGGGAAATAGAATTAAAAACAAAAGAAACAACTGCATACCATAAGGAAGATAAGATCTTTGATAAGAAAAGAGTGGATGAGATCCTCAAGAAAACGAAAGGCAAACCGGCCATCGTGTCAAAAATCAAAGAAACAGAATTCACGCAAGCTCCCCCAACACCTTTTGATTTAACAACGTTGCAAACAGAATCCTATCGCTGTTTCGGCATTTCACCAAAAGATACCCTATCGATTGCACAAGAATTGTACACGGCAGGATTTATTTCCTATCCACGTACCTCATCTCAAAAACTTCCTCCTTCTATTAAGTATAAAAAAATCATCGAACAATTAGCAAAGCAAGTGGAATATTCTTCTTTAGCGCATGAACTTCTGAAAGGCAATCCTGTTCCAAATGAAGGAAAGAAAACTGATCCTGCTCATCCGGCAATTTATCCCACAGGCGAAATTAAAACATTAAAAGACAAAGCATTGAAACTCTATGATCTTATTGTGCGAAGATTCTTGGCAACATTCGCTCCTCCAGCAAAAAGAAAAACCATATCTGCAGAAATAGATGTCAACAATGAAATCTTCATTGCAAAAGGAACCATCACCACAGTTCCAGGCTGGCATACGTTCTACGGCAATTACGCTGGATTCAAAGACGAAGAAATTCCTCGTCTCAAAGAAAAACAACAACTAAAGACTCCCAAAACAGAGTCCCTTGAAAAAGAAACACAACCACCTAAAAGATACACAGAAGCATCATTAATCAAGCAATTGGAAACATTAGAATTAGGAACAAAAGCGACACGTGCTTCTATTATCGATACTTTATATCAACGCAATTATATTGCAGAAAAATCCATAGAAGCAACGCAATTAGGAATAGCAACTATTACAACATTAAAGAAATACTGCCCTGAAATCATTGATGAGCAATTAACACGTCATTTCGAAGAAGAAATGGAACAGATTCGAGAACATAAAAAAAATGAAACAGAGATATTATCGGAAGCAAAAGATGAGTTAAAGAAAATTCTTGAGCGCTTTAGAGTGCATGAAAAGAAAGTTGGAGAAGGATTATTAGAGGCAACGCGCGAAACAAACAGAGTTGCTAATACGGTTGGACCATGTCCAAAATGCAAAGAAGGAACATTAATGATTCGTCGAGCACGTAAGTTCAAATCATACTTCGTTGGCTGTTCCGCCTATCCGAAATGCACAAATCTCTATAGTCTTCCAAGCAATGGCTTAATCAAGACAACAGATAAAACATGCGAAGCATGCAAACATCCTATCGTCTTAGTCATTCGTGCAGGAAAGCGCCCTTGGAATTTTTGTATTAACAAAATCTGTCCATTAAAAGAAGAATGGTTGAAGAAACAAGAAGAAAAGCAAAAACAAGCAGCTAAGGCTGAAAAAGAAACTTAATTTTTGCCACAAATTGATTCATAAATGCTGGAGTAAACTTTTCGACCAGTAGGTATGGGAATTTTATATTCTAATAAAACTGGTTGCATGACACTTAGACTGTAACGTGCAAATTCTTCTGCAAATTCAGGAAGTGCGGTTGGTGCTTTAAAATGAAGCCCGGTAAAAAGATTATCCAATTCTTCAGCATGGCTGCGCAGAGCCTGAACAGCTCGTACACGTACGACTTCATCTAACTCAGAACGTTGCACAATGGCAACAACATGATCTAATCCTGAAGGTGTATCTGTCATAAAGGCTAGTTATTGTGAAAGAGTTATAAATATTGCGTTTATCTTCATAATCATAGTTAAGAAAAAATAATTCCATCATGAACAATGTCGAATGATTGTTTTTTTTCTTCAGGTTTATGCATAACCATCATGCGTGGATCTTTCTGAAGTTCAATGATCTTTTGACACCATTTTAATACCATATTCCCGCCAACGCTTGCAACTTTATTTTTAGTGATGTCTTCATACACTTGATTATTCAATAACACGGGAGTTTTTTTGGAAATTTCAAATAAAAAATGTAATTGTCGATCCATCAAATTATTCGCAGATGTTGCATCTTTCTTCAGTTCTTGGCGATACCAATGTCCTAACGTATCAACAACAACCAACCCCATCTTCGGCGCAAGGGCAACCATGCTATTGATGCGTTCATACTGTTCAAGAAAGCTGTGCGCTTTCACAACAACAATCATATCAAGTAAGGTTTCCCACTCATCCCCAGCCATCTGTTGAAAGCGTTCAAGGTGAAATCCTCCCTCAGTATCGAGAAAGAGCGTTTTTTTCTTTTCTCGCGCCAGAGTTAAGGCTAATTGCAAGGCTAAGGTTGTTTTCCCACTTCCACCTTTCCCATAAAGAATCATCATTTCTTTCTGCAACTCACCAAGAAAAGAAGAAAGGCCCATAATAATGCTCAACATAAATTTCCTTATATGCTTTACTTAATCTTTATTAAAGGTTAATAAAATAAAAGTATGATATGCTAGGAAGAACGATAAGAAGAATTGAAGCAATACTTCACGAAATAGAGTGTAACACAATCAATAGATGGTACAATAGTGAATTTGATAAGCATATCGGATCTCATGTACGCAGGCATATCAAAATTTTACAAGAAGGCCAGCACATGTCTCCGATAGAGAGGGATGCAGATCGGCTTTATAGCATTTTACGAAAAGACTACGAAGATCATTACTGCCCACCCTCATTCTTCCCAGGATGGCTCAATGGGGATAATCGTCTTAAGTATTTCATGTTACGCCTAGAAATTGATGAAGCGTTAGATGATTCCAACTATCTCTTTGCATAAAAAAAGAAAAAAAAGTTAGAAAAAGTAAAATTGCGAAGTTTAAGAATTAGAACTTCTTGTGTTTAGGATAACAGTTCTTACAGTACACAGGACGTGCATTTCCTTGAGCGTCATTGCTGGGCTTAAAAGGAACTTCACATTCTTGTCCACAGTCGGAACAGGTTGCCTTATGCATCTCGCGAGGTCCACCGAAGTCTCTGTTTCCACCGAAACCTCCGCCGCCTCGTCTCTGACCAAATGCCATTTTATTTCTCCATATTGTTTGTTTATATATTCACAGACGAATTCAAATAAACGTCTTTGTTTAAAATTATAAGAAACTATCTCTTTATAAGGGTATGCCTCAAAAAACCGTAAAAATATCTCCTTTTTGTGCAAAGCCCCCTCTCCAGAAACATTTATATACAAGATATGTATACGAAAGAGTATACACAATGGCTGATATATTCGATACAACGATCATGTGTGACACATGTCATACGGAAACAATCAAGAAAACAACAGACCGAGAAGGATTTCCCTTCAGATCAGCCGAGTGCCCATCGTGTCATAAGGCGTGGGAGCATCCCTTAGACAGACAAGACTTTGAAAATTTCAAGCAACTCCATAACAAGCAATTTCAAGTCAAGTTAAGGCTGGTGGGAAATTCCTATACGGTCTCGATCCCAAGAGAAATTATAGAATTTGAAGAAGAGATGAGAAAAGAGATGGAGCAAATGGATCATATGATCCGCATGGCCTTGGAAGAGCCAGATAAATTAAGCATTTTTTTCAGCAAGAGGATGAAAAGGCTTTTATAAAAGGAAAGCAGCGAAGGAGTAAGCAGCAATGAAAGACACAAAACCAGTTGTTCTCAAAGTACAAGAAGCCTTGCAGGAAGAGGCATACAAAGGCATCGTCAGAATTGATAGTCAAACAATGCGTCAGATAGAGGTCAAACCAGGTGATATTATTGAAATAGAAGGCGGAAGAAAAACCGTCGGTATTGTCGATCGCGCCTATCCTTCAGATATTGGTCAAGCGATTATTCGTATGGATGGAATTATTCGTAGAAATGCAAAAACAGGTATTGGAGAAAACATCAAAGTCAAGAAAGCAGAAGTGCATGAAGCAAAATCAATTACTATTGCGCCTGCACAGCAAGGCGTCATGATTCAAGCGAACCCAGCCATTTTCAAACAAGGATTGCTTGGCCGAGCAGTAGTCAAAGGAGATATTCTTTCGTTAGGTGGCACACGAAGACGTAAACGCACGTTAGCAGGTTCTCCGTTTGAAGACATTTTCAGTTTTGACATGATGGAAGATTTCATGGGAAACTTTGGTTTTGGAAGTTTGAAATTCATCGTAGCTGATACAAATCCTAAAGGATCCACCTTAATCATCACAGAAAATACAGAATTAAGTATTTCCAGCAAAGCTGTGGAAATTAAAGACGAAAAAATTCCCGAAGTCACGTATGAAGACATTGGCGGTTTAGATGAAGAAATGACAAAGATTCGTGAAATGGTAGAACTGCCCTTAAAGAATCCAGAAATCTTCGAACGTTTAGGCGTGGAACCGCCCAAAGGAGTATTGTTGTATGGCCCTCCAGGCTGCGGTAAAACATTGTTAGCGAAAGCAGTTGCGAATGAATCAGATGCAAATTTCTTTTTAGTCAACGGTCCAGAACTCACATCAAAGTTCTATGGTGAAACAGAAAAACGCATTCGAGACTTATTCGAAGATGCAGAAAAGAACGCGCCATCCATTATTTTCATTGATGAAATTGATGCCATCGCTCCCAAGAGAGAAGAAACCTATGGAGAAGTAGAACGAAGAATGGTGTCTCAAATGTTAACGGTCATGGATGGGTTGAAATCGCGCGGTAAAGTGATTGTCATTGGAGCAACCAACAGACCAAATTCATTAGATCCAGCATTACGAAGACCTGGTCGTTTTGATCGTGAAATTTCCATTGGTGTTCCGAACAAGGCAGGTCGATTGAAAATTTTAAAGATCCATACAAGAAACATGCCCTTGACAAAAGATGTTAATCTAGAACATCTTGCCGAAATAACGCATGGGTTTGTAGGTGCAGACTTAGAAGCATTAGCAAAAGAAGCTGCCATGAATGTGTTGAGAAAAGTATTGCCAGACATGAAACTCAAGAAAGATGAAGTCATGGCTCCGGAATTGCTTGCACGATTAAAAGTACAAGACGAAGATTTCCGTGCAGCATTAAGAGTTGTGCGTCCATCTGCCATGCGTGAAGTATTGATCGAAGCACCCAATGTTAGATGGGAAGATATTGGCGGGTTAGATGATCTCAAACAGCAATTAAAAGAAGCAGTCGAGTTGCCCCTCAAAAGCCCACAATCATTCACTCGTTTAGGAATTAAACCTCCAAAAGGAATCTTGATGTATGGCCCACCAGGCTGCGGTAAAACACTGCTCGCCAAAGCCGTTGCGAAAGAATCTGAAGCTAATTTCATTTCAGTCAAAGGACCTGAACTCTTGAATAAGTATGTGGGAGAATCTGAAAAAGGAGTCAGAAAGATTTTCGAAAAGGCTCGTCAGGTAGCTCCATGTATCATCTTCTTTGATGAGATAGATTCCATTGCGCCTCGTCGTGGCATGGATTTAAGCAATCAAGTTACTGAACGAGTGGTCAATGCTATCTTAGCAGAGATCGATGGATTGGAAGACTTGAATGATGTCGTGATTTTAGCGGCATCAAATCGACCAGATCTGATTGATCCGGCATTGTTACGTCCCGGAAGATTTGACAGAATCATTGCCACATCATTGCCAGACAAGAAAACACGTTTGGAAATATTGAAGATTCACACCAAAAATATGCCTCTGGCAAAGAATGTCAACTTAGAAACGCTTGCCGAGCGCACGGACAATTTCAATGGTGCAGATATTCAAGGAATCTGTCGTGAAGCAGCATTGCATGCGTTGCGTAATGATCCTGATGTCAAAGAAATCTCCATGAAAGACTTCGAAAAGATCTTGGAAAAAACAAATCCTTCAGTCAGAGAAGGGGATCTCAAGCGCTACAAAGAAATTGAAGAAGCATACATTAGAACTGCTCGCGCAGCACAAGTCATTCCAAAGCCAAGTTATCTTGGGTGATTGAATGAGTAAAGGAACTATGGTTGGAGTTGCGGTTATAATATTAATGATAATTGCAATAATAGGCATGTGGAAACGTGGTTTAATCTAAGTCAACACACCAAATCCAATCATAACACTTTTCTCTGCTTGTGCAACTATGCCGCCGCTCTTCTCAGGTAGTTCGGTATACTGTTGAACAATGCCTTCTTGTTCTAGTATTCTAAGAGCAAACTGATAGTTCTGCAAATGCGTCAACCAACGAGGAGAAAATGGTAAGGTATTGAACTCTTTATGAATATACTCAAGAACTTTTCTCACAGAATCTAAGCGTACAGGTTTCTTTCCTAATAATCTATACACGCCATCAGGTTTTCCATCTTTCACAGCGCCAACACCATTCGTAGCAAACGGTTCAATAGCAATCGTCTGCCCTTCAACAAACACAGAGTTATCTCCATTGTCATAATTAGGAATCGTCGGAACATCATGGACAATCCATTGTCCAATGCCATGTCCGCTCAAGTTAGCAATGGTTTGGAATTTATGATTCTTAATCGCAGTTTCAATGGCTTTTCCAACATTGCGAATCTTATTGCCAGGAACACATTGTTCAATAGCAGCCTTCAACGCATCATCGGCAGCTTTCTTCAAATCTTTCCAATCAGGCCCAAGTAAAACAGTCGTTGCAGTATCAGTAACATATCCGTTAATATGCGCCCCAATATCAACCTTCACAACTTGTCCTTTCTCTAATACTTTTGTATCGCCAACATTAGGAGTTTGATGCGCGGCTATGGAATCAATGCTGATATCAATGGGAAAAGCAGGTTTGCCGCCAAGATCACGTATTTTCTTCTCAATCTTTTCAACAAGATCTAAATGACTCACACCAACTTTCGTTATCTCTTCAGCATACTCTCGTGCTTTTCTTGAAATCTCTCCAGATTTTTTAAAATCATGCTCTAAACTCATCAAAAATCACCTAGCGTACTTTGTTCGCGTTCAATAAATTCCTGTTTGTCATGTCCTAACACTTCAAAGATAGAAGCAATGACGGGAATAACCTGATGTTCTGCATAATACTTACTGTCATATCCTTCACTTTCATCAACAGGTTTTGCTCGTTCTCGTATCATGCCCTTGCCTTCATTCACAATAAAAGAGATAATGCTTCCGCTGCCAACCATCTCTCCTCGTTCACGTAAGCGCTTAGCTACTTCTACATGAGGTCCTATATTCTCATATTCACTAATCTCTTTTTTCAGTTGTTTGCGAATAATCATTTTTTCTAAGGGAATCTGCTTGCGTTCAATCTTTTTAAGGATATCTTTAACATAGGCAACAGCTTTATCCACATCCTCTTCACGAAGAATAATCTCAAAAACCTTTTCCTGCACTTCTTTCGCTAAAATGCTCCAGTCTCCTCGAATGGTTTCAAAGCCAGTAACTTTAATGGTGCCATCTTCATCAATCAAGGCATATTTCTTCTTTGCTCCTTTGGCTTCTCCCTTCTTCATGACAAAAAGGCCGCGCTTGTAATAATCCTGGAATTCTAATTCCATCAAACTAGGTAATCCTCGATTCACTTCTTTCAAAAAGTCCATGGCGTCTTTCTTGCTTTTATTTCCCAATAACAAAAAAACACTATCGGTGTCAGAATAGATAACGGTAAAGCCATTTTTTTCTGCTTCTTTGATAACTTTTTGAATGTAATCACGCGCATAGGCAGTAATAGCTGCAGCGCACTCATTGCTGTACCACCTGGCTCCAGAAAAACCAAAGTATCCGTAAAAACTATTGGCAACAATCTTCAAGCTGTACTGTCGTGCATTCAGCACAGGATCTTTCTTATCAGATTGCGCCATGATCTCTTTGATCCTATTTCTACGCATTAACACATCTTTCAGCATTTTAGGAATGAACCCTTCATGTTTATGTGTGAAGTAATAATGTATTTTCTGTCCGCCAACTTCAATCTCGGGAGAGATATAAGCCTCTTCTTTATTATCAGTAATGGTACTCACACAGATATTATGCGCGGTAATAATGGTCGGATACAAGCTGCGAAAATCAAACACCATGATATCTTTATACAATCCTGCCTGGGGTTGTAAAACAAACGCTCCTTCATAGCTTTCCATATCTCGTCGTCGAGAAATCTCTCCAGAAGGTCGATTAGGAATAATTTCATTGAATTCATCCAAATGTTTGATAATATACCATTCAACAAGCTGTCCAAAACTCATTCTGCACACATCATCAACAGGCAAGCCAAGCGTCTTCACGAACTCATTCAAATGAGGCAGCATGATATTCGTCAAGCGATGCGTAATCTTCGCATCTTGCAGGTTATATTCGCAATATTCTCTAATCTTTTCCATATCATTGCCTTCCCAAGTGGCATGTAACTTAGAAACATCCACACCTTCTTTCTTGCCTTCTCCTAAGAATTTCTTAGCAACAGTATCCAAGTCATAACTTTGTGCATGAAACAACTCCACCATCACGCGTTTTAAAAATTTAAAAACATCAATGTGGGCAATCCCAACAATCTTTGCCGTGCTTGTCTGCGCTCGTCTGCTAAACTTAACAGAGCTTCTATCCAGTCCAAGAGTCAATTTAATCTTATATTTGCTCGCGCGTTCTTTCAAATAGGGAAAATCAAAACCATCCGAGTAATATCCAACTAAATAATCTGGTTTATATTCCTGAATAAGTTCTTTGAAGCGTAGAATAAGTGTTCCTTCATCTGGAACAAATTCAACTTCTTTTTTAGGATTGGGAAATTCCTTCCACGTTAATACTTTAGCAAATCCATCATTGCCATAGACAGCAAGCATGCAAACAGGATCTTTCATGCCATCAGGATTGCGTTGCGGACTGCTGACTTCAATATCAAAGGCAAGAATGCGCGGATTTTTAATAAACACGTCGCCATGTTGTTGAACAGTATCAGCCTTCAGCACGATATCTACAGCAACATCAGATTCCATTTCTTCCCCATGAACAATGCAAGACATAAGAGGAATGATTTTTTTATCAAGAAGATAGCGACGTGAGAATGGAATATCAGCTTCAAATTTATCAGCAACTTCCTTGAACATTTTGACTTCTTCACGCAAGACAGGAATATCCTTCGGATGATTCACAATGACTTTGACAGCATCAACTTCTTGCCCTAACAACATTTTTTTCACAGGTTCTGCGCGAACAACAAAAGCCAAACGGTCTGCATCATTAACTTTAATTAACATGAGCTTATCGATGAGGGCACGAATATCCTCTTTCTTGTGGGGAACAACATAAAAATAAGGTTCAAAGTTAGTATCATAGATACATACGCGTTTTTCATCAAGCGTTCTTCCAAAAAGACGAATAATACCTCGCCCCCCCACTCCCGTGACGTAATCCACATCCAAAGGGAAGAATTCTACTTGGGCCATAAGCCCCATATAAGCAGCATTGTTTTAAAGCTTGGCACAGAAAAGCTTATAAATAAATTAACTCTTATTTAGTAGTGAAAATGAGATCTAAATATAAACAACATATGAAAGACAGTCTAACTGCTCTTGTCGCTATAGGAACTGGTATTTATATCACTCTTCCTCATAATCCATTAAGGCAAGAAGATCTCCAAGAAATAACACGACCAGTTATCGAAACACCATATGTAAAACAAGAAGTTCCGCAATCTCTTTCTTTAGATGAGATGATTGTACACAATCTTCGCGCATTACCTCAGGTACCGGAAAATCCAAAATATACAGATCCGAATGAAGCAAATCATCCTCTATATCAAATTACAAATCCAGAACTACAATTGACGCCAAATTTTAAAGTAAAAGAATTCGTCACATCAGGGGGTCGTGTACAAGAATATGCACGTATCAGCCCAGATATTGTTTTGGCCATGCAACAGCTACGAGATACTCTCGGCCAGCCCATCGTCATCACAAGCGGATACAGATGCCCAGAAAGAAATGAAGCAGTCGGTGGATCTTCAAAAAGTAGACATATGAGTGGAGATGCAGTCGATATTGATGTCAAAGGAATGTCTCCGCAAGCATTATCGGAAAAAGTAATCGAAGTGCTTGGAGAAGATATAGGGCTTCATACATACGCAGACGGTCATGTTCATGTTGATCTGCGAGGCTACAAAGCCCGTTGGTAATATTAGTTAAAAGCTTTCAAAGTCATACGTTGTTCTCGTTGCAATAATTCTTTTTTCGGCTGAAACAAGTATGCATAATGATCATCAAAATATCCGCATCTGAAATGCTCTAGAGGAATACCCGTACGTGCGCTTAACATCAAAGAATAAAAGAATGTTTGTGTCGAAGCATATTTCTCTTTCTGGGCATGAGGCTTGTAATCCCAAATCCACACTTTATCATCATCAATTCTTAACACATCAATATGTCCACTTAAAGGTAATTCACTTCCAAACAATTCATGAAACCCGTCTAATTCTTGTGGATACAACCATAAAGGCACTTCCATCGCAATAGTATTATTATCATGTTCCAACATAAACATCTGCACACGTGAATGATTATCCTTGTAACGTTGTTGATTTTCTAATAATCCATATTTTGCCAAGCTACTTACTTCATGCCCTCGAACTTCAATAACATTGTGAGGCAAAACAAACTTCAAGCAACTACTTCTCGGCCCGCCACGAAAATATTCGTCAGGACATTGTTGAAATGTTTGTTGTAAAAAAGAATGCAAAGAACTAAAACCATCGCCACAAAGGTTTTGGAGTTTTTTTTCATGAAGTCTATAGATATAATAACCTCCAGGATGCTCCAGAACTCGTTCTTTTAACACCACTTTTCTCATTGCGGAAAATGCTTGATAGAGCATATAAACCTTTTGCTGAAAAGCAGAATTTATATAGGGCCGCCAGATTGTACTCTGATATGGGTGTAAAACTCACCAAACTAATCGAAAAAGAGAGTATCACTTTTGATCATCTTTCTGGAAAACGTATTGCTATTGATTTCTCTAATTTCGCATTTCAGTTCTTGTCTTCCATCAGGCAGCCAGACGGCACATTATTAATGGATGCCAAAGGCAACATCACATCTCACTTAGTAGGTATTTGGTCTCGTTTTTCAAACCTTATGCAACGCAACATACAACTTGCCATCGTTCTTGATGGAAAACCACCTGCACAAAAATTACGTGTCAATGAAGAACGATACAAACGAAAGGAAGAAGCAATAGAAAAATACCAACAAGCAAAAGATGAAGAAGACATCAAAACAATGTCCATGTATGCGCGTCAATTTTCCTTTTTAACAAAAGAAATGACACAAGAAGCAGTTGACCTTCTCGAAGCCATGGGCTTGCCCGTTATCCCGGCGCCAGGAGAAGCAGACGCACAAATGGCATATATAAACAAACAAGGCGATGTCTGGGCAACAGCATCATCAGATTATGACTGTTTAGTACATGGAGCGCCACGCCTTATCACAAATCTCACTTTATCGGGAAAAAGAAAGCTCCCCTCGGGAGCCATGGTAAAAACATCACCCGAACTGATTGAACTTTCCAAAGTATTAACAAAACTGGATATCACACAAGACCAACTCACCTATATGGCTATTCTCATCGGAACAGATTACAGTAAAGGCGTGCACGGCATTGGTCCTATGAAAGCATTGAAATTAGTGCAACAACACAAGACGCCAGAAAAAATATTCGCAGCTGCAAAAGCAGATTTTGATTGGAAAGAAATTTACGAAATTTTTGTGAAGATGCCTATTCAAAAAAAGTATGCCTTAACATGGAAAGAACCAGACGAAAAGAAAATAAAACAACTATTGATCGAAAAACATAGCTTTTCAGAAGAACGTGTTGATGCAACACTCAACAAATTGTTAAAAAAACAACAAGATAAAGAACAAACTGGATTACATCAATGGAGCTAGAAACATGCAATGGTATATGTTAACATTAATATCGGCAACGCTGAATTCCTTAGCATCAGTAACAGAAAAGAAAACCTTATTCAAAGAGCATGCAATGGAATACGCAACAGTTATTTCTGTATTTACTTTCCTGATCTCACTTATCTTTATTGGTAAAGCAAATTTTCATATCTCCGCTCATTTTTGGCATCTATTAATTGTTCTCTCCATTCTTGATGCAATTGCATTCTTGTATATTACCAAAGCCATTCGTCATATGGAACTCTCAGAATCATCTCCTCTGTTTGTTTTTGGTCCAGTGCTCACCGCAATAGTTGCCTATTTTTTCCTGAAAGAAACATTAACAATGACACAAGCAGGAGGAATTCTGGGCGTAACGTTTGGAGCGTATCTTCTTGAATTAAGGCCTATGAAAGATAAAAAACGAGAGTTCCTTCATCCATTCCGGGTTATGATGAAATCAAAATACATTCATTATCTCTTTTTCGGATTAGTATTGTATTCCTTTGCAGCAGTTATCGGGCGATATCTTCTCAATACAAACAATCCTCAAGCTATCGATCCTTATGCATTGATCATTATCACGCATTTCTTCATAGCCGTTATTTATATTATCATGATTTCATTTTTTCATGATGGTGTGCTCGGGCTTCATCACGGAATGAAAAATGCTGGTTGGATGATCTTTTTTACGGCAGTTCTTCTCTTTGCTTCACGCGTATTCTTGACATTCGCATTTACTATTCCTGTGGCGGAAGTGGCATTAATCCTGGGTGTTCGAAGACTGTCTTCGCTCTTCACAACAATTCTCGGCGGAGAGATTTTTCATGACAAGAGGTTATCGAGGAAGATGGTTGCATGCAGCGTTATGGTATTAAGCGCATTCTTCATTATGATCTAAAATGAAACTCAAAGAAGCTGTTGCAAAGAATCTAACAAAAAAAGAGCAAGCGTTAGTGCCATCAGCATTTGATATCATCGGTACTATTGCCATATTTAATGATTTTCCAAAAGAGTTGAAGAAAAAAGAAAAGAGCATAGCAGAAATATTGATGCAGATACATCCAAACATTACCACGGTAACAAAAAAAACGGGAAAATTCTCTGGAACGTTAAGAACACCAAAGATAACTATTATAGCAGGAAGAAAAACAAAAGAAACAATCCATAAGGAAAATGGATGCACATTGAAATTAGACATTGAAAAATGCTACTTCTCACCACGTCTTGCTAGCGAACGTCTGCGCGTAGCCAAGCTTGTGAAAAAAAATGAAATTATCTTAGTTCTCTTCTCAGGCGTTGCTCCTTATCCCTGCGTAATAGCTAAAAATGCTCAACCTAAGGAGATTCTAGCAATTGAACTGAATAAAGTTGCGCATCGTTACGCCCAGGAAAATATCAAAATAAACAAGATGAATAATCTCGTCTTATATCAGGGAGATATTAAAAAAGTATTACCTAAAATAAAAAAGAAATTTGATCGTATTATTATGCCTCTACCGAAAGATTCTCCCACATATCTGCCTCTTGCATTGCACTATCTTAAACCAAAAGGAACAATGCATCTGTATCTATTTGCACGCGAAGAAGAATTCATACAAGTTACTGTAATGTATAAAAAGATTTTTTCATCAGTAAGATTAACTCCTTGCGGTATGTATGCTCCACGAGTTCATAGAATCTGTTTGGATCTTTCCAGTTTTAAGACATCAAGCCTTGTCGGATGAATCCAATAGCAATAGCGGTTAGGATAAGCCCCATGATTTTAGATAATGCATCGCTTCCTTGTCTTCCTAATATGCCGTTAAGTTTTTCAGCTTTTGATAGGAATATATAAACAACATAAAGATTCAACAAACTAGCAAGCAGCGTAATCCAAATGCCATGTTGATAGACTAAAATCATAATGGTCGTAATAGTTGCTGGCCCAGTAATCAAAGGCGTTGCTAAAGGCACAACAGCTGCACGATACGTCTTTGCGCGTTCTTCCAACATGCGTAATCCAAGAACTTGTTTAATACCAATAATAAGAACAATAATGCCTCCAGCAATCTTGAAACTTTCAAAATCTAAAGTAAAGAAAGTGAGCACTCGCTCTCCAAAAAATAAAAAGATCAAAAGAATTGCCCCGGCAACATACATAGTTTCACGAATGAGTGTTGAACGTTTAGAAACAGGCCATCCCTTGACAAAGGAATGAAAGATCGGTAAGTTTCCTAATGTATCCATGACAATAAAGATGCTGAAAGCAACGTGAAAAAACTCGTAAATCACGTTTTCACCTCAAAAGGTAAACTCTTCTTCACAGGTAAGGCAGATGGTGCTTCTCCTCCATGCCAGCTTCTTTTCGGATGCACTCCTACAGGATAAATTCTTTCGCTATTGTCGTCAAGAATAATCGAAGCTCCTCTTAGTTTAGGAAGATTATTCAAATAAGTCTGTAAATCTGTTGTCAAATAACTCTGCATCATGCTGTTCAATGCCTGGATATCTGCTTGCGCAGTTAACCGATGGCTTAACACGATATCGCTTTGCGTCAACACATCTTTATGAATCTCTCCAGGTTGTTGCGTTACTAACACTAAGCTAATGCCTGGCTGTCGTCCTTCACGTAATAATTGCACAAGCGCATCAGTCGCAGGTGTCTTTCCTTCCTTAGGCAGGAACTCATGTGCTTCGTCGATCATAATCCATACCATGGGCTTTTCAACAGCTTTTTCTTCATAGAAATAACTTTTTTGTCGTTGAATGTCATTCATCTCTTCTTCTTTGCGCGCTCCAATGCGTTCTTGTAATAACTTTCTGCTTAAGAGTCCAATCACAAGACTTTTGATGCTCCAATTCCCCGCAACATTTGTATACACGCTAATATCAAGAACATTGACACTGCCAGGTTTCATCAAATCATCAATAGTTGTTCCATGTTCATCAAACAGTCCCCATCCCTCGGCAGCTAAGAATCTATTTTCTGTTGCATCCTTAATAATTTTCTCAGATTTAGTATCAAGGCGTATATGTGTAAGAATATCTTGAATGGAATAGTTATCTTTTTCCTCATGAAGTTGTGTAACAACGCGTTCAATTAAGATTCCAACAGGTTCGGTTAATTTTACTTCAAACACATTGCACCAATCATCTGAACTCATTTCACTTGTTTTCAAGGCAAAGCGTGCATCTGTAGGAATTCCTTTTTCTTTGTAGGCATCATAAAATCCTTTTGGGGTAAATAAAGTGATGTTGAGTGATTCTGGTGTTAATCCCCAATCACGAAGCAATTCTTCCTGTCGCGTGTTTGGATATTTCATCGTCCAAAAAATACCCATAGTATCAAAGAACAACACAGTCATTCTATTTTTAATTTCAGGCGGCAAGCGTGCAATCTCTTCTGCAATAACTGCCGATGAATAGGACTTTCCAGATCCACGTTTTCCACAGATCATCATAACATGTGTTCGTGCAACATCCATATACACGGAGCTGCTTAAAGATGTATATTGCCCCATCTTCACATAGAGTTTTCCAAGATTAACTGTTCCTTTTTCGCCAAAGAGTTCTCTATCAGACTGATTGCGCCCAATAATGATATTGTATGTCATGCGACCTCTCTTTCTTAATTTTACAAAGAAATGCAGATATATAAATGCTCTGAAGCTATAAAGGTGTTTCCTTCATCTCTTTAAACACATTCCCCTTCTGCAAAAACAAATGTTTGGATTTCACGCTCGTATCGGCATAAATTTCAAAGCCATGCTCAAGAACATCAGAACAAAACAAGAAATCATCAAACGTGCTCTTTGTAGGATCATAACGAAACTTCACTTTCTCTAACACTTTCCTGCTAATCAAAACACATCCTAATCCACAAGCGCGTATCTTGAAGAAATGATCTCCATCAACATCTTTTGGATAGCAGACATTCATTTTATTCTTGTCATTGGAATACGTAAAAATCAAAGGCAACAGCGTTTTCTTCTTGTGAACAACACCATCTCTTCCTTTAACATCCACATCATACAATTTGTAATAAATCCCAGAAACAACATCTTTGTTATGTCGTATCAATTGTTCAATAATATTTGCAGGGGGAATCACATCTTGTTCTAAACTTAAAAAATAATCATATTTCCCCTTCAAGACAAGATCTCTCAACAAATTCCTGCTTTCAACAATCCGTTCATACACATTCTTAAGATGTCTTCCCTTAACAACACGCAATCCTTGTTTATTCATTTCATAACTGTATTCAGGCCCTAAAGAGTTATCTGCTAAGGCCACATCATAATTCGGATAGGTAAGAGATTGCACGCGGTCAGCGTATTCCTTCAAGCAGTAGCGATATCCTTCATACGTGGGACAACCCACTAAAATACGTGGCATAAAGCCTTAATATCCCGTAAACTATTTAAATCTTCATCTGATACATCATATATATGTTCTTTAACCAAATAAAAACCGTTCTACTCTTAGGAATCTTAACTTCTATAGTATTGCTCATAGGAGCCTTTATTGGAGGCCAGCAAGGATTAACTATTGCTCTTGTGTTTTCTGTTCTCATGAACTTTGGAGCATATTTCTTTTCCCATAAGATCGTGCTGATGATGTATCGTGCTCAAGAATTGCCAAAGTCAAAAGCACCAGAAATCCATAGAATGGTAGAAGAAATAGCGCATGCTGCAAATATTCCCAAACCAAAAATCTATCTTATTCCCTCTCCTCATGCCAATGCGTTTGCCACAGGTCCTAGTCCTAAAAAAGCAGTAGTTGCAGTAACTGACGGCATCATAAAGTTATTAACAAAAGAAGAACTAAAAGGTGTCTTGGCGCACGAACTGGGTCATGTCAAGAACAGAGATATTTTGATTCAAACCATTGCAGCAACAATTGCTTCCGTTATTTCCTACCTTGCATTTATGGCGCGTTGGGCAGCAATCGTAGGGACAGGAAGAGATGACAATCGCGGAGGAAATCCCTTGGCATTGCTCTTCATGGTAATAATTGCACCTCTTGCAGCGATGATCATTCAATTGGCAATTTCACGCAGCAGAGAATACATGGCAGATGAGCGTGGAGCGCGATTAATCAAAAATCCTTTGCCACTTGCAAGTGCGTTAAGCAAATTAGAAACTGCGTCAAAACATGTTCCGCTTCAGTTTGGCAGTCCATCTTCCAGTCATTTATTTATTGTTAAACCATTTCGAGGGGATGGATTAATGTCTTTGTTTTCAACACACCCGCCTCTTCAAGAAAGAATTTCACGATTAAAGGCAATGAAGATTTAATTTATTTAGCAAAGATTATAAATCTAGTAAGAATAAAATCCATCTATGAACAAGGTAATTCTAATTGGCGGTTCGCCTCTTGCAGGCAAGACAACAATAGCTAAAAAGTTAAGTGTGCAGCTGAAGATACCGTGGATATCTACAGACACAGTTCGTGAGCAAATGAGAAAGATTGTAAGAAAAAAAGATTATCCCTTTTTATTTACATTTTCAAATGCCACTCCAAAAATGGCTATTTCATACTTAACTAAACATACTCCTAAAGAGATTGTTAAACATCAAAATGAAGAAAGTATTAATGTTTGGGAAGGTGTAAAAGCATTCATAGAGACTGACGAAGAATGGGAATCTTTAATCATTGAAGGCATCGCAATATTACCCAAAGAAGTATCAAAACTTGATCAAAAGAAAGTGAAAGCGTTTTTTCTTATCGATGAAAACATCAATAATATTCGTAATAAAATATACAAGCGAGGACTGTGGGATGATGCAGAAAAGTACTCGCATCAGGTAAAAGAAAAAGAAATAGAATGGGTATGGGCGTTTAATAAATATATCAACTATGAAGCAAAAAAATATAAACTGCCCATCGTAAACACGAATCATAAAGACTATTTCAAAGAAATAAAATACATAATCAAGAAATAACTTCTAACTTTCCAAAGCGTCCAGCAGTCAACTGCATTTCACCTTGAAACTCATTGACGTATCCATTCGTAATTTTTAACTTGTCCCCTTTCTTGACTTTATCAATCTCATCGTTCCATAACGTCAATTTTATCTCTTTTCCACTCTCATCAGTAACGGTAGCATTACACACGCGTCCCTTTTTTCCAAATTTATCAAACTCTCGTACTTGTGCTAATTCTTTGACAGTCACTTCAATTTCAACTTTTCCCATGCGAGGTTTCAAATCTGCAATGTTCATAAACGAGAAATCAAAAAAGTTAATTTATAAACGTATTGGTTTACGATGTTGCGCTTTTCCACATGAGTTTAAAGAATTCCTTATACGACTGAGCAACTTCTTTGTTAATAATTTCAATTGCCAATAGGCGTTCAGTGAAAAGAAAATTAATAACGCGATCGGCATAAATAAGAACATAGGAATTCGTGGGAGTATTCATGAATTTAATGTGCATTCCTTTGAAGTCCCTCGTTTTTGTAAGGATTTTTTCCTTCACGTCTTTATTGAAGATGATATTCACATTAATGCCTTTTTTTTCTCGTTGCCGATGATAATTGATGAGAAAAGCATTCAGCTCTTCATGGGCTGGATCGCCTATCTGGCGCGCTCCAAAGACATAATACTCTTTTCCAGTTGTTAAGGTAGAAAGAATGTGGTCATAAATTCCCTTAAAACCCTTGAACCCTTCATGAACAAGCACAGTAATTGGGGCTGTACTCGCCTTCTTCATGTCGTGCAAGCGGGGAAGAATGGCATCAAGAGCCTCTTTTTTCTCTTCAAGCAATCTGCTTAATTGTTTTGGATCTTCTGCTTGGAAATATTTCCTTCGGGCTTTGAGAACATAAGCAACTAATCCTTTTTTGATAAGGTTTTCCAAGGCATAGTATACTGCAGAAACATGAATACCTGTCTCTTTGACAAGAATTCCAGAGGTAACTGCCCCCTTGCCTAAAAGAGTAGTATAAAGCTTGATTTCGTTCTTTGTCAATCCGAGGCGTTCTAACTCTTCAAACATAGAACAATGACGCAGGGCTTTACTTAAATATCTTTCTACTAATTAGAAGAATAATAACATATATACTACAATATGGTAATTAAGGTATACTCTTCAAAGAAAGGGTAAAAGGAGAAACAAAATGACAAACAATAATTTCGACCAAATAATGGACGAGATCAATACATACATGGGAAAATATTTTCCACCAAAAACACAAAAGGAGACTTTAGATATTTATTGTGGATTCAAAACGGAGGAAAGATTAGAAGATACAGTCCATTTGCGAACAAAAACCCTATGGGCATATAATTCTTTTACTCCAGACCAAAGAGTACATATCGATGGCTTTTATTCTTTGTTACAAAATCAAATCAAAGATATCGGTGAGTTAGAGTGGTTAAGCCTCGAAGATAGAAGCAAAAGGAGAAGAGAAGAAGCAAGGCAAAAAATGGAGAATGATTCAAAATGACAAACAATTATGACTATTTAAAACAAACTCTTGCTGACCATATCGGTGCATATATCCCAAATCCAAAAAGAGGAATCGTCACTCGTAAAAATAGTGATGAATATATTAATACAATGGCAACACCTTCAGAAGAAATATTGCGCAGCATGGCTACAATACGTGCAAATGCAATAAATATGTTTTATGATCTAACGCTTGAACAGAGAACAGAATCTTTAGGACTCTTAGGTATGCTTGATCAATATCATCGAGATAAAGGACAACTAAGGTGGTTGAGTTCAAGTGAAAAAATAGAAAAACTTAAGAAAAAATTAGCAGGCCGAAAAAGATGACAGATCCATATGAGCAGATAAAGGCAAATCTTATTGATCATATCAATAAGGTTACTCCAAAACCTGATGAAAATGGCATAATCTCTCGCGAGACTTACAGTGTATATATCAAAGGCGTCAATGATACCTCTGAGTCGCACATTCCTGCTGCTGAAGCCCTGTGTAGTCTTCTTACTTTGCGCGCAAATATGTTAAGGGCATATTATGGTCTAACCACAGAACAACGAACAGAAACATTAGGACTTTTTGAGCATATTGATCGCTACACAAGAGATCGTGCTAATTTCAATTTAGTTAGGTTGGATAGAAATATTTCGTGAAGAAATCGATAGGTGGACAGAGAGCAGAATAAAAAAGAATCAGGAAAAGAATGAATTAATATTCTTTCAACCATTCCTTCTCTTCATCAGTGAGTTTCAACTTAACTTCCTTTCCATGCGTATACATCACTCGTAGCAAAGGAACTAAATAACGAGCAGCATAACGGGAAGAAACAGATGTTTCATGTGCAAGTTTTTTAGATATTTCCTTTCTCTTGAAATACTTCTGATTAGCCATCCACATTTTCAAAATGCGTTCATAACGTTTGTAAGGAGTATATCCATAATACTGTTGTTCCTTACTCACAGAAACGCCGGCAGTCATCAGCGCTTTCCTATACACTAACAATCTCCAATACTGCCATCGGCGAATACGTCCTTGAAACACATCAGACTTGCCTAGCATATCATATCCTTTCACAAGATCCTCATATTTGTACTCTCTCCCCATATTTTCATCAAGCCATAAGAAGAATTCATCCATATCAAGATTCGTTTCATCAAGAACTTCCATCGATTTTATGCCTTCCTTTCCTTTCAAAATCACTTGCAATGCAGTAAACACGCTCTTCTCCTGCTCACGTTCTCCAAGAAGTTCTAGATCTGATGCAGTAAATGTTTTCCTGCCAAAAGCAACCGTTTGTAAATCCATCAATGCTGCTCTGACATCTCCACCACAACGACGTGCAAGCATCTTCAATTCTTCTTCTCCACAATCAAGATGTTCTGCTTCACAAACACGTTTCATCATCTTCACAATACTTTCTTGTCGAACGCTCTTAAATTCAATCAAGGCACATTTCTTGCGTAATGTTGAAAATTTCTTGTCCCAGGGATCATTAGCAACTAAGACAACAGCATGAGTCTTCAAATCCAATAAAGAGTTTAATTCTGCGATGCCTCCGCGGTCTTCATGTCCAGAAATACCATCAAGCTCATCTACCAGAACAACTTTTCCCTTATGAAATAAGCTAGCCTGCTGTAAAGAACCACCCACAATTCTGTTGATATTTCCCTCATCACGAAAATCAGAAGCATTCAACTCTAACACTTCATAACCCAAGTCATGAGCCAGCGCGTACACGCTGCATGTCTTTCCCGTTCCAGAAGGTCCATGAAGAAGCGCTATTCCTTTGTTCTCAATAGTATGTCGTAATTGAGAAAGAGCAGTATCTTGCCCAACAACATCACTTACTGTCTTCGGCGAATACCGATCAACCCACATCTTCATTTTTTATTCAGCACAAAACTTGCTAACAATCCTTCAAGCTGGACAAATTCATCGCTTCCTTCAACAAGGCGGAATTCAATTTCACCGCAACGTTCCGTTAACTTCACCTTTTCTAAATCTGTTAAAGGAAGATCCCAAATCTCTTTTTGTATGGTTTTGATAACGTCCAGTCCACCCATGCCATGAGCCAGCATGACATTCAGTAATTTCTCCCGTGCTTTTAAGAAATCTCCTTTGAGCGCAATAAGCAAGGCATCTTTCATCTCCTTAGGATGAACAGCTCCTGCTAATTCATACACCACTTTTTCTGTGATCTTCTTATCAATAGCTGCGCAGCTTTGCAACATCGTCACCATTCTTCGCATGTCTCCTTCGCAGACATCATACAAGGCATCAATGGCTTTGGTATCAACTTGTAATTTTTCTTCTTTCGCAATGCGTTCCATAATGTCAATCATATCCTTTTTCTCTAAAGGCTTAAAGCGAAAAACAGCACATCTGCTTTTGATGGGATCAATAATCTTGCTTTGCACATTACAACTCAAAATAAATCGGGCATTCCCTGCATAGTTCTCCATCGTTCTTCTCAATGCCTGTTGCGCTTCTTTGGTCAAGGAATCACATTCATCAAGATGAACAATCTTTTGTAAGTCTGTTCCTAAAGGTTTGGTGCGTGCAAAATCTTTTACCTTAACACGAATAGTGTCAATCCCACGATCATCACTGGCATTTAAATCCAAGAAATTTTCTTTCCAATACTCTTTAAAAAGTTCTTTTGCAATAACAGTCGCTAATGTCGTCTTTCCAATACCTGCTCGTCCAGCAAAGAGCAAATGAGGAACATTCTTCTGTTTCACAAAGGCAGCAATCCGAGCAACAATATCTTTATGTCCAACAATATCAGAAAACGTCTGCGGCCTATACTTCTCAGTCCAGAGCTGTTGTACATCCCCCATAAAGTTCGAGAAATGAGATTAGTATATAAAGTTTATGACCTAAAAAGAAAAAGAATGAAGAGATTTACTCTTCAAATTCTTCATTAGATTTATCTTCATCGCTGTTGTCTTCAGAATCATTGTCATCGCCTCCGAAGTCATCCTTGTCTTCAGATGATCCTTCAGAACCTTCAGATGATTCTTCGTCAGATGATTTGCGTTTCTTTGCAGGAGCTTTGCCTTCAGCAGGCGCAGCACTAGCAGCACCAACAACTTCACCAAAACTGAAATTGCGTAAAACTTTTGTGATACGTATTTTGACGTTGTCGCCTTGTTTGACGCCAGGAATAAAAATAACAAATCCTTTCGACTTGGCAATGCCATCTCCCTTTTCACCGACGGCTTCGATGGTGACATCTATTTCTTGCCCCTCTTCAAGTGGAGCACTCTTTCTAAAACCTTGATCTCTAAACATATATAACATCCTCCGTTGTATGTATTGTACACCAATCAAGAAAGAGTATCAAGACCCTAACTGTATGATGTAATAAGGTCAAATAACCAATTAAAGGTATATAAATGTTGCTCATTTTTAAGAATAAACTATATAAAGCATCTTTTAAACGAGAAAGAATATGTATGATGTGAAGGCAACTGAAGCTAAAATTGCCGAATGGTGGGAAAGAAACAAGATTTTTGAGAAGTCTATAAACTCGCGTCCAAAAAATAAACAGTATGTATTCTATGACGGTCCTCCTTTTGCAACAGGTCTTCCTCATTATGGTCATATTCTTGGTTTAACGAGTAAAGATTTATTCCCTCGCTTCTGGACGATGAAAGGATATCGTGTGGAAAGACATTGGGGTTGGGATTGCCATGGTCTGCCTGTCGAAACGATCGCAGAGCAAGAACTAGGAATCAAGCAAAAGAAAGAAATTGAAGAGATGGGTGTCAAAAAATTCAATGAATTCTGTCGCACAAAAGTCCTACACTTTGCGAATGAATGGAAAAAAACAGTAAAGCGGATGGGAAAATGGATTGAATTTGATAATGCATATAAAACCATGGACAACACGTACATGGAATCTGTTTGGTACATCTTCAAGCGCTTGTACGAACAAGGATATATCTATGAAGGAAAAAAAATATTGTTATATTGTTCTCGCTGCGAAACTCCTCTCGCTTCTTCTGAAATTGCCATGGATGATAGCTACAAAGATATCACTGAACAAACAGTCATCGCAAAATTCAAGTTGAAGAATGAACCAAATACGTACATTCTTGCATGGACAACAACGCCGTGGACATTGATTGGGAATGTAGCACTCGCTATCAATCCAGAATTAATCTATGTGAAAGTAAAAGTAGGGAATGACCAATACATTCTGGCCAAAGAACGTCTTGATGTGCTGCAAGAAAAATACACCATCCAAGAAGAAATGAAAGGAACAAAGCTCCTCAATAAAGAGTACGAACCTTTGTATAACATTCCTACAGATAAAAAAGGCCACATCATCATCAATGGTGGAACAGAAGTCTCTGCAGCAGAAGGAACTGGCGTTGTTCATATGGCCCTCTACGGAGAATTTGATTATACGATGGTCAAAAAATATAATCTTCCCTTTATTCAACATCTTGACAAGCAGGGAAAAATTCATCTGGGCCCAAAAGAATTTATGGGTCTCTGGTTCAAAAAAGCTGATGAGAAAGTATTGGCTGATTTGGAAAAGCGTGGGCTAGTACACAAAAAAGAATCTCACACACATAGTTATCCTTTCTGTTATCGTTGTGGAACACCTCTATTCTACAATGCAATTGATTCCTGGTTTGTTGATATTCAAAAAATAAAAAACAAAGTATTGTCAAAAAATGAAGATATTCAATGGTACCCCCATCATCTCAAACATGGTCGTTTCAAACATATTGTAGAAACAGCGCCAGATTGGAGCATCTCGCGTAATAGATTCTGGGCAACAGCAATTCCTATTTGGAAATGTCCATCCAATCACATCACAGTCATTGGCAGTATTGAAGAATTAAAACAAAAGGCCATTGAAAAAGTTGACAAAAACATAGACTTGCATAAGCATGTGATGGATACCATTCATGTGAAATGTGAACAATGCAAACAACCTATGGCAAGAATTCCTGAAGTGTTAGACTGTTGGTTTGAATCAGGCAGTATGCCGTACGCAGCAAAGCACTATCCTTTCGAGAATAAGGAATGGTTTACAACAAACTTCCCTGCAGATTTCATTTCAGAATATATTGCCCAAGTACGAACATGGTTTTATTACATGCATGTCTTAGGAGTATTAGTTTTTGACAAGCCGCCATTCAAAAATGTTGTAGTGACGGGAACTGTTCTCGCAGAAGACGGGTCAAAAATGTCAAAGTCAAAAGGTAATTTCCCAGACCCTGCAAAACTGTTTGATACATACGGTGCAGATGCCTTGCGCTTTTATCTCATGAACTCTCCATTGATGAGGGCAGAAGATCTCAATTTTAACGAGAAAAACGTTCAAGAAGTATATCGAAAGGTCATTGTTTTATTACATAATATCTACCAATTCTATGAAATGTATGGGAAGGACAATACAAACTTCACCAAACCTGCAAGAAAGCATATTCTTGATCAATGGATGACGAGCATAATGCATAAAACAATCCGAGACGTGACAAATGCGCTAGAAGAGTATGACACGATCAAAGCATGTAATGCATTGGCATCATTGATAGAAGATCTTTCGTTGTGGTATGTCCGTAGAAGCAGAGATCGTTTTTCCAATGAAGAAAGAAAAGACGCAGCATCTACATTAGGATATGCCTTAATGACGTTATCAAAGTTAATGTCTCCCATAACGCCTTTTATTGCCGAGGAAATCTATCAAGGACTAAAAAAATACGATAAGAAACTGTTGGAATCAGCCCACCTGGAAAATTGGCCAGAATATGATGCAACATCCATCTCTGAAAAAATAAATACGGACATGGGAAAGACGCGGGAAATAGTGAGCATGGCATTGGAAGAGCGTGCAAAAGTACAAATCCCCGTGCGTCAAGCACTAGGCAAGCTAGAGATCACTGGCGTTGATGTGGATGAAGAATATCTTCAACTCATTGCCGATGAAGTCAACGTTAAAAAAATTATCCTGAAGAAAGGTGATCACGCTGAAGTTAAATTAGATACAGCTATTACACCTGAGCTGGAAAAGGAAGGATACGTGCGAGAGCTCACAAGAAGAATACAAGCCTTGAGAAAGGACGCTCAATTGAAAAAAGAAGATAGGGTCATTTTGTTCATCGAAACAATGTATGACATAAAAGGATATGAAAAAGAGATTCGGGAAAAAGTAGGTGCATCAAGTATAACATGGGGAAAAGCTCCGCAAGAAGGGGTGCATACGAAAGTAAAGATAAAAGATGAAGATTTTACCCTCGCTTTTAAGAAAGTATAACATCCCGAAACTTACAATACTGTTGTTATGTATTGTCCTAGGGGTAGTATTAACTCAAGCACAGCAGATCCATCAACTTACCTTTGTGCTGAAAGAAGTGCAGACAGATAATAATATCTCCAACATCACGCTTCAAATTAAGGAAATAAATCTAGACACAGGAAAACAACTAACGATTACGGAATATCTTAATTCCAATACAATCGAGATTTATTTGTCTGAAGGCAATTATGAGCTAACATTTATTGCCGATGATACTCAAACTCCCGGAAAGGATTATTATGGAAACAAGAAAATAACTTCAATGGAACCAAAACAAGAAGTGATCTATTTATTTCCCGTTGCATCATTGCGAGGTCTTGTGCTGGATAGATTAGAAAATCTCCTCAAAGATGCTGAAGTTGAGATAATGTGTGATCAGGAATTCATAACATTCAATCCTTTGATGACAGATAAGTATGGGACATTTTCTATTCCAACCATTCCAACAGGTAACTGTGCCATTACAACGTCATACAAGGAGTATTTTGATCAGCAGCAACTCGCATTTAACCGTGGAGATATGGAGCAAGTCCAGCTCAGATTGGAAAGAAAGTTGTCCTCGGCAACATCAATCTGGGTGATAACTCTCTTCGGTATCATCATTATAACTGCTATCGCGAGCGTTGTTGTGTATTGGTTTCGAATAAGAAATAGAAGGGGTCTTCCTTCTGCTAGTTCTCCTCTAACGAAAAAATCGCTCCTTCTCAAAAAAAGAAAGTCAAATAATGGGATGGACGCTTCACAACAGCATCTTCCATCGAGGGTCCTGCATATTCTTCCAACACTTCGTGATCGCGAGCGTGCTATTGTCCAATTTCTTTTGGATAACCATCATTCCTCAACGCAAGCAAAGATAAAACATGCAACAAAAATACCTAAAACCTCCCTCATGAGGACATTGGAAACATTAAAGCAGAAAAATATTGTAGAGATAGAATCAACCATGATGCAAAAAACAATCAAACTAACACTATGGTTTTTGGAGAATGAAAAAACAAAGTAAAGAAATGGTCCAACGAGGTCCATTGGCGGTCCAGTCTGGTCCACTCAAGGTATTTATAGCGGACCAACCACTCGATCAGTGTCTTTACCCATCAGGGTGTGGTGTCCCTTTAAACACCACACACCTTTTTTGGTGTAATGATAAAGCAATCAACAGAGGTCAACAATGAAAAAAAATGAAGGCATATGGAGAAAACATATCGTATCATTGTTTATAGTGGTGCTTTTATTTGGATCTATTCCTTCAGTAGTTGCAGAAGTAGTTGAACTTCAAGAAGGGAAGATATGGTCTCTAGATAAGACAGAAATTAGAGTAAAGAGGTCAGATAGCGAACAGGGTGGTTCATGTCGTTTAAAGGTTGATGCGATGTCAGATCGAACTCTTAAAGTTGGTTCGACATGGGACATGGGTTCCTTTTCAATACAAATCTTTGATGCAGATGAGCAAAGATGCTCTCTAGCCATCACTCCTAAAACAGAAGCACAAGAAGAAAAGAATTACGACCTCATCGATACACTGATTATTCCTCCTAGTGATAAGCTATCTAAAGAAAAGAAGTATGAAGTGGGAAGCAAAACATTAACGATTCAAGCATTGCAAGACTCCGTTGGGGGGTTTGTATTCATAATGGCAACACCTTTGGTTGAAGAAAGGACAAATGTTCTGACAAAAGAGTCATCATACACTTTTTCAGAGCAATCCATGATGACATTATTAGATGTTGTACAAAGTATAGAAGGGACCAAAGTAAAAGTTGGCTTGAAGATCCATACTTCAACAGAAATTGTTGAAAAACAAGAAAATGTCCAACAAAGAATTAAAGAAGAAGTTCCAGAAAAAAAGAAAACAGAAAAGAAAGCAAGTAAGCATAATGGCGAAGAGATCAAAGCTACGGATGACAAAAAAGTGAGTCAAGAAAGGCTTCATGAGGTATTTGTTCAAGAACAAAAGAAATGCCCTCCACAATTTTGTTATGTAAATTCAGATTTTAATGCTTGTTTGCAACCGCGAATGAGGATAAGTGTCAAAGATGCTCCATCGTTTTGCGATGTTGATGGAATAGTAAAGGCACAAAAAGAAGCAGATCAACCAGCGTTGTATAGCTATGAGTGCAGGAGTAATGTATTGAAAGAAGGGAAATGTCATGCTCCAAAAAAAGAAGATGAACACCAGTCTTTAACCAAAGTCTGGACAAAATTCAAAAATATATTTGGGTAAAGAATTCTCGTCGTAAGACAATTCAAAAAAGATTCGAGGAGGTGAAACTATATGGAACAACAATTATTTCATCGAGAAAAGAGGTTGTATCAAGAAGACGACTTTTACAGCGAATACGAGATTGAAACTCTCTTGGAAGATGATGAGATCTCAGCAAGTGAAGAAGGCTTCATGCGCGGGTATATGGACGCTTAATATCAGTATCACGAGATGGGTCGTGATCTCTCTTTCTTAGCCAAAACTTCTCTCCACAGCATAAACATTGCTTTAAAGGCAAAACTCCCTTTAAATACCTTTATAAACGCCAGACTCCCTTTAAAAAGGATCGAAAGAGGGGGTTAGAGTATGGCAAAACATCCAAAACGCGATATTAAGATAGTAAACATTGTTGCGTCTTCTTCTCTGGAAAAGGATATTCCTCTGATAAAATTGGCAGAGGCATTACCGAACACAGAGTATAATCCTGAACAGTTTCCTGGTCTGGTCATGCGCATTAAAGAACCAAAAACATCTGCGCTCATCTTTAGCTCTGGAAAGATCGTCTGTACAGGCGCAAAATCCATGGCGAAAGTTCGCGAATCAGTAAAAAAAATTATCCAAAATGTCGAAAAAATCAAGGTAAAGATCACAGTAAATCCAAAAATCCAGGTGCAAAATATGGTAGCATCTGGCTCTGTGGGTATGGACCTTAATCTTAACGCACTTGCATTAGAACTAGAAAACACAGAATACGAACCAGAACAATTTCCAGGATTAGTCTATAAACTTCCAGGGACAAGAGCTACGTTCCTCCTTTTCAGCAATGGTAAAATTGTTTGCACGGGAACACGTTCCGAATCAAAATTGCGAGAAGCTGTTGACAAACTTGTAAAAGTGCTCAAAAAAAGAAAAAAATAAACCTAAATGGTGAGGGTGATGACAACACGCAGTCAATGGATATTCTTGATTATCATTGCAGCTTTAGCATTCTTAATGTTTTCACCAACCGAGGATTTTCCTTCAGGAAATTTTGTATCAGGCTCAGGAAATGAGCATCCTAATGTCATCTTCATTCGTACAGATGATCAAGATTATCGATCAATTGAAGCAAAATTACCCAATGGAGATTTTGTCATTAAAAACGTTCGTGAAATGATTATGCAACCAGGAACAAAATTCACACGATCATTCGTTTCCTTTCCATTATGTTGCCCCTCACGTGCCACGACATTAACAGGACAACTTCCGCACAATCATAAAGTGCTCAGCAATGGCCTCCCCTACGGAGGATATACAAAATTGTATCATGGCAATACCTTACCTATGTGGCTACAAGATGCAGGATATTACACTATACATGTAGGAAAATATCTTAATGGATATAATGTTGCCAACAGCCAACAAGGATTGCCCCCTCCCCCTCCTGGCTGGAACAAATGGTATACTCTCATCGGGGGCATTCACGCATATTATGATTATCAGATATATGATGGTCAGCAGATCTTACAATTTGGAACAGGATCAGGATATTATCAAACAGATGTCCTTACACGTAAGACGCTTGAATATTTGTACAAAAGGCCATATAGTAATAGACCTTTTTTTCTCCAGCTCGATTATATTGCTCCGCATGCAGATGGAGATAGTGGTTCTGTTCTTGCGACGCCCGCAGATAGGCATCTAGGAATGATGGATAATGTTTCTCTACCCATGCCGCCTTCATTTAATGAAGCAAATGTATCTGACAAGCCAATGAATATTCAATCTTTACCTTTAATGTCAGGACAAGATATTCTTCAAGTAGCAACCATTTACCGACGAAGAATGGAATCGCTCTTGGCTGTTGACGAAGGTGTAAAAAGAATAATTGAAATGCTTGAATCAACAAACCAATTAAACAATACAATCATCATCTTTACGAGTGATAATGGATATCTTCACGGTGAGCATAGAGTGAAACAGGGTAAACATTTGCCATATGAACCTTTACAAGTTCCTTTGTTTATCAGAGGCCCAGATATTCCAAGAGGAAAAGTAATTCATCAGCTTGTTGTAAACACAGATTATGCTGCTACCATTGCAGAATGGGCAGGGGCAGTTCCTGGTTTACCTCAAGATGGAAGATCATTGGTTCCCCTTATAAATGGCGTAACATCTGGCTGGCGTACAGATCTCTTATTCGAAAATCCAAAAATAAACAATTATATCGGATTACGTACAAAAAATTCAAATAACGGAAGAGAATATCTCTATACCGAATATGATTATAATGAGGACAACATCACCGATGAAAGAGAGCTATACACACTTACTGCGGATGAGTGCCGCCCCATCGGAGATCCATATCAATTAGAAAGCCAGCACAATAACTCCTGTTATACAAATCTTATTCAGCAGTTCCATCAGCGCCTCGTTCTCTTAAAAAACTGTGTCGGTTCGACGTGCCAGTAAAAAATGCCGAATAGAGTAACTAAGAAGTAATATCTCTTCTCAACATCAATAAAATATATAAAGAACTTCCTCATGTGAAACTGCTGCACGCTGGGGGAAAAAGTGGTTGACGTCCAAGAACAAATTGCAAAGTTTCATGAATTTATTGAAACGTATTACTTAAACACCCTCCATTCTCTCATTCTCAAAGGCGAACGTTCTCTTGTTATTTCTTTCTCAGACATTCTCAAATTTGATCCAGATCTTTCTGAATATGTCATGAATGAGCCAGAAGATGCCTTGCGAACAATGGAAATAGCTATCCAACAGTTCAATATTGCAGAAAATATTCAGATTCGGGTTCGTCTGAAAGAGATGCCATCATCCTTTAATGTCAAAATACGTGATATTCGTAGCGAACATATCAATAAACTTATCGTTCTTGAAGGGTTAGTGCGTCAAGCATCAGATGTTCGCCCACAAGTTGTTTCTGCTAAGTTTGAATGTCCTTCCTGTGCAAATATGATCACAATGCTGCAAATTGAACAAAAATTCCGTGAACCCTCTCGATGTACATGCGGAAGAAGAGGACACTTTAGGTTAGTATCAAAAGATCTTGTCGATGCCCAACGTCTTGTTTTAGAGGAAGCACCTGAGGCTTTAGAGGGCGGTGAACAACCTAAGCGTTTGTCCGTATTTCTTCGCGAAGATCTTGTTGAACCAAAAATGGAAAAACGCACAACGCCAGGTGCAAAGATCCGAGCTATTGGCGTTATCAAGGAAGTTCCCGTGCAAACAGCAGGCGGGACGCAACTCACACGTTATGATCTTGTAGCAGAAGCAAACAATCTAGAGCCTATAGAAGAAACATACGTCGATATCATTATTTCACCCGAAGATGAAAAACAAATCATGCAACTGGCCAATGATCCCAAGATTTACCAACGTCTGATCAGTTCTATAGCCCCTTCTATTTATGGCCATGAGGATATCAAAGGAGCGTTGGTTTTACAGTTGATGGGTGGTGTTCGAAAAGAAAAAGGCGATGGCACTGTAACAAAAGGAGATATTCATATCTTGCTTGTCGGTGATCCTGGAGCTGCTAAAAGTTCATTGTTGATGTATATGTCCAAAGCTGCTCCAAAAGCGCGTTATGTCGCAGGAAGATCAGCTTCATCTGCAGGTATTACGGCAACAGTTGTGAAAGATGAATTCTTGCGTGGCTGGGCATTAGAAGCAGGAGCTATTGTTCTTGCAAATGGCGGATTTTTATTGCTTGATGAAATGGATAAAATGACAGTTGAAGATACCTCTGCCTTGCACGAAGCAATGGCCCAACAAACAGTAACAATCTCCAAAGCCAACATTCAAGCCACATTGCGAGCACGCACATCAGTCCTTGCAGCAGCAAATCCTAAGCTTGGTCGTTTCGATCCCTATCAACCTATCGCTGCTCAGATTAATTTGCCTCCAGCATTGATTAATCGTTTCGATCTCATTTTTCCCGTGCGTGACCTTCCCAATAAGGAGAAAGACACACTCATCGCTTCTCACGTCTTGGAAACACAGCAAGAAGCAGATCAGACTAAACCAGAAATTCCTATTGAACTATTGAAAAAGTATGTAGCATATGTTCGACAAAAAATCCATCCAAAACTCACGCAAGGAGCCATCGATGAAATCAGAGAGTTTTATGTAACGCTCCGTAACTCAGGAAGCTCAGGCGATGAGGGTATTCGTCCTATTCCTATCTCTGCACGTCAGCTCGAAGCGCTAGTACGATTGTCAGAAGGATCAGCTCGTGTCAGATTATCACAAAAAGTGACACGCAGCGACGCACGAAAAGCAATTTCGATCTTGCGATACTGCTTAATGCAAGTTGGTTTCGACCATGAAACAGGACAAATCGATATTGATAGAATCTCCACAGGTATTCCCGCTTCAACACGAAATAAAATTGTCATTATTCGCGAAATTATCAATGAAATAGAAGCGCGTGGCAAGAAAGTCATCCCTATCGAAGATATCATGGCAGAAGCAACAGAAAAAAGTATCACAGAAGCACAAGTCGAGGAAATTATCGAAAAATTAAAAAGAGAAGGTGAAGTATATGAACCAAGACGCGGATGGATATCCAAGATTTAAAAATGCAACAACGTCAAACTGCCCATAAATTATGGATTGCCCATATTCTATCGAGTCCTTATACGAAAACAACAGAAGAGTTTACCCCTCATTACATTACGTTTAAAGACATGCAGATCTCTCGCGTGAATATCATTGCAAATGTGATTGAAACATTTGTGAATCCAGAGGCAACACTCGCATCGGTAACGCTCGATGATGGCTCAGGAACAATCCGCATGCGCGCATTCAAAGACAACATTACAATAGTAAAAGATATAGAAATGGGGGATCTTATTCTCGTCATAGGAAAAGTCCGCGAATATAATAATGAAGTCTACATTGTTCCAGATATTGTGAAAAAAATATCGAATCCAGCATGGAGCAAGCTGCGTCGTCTTGAGTTGCTAAAGGAGCATGGCCAACCATCGCCTATTCAACAACAAGTTCCTCAACGCATGCAAGAAGAAACATCGATGCCCATGATACAAATCTCAACAATTGCGGCGCCAGTGTCTGAACGTGCGCAAGAAGTTCTATCCTACATTGAAAAATCTGAAGAAGGTATCGCTCCCTCAGCTTTGATGTCCTCATTAAATCTTCCACAACAAGAAATAGAACGAATCATTCTCGAACTTCTCAAAAACAGTGATATTTACCAGAATAAGCCCGGCCACTATAAAATATTGTAAAGGGAATCTTTAAAAAACCTCTCTATTCTATATCGGTATGACCTCTTTTAATTACGAGCAATTACTGGATCAGGCAAAGAAAACCTTGCCAGAAGTAAAGAAACAGGCAGAACGCTTTGAAATACCTGCGGTTTCAGGTCATGTACAAGGAAATAAAACCATCGTTTCTAACTTCGCACAAATTTGTGATATCTTGCGCCGCCCTCAAGAACAACTATTAAAGTTCTTGCAACGAGAATTAGCAACACCAGCAACTATTGAAGGTCCGCGTTTAGTCTTGGGAAGAAAGCTTACATCCGTGTCTATCAATGAAAAAATTACAAATTTCTGTAATGACTTTGTGTTATGTAAAGAATGTCACAAACCAGATACACAACTGATCAGAGAAGATAGAGTTATGTTTATGAAATGTACGGCATGCGGCGCAAAACAGCCAGTTAGAGGAAAGTTATAAATGTACGTCAAAATACACAATAGTGGCGCATACGGCGGGCATAGAGAAGTTGTTGCAGTCTGTGATGAAGATCTTTTAGGAAAAGTATTGAAAGGAGATAATATAGAACTCAAAGTAACAGAAAGCTTCTACAAAGGAGAAAAAAAATCAGAACAAGAAGTCATTCTTATTCTCAAAAAAGCATCAAATAGTAATCTTGTTGGCAAGATGTCTATTGCTGCAGGCATCAAAGCACATGTCATCGCAGAAGAAAATGTTATCATGATCGGAGGGATTCCTCATGCCCAAGCATTCACCCTCCTCTGATCGCCATGCATTATACTACCAAGCGATCATTCAATTGCGCCCTGCTGATGAAAAACTAGTAAATTACGTTCTTGACTATTTCAAAAACAAAGAACACGTCACCATAGCAAAGATCGATAAGCTCAAAACGGGAATAGATGTCTATATTTCAGATAAACATGCTGCAGTAGGCCTTGGAAAGAGACTGAAACAAGTCTTCAAAGGAGACCTCACACTCTCAAGGCAGCTCTTCACGCGAGACCGTCAAACGAGCAGAGATGTCTATCGCGTGACAGTCCTATTCCGTTTAAAACCTGAATCCGAAGATTTATAAAAAGAACCCCCTAAAGAAGAAGAAAAGGGTGTGATGATGAAGCAGTTTATTCTCTCTATGGTAGTATTCCTCGTTTCTTTGTCCGTAGTATCTGCTGGAACGTATAAAATAGAATCTTCTGCAGACAGGTTAGAAATAGGCGAAACATTTGCCAATGTAGTTCCCGTTCTCACGGTAAAGGAGATCCCAGAACTCCAAAGTGGAACAATTGTTACATCCGGATCCACAAAATACAATCAGTACATTCGCTTTCTGGGACTACCGTATCCTTTTATTTCATTTGCCAAAAGTGCCGATAACAAAGTAGAAGATTTTCTTAAGATAACAAGAAATACAGGGGCAAATAATGCATTTTTTGAATACGAGTTGGAGTTTGAGGAGGGACTTGAAAGCGATATTGCTGATGGCCAGTTGGAAGATCTTATTGGCAAACAAGTATACATTTTCAATCAGCCATATGTCATCACGTTTGCAAAAACATCAGGAAACAATGTCGAACTTGAATTTGTGAGTGGGGGAGTTTCTGATCTGATTGAAAAAGGCCAAACAAAACAGCTTACATTAAATAATCAGGTATACACCGTTAAAGTGGTCTCCATTGATTCATCTTCTAAAAAAGTAAAAATAGAATTGAATGGTCAAACGCTTGCAGATATGAATGTAGGGGATATCCGTCCAATATCCAGCAATAATTTTATAGGCCTTACAAAAATCCTTACCTCGACATCATCGGCCGATCTCGTTGAAGTGTTTATAGGTGCGCATGCAATCAAACTCAAAGACAGTAATTATAATGATCAAACTTTTGAGGAAGAAGTTGAAATTAACACTGTTAAACAGTCACACGCTTATGTGAGCATTACGGGAACACTTTCTGGAACAACACTCAAAATATTAAAAATAAGATATCGTGTTGCATCAATAGAAGGTCAAGATGTTGCAAAAGGAACGTTTCTATCAGAATATATGGGAGAACAGGCTCCGTCACTCTTGGGAAACTTTGACATTAGATATAATGGTTTGCAAACTATCACCATTAATCCTGTCGTTTTTACACCAACAACAACCGATGATGAATATAAGCTCTCCTTTAAAAATAAGAATGGTGAATCCTTCATAAATATCCCTTTCATCTCAAATAAAGGGACATTCAAGTTAGGTGATTCATCCGATGACCTCATTATCACAGAAGGAACAAATATTGACTTAAATGATTTTTTCACAGTAACAACGCGCGCCGATAAAACAGGCATTACATACATTTTGCGATACAATTCAATTGATACTGCTCAACAAGCAATAAAAATTTTCGATTACGCATCCAATACGGAAAAGACTTTTTCATATCTGAATTCTTCCATTTCAGGCCAGATAGGAACGTTCGAGATATCTATTGGCAATATTAAGGCCAACGCGACTATCAGATCAGATTCCGGAAATCCGCTTCGTGTCGACTTGAATACAAATGGCACTTTTGATTCTAATGTTGTCAATATTGTAACAAGCGACGGAGGTATTCTTGTTCTGCCATCGCTCAGCGGATCAACGTATACAGTCAATCTTCGCACAGAAGGAAGCCAATTTGAAGAAAACACAACAAATGAAAATATTCAATTTATCTTTGAAACACGAACCGGCTCAAAAATAGGTATTCAATCAACATTTACAGGTATTACAACAGAAACAAGTGGTAATGAAGTGGTAGGATTATCAAATTATGGAGTTTCTATGCGATACTCAGATCCGGGAGGGACAGAAGCAGAAACATTAACCTTTGATTATCCAAGATCACAGCGTTTTGCTGATGCTTATGTTGAAGTCTATCAGTCTTCACTCACACAACCAATGATAACACAAACAGCAATAGTGTCAACAACATCATGTTCTAATGGAATTCAAGATGGTGATGAAACAGCTATTGATTGCGGAGGATCATGTTCATCTTGCGGAGCTGCTCCTGTTCCAACATGCGACGATGGTACGCAAAATCAAGAAGAAACCGGCATAGATTGTGGAGGCCCTTGTGCATTATGTCCGCAACAACAATCATTATGCCCTTTGGGGTGTGTCTATGTTGGCAGTGATGGTCTAGAGATGTGCATGTCTATCGGGGAAACAACAGAAACAATCTATTGCGGAAAAGATGGTCAAATAAAATTGAAAAAGTCTAATGGCCTTTCTTGTACAGAAAGTTATGAATGTAAAGTCGGCGCGTGTGAATCTGCAGTATGTGGCAGAAAAATGACGCCAACAGTAATTATATTGAATGCAACAGCACTATTAACATTCTTTGGTGCCTTAGGATTCATCATTAAAACGCTCGTGAAACCAGTATAAAGGGAACCTTTATAAAAGAAGTATCTCTGAATGGGGTTATGGAACGAGAACAACTAACTCCCGAAGAAGAGATTAGGCGTGTTAAAATTCCAAGAGGCAAAGAAGTCATTGGTATTCTTGATCAACGTTTAGGTGCATCTCGTATGCGTGTCAAATGTCTTGATAAAAAAACACGCATATGTCGCATTCCTGGAAAACTTAAAAGAAAATTATGGGTGCGTGAAGGAGATATCGTGCTAGTTGAACCATGGGAATTTGGTGGAGACGAAAAAGGAGATATCATCTTTAAATATAAGCAAACACAAGTGGCATGGTTGCAAAAAAATGGATATTTGAAAAAACTCGAAGAGCTCGAAGAATTCTAAGTCCTATGCAAGAAATATACTCCTCAGAACTGCGTATACCCAAAGAACGCGTAGCTGTTCTTGTAGGTAAGAAAGGAACAACGAAGAAGGCATTAGAACGAAAAACACACACCAAAATAGCAGCAACGCGTGAAGGAGAAATTATGGTGTCTAGTGAGGACAACATCCAAAATTACACAGTCTCTCTTGTCATTAAGGCTATTGGTCGCGGGTTTAATCCTGAAATTGCAACACTCTTGTTAGATGAGCAAAACACCATGGAAATTGTTTCTATCACAGATATGTCAAAAAAAACAAAAAAAAATTTGGATCGTATTCGTTCACGTTTGATTGGCAAACAAGGTAAAGCACGCATGATGTTGGAAACATTAACAAACACAAATATTTCTATTTATGGAAAAACAGTTGCTATTATCGGACCAATATATGATGTTCTTATTGCAAAACATGCAGTAGAAAAATTAGTGAAAGGCGCTCCTCATGGTAATGTATACAGATATATTGAATCACAAAAGGAAGCACAAGCTTTATAAGTTCCTGCAAAAAACTTGATACTCAATGTCAAAGAAAAAAGGTGAAGCGCAAGAAGAGATAATCGTCGCGCAAGAATTAGCAAAACAACAAAAAGAAATTTCTGTTTCTCAATTTTTTGAACGTAATCGCCATCTCTTAGGTTTTGATAGCCCAGTCAAAGCACTTGCTACGGCTGTCAAAGAAATGGTTGATAACTCTCTCGATGCATGTGAAGAGATGCATATTCTTCCAGAGGTCATTGTTGTAATAAAAGAAACAGAACAAGGAAGATATCTTGTTTCAGTCGAGGATAATGGTCCTGGAATTGTCAAAGAGCAAATTCCGCGTGTTTTCGCAAAACTGTTGTATGGAAGTAAATTTCATCGTTTTAAGCAGGGTCGAGGTCAGCAAGGAATTGGCGTTTCCGCATCAGTCTTGTATGGTCAATTAACAACAGGAAAGCCATCAAGAATATCCTCAAGGATTTCTCCCAAAAAACCTGCGCATTATTACGAATTACACATTGACATTACCAAAAACGAACCAGAAATTATTGTCGACAAAGAAATTGAGTGGATGAATAAAGATCATGGAACAAAAGTTGAAGTAGAAATGGAAGGAAAATATCAGAAAGGTCGCTTAAGCGTCGACGAATATGTGAAGCAAACTGCAATTTCAAACCCTCATCTGAATTTAGTGTACATCAATCCATTGAAAGAAAAAGTAGAATTCAAACGAGTAACAACAGAACTTCCAAAAGAAACAAAAGAAATCAAACCACACCCCTATGGCATTGAATTAGGCGTATTGATTCGAATGCTTAAAGGTACTGATTCGCGTAATCTCCGCTCTTTCCTTTCCAATGAATTTTCCAGATTAAGTTCTGCAGTAGCAGATGAAATTCTTACGAAAGCAAATCTTTCTCCAGATCTTAAGCCACAGCAAATTCAACACCAAGATGCTGATAAAATATTCAAGGCAATTCAGCAGGCAAAAATCATGGCTCCTCCAACAGATTGCTTGAGTCCAATCGGTGAAGAATTATTGTTAAAAGGATTAAAAAAAGAAATGCCAGCAGACTTTTACGCTGCAGTTTCACGATCGCCTGCCGTGTATAGGGGAAATCCATTTCAGATTGAGGTTGCTATTGCATACGGTGGCCAATTGCCCGGTGATGAGCTTGTCCGTCTAATTCGTTTCGCAAATAAAGTTCCTTTAATTTACCAGCAAAGTGCATGTGCTATTACCAAATCCGTCTTGGGAACAGATTGGAAGAATTATGGATTGCAACAAAGCAAGGGTGCATTGCCCTCTGGTCCTGCAGTCATCGTTGTGCACATTGCATCAGTATGGGTGCCATTTACCTCAGAATCGAAAGAAGCAATTGCAAGTTACCCAGATATTACCAAAGAAATGAAGCTTGCGTTGCAAGAATGCGGAAGAAAACTAAATGCATACATCAGAAAAAATGTACGAGCAAAAGAAGCAAAGGAACGTGTGTCTTTATTTGAAAAATATATCCCAGAAGTTGCAGACGCGCTAGCAGATCTCACGGGAGAAAAGAAAACAGAATTAATAGTAAAATTGCAAAAGATATTAAAGAAAGGCTTGCCTGCATTGATGGCAGAAGCAAACGGAGAACAAACAAATGGCAAAGCAAAAGAATGAATCTTCGGAGAAACTCAAGGAGCTTGGACAGAAGCTTGTAAAAGATATTGAAAAAGAAAAAAATCCAGAGATTACATTCACCTTAAGAAACCTCAGTAACATCGTCTTTGATCAAAAATCAAAAACACTAAAATTGGGAGACAAACAAGGCTCACGCAGTTTCTTCAATGTTGCGCACGCTAAAAAATTCTTACAAACCATTGAAATTGCTCGTACACTCAAGAAAGAACTCCTCGATACAGGAAAACATGAACACCTAAGAGGAGTGTTCTATATGACAAAGCGCACTATTCCAGGAACCAATGTGAATGTTGTGGATGAACAAACTGAAAGCGATAAAGTGATTGAAGATTTAGAAGTTATCACTAATCTTTCACGAGAACAATTGCATGTGTCTGCCAATAAAATGGGAAGTATGGTTGGAAATATCACATTAGAAGACAGCGGAGATACGATTGACTGTTCAAAGTTAGGTCGTGGAGGGTATTCTGTTCCTTCTATTACTGATGAACTAGAATTCAAGAAAGTAAATGCAAAATACATTTTATACATGGAGAAAGCAGCGATTTTCGAAAGATTAAATGAAGATAAGTTCTGGCAAAAAAATAATGCCGTTCTTGTAACCTCGCAAGGTCAGACAACAAGGGGAATTAGAAGATTATTGCAAAGATTATCTGAAGAAAAAGGTCTTCCTATTTATGTCCTCTGTGATGGGGATATTTTTGGTGCATATATCTACTCTGTAATCAAGTATGGCTCAATAGCATTAGCTCACGCTTCAGAAAGATTAACGATTCCAAATGTTAAATATGTGGGTATAACTATGGATGACATTACTAAATATGACCTTAAAAGACATTTAATTAAATTAACCGAACAAGATATCGCAAGAATAAAACAAATATCAGAATATGATTGGTTTAAGAATAACAAAGACTGGCAAAGACAATTTAAGATGATGAAAGAAATGAACGGTAAGGTAGAAATCCAGGCTTTAGCAACAAAAGGAGTAAGTTTTATTTCAGAATCTTATCTCCCAACTAAAATAAAAAATAAAGAATTTTTAGAATAAACTGTCTCTACAGAAACCCATATATATTTAAAGATAAAAAGTGCTCTCTAAAAAGAAGAAGAGGTCATAAATGGCACATCCACTCATTGGAATTCATGCAGTTCTTGGAGAGATAGGTATTTTTGCGTTTGGATGGGTGTTTGTTGAACTTCTGAATCCAACTGCTCAGCGTCTAAAGCGCGCACACATCATTGCTCTTCTAGGCGTAATATTTTTTATTCTAAGTTGGATCACTGGAGGGATATATTATGTTGAATTTTATGGTTCTATTGTAAAGCCTATTATCAAAGAAGGTCCACAGCCATGGGCGCACACTGTCGTCATGGAAGCAAAAGAGCATATCTTTCTGTTCATTCCATTCCTTGCCATCATTAATTATCTCTTGATCAAAAATCTAAAAATACAAGATAACAAAAAAAGAAAATCAATTCTCATGTTGTCAGCATTAATTGTTGCATTAGGTCTTCTCATGGCATTGATGGGATATCTTATCGCGACAGGATTGCGAAGCGCATTGGAGGTAATGCATGTCTCCTAATGAACAATCTGTGAAAAGCCATATCTACGCAGCAATAGTAGCAGTTATTGCCATCACCTTCATGACAATCTATGCTGAAATGAACGAAACATTCAAGAATTGGTTGAAAGAAACATTCTTCCATCATTGGGTTGGAAAAGGAGTGCTTGCGCTCATACTTTTTTTTATTGTAGCCCATATAATCAAGATAAAAACAAAACGAGAAACAATATCACTCATCAATATACTGATTGTATCTACAATAATCTGCTCTCTTCTAATTCTCGGATTCTTTGTTTGGGAAGCAGTATAGAGAAAGAAAGAGTTCCTCGAGGATAATGAGAAACATCCTTGCCGAATGCTGTGCTTTTCTGCCGATCATGCATTTTAAAATCAATATAATGGTGCTCTAACGGAGGAAATAATTCTGGTGTGTCCTCAACAAATCCAATACCAATGGTTTTGTACACAGAATGAGTTGCATGAAATGTTTGTGTATTGTGCGGCTGGTATCTGTTTCTGATAGAATATAACATCTGATCTGCAGGTAAGGGGAGGTTCGCACATATCTTTCATATTTTGGTCGGTGCCCTAAAGGAGAACTGTATCCATGATCTTCTATGAGGTTCATCCGCACATCCGCATCAACAAATTTCAATAATGCTTCCAATCCTTCAAACGTCATCTCCTCAGAAGAAGTCAAGACTCCCGGAAAGGGAAATCCACCAAAGAGTGAACGAAAAAGGAGCGTGCGTTGTGTCCAATAAGAGAGTGCCTGCATAAAAAGGAAAGCATGTCAATATTTAAGAAAGTATCGTAAAAAGACAATATTTTTAAAACACTCTTATTCACTTCTCTGAGAGCGCCACCATAGCTCAGCTCGGTAGAGCACCAGTTTTGTAAACTGGGGGTCGGGGGTTCAATTCCCTCTGGTGGCTTATTTCTTTTTCTCAAAAAGCCCTGTCCGTAATCCGTAGAGTGTATGCAGCAGACGAGTGAACAACAAGGCAAGGAGATAGGCAAGAATGACGGTAAACGATAGGCGCATTCCAATCATCAAGAAAAAACTTTGTAAGAGAAGAGCGCACACATAGTAAAGAGGAGCTAAAAAGATGCGATGTCCCTGAATTCTAGCAAGATCACAAAGAAAAGAAAAACTTCTAATTTTCCCAAAATATGACGCACTATAATAAGAAAATAATGTATAAATAAGAACGTCTAAAGCAGCATCAGCAATTGCAGTAATGACAACAATGATACCTATCCATGTTGTCCAATGAGTTAAAAATTCAATAAACAAAGCTGTGAGTCCAGTGGAGAAAAGACTCGCAAGAATAATATTGCCATTGATATGCCAAAAGCGATGGCGATGATAATGTTTCCAATACGCATGTAATCGATGCATAGAAATTAGAGTGTAAACAAACATTTAAAAAACATACATTTTACATATAATTTGGCGGGCCCGTAGTCTAGCGGCTATGACGTTTCCTTGACGTGGAAGAGGTCACAGGTTCAAATCCTGTCGGGCCCATTTTGTTTAACTGTCTTAGAAGACTTCTCCAGTTCTGTTAAAGGTCTCCGTCCCGTAAAACCTGCATCGCACTCATGCCAATGCGTAATCCTCTTTTCCCCCAGTTTAAAGCATAAACAAATCTCTCTGTTTTCATGTACGGAAAGGAAGTCAACAAGCCCAATATCAATATCGCGAACAACAACACCTATAAGTTCTAAGAGTTCAATCTGTGTATAAAATTCATACGATAAACGATGAAACTCTTTGTTGAAAACAGTGTCAAAATGCCGATCAATCAATTCGTCAGGATACGTAACATCAACTGTCGCTGCAAGATCCAGCATCTGTTTGAAACGCATAGCGCGGGAAAGAATGGATTTAACTTTTGGAAGTAATTTTTGAGCCTCTTCAGGCGTAAAATACAACTTCTCCATGCAAAAGAGTAAAGATAAAAGTTTATTTAAAGGTTTTTATTGTGTATTGTTGAAGATTACTCTTTCTACCGCAAACTATTTAAAGAAAAAATAGGAAGAAAATACATAAATTAAACACATTAAAAATAAGAAAAAGTAAAAAAGAGGTGTAAAAAGGCTTAAATTCCTTTTAAAAGCCTTTAAAGACGTAATGATCCCTAACGAAAAAGAACTTCTTGATTTCATTAAAAAAAGGGATTTGGTTAATTTTAGTACAATCGCTAAGTTCTATGAAATCCAAAATATGACGGTATCCGATATAATTAAAGATCTGGAAAAGAAAAAACTCGTTCTTGTCAAAAAATTAGGAGGCTCAAAGATAGTTCGTATCCGATGAAAAAAGCACAAGCAACCATTTATGTTATTGCAGGAATTGTCATTTTAGTAGTTGCTTCTCTAGGATATATGCTGAAAACAAAAGTGCTAACCTCTGATTGGGAACGTGAGCGAGCACAATCACTTGCAGTTCCAGAATATGCAAAAAAAGTCCAAGTCTTTGCTCAATCCTGTGTAGAGCAAGTGGCAAAAGAAGGCGTATCGCTCTTATCAGCACAAGGAGGATATATCGACATCCCGCAAGATGCTTTCCCATTCTCCCCCATTAATCCTTTTTCAAATAGGCTGCAACTCTTTGGACAAGGAGAAGGCAAGATTGCCTATTGGTTTTATGAAAGTGCAAATGGAGTGTCAAAGAACCAGATACCAACAAGAGAAATGATCGAAATGCAATTGCAAAATTACGTGAATGAACATTTGAACACATGCCTAGTGAACTTTGATGCTGTTAAAAATCAAGGATATAGTATCACAGAAAGCCAGCCGCAAACATCAGTCGATATTGCAGATGAAAAAATATTAGTCACCGTGCGTATGCCTACGGCAGTTGAATTTGAAAGTCAATCAACAATGATTAATGGATGGTATGCCGTGCTTGATTATCAATTGGGAAAAATGCTGAAACAAGCATATAATATCATGAAAACAGAAAATGAAAAAGCATTTTTGGAGCAATATGCCTTGGATGTCTTGAGTGTATATGATGAGATCCCCTTCTCAGGAATAGATACAGAATGTACGCCACGAACATGGAAACGAACAGACGTATTAAGCACCATAAAGAATGCTTTGGCAACCAACATTCCTTTAGTCAAAATGGAAGGTACAGACTTTACCTTGTCTCAAGACTTTAACAAGTACTTTGTCGTTCCAGCAGATGAAATTTATGTAGACACAAGAACACAATTCCTATACTCTCCCCAATGGCCTATGCTCGTTGACATTCTTGGTGAGAATGGTCCACTTCTGCAAGGTAAACCATACACGATAGGAAATGCAGCTTCTCGTTTCTTGGCGCAATTCTTCTGTCTGAATAATTATCATTTCGTATACGACATGAAGTTCCCAGTGTTAATTACAATAACAGATGAAAATAACAATATCTTCCAGTTTGCTACACTAGTCGTTATCGATAATAATCAGGCACGTCAAAACACACTTGCAATCCCAACATTAGATGAAGAATCTGAAATTTGTGAAAACCCGACGATACCATTAACAATTTCCATAGGGGCATTATCGCCATCAGGAGATATTACACAACTTCCCGGAGCTTCTGTCTCTTTGAAATGTCTCACAACACAATGTTCTTTAGGAACGACAGATCAAACAGGCAAGCTAGAAGCAGTTGCGCCATCATGTTATAATGCCGCCTTAGTTGTGGAAAAAGAAGGATTCCATCATGACACACACATTATCTCCACAAATGAACAAACAAGTATTTCTTCTCTCGTTGAACCAATTTACTCTTTAGACGTAAATATTCAAGTTATCGAAAACAATAATGTCCGTCCTCTTCAACCAACAGAACAAGCCATAGTTACCTTTGAAGAAAAAGATCGAGAGTATGTTACTTCTATTGTTAGTCCAGGAAACGAGAAAGTTTCATTGATTGCAGGACAATATGAAATAATATCGCAACTGGTTGTCAATAGTGATCCACCATTTACAATTCCTGCACAAAGTGTCAAAGTATGTCACGATGCTCCGCGGGAAGGGGCACTAGGGATCATTGGATTGCAAGAAAGGAAATGTGTCACGCGGCAATTTGATCAAGTACAGCTTTCACAAATCATCTCAGGAGGCTCAAAAATTCAATGGTCTGCCCTGCGTTCATCCTTGGCGTCATCGCATTCAATAACAATCTACGTTGTGCGCTCACCAACACCACAATCTATTCAAGATATAGGAAAAGTAGAAACATCTTTACAACAAAATGCACAAAAAACAAGAGAACCAATATTGGAATAAGGGCATCGCCATACTGTTAATGGCATTAATGATAGCTCTGCCTGCAGAGTATGCGTATGCGCAGGCCATAGTAGATGTTCCTGGCCAGCAATTTTCCAATGTGGCAGAAGATATTGTTTCAGATCTCACACAACCTCCGTCGTCTGAAGAAATGATTGGGGAAGATATTTTAGTAAACGTTAATCATTACGATCCCCCAGTCATTTCCACGACGCTTATTGAAGATCAAGGAGCGAATGTCTTTGCGTTGCTGGAAGGCCAGTCAACAAATCCCACCATCGAGATTGCAGGTATTCGAAGAATTGTCACACGCCCTGTCAAGATCACAACGATTCCACCAAACAAGCCTATTTCGATAGGATCCATCCAACACATTACGCCGAGAAGCGCAGAAATGTCTTATGATAATCTGGGATATTTAGTCATTCCTATCAGAAGAATCCCTCGCGAAGCAGATGTTCCCGATCAGATCGATATTGATATGGTTTCACGTATTTATTTTGACGTCTCTGCAGGATTGAGTGCAGGTCCATACGAAGATGTTTTGGTAAAACAAGAATATCAGCAATGGCTTCAACATAAAGATGATCATAGTTTTTATGCAGGATACATTCGTGCTGATGAAATCACACCAACATCAGCAACGTTTACATTATATGACAAAGATCTCCAAGAATTTGGAACATACACGGCAAAAGAGGGATCAACCTCTTCAGTCATTAACACCTATCGCAGAGGATATGCAAGTACGGGCAGACTCTTTGATAAGTTAAGAATTCGCGTGAATGAGATTCGTGGTAGAGACGATAAAGTAAAGATGTATGTCACGCAAGATGATGTCACATCATATAAAATACTTTCAAAAGGACAGCGCATTGCCCCAAGTTCATCATGGTATATTGCAGACATCAAAATATCTCAAGATAAAAGCGAAGTCGTGTTGAAGAATGATAAACAACAATCAGAAACATTCCTATTAAACATGTTTGTAGAAAAAGCAACAATAACAATAGAAACACAGGAATCTACCAATAACCAGCCCCAATATTGGATCTGTCCAAAGCCACGCGATGAGCAAGGAAATATTATCACTCCACATTTCCTCAATACGAATGATTGTCCCCATGGGGTTGAAGGAGATATCAACAAGCAAAAACCACCACAAATGTCTTTTTCAGGAACCTGCGAATGGGTCATTCCTTCTGGCAATGCTATTGAAGACTGTCAAGGAACGGGAAATCCTCCCAAACAGGCTCAAGAAGTTCAAGATCCAACGACAAAAGCAGTTCAGCAATTCGAACAGGCAGTTGTAGAAGAATGTTCCTTGGAACAAGTGCGAGAAGATATGCAAGGATGTTATGATGAAACAATCAAAGTCGTGCATGAATCATCATGGATCAATACTCTACCATCAACACTCCGCAATAGAGTCTATGCAAACTTATTGAATATCCGCAGCACACTGATCGGATACCAGCGTGAAATCCAGCTACAACAGGAAACAGCGAATAATCCTCTTCTCGTGTCGAAAGAAGCAGCTGTGAGTAAAGCATTGGTAGAACTTGATGATCTCATTGAAAAAATAAGTTCAAAATCATCACCAGAACAAGAAAAAGATCTTTCAAGCACACAAGCATTGCAAAAAGCAAAACAGTCTTACCAACGCATTATTGATGAATATCCAAACTCAAATGAAGCTCCCCATGCCATGTTCAGATTAGGAAAAATATACTGGCAGGAAAATAATATTCCTCTTGCCCTTCAAACATTTGAAAAAATTATGAGTAAATATGATGAAGATGAAATTGACGCCTTGCAAACAACAGAGGGAGTATCTTCCAATTATATTGCAAAGATCATACGAGATCTGCGCAGGGCAAAAGAATCTCTTACAACAACATCAGGCATGAAAAATCTCCAAGAAAAAGACGGAACAATCACAGCAGTGACCGTCATAGAAGTAGAGGATGTTCTTCCCGATAGTGAAGCAGCAGTGAAAATAAGGATAAACAACAAAGAACACACGTATCGTTTAGGAAACATACTCACTCTAGAAATGCCAGATGCAATGGATTGGGAAATCACCAATGTCAAGGACAATGAAGTAACAATAACATCACGGCCTAAGAATAAGGCAGCACAAAGCACAACGGCCACATTGAGAACAGGAAGTGCGAAATCCATTCAATTAAACGAAGGCAATAAGGAAAAGAAAATAAGTGTAGAACTTCTTTCTACAGATCTGCAGCGCGAAGCGCATATCGTCATCGAACCAGCAGCTGAACAGGCATTTTCAGAGGCGCATTACACCTTGCATTTACCTATTGAGAAGCGTCCCTTCGGACTTCCTTTGTTTAGTGATTCATTGGATGGAGAAATAGCAAAGACAGAAAAATTACTAGCAAAGCTCGATAAACTCATTCAGCAAGCAACCGATATCCACGAAACATGGACGAAATTCTGTTATGTTGCATATGGATGGATCTGGTTAAAGAATACCTTGTGGTTTGGCAAAGGAAAAGAAACAGTCGCACGCAATAAAGTAAATGAAGTGTACAGAGAGAAATATGCATCTAATGAACTAAACTGTGAAGGATTAAGTTACGAGCAGTGCATCATGCAAAAATATGAAGATGAATATGAAAGTGATATGAGTCTTACTGAAGATATTATAGATGAGTTTGACTCACCACAATATGAAGAGTTTGCAGATCAATTCCAATTGGATGAGAATTATGATGAAGATAAGAAAAACCTATATCTTTACAAAAGATTGCATGAAGAAAGAGGTCAAACAGATGAGCGCTTAGCGCAGAAATATTTTACAGGTTTAAAAAACTTGCAAGTGCGATCAGTAGAAACTACAACCGTTAAAGATTTCTACACCGATAAAAAATTCCTAAAAGAGTATCAAGGTCTAAGCACCCAGCAACGCGAAGCAGTGAGAGCAACGGTAGAAAAGATGCCAAGTCTTCAGGGGCTATCAGTAGAAGAAGCTTACAACAAGAACAAAGAAAATGTGCTGAGAAACTACAAAGAAGAAAGAATGTCGCAGGAGATGCATAATTTCTTCACCCAATTGCCAGCAGAGAATGATGTAGAACGAGAAATTATCAGTAATCTGGAAACATCATACTTCAGACCACCTATTACAAAAACAGAGTTGCCTAAATCTTTGATTATGAAGAATGGAAATCAATATTATATTGCTTTGAATGGAAATACATACATCTTGACTGATGTTGATGACGCAAAATATAATCAACCAATCGTAACAACATCGGCTATCGGAGATACAACCTATGTCTTTACAGACAATGTCAAGGAAGAGGAGCATAGAAAGACCTTTACTTTAGGATCAACAGGTCCAGAAAAAGGAAAAGTGGAATTCTTGACAGTTGATGCTCTGCATTATATCCAAGTATCATACACAGACGCAGGAAGAGTGGGCAAGATGGAAGTCTTCCAACGCCCAGAAGCGAATGGTCCTATTGGAACAGAAGCAGATGTTCGTGTGCAAGAGTATAATGAAGCAATGGAATATGCAAAGAAAAACAATCCACAATTATATAACCGACTTGTTCAGGCGCAGTCATGCCTCAGCAATATCAACAAAAAGGCAGCATCATCAGGTTTCAAACAAGGAGACAAAGATGTAGCGCAGTGCGCAGATGGCAGTTATAGTGTAGGAACAGCAGCAAAAGAAATCACATCAAGTTGCATTGATTACATGTCTCCAGATGATTGCAGTCTCATGTTCAATGCCTGTGATCCGGTCATTTGTCCAGCTACACGATGTAACTTCGGTGGAGACTGGGAAGTCGAAAATGTAGTGCAAACAGGAATTATAGGTTCAACAGTGCTCTGCATCAGAAATTTTCCAGAGGTGGTTATGCCTATTTGTATCACTGGTATTGTTGCAGGATTGCAGAATATTAGATCTATTGTAGCAGGATACAAAGAATGTTTGATCACATCAAAAGTAGAAGGGCGATCCATTGGTATTTGCGATAAGATTAGATCATTCGGAATTTGTGAAATTTTATGGAGAGAGGGCATTGCTATCTTTAACATGAAAGAAGGTATCTTTAGTGCTATTGCAAAAACCCTTGTTGGAGAGCCTGAAGGTGGTGGGGAATATGCTGAGTTTACACAAAACATGGATAATTCAGTAAATACGCTAAAGTATTTCACGCAGTCCTATGCCAAGAACATCTTTGCGCAATACAATGGTGGAGCATTGCCAGAAGTAGGCGCAGCTATTTGTAAATCTGCAATCTATGGAAAAGTCCCTGGTATTGGAAACTTCTTCGATCAAATTACGCGTCCAGAGAGTCCGCCGCAATTTACAGCATTCTTCGAAGAGATTCCTTTCTCAGATATTCCAACAAAGCCCATAAGCCAATATAATCTCTTCTACCACATCTATGCTGGAGAAAATCAAGATGTCCGTTTCAGTATTTTCTTGCAGATAAAGGATTTGACAGGACAAGCAGTGCTTCCTCCGCTCTATCTCTTCCGTAATAGACCTTTACCACGTGGAGAATTTGCGTCTGAAAGTCTCTCTCTGCAAAGACCTTCAGGGTATGAAGAAATTTGTATGGAAATAGAATCACCAAATTATGGGCGGGATGTGCAGTGTGGTTTCGGTAAAGTCTCAACAAGTTTCTCCTTAAATTGGATGAATGATCAGTTTACACAAAGTGAATTAAGAAAGAACATCGATTCAGAAGAAGAGTGTATGCCATCAACAGGAAGAATTACTTCATACCAATATCAAGGTGATGGACAATATGCAGGTGGATCTGATTCTGTATTAGGTGAAGCAGCACGAATTGGCGTGGGAAGTTTCTCCACAGGATTCTTGCAGACAGGAATTGTACGAAAATGCTCACAATACGATCCTGACGTTGGAACAACACAAGATAACTGGGTCCCTGTGGGAACATGCGGAAAAGATGATCGTGGGCGTAATTTAGGAGAATGTTATTTACATCAGCCATCTGCGCTGGAATTAGTGCAAAGTGCCTCAGATAAAGTAGAAGTCAAGGCAGATCTTAATGAACGAACGCAAGAGGTCATTGAACAGGTCCAAAAAGAATTGCAAGGTCCATCTATACTCGATGAAAAAACAATACAGGCATATCTTGCTGAAGCGAAGATCATTGCAAAAGACCCAAGCAGTCAAAAAGAACAACTGGATCATGCTGTAATGTTATATGGGGAAGTTCTTAGTTCACCATATCTTAAAGAAAAACAAACAACAGAAGCATTGTACTGGATGGGAAGAGCTTATGAACACATCGCAGTGCTTACCACTCCAAAAACCACGCCTCAACCAACGCCAGTAACGCCACAACAACAAGGCCCAGCATTAAAGGCAACAGTGTCAGAAGATAAAATACGCTTGGAAAATATTGGCAGTGAGCCAGTACAGAACGTCATTCTTTCTATTTCAATTCGTACACTCAAGGAGCGATGGTGGATAGTTCCAGATGTGGAAGAAAAAATACAAATACGAAGTATTCCTTTAGGAGACATTGGTCCTGGAGAATCTAAAGAAGAAGAATACAATATTGAAAATCAAATCACAATGGGTTCAGATAAGTATAAGATTGTTGTTGAGTATCTTGCAAGCAATATGCCTAAAAAAACAATTGAAACTGACTGGAAAATAGTGACTGAACAACAGAATCAAAAAACAAATTCTTCTCAACAAAATCTTCAAAACATAATGTTAAACTCAGGAAGCAAAGAATATCGTTGGTTCTATAAGGGAGAAGAATATAAGATAGAGATAAACATTCCAGAGCATTTATATACAGTTTATCAGCAAAAGAAGCATCCCATAACAAGAGACTATAGCTTTTATGTGTTAGATATTCAAGATGATGCAATCATAAAAGATATTGCACAAAAAATTAACAAACTTTCTCAACAAAAAAATATGGGTCAAATAGAAAGATTTTATCTTGGAGCTTCATTTGTGAGAGGTAACTTTTTGTATAGCTACGATGCTATTACAAGAAAGTGTACAGAGTATCCAAGATATCCTATAGAACTATTAATTGACGAAGCTGGAGATTGTGAAGATGCTGCAATATTAGCGGCAGCTATTACAAAAGAAATGGGGTACGATGTGGCTTTTATCGTGTTAGACCCGATGCCAAGTTATACGAGCGGTCACGCAACATTAGGGGTAAATCTGCCATGCGATATTACTAATACAGACATAGTGTATGTGGTGTCAAATCAAGGTAAAAAGTATTGTTACTTTGAATCGACGATATATTCAAGTGAGTCCTCAATTCCTGTTGGTCAAAATACAGCTGCCAGATCCTTGTCCTATGTAGATGAAATTGGAAAAATATCTGATGCATTCAAAACAACGCTTGACGTAAAAAACGCGCACCTACTGGAAATATATCCCCAGCCAATTATCGAATTCAATCACGGGGGAAGCAAAGTCAAGGTAAAAAATGTCGGTTTAGAAGCAGCTCAGGATTTCATACTCAAAATTGATGTTTATGGTAAAGGCAACACCACTGCTTCTGAAAAGCTCATGAATTCAAAAAATTATGGGCCAGAGAACATCGCAATAAATGCCGAAAGAGAGTATGATAATATACTCGCCATTAATAATACAGGTATCAACCAATTCAAAATTGTGTATAGGTATGGTGCAAAGAACGTTGTATATAGTACTATTGACGCAGGGTGGCTAGATGTTCCATAACTTCCTTAAACAATCATTAGTATTATTAAAAAAATATTTTTTGTATCTCTTCTCTCTAGAGATCTGTTTCCTCGTAACAAGTCTTTTGTACTTCATTCAATTAAAAAGAATAATGTTTAACTATCTTACAAAATTAGAATCATTCACACCAGATATTCAAACAATTCAAAATACAACAGATCAAGCAACACAAAGTGTACAGGTAGAACAGTTAATCAATGCATTAGGTCCATCAACGCAAAGTATGGTGTTTCTATTATTTATTCTTACACCACTCATCATCGTAGGATTATGGACACTTTTTCAAGGTCTCATCTGGAGAAAATTACAACAAAAACAAATTCCTTTATTTCAATATGTTCGACAGTGTATCATTGCATCAGTAGGTGCAGCACTATTGAGCATAATTATTGTTAATATACAATTTATTCCGGTCATGGTGCTTCTTTTAATCTTAGAATATTATTTCCTTACACTTGTGTATGCATGGCCACATCAAATTTCTTTGATTCACATCTCAAAAATGTTAGCATACGGGCTATCACATCTCCATACGTTGGGCCCGTATGTTCTTCTCCTTACGTTAACATCGACAGCACTCTTCGTTATGATAGGAATGGCATTCATGAGATACACACTTGGAGTCTCCATATTCTCATGGCCTTGGTATGTGGGATATGGTATCATAGTAATAGCATTAAATATATATCTCAAAGTTTTAATATCTCTCAAAATTCATCAGAACTGAGGGGTAGTTTTATTCGTACGAAAACTTTAAAAGAGGTAAGGCTCCCATTAAAAAAGAGGGGTAAAGATGGTGATCATAAGTAAGAGTCAACTCTATAGTGAGGGAGAGCATGTTTTTAACAACACAAGAAAAACGAAGAATTACCGTTACCATCCTAATCGCAGTCATTATTATTTTGGCAGTAGCTGCATATTTCTATTTTGAGCCAATGAAGATTTTTTCCGCCAATACAGACAACACGCAAGAAAGTGAAGAAAAGACAGAAACACCACAAACGGGCATTAAGACCTATACCCAGTATGACGGCAGTCAAAGAACATGTGCTTATCACTACGAAAACAAGCAGTGTTATGTTCCTTTGAGCTTTTGTGTAACAGACCCTAGTGTTAAAACAACACAAGAAATTGATGCAAAAAAATATTGTAGCGAAACACCTCAAATCTCAGCTCAGGCATTAGTAAGCCCGGCAGGCAGCACATGTCCTTTCACAGCAACTGAGGGAGATTTAATCGATCTATTCTCTATTGTGCGAGATCCTGATGAAGGAGATCCATCACACCCATATGGTCCTTTAGGACGCTTGGAAGTTTCATTCTCAGAACCATTTAAAGGAAATAAAGGATTATGGAAAACAGAACCTGGCGATGCAGGAGTGTATTACTTTGAAATCTCAGTAACTGACGGAGAATTTACCGATACGAATCATTATTGTATTGAAGTCAAGATGGGCAATCGTCCACCTGTCATCAGCAACATCCACGACGCCCAAGTCTTTGTTGGAGAAATGATAACTCTTGAGCCAACATGTGTCGATCCAGATGGTGATGCAGTAACGATTAGTTACATCGGAGATTTATCTGATAGAGAATGGTACACGGGTACTCCCAAGAGAGCAGAAGAGAAAGATCTTGGATTACATATCGTGACAGTTCGATGTACAGACAATCGCGGATTGCCAGCATACAAATCCATCAAAGCACGAGTACTTGCAACAACAGCAGCTCCTCCACCAACAATCCAATTCATTGAGGAATTGGCAAACATAACAATTATGGAAGGAGAAACAGTCACCTTGTCACCACAAGTGGAAAGTGATGTTGGAAGACCAGTCACGATTACCTATGGTGGTTGGATGGAATCGTCATCAAAGACAGCATCATTTACAGATTCCGGCGTCCATGAAGTAACAGTCACAGCAACCGATGGAATCTCAACCATAAGCACAACGATCACCATTACCGTGATCAATGTGAACAGACCTCCAGAGATTGTGGGTACACAAGCATCTGAGTAGGTCTCTTTCTTTTCTTTTTTTCTTTATTCTTATGACACCTCTAGAAGAACGTATAAAACATGAAGAGATTCCTTTGCATATTCAACCTCTTCTTGACGTGCTTGTTAAAACATGTATAGGTGAATTAACCGGATCAGCAGTAAAAATAGAAATGTATTTTACAAAAAAAGATGAGTATTATTATGCTCACATATGTTATGAAAAGGAAAAGAAAAGAAATGAGTTTACCATAGGATTAAAATAAAAAGAAAGGCTGCTCAGCCAAAAATACGAGCAAGCCATCCAAAGATCTTGTTAATGATATTGGTTTGTTCTGCCACATTTTCGCAAACGCCATAGCGTGCAGAATTGCTGCGGCATTCGTAATTATTGTTGGCAGATTGACCATCTTCTTGTTGTTTCTTGGTCTGTCCATCAATATCACAGTAGCTTGGACTTCCATCAACAGTCAAACGGGTTCCATAGGGAACGCATTTTTGTCGTTCTCCATTGACTGAACATCCTTCACCACATGAACCTTGTGAAATTGGTCTTTCAGAAGGAGGATAGTAAATAATACCTCCCTTCACGCAAGACTCATGGTCCTGTTGACATTGTTCACGTCGCTCTTGAGCATATCGTGCACATTCATCAGTCGTCATGCGTCTCTCTTCTCGTTCACCTTCGCTAGGAACTGCATTGAAACATGCAACTCTTCCATCTTCATCTTTCACACAATCAATAGTGTAACCCAACTTCCCTTCTTTACACTTTTTCAGCCATTCTTCTGTGCTTTGGAAGCAATTTTTCAAATCACTTTCGCAATCACGTGCAGGCATTGGTCGTTGTGAAATGTCATTCAAACATGAATTGAATTTCTCTTCGCACTCCTGTTTATCCTTTAGATCCTTTACAGTTTCTGTGCACTTGTTAAAATTAAGTCGACACTGTTCTTTTGGGTTGGGATAAGGATAAGGTGTTGGTTGTACCGTAGATGCGCAGTTAGCACTGTAACATTCATTAACACACTTATTTTGTGCATCGGTAAGTCCAGAATCAGTAGGTGCAGCACAGGATTGATAACACTTATACTTACAGTCTTGGTAGTACTTTTCTTTATCCTCATAGCTGTCATCTTTCTTCATAGGAAGACCTTGACACTTCTGATCACAGACTAAGGTGAATTCAACACGGTAATGTCCAGAAGAACCGGAACCCTCATTCGTTAAGGTAATAAGGTTAATGAAGATAACCGAACCATCTTTTAAGGTTCTGCTGTCCCCTTGACCGAGTGCAAACTCATCTCGTAATTTCTCACTTTCGATCACAAATTTTGCAACTCTTCGTGAACCATCCATGAAACTTTCCTTAAAGATAACGGCATATTTTTTCTGCCCAAGGACATACGTTCCAGAATTCCCTTCGAAGAGTTTTCCTGACAATTTATAATTGTAAGAATGCTCAAAATAATCATCATCCCAATCATCGTCATCATCATCGGAATGATCGCTTCCAGATCCACTCTCTGCAAGAAGAGATGGAGCAAGCATGATCAAAGTCAAAAAAAGCAAAATGCTTACTTTTAATTTCATATGTATAACCTCCAAATATTGATATGATATATGCAAGAAGTCCACTATTTAAGAATTGAGAGGAACAAAAAGAGAAAAAAGCTAGAATATTGTTCCTTTTTCAAAAAGAAAGATAATAAACTACCCGATTGAGAATTATCGCAGCCAAGAAGCAAGACGTACTTTTTTCATTTTACCATGGCGCTCAAGTTCAACAATCTTTTTTACAGCTAAGCGTTCTAAAAGACGAGCAAGGGAAGTGCGGGGAATCTTAAGTGCGTGTCGCAATACAGCAGAGGTTGTTTCAGGGTGCTCCCCTAAAAAACGAACAACTTCCTGTTCTGCCGGATATAATGTTTTAAGAACAGATTGAAGTTTGGGATGTTCTTTCTTTGCAGGATGTTTTCTTTTCATTGTGTGCGTTAGAAAAGGTTTCAATCGTAGGAAAAAGAGAAGAATGCCTACCAGAAGAAGTCCGCTTATGATCCATAAAAAATAAGGTTTTGTTTGTATTTTAGTGTTAAGGATAATTTCTAATGAAACGGATTGTCCCCATTCTCCCTCAACATCAATTTTGCCGCGCATATTGTTGGCTGAAGCAGTAATGAGGCATGTGCCTGTTGGAATGTAGGTGGTAAAAGATCCATATTTATCAGTCTGTTTAGGATACGCAAAAGAAGTGAGCGTGTCACATTCAAAATGTAAATCAGCCTTGACTAATGTTTGAGAAGTATCATACACCTCTCCTTTGACAAAAGTGATAGGGAAGACAATCAGTGTTTGGTTGGCATCAAGAATTTCTATACTTCCGTAATAAGCATAATCTGGAGCTTCAGTCAAAGGGTCATCGAGTATGAATGTTCCTTCATATGATCCTTTTTTGTTTAAAGATAATGTCTTCCCATGCATGAACACGACTTGTTCATCAGATATTCCATCAGTTTTCAGCGAAAGATGAACAATCATATCATGAAGTAAGTTTCCAGTGTTATCAATAAAAGAAAGAGATGGTTCAGCATATGCAGAAGCAACGCTCAAAAGAAAAACAAAAATCAACACGTATAATTTCATGTGCAAAGAAGATCTTCAAACTCTTAAATAGTTTATGGAAAAGTGCAGGGGCTAGGATTTGAACCTAGGTAGGCACTAAGCCACTTGGTCCTAAGCCAAGTCCGTTTGGCCGCTCCGGCACCCCTGCATATATGAATACAACAAAGAAGTCATTTATTAAATTACTTGATATGATAGGTGTGCTGTCCGCGTTTCTTTTTCATCCAACGATATTGACGCAATCGTTTCGTACGTCCATAACCACATTTGCTGCAAATTCTGTCAATCTTATGGTAAGAAGGTGATCCGCATCGTCTGCAACGAATGTGCAGCCGACCTTTGTGCATCTTTTTTCCTTTTGCACCTGTTCCTTTACTGCCCATGGTTTTTCACCTATTCTGTAGAAATCAAGACAATAGCATCGCCACGGATAAAAATAGTTCCGATCTTGCGAAGCAATTGGTTACTTTCTCGTTCCTCTGCATTGTCTAAAACAGTGTTGATATGAATATCAAAAGCCTTCAAGGTTCCGACATATTGTTTTCCATTTTTAAGGTCAATTATAACGCGTTTTCCGCGAGAATGATTTAATGCATCAAGCGGTCGATCAGAATCATTTGTCATACAGATAACCCCCACCAAGGAATATAATGGGACACGAAAGACCCTATTTAAACCTTATGCTTCCAGAAAGCAGAAGTTTTTTAAACCGTCTGCTTCAAAACACGTATATGGCAATTACACATTTGCGATCAAAGAGAAAACCTTCAGGTGGTCGTTATCGTGCCGGAAGAAAAAAGCGTCTGCGTGACACTGGTAGTGAACCAGCACACACGCGTCCAGGAAAGCGCATGGTTCACGTGAAGAGAGGCATGGGCGGCAACAGAAAAATGGCACTGCTTCGTGAAGAGACTGCAAATGTATATATTCCAAGCACAAAAAAATACGAAAAACTAAAAATCGAAACAATACTAGAAAATCCAGCGAACCGTCACTTTGTCAGGCGTAATATCATGACTAAAGGAACAATTATTAAAACGGCAAAAGGTAATGCAAGAATTACTTCCCGCCCAGCTCAAGACGGCATGATTAATGCTGTTCTCGTAAAATAAACTCTAGTTTCTTTCTTAATTGTCGTAATCCGCGATGTTTTTTAAACTTGACTTGTTGATAACTGAGTCCAAGACGTTCTGAAATTTCAGAAAGAGAAAGCTCATCTTTAAAATATAAAGAGAGAATAGTTCGATATACTGGTTTGAGATGTTCTAATGCGCGATCTAAGCATTGGGAATAATATGGATCTTCTTTCACTTTTAAATCAACACAGCTATCTAGATCACGATCCTGAGATAGGGGAGAATGAGGTGGAGATTTACGAAGTGTGTCGCAAAGCGAATTATGCAAAGATCTAAAAGCGTAAGGTAGCGATAATGTCACTTCCTTGCATCGTATCGATCTCTCATAGAGAGTAAGAAATAAATCCTGCACAAGATCATCAGCATGCTCTCGAGAAATCTTTTGTGCATAATGATGAAGATCTTTTTTATGCTCTTGGTAAAATGTCGTTATTGAGTCCATAAAAATAAAAACTCTTTTTCTTTTCATAACGCTGTCTACAACAAAACAAGAGAATCACCTCAAAAAAAGAGAAAAACAACCAAAAAAAGAAAAAAGAAAATCAAATAAACAACAAATACCGAAATCTTTTTTAATAAAACAAAATAGAAAAGTGTATGTTAGGGGTGATCTTAGCTTTTGGAGCTTTGTTCTGCTGGGCATTTGGAGACTATTTTATTCAAAAAACAACAAAAGCAGTGGGTATCTGGAAAGCTCTTCTTTACATAACCTTAACAGGAACAATTGGTTTACTTCCTTTTGTCAATAATGAAATTCCAACACTTATCACAAACACATCAAATTTATTGCTTTTGCTTGCAACAGGAATCATTCTTTTTCTAGCGGCCGTTTTTGAGTTTCGTGGATTTAAAGAAGGAAAATTATCGGTGATTGAACCTGCTCTTGGTGTAGAACTCCCCATAACAATCTTGTTGAGCATATTCATATGGAATGAACGTCCTACTCTTGGTCAAGGAATATTAATGATTGGTGTTTTTATAGGAATTACCCTTGCGGTAACGCTTACACATCGCCATCTCCACTATCACAAGAAAATCTTTGAAAGAGGAGTAATCTTTGCGTTATTAGGGGCAGTATTAATGGGAGTAAGCAACTTTCTCATGGGCGTCTCAAGCCAGCAAACATCGCCTCTTCTCACCATGTGGTTTACAAGTGCTATTTTGAGTGTTTTAAGTTTTATCTACATGAGCGCAACAGGAGAACTTCATGGTCTTTTCACAAGCTTCAAAAAATATCAGGGAATAATCCTTGGTGAAACCATTCTGGATAATCTTGCATGGATTTGTTATGTTTTTGCCATGTCATTAATTCCTATCTCTCTTGCCACAACAATCAGCGAAAGCTATATCGCTGTTGCTGTTCTTTTAGGTTTTTTTATCAATAAAGACAAACTAAAACATCATCAAAAACTCGGGGTTGTGCTGGCCACAATGAGCGTCATTCTGCTTTCAGGAATAAGCTAAAAAGCCTATAAAGGCGTTAAAATAACGTTTAAAGGTCAAAGGAGCAAATTAGAAAGTTTTATAAAGTCAATGAAGTAGTTATATTTAAAGATTATTATTATGGAGCATATAATTAACTGGCCAAAGGATCTGGGGGACATATAGCATGGGAACTCAAGTCAAAAATTGCCCAGAATGTGCATCTGCAAATATTTCTGTCAATAAAGATCGTGGAGAAATTATCTGTCGAGACTGTGGTCTCGTGATTGAAGAGCGCATGATTGACTTTGGTCAAGAATGGCGCGAATTTGACGACGATCAAGAAAAGCGAAGACGTACTGGTGCTCCTATGACCTATACTCGATTTGATCGAGGTCTAGGAACAGATATCGGTCAAAAAGGAGATATCTTCCAATTGAAAGGCAAGGGAATGAACAAATTCTTCCGCTTGCGAAAATGGCAATACAGAATTTCTACAGCTATCGAGCGTAACTTAAAATTAGCATTGGCTGAATTAAAAAGAGTTGCTTCATACTTAAAATTAACAAAATCGGTGGAAGAAGAAGCCGCACGTATTTACACCATGGCAGTCCAGCGTGGTTTAGTCCGCGGTCGTTCCATGGAATCTGTTGTTGCTGGCGCATTGTATGCTGCATGTCGTCGTCATGAAGTTCCAAGAACATTAGATGAATTATCCGAAGCATCAGGTATTGATAAAAAGGAAGTCGGAAGAACATATCGCTTTATCACGCGTGAATTAGGCATTCGTATCCTTCCTTCCAATCCGGTGGATTACATTCCAAGATTTACCTCTGCATTAAAATTATCTCCAGAAACACAATCCAAAGCTGTAGAAATTCTTGAACTCGCTGAAAAATCAGAATTAACATCTGGCCGAGGTCCAACAGGTATTGCAGCAGCTTCTTTGTACGTCGCAGCGTTATTGAACAATGAAAAAAGAACACAACGCGAAGTGGCAGATATTGCAGGAGTGACAGAAGTCACCATCCGTAATCGTTATAAAGAGTTGTTTAAGAAATTAAAGTTAAAGGAGAATATAACTCCAACAAAGGAAAAAACACAACCAAAGAAAACAAAAAAATAGGTGAGAAATATTAGTATCTATCGCGAACAGTATAAAAATTCTTTTGCAAGTTTGTTGAAACATCCTATTCTCCTTGCTCCAGACATTATCTTTTCACTCCTCTCAGTAGGAGTAGCTATATTCGTCTTAAAAGCACTGGGCGTGCTCGCATTACTCACTGAAATTTCAGGAATGGAAGACTCAGCAATGGTGATTCCCTTAGTCTACACCTTTCTTAAAGAAAATATCATAAAACTGCTCTTCTCTGTTGTGCTATTTTTTATGGGTACATTCGTTGTAGGAACAACACTTTCAGGTACAAAATTTGCAATGGTGCGAGATCTTATTTCCAACAAAAAGCCTAGTTTCAAAAAAGGACTCGCCGATTCAAAAAAATATTTCTGGCGTATTATTGGCATCAAAATTCTTACTGTTTTTGCATATATTGTTGGCACACTAGCAAGCGTCATCATCTTTGGAGTGTTTACGCCTATAAATCAAAAAGTTGCAATAGGGATAGCTTTAGTGTTAGGAACAATCTTGTACCTTGTGATACAATTAAGTCTTTTTTTCAAATTTCCCATTTTATACAAGAAGAATACATCTTCCTATGAAACAATCAAAATGTCCTATCACTTTTTTAAGGCTAATAAGAAATTCACTCTTGTTGTAGCCTGTATTGTCGCAGTGACCTTGCTTGTAATAAATCAGATCTTCAAATTGATATTTGTTCTGCTGAAAACGCCGTCAGTCTTTCTCTTTACGTTAACAGGGATTATAGGAATTTTAGCAACAATGTTTACTATTATCTACACCTTTTCAGTATTTGAAAAATATAAATCTAAACAATAAGTTTAAGAAAATCTGCTGCCATAACAGTATTAGAAAACTCTTCTTTCGCTTCTTGTTCTAATTCCTTTATGTCGGTATAGCGCTGGCTAAAATGAGTTAATACTAATTTTTTGGCTTTCGCTTTTCGTGCAATAAGAGCAGCTTCCTTAGCACTCAAGTGGTAATAGTCTGTTGCTTTGTCTTGCAAGCCGCTATGGAATGTTGCCTCACAAATCAAAAGATCAGCATCTTGGGCTATTTTTATACAAGCCGTATCCATCTTAGTATCTAAAATTAAGGCTACTTTCTTTCCATGTTCAAGGTGCGTTGCTTTGTTGACAGAAATCTTTTTTCCACGAAACGTAATAGGCTTTCCTTCTTGTAAAGGTTTAATAAGAGGTCCTGGAGAAATGCCTTGAGATTGTAAATAATCCATATTTATTTTTCTCTTAGGTTTTTCTTGAAAAGCATATGCTACGCAAGGGATGCTATGTTTCACATATGTTGCAGTAATCGTGTAGCGTGGGTCATCAACAACAACGCCATTCTTGCTGATCTCATGAGTGAAAATAGTAATCTTATTCTTAATAAAAAAAGCATCGACTAACTTTTTCACATATAATTTCGTCCCGCGCGGGCCATAGAGATGAATCTCTTTTTGTTCCTTGTGCTTCGCCATGTTTTCAAGAAGCCCAGGTAAGCCAAAGAAATGATCGCCATGCCAATGAGTCAAAAAAATCTTAGTAATTTTAGCTGGAGAAATACCTGCTATGCGTAACTGACGTTGTGTTCCTTCTCCACAGTCAAATAACATATGCTCTTCCCAGTAGCTCATCACAAGAGCAGTTTGTGCTCGTTCCATGGTAGGCATCATGCTCCCTGTTCCTAAAAAGACGATTTCCATGACATATGCTATTAGAAAAGGTTTTTAAATAACTTTCCTATGCTTCCTGTATGGCAAAGAAAAAGACACCAAAGAAAGAATTAGAAGAAGTTGAAACACTCACAGAACAGCCTCTTCCAAAAGAACTTCCTGAAGAGAAGATAAAAGAAAAAATCAGAGCTACTTTTGCACGAGAACGTGTGCTAACAGAAGATCATGGTTCTGGGCACGAACTCTATGATCAAAGCAGATTTGGAGAGCCTAAAGAAGGAAAACTGAACTATTCTCTTGTGGAAGCATTGTACCTTTTAGAAAAGGGAAAAATGGATGTGTATGATGGGAAAACTCTGTTAACACATGAACAGTATATCAAAAGAGCGCGTAAGGCTGAACCTAATTTCTGGATTCGCTATTGTGTGTTTCGTGATCTTCGTTCACGTGGTTACATTGTCAAGACAGCATTGAAATTTGGAGCAGATTTTAGAGTCTATGATCGCGGGGTAAAACCTGGAGATGATCATGCGCGCTGGATTGTGTTTCCCGTTCATGAAGGTGATACTTTAACATGGTATGAATTCGCTGCTAAAAATAGAGTGGCGCATTCAACACGAAAAAGATTATTGCTTGCTATCGTGGATGAAGAAAATTCTGTCACATTCTATGAATGTCGCTGGCTTCGTCCTTAGGAATTTTTAATAACGGCGCGTGCAACATTCTTCACAACATGTTTATCAAAAGGAGAAGGTAAGATATGAGATGCACTTGGTTTTTTGACTGTCTGAGCTATAGCAAAAGCAGCAGCAAGTTTCATAGCATTGGTAATTTGTGGTGCTCGTGCATCTAAGGCTCCTCTGAAAACTCCTGGAAAGGCTAATACATTGTTCACTTGATTGGGGAAATCGCTTCGTCCTGTTGCAACAACAGCAGCTCCAGCTTTCTGTGCTTCCTGAGGCATAATCTCTGGAACAGGATTTGCTAATGCAAAAACGATAGGGTTGCGTTCCATCAAACGAATGTACTGTGGCGACAACACCTTCGGAGCGGAAACTCCAATAAACACATCCGCACCATGAAGAGCGTCTTGCAAGGTTCCACTTTTTCGCTGTTTGTTGGTGATACGTACTAGATCTTGTTTGTAAGGTTCTAAATCTTTTCTTTCGTGATGTAAAATACCTTTGCTATCGCAAACAAGAATATCACGAACACTTTGGCAAAGATTTTTTTCATGCCCTGCACAAGATAACAACCGCGCAGCAGCAGTGCCGGCAGCACCTGCCCCATTAATGACAACTTTCAATTCTTCAAAAGGTTTCTTCACAACACGAGCCGCATTAATCAATGCACCTAAGATAACAATGGCTGTTCCATGTTGATCGTCATGCATGACAGGAATCCCTAGATCTTGTAAAGCTTCCTCAATGTAAAAACATTTAGGCGTGCTTAAATCTTCAAGATTAATACCTCCAAACACGGGCGCAATATTTCTTACAAGAGAAACGATTTCATCAGGGTCTTGTGTACGCACACAAAGAGGAAAAGCATCAATATTGGCAAATTCCTTGAAAAGAATGGCTTTTCCTTCCATGACGGGCAATGCAGCTTCTGCTCCTCTGTTTCCCAATCCAAGAATGCGCGATCCATCACTTACTACAGCAACGCTATTATGCTTGATAGTATAACGATACACTTCTTTTTTATTTTTACTAATCTCTTCAACAATGTCGCTCACACCAGGAGTATAGAGGAGAGAAAGATTTTTTGGAGTCAATGCTGTTTTCGGCGTAATACTAAATTTTCCTCCAAGGCGTGCATGAAGCGCACGTGCTTTTTGAGCAAGTGTCATCTTCTCTCTCCAACAAGAAGATGCATATTGAGTGCTTTATTCAACGTTTTTTTATCAAGCAAATTCTCACGCAACACAATATCGCGCACACTCACATCTTGTTCATAGGCTTGTTGTGCAACCTCTGCAGCCTTAGCATAACCTAAATAAGGGGTCAATGCAGTCACAATGATGGGATTCTTTTCTAGATATTCCTTACATTTTTTTGGATTAGCTTCAATACCCATAACACATTTGACAGTGAAAGCAGCAAGAGCATTACCTAAAATTTCAATCGATTGTAAAAGCGAATGTGCGGCCAATGGCATCATCACGTTTAATTCTAATTGGCCTGCTTGTCCGCAGAGTGTAAGAGTTGTATCGTTTCCAATGACTTGAAAGCCAACCATATCCAACATTTCTGCCATGCTAGGGTTTACTTTTGCAGGCATAATAGAAGATCCTGGTTGCACGGAAGGCAAAGATAATTCATTCAATCCGGTTGCAGGTCCTGAGCTTAAAAGTCGTAAATCATTTGCAATTTTTATCAAATTAACAGACAAAACACGCAAAGAACCACTGACCAATAAAAGAGGATCAAGGGTTTGTGTGCCTTCAAAAAGATTACGAGCACGAATAAAAGGTGCATGAGTTACTGCGCGTAATTCCTTCAAAACAAGTCCGGAAAAATGAGGGGTGGCATTAACACCGCTCCCAATAGCAGTCCCTCCTAAGTTCAATGTAAGCAAATGCAATGAACTTTCATGAAGATGATGGATATCTTTCTTAACACTTTCTGCATACGCATTAAATTCCTGTCCAAGAGTCATAGGCACAGCATCACGCAAATGTGTTCTTCCACTTTTAAGAACATGCTTCCATTGTTGCGCTTTCTTTCGTAAAGCATATTCTAACTGAAAAAGAGGTGGTATCAAATGATCACGTATCTGAAGATACGCAGCAATATGAATAGCACTATGAAAGACATCATTGGTAGATTGGCACAAATTCACATGATCGTTGGGATGAATAAGAGTATATTCCCCTTTAGGTTTTCGCAAATAGGCCAAGGCACGATTGGCAATCACTTCATTCACGTTCATGTGCTCTGAAGTGCCAGCTCCTGCTTGAAACACATCGAGAGGAAATTCTACATCAAGCCGTCCATCAAGAATATCTTGGCATGCGTGAATAATGGCTTCTCCTTTTTTTGTATCAAGACGCCCCTCATAGATGTTTGCATGTGCTGCTGCTTTTTTAATAAGGGCAAGAGCGTGAACAAGACTCATCGGCAATTTTAATCCGCTAATGGGAAAATTTTCTAATGCTCGTTGAGTTTCAATGCCATAAAGTGCATCAACGGGAATTTTCTTTGTTCCTAAATAGTCACATTCAATACGATACCTCTTCTTTTTCATAAACCTCCAAAAGAGGTTATCCTTTAAATGCTTTGCGAGCTATGAACAGAAAGTTTATATCTAAACAAACGTCAGCAATGGAAAGAGGTGTTGTATGAGAACAGAGCATGCTGATGTTCTAATTATTGGTTCTGGTGGAGCAGGATTGCGCGCAGCGATAGAACTTGCAGATAATAATATTGATGTTCTTGTGGTCGGAAAATGCAAGAAACGTGATGCACATACCATCCTCGCAACAGGCGGCATTAATGCTGCATTAGGAAACATGGATTCTCAAGATAGCTGGCAACTTCACGCAGCAGACACAATTCGTGATGGGTGTTTTATTAATGACACAGACGCGGTTATTACCTTATGTAAGCATGCTCCTCAAGCAATCAAAGAATTAGCTAAATGGGGTGTTAACTTCCATCGAGAAAAAAATGGAAAAATAAGTCAACGTTTCTTTGGAGCAGCAACATATCGAAGAGCCTGTTTCGTCGGTGATCACATAGGAAGAGAAATTCTCAATACATTAGTTGATCAGGCTGAAAAGAGAAATATTCGTTTTCAAAGTAAGGTATACATCTTCTCGTTGCTCACACATAAAGGAAAAGTAAACGGAGCTCTCGGGTTAGATATACAAAAGGGAAAAGTCATTTGTTTCCATGCTAAAGTAATAATCCTCGCAACCGGTGGCCATTCACGAATGTTTTCTCGAAGTTCATCACGCTTCTGGGAAAATAATGGAGATGGTATTGCATTAGCATATCATGGTGGTACAAAATTTATGGATATGGAAATGTTTCAATTTCATCCCACAGGCATGTTATCTCCACCTGAAGTTGAAGGCATGTTAGTGACAGAAGCAGTCAGAGGTGAAGGAGGTATTCTTCTTAATGCAAAAGGAGATCGTTTCATGAAATATTATGATCCTCAACGCATGGAACTATCAGCACGAGACATCGTTGCCCGTGCCATTTATCATGAAGTGAAAGTTGGCCGTGGCACTAAAAATGGCGGAGTCTGGTTAGATATTTCACATAAACCTAAAGAGTACATTCTCAAAAGACTCCCAAAGATGGTTGAACAATTCAAAAAATTTGCACACATAGATATTACAAAACAAAAAATGGAAGTTGGTCCAACTGCACATTATTCAATGGGGGGAATATATGTCAATCATAAAACAGGTCAAACATCTGTTCCGCATCTTTATGCTATCGGAGAAGTAACTGCCGGGGTACATGGTGCTAATAGATTAGGAGGCAATAGTTTAGCAGAAATTTTAGTGTTTGGAAAATTAACAGCAAAGAATGTTCTGAAACAGGTTAAAAAGAGAACATGGAGTCCACTCAATGCACAACAAATTAAAGAAAAAATATGCTGGCTTTCTATGCTAACAAAAGAGAAGAAAGGATCAAACCCCATCAACATCAAAAAAAAGATCCAAGAGTTCATGTGGAAAGGCGTTGGTGCCATTCGAACAGAGAGAGATATGCGTCAAACATCTGAAATGCTTAAGCAAGTTAAAAAAACGAAGTATAATGTTGGGCCTTCTTTAAAGATGAATGAAAAATTAATTGCTGCACTCGATGTGTATAATATGCTACCTACATGCGAGATGATTATTCAAAGTGCATTATATAGAAAAGAAAGTCGCGGAGCGCATTATCATTCGGACTATCCAAAAACCACGAGCAAGTGGAAGAAGAATATTATATGCACTCCAACAAAAAAAGGTATCAAGCTATCAACAAAACCAATAAGAAAAATGCCAGCCATTATTAAAAAACAGTTATACGACAAAAAATTAATGGCACATCTTTTAGAATAAAAGAGAATAATCTCTTTTATCAACAAAATTCAATCTTAATGGCTTATTTCGTAAAGGTTAAATACTCTTTTTATAACAAAAATGTATGGAAGAGTCTGATGAAAAGAGATATTATGATGGAAATAAAATAATTTTATATGTTATATTCTTTATTCTTTTCATCTTCTTTGCCGAAAATTTATATCAACATGGCACGGCTCAACAAATACCAACAAATGTTTTTCTTACGAATCACTTAAACGCTTCTATAAAAACAGTAACAACGAATGATTATTTCATCAAGGGGCTCTATGAAACGTTCAACCTCAGTAATGACAAAGAAGTCTTTGCATATGTATTTTCACAGCTTGACGATGAGGCGACTGTCTTTCCTACAGAAAATTATTATTATTTTAAGTTTGTAGCAGCGGGAAAAACATTTGGAGGAACATTTTCATTATCACCTGAAGAAAGAGATCGTGGTGAAATAGGATTTGGGTACATCGAACGCAATGATGATCCGGGTGTGCGAGAATCTATCTTTGGGGCAAACACAAGAATTGGTGGCGGAGGTCAATATTCCCAAAAAAATGGAGTCCTTGTCGAGAAGAAAGATGACTTTACATATCTCGTAACACATGCTAATAAAACAGTCACATTTATCCTCAATGACATAGGAATGGCTCCTCCTCAAAAAGCACGTCTTCGTCCGGAAGAAATATTTGTTGGACCTATTTTTGATGAATCCGGTCTGAAATTCTTTCTTATATTCAACAAAGAAATGCATCATTTGTACCAAATATTAAATGAAGACGGATACATTGCAGAAACATTCCATAATCTCAACGAAGATATTGCCATAGGCAAGAGAACACAATTTGCATTCTATCTTGACAAAGAAAATAACAGAAAAATTCTCATAGGTGCTAAGGGCGATAATGTGTTAAAGAATAACTGGTATGATGGTCCTTTTGATCAGATGCCAGATAATTATATCTATCTTGGAAAGATTCCTGAATACAAAGAATACATCGAAGCTACATATCCTGGTGTAAAAGGAAAAATCGATAAATTCGGAAATTACTTAGAAAATGACGGTGTCCGAGTTGCTGTTGGGCCTTACTATGTGTATTTTTCTACCGATGATCTTTCTTTCGTGAGAAGTTGCAAGTCACAAAATATTACTACGTCGCAATTTTATTTCTGCCTCACACAGCAGGTGTATAACCTACCAGAAAACTTAACATTTTTTGAGTATACGTGGCTTCCGGAATGAAAGAAGTGTTGAATAATCTGCAATAAATTTATAAACTCCTTTTATATCTGAAGCGTATGTTAAAAAAAGAGAAAACGCGATTTCATACGCCGCATCCTCTTGCAATTGTACTTCTTATCGGCCTGCTTTTCTTTGCCGCTTTTAAAGTATACAATCCAACGGGATTTGCTTTTAGAGGTGGTGGACAAGTATTTCACGTTCCACAAGGGTCCCCGCAAAGTACACAAACGCTTCCTACCGGTTCTGTTCATGTTGATGCAGACAAAAATAATCCTTCCAGTGGCCAAGCTATAACATATTATTTCCCGCCAGGAACTACACACTTAAGTTATGGTGATGATAAGTCATATTATATCGGGGCAGGCACAGGATACTATCACAATAGCCAATATCAAGGAGATCCTAATCACCCCGTTAGTTCAGCGATCCCTCAAAATATGGTTCATCTATCGGCAGGTCCGGATGCTACAAAATTTGTCGTAATTTCTGGTCCAACATATCATGTAGGCCCAAGCCCTACAAATGAACCAAATCCAGATTTCACAAGCTACATTCCTAAAGATTGGGTTCACAATGGAAAGTATGTAGACAAAACAGATCCAGATTATACACATTATGGCCCAGATTGTCCAACAGGAGCATGTTATGGTTACTGCGTACAAATATTATGTTGGGATTCAACGCACCCAGGTTGTGGCGCAGATGGATGTTGCGAACCTTGCAGTACTCCTCCAGTAATCAAAATGTAATAAGAGCGACGAATCTTAAAATAATCCAAAAGGAAACCACCAGATGAATGCAAAAACAAATAATATCTCTCATTCTCTTTTTCTCGTCATTATCATAATTGCAATAGTTGCAGCCATAGGTTATTATCATCAGCCTAGAGAAAGTATAACGGGAAAACAAGTATCTAGTTTGGAAGAAGGAAGTCAAGGAACAGTAAGTCATGGAACTATGGGAACGCAGGCGTCGCAAACATATCATGATGCAAGTCACATTAGTTCTGGTCAAAGTGCAAGTATACTCTATAATGGTGATACGGGACAAATGCACATGGGGTTTGGTTCGCAAGCATCATCCGCAATGCCAGAAGGAACAACTCATTTGAGTAATGGAATTCCAAATGGACCGGACGCTACAACATACATTCCTCCAAATTCACAACACGCAAGTAATTCTGGCCCAGATTGGTCACAATTCGTTCCAAGCGATTGGCATCATTACACTTATTCTGGCCCAGATGCGTCAACATATCATCCTGCAGGATGGGTCCACCAACAAATTCCTCCAGATGAATCAAAGGCAGTTCCGCCAGATCAATCAAATCTTCATATCAAAAAACCACCAGAACTCGCAACAACAATAGTAATAGACCCAGAATTGCATTATCATGGTCCTGCAGATAATCCTGAAGGTCATACGGTAACAGAATACCTTCCTCCAGTGCCCGTACATAATGCTAAAGGAGAAAGTACTCATAAGTCATATGGACCAGACCACTCAACATATGTTTGGCATCCGCCCACATCATATCATTATACAAAAAGTGGATTGCCAGGAACACCAACAGCAAGTACATGGATAAATGCACAAAGCGGAGTATCACGGTCACCTAATACGGTAAGTACAAGCTCTCAATAAATAAAATATATGGTAAAATACTTATTATAAGTCCTCTTCAAAAATAAGTACATAAAACTTCTTTCTATTTCCCTATTTTATTTTGTGCAAATATTTATAAACATCTATTATCTGAAATAATAATGCAAAAGAGGGTATGGTGGACTTCTTTAATACTTATTCTTTTAGCAGGATGGTATGTCAATAACGCACAAATATTCTCTCCAGAAATAACTGGATCAGCAGTGCGCAACAGAACAATGCGACAAACAACCACGACACAAGAAGTAAGTAACAGTGGATCATCTGATGAACCTTCGGCATTTATGAACCAGGATCCTTCTTTCCCCGGTGTATACTATGCAATCAAAAGACATCTAAGCCTTATTAAAAAAAAGGTCGATTATTACGAAAGATTATTGCAAACAGGAGTATATCCAGTACCTAAAGCCATGATATGCAATGATCTTGTGTACTTGAATTTTTATCTAAATGCTTATTCTTTTGCGATAGGTAATAGCTTTGCAGATGAACAATATCCCATATCGAATGAATTACTACAAGAAAACAACCAATTAGGAGACAGAATTCGAACAATCATCGAAAAGTATTGTGGAAGACCTGGGTTTTCTTATAAAGAATGGATGAGAGTACTTAAGTATAGAGAGTCCTATCCAAATCAATTTAATAATCTGATTAATACGATTATAACTGAAGTTCGTCGCCCACCTGAAAATAAATTCATAGAAATAACACCAGAAACACCAGTCACTGAACCATGCCTTCCACCAGTCCAAGGATGGGATCCACAATCCTACCCATACATGACCTTCATGCCGCCATGCGCAAGTCAATACATGGATATGTTAGTGGCCACAGCATGCGGGGCCATAGTAGCTCGTCTAGGACTAGCATCAATCACGCCCATGGCAACAGGTGCTGCCATCGTCCAAAATTCAGGCAAAGTCATCACCATGGCATCTTATATCAATAGACTCAGACAACTCCAACAAGCAGCTGCAGCTGCTGCGATCACGCCAGGCATGATCAATCAAGCTATCGCCGAAATGCAGGCCAACCCAACACAATTTGAACAGCAAAACAATCCTGCCAATCAAGCCAATCCAGCAGTAGATTGTGATCCTCCAGCAACGCCAGGATCCACTCCATCAACAGACGGAACATCATCGCCTCCAGCATCCACCACGCCAACACGCGCGACAACAATACCTCCGTGCACACAAGCCTATGATTTCAACAGAGTACAACTAATGGTATCTGATTGGAAAGGATTAGACAACAATGGCGGCTGGATTAGCGGACCAGCCACAGAGCACTATGTCAGTGGTGATGTACAAATTATCGTGCCAGAAGATATGGCTCATGCTATGGCCGATGACACCAACAATGGTTTCGGAGGAACATTAATCGTTTCCTCAGCCTCTCAGCAAGGTGTTGGTCACATCAGTTGGGATCCACAACAAATAGGAGCTGGAGGAAGCGCAGTAGGGGCCCAAAATCTTGCACAAACAACCTATATCTTCAACGGACAACTTGTCTTCAAAGCATCAACAGCAGCAGCTGTGACAGGCATCTGTAAAAAAGGAGCTTGGTTGTCAGTCAAGTTCAAGACGAAATGTGGCACAACAGAACATCCCATCTATGTCAACTTCCTCATCAAGTGTCCATCAACAAGTCCAAATGATCCTCCAATAGTCTCCCCGCCTATTGCATCACAATCACCTCCAACACCAGGCACAGGCGGCGGCACAGGTACAATACCTTCTCGTGATCCTACAACATATGGTCCTTCTCCACCAACAGACTGTGCAAGTTCAGCTCCTGCATGCACAGGTACCTGTCAAAACTTAGGAGAATCATGTTCAGGTAGCGCTGGTGGAGGTTGCATCTGCTGCCCATCAGACTGCGTAAACAACTGCGTCCCTCCAGACTGCAACGACAATGATCCAAATACCGCAGACGAATGTGTCTCCCTTGGAGGCTGCCCAGTAGGCTGCCCAGAAAAGAAAACATGTGTCCACAATCCAATTACACACCCAGTATGAAAACACACCCTAACAGAACAAAAATAGTACTGGTGCTTCTAGTCCTTGCTCTCATTGCATCAATACTCATCTTCAAGCAGCCATCCCACACCGGATCAGCAGTCGGAGAAACAACAGAACAACTCATCACGTCCACAGAAACCATCAACGTCTTCGTCGATCCAGCAACACATAAGGTCAATGTCATCACCACATCAGATCCTTATATGACAAAAGAACTCTATTCTCCATACGGCCAACTTCTTCGCAAGGAATATTATGAAAATAATCAAAGATACAATGAAGCAGATTATCATTACAATGGTAATCCCATGTCCGGCAGTAAAATATTGCTCTCCATCAACGATCACGTCAAGGTAAAAAAGGAGCACCTTGAATTCAATTACGCAGCTAATCCATCATTTCCCACGCTGGTAAAAACATCTATCCCCCTTGATAACAATGTTCCACCCAGTCTTGACATGTATACAGTATTCCAGTATGTCTATATTTCCCATCTTCAAAAAACATCGGTCAATGGTTGGTACGGTAGCACTCCACAAGAAGCCCAGCAAAATAGTATCTCCAAACCGCCAGAAATTCATTATCTCTTAGGCCCTAAAGAGGATATCATCATTTTCCCAGATTTCACTAAAAGTATAGAGATCACATACACCTTATTCGATGGGCAGACAAGATATCTCACACAATATCGATCCTTGACCAACAACAGATATTTAGAACTCATAACACCCACGTACGATGGTCAATTACGTGTCAAAACAGCAAATTTCAAGGCAGATATCAACAATGATGGCACCTTCGAAGAAAACACCGTCAGAGAATTCTTCTATAATCAAAACGATCTTCCCATCAAATACACAGACACATACCAGAACGGCAACACAAGAACATATGATTTTGATTGGGACAGGCAGGACAAATATGCAGTATTATTAGGCATCACCGGTCCGCATGGCCCTGTAATCACAAGTAACACATATGGTTATGATAATTTTATCCCTCTAGAAACAAATGATCTCTTCAAAATATAAAAAAGTAGGTTATACTTAAAAATAATTATAAAAGATTGTCAAACATACTTCTTAAAACAATGCCCATATCTAAAATAGGCAAGGTAAGATCTTCTTCTAAAAGAAATTCTTTTTTGAGTGGAACTCCATTGAGTGCTGCAAAATGTTTCTGGAAGAATTGTTCAAAGAGAGAAGTATCTTCTTCCCATGATGTTACAATGTTATCTAATCCTTTTTTAGATAAACATATTCCTTGAGGTGGTTTGTCAAATTGGTAAGGCGTAAGTGCAATTCGTTTGTTAAGAGAAAGAACGCCATATTTATTTCTCCATTGCATATTTCCATGAAAAGGATAGCGTGATACGAGAGGAGACGCAGCAAGATAAAGATGATATATGCTTGCCAGATGAGTTCCAAGAGGCGTTTCTGTTGATGCAAGAACGCGAGTATCGTAAGGTTGATACACCTGAGTAGAGCCTAGATAATACAAAAACCGAGATTCATCATGCTCTAGAAACGGAAGAAAATTAGGTACCTTTGGTTTTCGTTCAAGTGTAGCATTCATGGTTAGTATAAGCACACGCATTCATTGAAGCCAGCGCGCAAGGCATCTTGTTTCGATCCAAAGACAATTTGATGTGAAAAGTTCATGCTGCGAGCAAATAAGCAATCGGGCGTATGAACTTCTCGTGTTTCTCGATTGCCAATCAATTGTAACTGTTGCTGTCGCTGTTGAGGTTGAAAAGCTCGTTGTATCAATGCACGCTCTAAGCGTTCAACACGTTGTAGCAATTCATAATTTCTATTTTGCAATGTAATCATATCATTCTGGACAAAATGAAAAGATTGTTGTAGTTTGTGATCAAGATGTTTGATATTCATGATAATACTCCTTCACCTACACTTTTTTTCTCATTAATTCTTCTATAGAGGCAGTACTCACTCCAAGGCGACCTAAAATATGATATGTGCGTGAGTCTATCCCATTTATTCTGGGTAAAGCAAGGGCATAGAGAAGATCTTCAGCTCGTGCATATGGGCGTCCTTGTCGCTGAGCATAAAAGGTAGCTTCTTGGAAAACATGGAAGGTTCTCGAACTAGGAGGTGTGCCTACGCTCACAAGAGATACATTAAATGGTTCTTTATCATCCTTAAATTCATTAAAGACACCAACAAATTGATGATAACTAAGATGTAGGAATGCAAGAACATTGAAATTTTTTCCTTCTCCTGCACCAAAACTGACAAGTCCTTGCAAAAGATTCTCTGGCGTGATTGAAGAGTTGTTGGCCCGTACTGCTGCATGCTGAGAAAGTCTTAAAATTTCGCATGTTTCCGAAGTAAGCAAATGTTCAATCATAGTATGTGCAAAACACTATTTCTTTTTAAATCTTTCTATTTTAGCCATCTAAAAGTAGTAACAAAAAGAGTAGAAAACAATGCGTTGTGAGTTACAATAATACTTAAATAACTGCGTTTTCCCGTCTGTAGAATGCAATCTATCTATGAAAAAGTCATCGGTTTTATTCAAGCAAATGGACCATCACTCCCCATCCAGATTGCAAAAGTAATGGAAAAAGATTCTTTTTACGCAGGGGCCATTCTTTCCGATTTGATTGCACGAAAAATGGTACGTATCAGCACGGCAAGAATTGGCGGAAGTCCGGTATATTATCTTCCAGAACAGCAAGAACAGCTCTCTAAGCTCTATGATCATTTGCCTCTTCGTGAAAAAGAAGCATATGGCATGTTAAAAGAACAAAAAATGATCAAAGACAAAGAATTACAACCAGTCATGCGCGTCGCTTTACAGCAAATAAAAGATTTCGCTATTCCCTTCGAGCATAATGCTGAAAAAATGTGGCGTTGGTATCTCACGTCTGAAGAAGAATTAAAACAACTGCTCAATCCACCGCAACAATTAATAGAAGTAATCCAACAACCAGAAATAAAAATACAACAAACACAAGCACCAATACATGCACAACCAATAAAAGAAGACACGCAACAAAAATTGGAAAGAAAACAAAAACTACCAATTCATGACACCTTTAGCGAAATTATCGACACATACATTAAGAAAAATAATCTCATTCCTGTAGAGCTTTTATCTCAAAGAAAAAATAAAGAAATGATTTCGATTGTGAAAATAAATTCATCTATTGGTGATATAGAAATGTTGCTCATTGCAAAAAACAAAAAAAAGATTACAAATAGCGATCTGTCGTTAGCGCATCAAAAAGGACAGGCCAAAAAACTCCCAACACTCTTTATTTCAACAGGAGAAATGACAAAAAAGACAGAACAACATATGGAAAAGAATTTAAAAGGCCTGCTCTTTGTTAAAAAAATATGAAAAAAAGGGTATTGGTTGTCATATGTCTCTTACTGTTGATAACACCCAGCTATGCTGCCGTAGATAGCATCTATGAATATCTCAAAAAAATGGATCAGGGATATGCTGTCGTGCTTGGTGATCAAGGAAAAAGTGGAGATAGTTTTGCTGCAACCGATGTTATAATTGCTCTTAAAAAACATCTTTCTTTGGATATTGATCCAGTTATTGAAGATGAAACACTAGAGTCAGTAAGCAAAATCCTTATTGGTCATCCATGTGATAACTCCTTTATTCAATTGAGTTGCGAACAATGGCCATATGATGAAGGTGTAGCCATCATTAAAGTAATGGGAAATGATCTGATTATTGCGGGTTCAACTGTCGATGACACAAGAAGAGCAGCAAAGATTATTGCTAATTTTAAAAACTATGAAGAATTAAAACAAACAAAAGAGATCCTTGTCTTAGGAGATACACTTAAGGTTGCAGACCTCACATTTCAACAAGTAAAAAAAGAAAGTGAATTTGTCTGTGGTGATCAAGTGTGTGAGATAGGAGAAAAGATCTTCTGTTCTACGGACTGTGCGCAATTAAGCTGTTATCAATTATGCAAAAATAAAAATTTTATTGATGCTACATGCCGCGATCTTCCATCAAATGTTAATCTTCCTGCATGTGGTGAATCTGAAGAGAATCAAGGCTTAGGTTATTGTTCAAACCAAAAAGCCTGTTGTTGTAAAGAAACAGAAAATGAAGAAGAAATACTACAAACAGAAAAAGATGTTGAAGAGCAGGAAGAAGAACATCTCCCCATATGGTTAATCATCTGGAGATGGTTTAAAGAATTATTTTCCGTAATCTTTTAAATCACGATAAAGAGAAATACTTGTCCAGCCAATTCCAAGCAGAATAATGGTTAAAACGATAGCTGTCGTCACATTAAAAGTAAAAGGCGCTTCTTCTATATGTGTTTCAAAAGTATGGCATGTATCATCAAAAAAAGAAAGAGCAAAAGCCGTAACATACAAAGTTGCTTCTCGCGTGGATGCTTGCGGTAATGCAGGATCATGTCTTTCTAACCAATCTTGCCATGTGCTTCCTTGCTGCGACCCCGTGTAAATAATGTCTTTAAGCAAGAGATCCTGTTCAAGACAAGAGGCATAAAAATAATCTTGTGAAGCTTGATCTTCATACCCCTTATGTAAGGAATAAGGCTCTCCAGCAACGCTGTGAGGTGCTGCAAAACTATCACCCATATAATGACTTGCAATGCCAAGACTAATGCTTGCATTAGCATAATCCTTTCGCGCTAAAAATACTTTTGTTTGATCTAACCAGTGCCGTGTTTCATCAATAGCTTCAGGAAATCCATGTTTTGAAAAATCTTTAAATATTTTGTCAGGAATAACGCTTCCTTCTTGTAAATGTTCAAGACTTAACTTTTCTTTCCAGGTATCATTCAAGTGATAATAGACACTTGTGATAATGGCTTCGTGCGTATCCCAATTCCACGCAACAACGCCAGGTATGAAAAGTACCATCAAAAGAACAATACGCATTCTATGTGATAGATATCTTTTCTTTAAATGTATTTTTAAGAAAAAACCGAAATTATCTTCATATTTTCCAGAAAGATAACATTTTTATAGAAGAGAATATTATTTTTCCTATGGTAAAAAAGCAAAAAGAGGATGTGTTGCTTCTCGATAAAATAACAGCGATTATTTTCACAGTTATAGCTGTTTTTCATATCTGGAGAATCCTTTATCAGTGGCAGGTTAATATTGGGTTGTTAGTAGTTCCATTCTCCTGGAGTTTAATTATCGCAATCCTTTTTGGCGGATTAGCCCTCTCATTCTGGAAGCGTATACGACGCGCCTCATAGAAATACTTTTAAACGACGGGAATGCCATGTTTTGTTATGCCTCGATAGCTCAGCTCGGTAGAGCACACATAGAAAATCTATGGCTCAAATGGCTGTTAACCATGTGGTCGAAGGTTCAAATCCTTCTCGAGGCGTAATTTTTTCAAGTTATTTGTAAATTTTCTAAACTCTTCACACTCGTCAAGTACCGTAGAAAAGAACTTAATAAATGTGAGTGATCAATGCCCTATGCATGAAATGATTCTAGAAAAGATAATAAAGGATTATAAAAATGGAGACTCTTTAAAAAAATTAAAAACAAAATATGATTATAGCATTGGGAATCTGTATTACCATCTTAATAAAAGAAGTTTAATGAGGAAGAATAATATCATAAAATTTCTTAAAAATAATGATCAATTATCAATAGGAATTTTAATAGGTATTTGGATGGGCGATGGATCAAAATTTAAAGATAAATGGAGTTATGTTATAAAAATACACCTAGACAAACGCGACACTCTATTAATCAATTTTATCAAAAATATCTTATTAATTGTATTTGGCAAAACTTGCAGAGTAGTATTAGAAGAAGAAAGTAATCGTGGAATAATGATAATGAACTCTAAGTTTATTTATGATTTTATCGATAAGTATACCGCATACAAAGAGAATAAAACATTGACTATTAAACTAAAAAGGAACATTAATCAATATAACAATGATTTTATACGTGGAGTAATGGTGGGATTAACGTTAAGTGACGGTTACATAAAAGACCGCTTTGTTTTCAATACAATCTCAAAAAGATTAGCTTCCAATGTCTACAATATATTTAAGAAGTATAGCTATAATCCGGCCATCTCACATCAACCAAGAAAAAAGTATGGATGGTATGACCTTCAGAGAGTATCATTAAATAAAAAAGAAACATTGCTCTTCAGGTCAGTTATTAATGATATTTTAACCAAATATGGCTCTTCTTATACTATAGATAGCTTGAAAAGATATGCTTAGTAAATCTTATAAAGTGTTTATAGTCTAAAACAATTGTGAGCCTGTAGCTTAGCCTGGAGTGCTGTAAAAGCATCGGGCAACTGGAGCACATTCACCCTAATTCAAGGTGGAGCTTTATCGACTGATAAATCAGTTCCGACATCGAGCGTACAAAGTACCGATAAAGGTCGGCGGTTCAAATCCGCTCGGGCTCACTTTTTTATTATGAAAGTGAAATGATAACACATCGTCAAAAAAGAACCATGAAAAAGATTGCATTCATTATAGTTCCACTTCTGATTATTGGCATTGCAATCTGCGCATGGGTGGCACTCTCACAAGAACCGCCATTACCACCGCAAAACTATGAAATCACAGAAGTTGATATTTTTTCACTCCCATCGTTCCGTGCTATGGATATTCTCGTGAAAGGTGTGCGATTAGGAGATTCTTTTGACACAGTTGTTGCAGCATTAGGTCAACCAGATACACAATCAGTTGTAAAAAGCGGCACCATCAACCTTGAATATGGTAAAAACATGCAACTATCGGACACAGGATTAATTATTCAATTAAAGAACGATGTTGTTGTCGGATTCACCTTCAAACAATCATTCAATCCACTACTGATAGGAAAAACAAAGATCATACATTCCAAGGAAGAAATTTATTTGGATGTTCTAGGAAAGCCAGATAATATTTATTTTATTCCCCTCACGCCAACAAGTGCGCAAGCATACAAAGTGTTGGAATACAAAGAGAAAGGATTATATGTTCTATTGCGCAAAGATGAAGAGAATGGATTTGCCATTCGAAGCATTCCTTTAAAAGAATAAACTATCTGACTTTTGCGCCATTTGCAATATCTTGTTCAGGACTAAGAAGAACGACTGTTTCTCCATCCTCGCCTTCGGCAGCGGCAGCAAGCAGCATGCCTTGGCTCATAACGCCGCGTAATGCTGCAGGTTCTAAATTAGCAATAACAATAATTTTTTTACCAAGAAGTTCATCTTTAGTGTAATGATTTCGTATACCGGCAACAAGTGTTCGTTCTTCCTCGCCGAGATTAATTTTCAACACATATAATTTGTCAGCGTTAGGATGATCTTGAACATCAGTGATTTCAGCAACGCGTAAATCTAGTTTTTTCCAATCCTCAAAAGAAACATTGTCCATAATGCGCCCCAAACTATTCTATTTTTAAAAATAAGTTCTTACCTTTATTAACTTTTCTGCCGCTTTGCAAGAGTCCAAACTCTAATTCACTAAAATCACCGGCACGAATATTCAATCGTTCATTAATGCGTTCGGCTGTTTCTGGCATGAAAGGAGAAATAAGAATACCAATCATGCGAATACCTTCTAAAGCAGTATACAAAATCTCTGCGCGTCTCTTCTCATTTTCCCAAGGTTTGTTTTCATGGAGATATTTATTAACTTCACGAATAAAATTCCAAATCTCTTCTAATGCTCGGTGCAATTCAAATTTATCCATACATTTTTGAATAGTATCAAAATCTAATTTCTCTACAAGTTCGCCATCAACATCTGCTTCAGGAATTTTTCCATCGTAATACTTCTCAATCATGGCCAATGTTCTGCTGACAAGATTGCCTAAGTCATCTGCAAGTTCATTATTCAAACGTGCTTTCAATGCAGCTTCATTGAAGTCTCCATCCTGTCCAAAAGGAATCTCTCGAAGTAAGAAATATCTCAATGCATCCAAACCATACTTCTCAGAAAGGGAAAGTGGGTCTATAGCATTTCCCAAAGATTTTGACATCTTCTGTCCATTCACGGTTAAAAATCCATGAACAAAAAGATGTTCGGGTAAAGGATAGCCTGCGCTCATTAACATACCGGGCCAAATGACACAGTGGAATCGTAAGATATCTTTAGCAAGCATATGAGTGTTGGCTGGCCAGTATTGTGGAGCACCTGAAATATAATTAACAAGAGCATCAAACCACACCCAGAAAGTATGTTTCTGATCAATGGGCAAAGGAATCCCCCATTCAGTAATGGGGCGTGAAATACTAATATCTTTTGCTCCTTCTTCTTTAAGAAAACTTAACACTTCATTGCGTCGTGAAACAGGTTGGATAAACTTAGGATTCTTTTCGATATGCTTCAAAAGAGCATCTTGATAGGTTGATAACCGGAAAAAATAATTCTCCTCACTAATCATCTTTGGAGGTTGTAAATGGAAAGGGCATTTTCCTTCAACAAGATCCTTCTCAAGATAAAATGATTCGCATGAAGGGCAATACAATCCCTTATATTCTCCTTTGTAAATATCTCCTTTGTTGTATACTTTCATAAAAAAGTCATTGACGACTTTAATGTGCTCTGGTGAAGTTGTGCGTATGAACCCATTGTTGCTAATATGCAAGCGAGCCCATGTCTTTTTCCAACGGTCAGCCATGCTATCGGCATAACGTTGTATACTGTCACGTCCTAAAGAAATGCCCGTTTTATCTTTTGCAGCTTTGACTGTCTTTTGTGAATTTTCATCTAATCCTGTTAAGAAAAACACATCATCACCTTGTAATCGATGCCATCGCGCGAAAACATCGGCAGCTATCGTCGTATACGCATTCCCAATATGTGCAATATCATTCACGTAATAAATGGGTGTCGTAATATAAAATTTGGCCATAAAAGGAAACAGCAAAAGGTGTTATTTAAACCTATTCCTCATCCTTTTAAGGGAAGGGAAGGTTCCCAGTTATAATCTCTTATTTTATCAGAAGTATACATTGTTTTTTGAGAATCTTGTCCTTGTCGAGCTAAAAAGCGTTGAAGCTCAAGCTCAATTTCATATTCTCGCAGAGGCCGTGTTGATAAGGGTGACCCAAAAAAAGTCTGTGTGCATAATTTCTTCCAAAAATTAACAGTATGTTGTGTAAAAAGGGGAAAAGGCTGCAAGGTTATTTTTTTTGAAGGATGAGCTTGTTCTTTAATAACCCGTTGTGTTTCTTCAGCAGATACTGCTAAATACGCAGCAACATCATGAGGACAAAAAACAATATCATGTAACTTTCTTCTTTTTTTACTTTCTTCATCACGCTGCCAATAGATATCGCCAAAGTCTTTGCTTCCGCATTCACTATGCTCGCTTTGTAGTTGCATCCACACCCACACATCATCTGATCCTAAGAAGGGAAAATGATGAAGCTTAACGCGATAACGGGCATTGCGGCTGCGAGAAGGAACATCCACAACAACACTCGCCCCTGTCTCTTTATTCTCTTTGTCAACACCATATTGATGCACAGAAATAAGATGTGTTTTATTCTGTGTGGGCGATAATGATCTTTCGAATTCTGAGAACGCATAAAGCATCATGCCTTCTAAAACGTCATGCGCACTCACTTTGCGATGCATGCGGTCTTGCGGGCAATACCATGACATGCCTGCAGCAATCAATTCGCTGTGAGGATCATGCAACTTCTGATAAATTTCAAATCGTTTTCGTGTTGGTCCTGTTCCTTCAAGTGCTTCCTCAAGTGTTTTTGGTGTGGGAATCTGAACAGTTGGTCCTCTCTTCAAGAACCTAGGAAAGGTTTCTCTAGCCTCAGGCCCTTCACGATAGCCATAAGGAACAAGAGTATAAGGGATGACAGCAACTTCATCAGGTTGTAAATTTCCAAGAACTTCTGTCGAAGTATTGGGAGAAAGAATTGCAATTTTAGTTTTTGGTAGAATTCTTTCAGGGTGATATCTCCTACTCGAATCAAGTCCTCCAAAAACTTCTTCTTTATAATTCATCAATCGGACTTAGAAATATAAACTTTTAAATCTTCTCTTATTCTATCCTCATAGTAGTCGGACCAGGAGAGATGCACCGGACGGGATTTGAACCCATATGGATGGCTTGGGAAGCCAACATCATAACCTTTAGATCACCGGTGCTTTCATCACTAAAATTTCAATTTCAAGTTAGATTTATTAATTTTTATCTTGCTTTGAAAGGGAGCATCTCTTTTTTGAAATGAGGGAGGAGGCTCTCTATCTCTTTAGATAAGGGAACATATCCCTCTTTAGTAAAGATATTATATTTAAGAATATTTTTTGGATTGCTACTTCCAACTACTTGAAAAAAAGCATGTACTTCGTTTTGGTTTTGTATGCGAAGATCAAGGGCTTTTTTCCCGTTATTTCCTTTAGAAGGAGTAAAATTTAAAATAGATAAGAGTTTAAGAATATCATTGTGTATGGAAGGAGAGTTTGTTTGAAATTCAATAATCGCACGTTTATATTTTTTCTCTTTGTGATAAATCCCACCGTCAGTATCAAAAAGACCCCGTAAGGCTGCACTTGAATAGCGTTTATTCTCAAAAACCCACCCCGGGAGTCTTGCTTTATTTTTTATCTTATTGCCGATTTTTAATCCATTTTTGGAAAGAAAATTCACAAGGGCTTTAGAATATGTATCCATCACAATAGCTTTTTTATCTTTAGATCCTAAAAAAATTTTTGAATTTAAACCAAAAAGTATCATAATCATATCTTTAATATAGTTCATATAATCTTTCTCATTTAGATGATTTGTAAAAGTAAACTCCTTGTAATCTAAATGTCCATCACCTAATGCAGCACCGAGAAATTCCGCAAGTTTTTCACTGATGGGCGGAATAAGAATCTTCTTTTCTCTATTTAGACCGGCTTTTATTTGCCCCCATTTTGGTACTAGCTCTTCCACAACCCAATTATTGTAGATATATTCCCATTCTTTAAAAGGATACTTCTTTATTAATTTTTTAGCAAAGTTTTTAGGAATAGTACTTTTTTCGGAATACCAGTCCCAATTTAAAGTGTGATAAGAGATTCCTAATTCATCTGCAAGTTCCTGCCAAGTCCTCTTTGAATATTTCTTTATTTCTTCAAAAAATAATCTCTGATAACCTCTTTTAAACTTTAATCTCTTATCTACAATATAATTTCCTCGTGATCTCATTCTACTTACTAGACTACAATAAACTTATAAACTTTCCCATAATTTTACGGATATCTTACATCTTACGAAGCTGAAAAATTCAGTTCAAGGGCCCGTGGTCTAGTGGTTATGACATCACCCTCACACGGTGGAGGTCGGCGGTTCAAATCCGCTCGGGCCCACCATTACTTTGGGAGCATATGGGTGGATATCTTTTTATGGTGGATTTCGAGCCGAACTCATGAAGTTTTTTCTTCCTTAAAAGTGGTTACAAATAGAAAGATTTATATATCTCAGAAACACAAAATAACTTTGAGTTAAAATGACAAATACCCTTAAAACAAAACAATTAGAACATATGAAATTAGAGCTCGGCAACTCTAAAGATAAACAACTATCCCTGGCTGAAAGGATAGGCCTGTGGTTTAACAAAAATCTGATTGATGGTGGTGAAGGATCTGGTTTTGGTTATAATTGTGTTACTTGTAAAAGTCAGGATATGACATATTTTAAAAGAGAATTTGAGTTAAATAACGCTTCATGGGATCAGCATTATGCAGCAATGGTGGTTGTTCCGCCTATAGAATCTGCTCAATTACCTGCAAAAGTATTCTACCTCATGGGCAGGTGTAATGACTGTCATGAAGAACAACAAGTTAGCAATAGACCTAATAGAACTGCTTATTGGCAGTATGAATCTTCAATGTAAGAATATCTTGTTAATTGTTTCTTTCAGGGATTACGAAGAAGTGCAGAATCAAAGTAAAAATCTGCTCTGCCGCGTAGTGTTTATATAGGAAATGCAAGAGTAAAGTCTGACCGGGCCCATTCTACAAAAGCTTTTTAAATTCATCTAAACACATCCTAATTCTTCTTTTAACTGCTTAAACGTTAAAAAGATAGTAGGAAATATGCTATGCTAGAGAGAATTATCGCCGCCTTTGGAGATGTATCAATCGAACGGGAATTAGGTAGCGGAGCTTATGGTAATGTTTTTGCAGGCACCTATAAGGAAAAGAAAATTGCTCTTAAAATATTAAACCTAGATCGATTAACAGGAGAAGTCCACGATCCAGGTAAAACAACAGATCTTGAAGTGGTAAGAAAACGCGAAGGTCAAATTACAAAATTTATTTTAGAGTTTGGATATCTTGCACGGGTGAACTCACCAAATGTTGTAAAAGTGTATGAAGCAGGAGTAAGAGAAGGAATGTATTACCTTATTATGGAAGATGGAGGAATGCCTCTTTCAAAATACTCAGAAAAACCTCTTCCAGCACAAGATCTTCTCAATATTTATTCTCAAATTGTACACGGCTTGGATGATCTTCATGAAGTAGGATTAGTTCATCGTGATATTAAACCAGATAATATTTTAATTGATGCAAAAGGGCGTGTAACCTTAACTGATTTAGGCTTAGTTGGTCGCTTAGAAGAAACAGAATTGCGAAAAGGGACATTTTTCGGAACACTCAATTACGCTGCACCAGAACAATTTTTCGGAACACACACGAAAAGCACAGACGTATATAGCTTAGGCGTAGTGATGTATGAATTAGCAGTAGGCAAATTGCCTTATTCCACAATAAAGATCGATGAACTGTTGATAGAAAAAAGAAAGTTCCCACCAAAAGTAAAAACTACACGTCCAGATGTCCCTTTAGAACTTAGACATCTCATTCAAAGAAGTCTTTTTCCAGATCCAGAGTTACGACCTGCAACAAGAATGCTGAGATATGATCTTCTCGCCATCCAAGAACAACAACCCCTTTCAGAAATGACAATGTTGAATGATGATCTTCTCGATGAAAACCTTCCTTTTCCAGAAGAGAAATTGAGGAGATGGAAGGAACTTGATATTATCGTTCCTACTGAAATTGCTACAGAAGAAGATTACATTTTTCTTAATCCACAAAAAGGAAGGGAAGATTATCTGTTAGATATTGCTAATAAAGGAACAAAAAAAAGATTGAACGGAAAAATAACATTTACTGAGGCAAATCGTCTAGGATATGTTGCTTTCACCATATCTTCTGAGGATTATGCTTACGACAAACGCGATCGACGTTTTGGGGATGTTTTTATAATAGAAAAAAAGGACGAAAATGTTTACAAACTTGAATACAGAAAACATGGCGGAACAAAGATAAAAGGAGAATTCATAAATGAAAGAGGTAGTGGACTTGAATTTGTCATAGAAAGATTTTCTAATGATGTTATGTTTGGATGCAATGAACATGTGCTTACACAATCAAATACATATACTTCTCCAACCACTAAGCAAGAAATTTGGGTTTCAGCAACAACACCAGTGCTTATCGAACGCCTTCGGGCATTCCATGAAATTCCAGGCAGGGTGCAAGATCCACTCTATCACTTAGAACGAAGCTTTGCTGAAGGAAGATTTGAAATTGCAGAATATTTAGCTACAAATCTTCTTGCCGATTTAAGTGTGCGAGATCCACTCATCCCAAAAGTACAGTTATACATTGCAAAAAGTGTCGCTCGTCAATTATTTTCAAAAGAAAATGTTGGGGAATTAGAAAGTGCATTGATGGTGCTAGAAACATTAAGGATGGATCTTGAGCGGATCAAAGAAGAAGCCCCGGAAGAAATAGCTGAAGACGCTGAACACGAATTCCTAAATATTTTATTCTTCATTCAAAAAGATTATTGGGAAGCATACGCAAGATTAATGAGCCTGTATCAGCAGAAGCAACAAGCTGGCAAAGATGCTTCGGGATTAATTGCGCAAGGAATGATGTTTGCTCATCAAGCTCCTCAAGCCTATAAACCACTGTTTGAAAGTTTACGACGAAGCCCACGAGAATGGAGTAATGCTCCCGCCGAGATTTGAACTCGGGTCACAGGCTCGAGAAGCCCGTATCCTGGACCGGACTAGACGACAGGAGCACAAGAATGTTCTTAATTCATGATTTAAAAAACTTGTTGATGGCTTGCTTCCAAAAGAGTATGTAACTCTTCTAAGGAAAGAGAGTGACTGATCAGTTCGCGTAACTGTGCTCCACCACGCATACCTTTCGTAAAATACAATGCATGTTGTTTGATAACAGAGAACGAAATATGGTGTCGTTCTGCAAAAGGCAAATAATCAAAAAATTGCTCTACGCCAGATCTAAAGTCATACGCTCCTTTTTCAAGGTAATCTTTGATTTGCTGAAAAATGTAAGGGTTCCCCATAGCACCGCGAGCAATCATAATAGCATCAACTCCACTCTCTTCTAAGCGTTGTGCAAATATTTCTGGCGTGAACACATCACCATTCCCAATAACAGGAATATGAACTGCTTCTTTGACGTTTTTAATGATCTCCCAATTTGCAGTACCTGAATATCCTTGCTGTTGTGTTCGTCCATGAACAGCAATGGCGGCAGCGCCAGCTTCTTCAACAAGTTTGGCAACTTCAACAGCGTTGATCGTAGTATCATCAATGCCTGCCCTAATTTTTACAGTGATAGGTTTTCTAACAGCGTCAACTAAATGTTCGACAAAAGTGCGAATGCGTAATGGTTCTTTTAATAAAGCACTGCCTGCTCCAGTCTTAATCACTTTCCATGCTGGACATCCGCAATTAATATCAATAATATCAAAAAAAGGTTCAACATATTTTGCAGCAGCAATCACATCTTCTTCGCTATGTCCAAATAACTGGATGGCAACAGGGTGCTCAGAAGAATCAATGGCAATCATTCTTTTAGCCTGTTCATTACCTCTTACTAATCCCGTGCTATTCACAAACTCAGTATAGGTTAATCCTGCGCCATATTGCTTTGCCAAAGTACGAAAAGCAACATCAGTAACGCCAGCCATTGGGCTTAATATTGCAGGAAACGATAATAGTGGAAAAGAGGGCATAACAGAAGATAAAAGTATAAAAATATAAAGGTAACGTCTTTTGAATAAAAAGACCAACAAAGCAAAAGATGACAGAGACAACAAAAAGACACAAAACATGTTTAGAAGACTTTGGTTTTTACATAGATGATCATTCTTTCCATAAAACAGCAGAACCAATTAAAGGATTTTCAAGCCTGCGGATATCAATTCATCCTGCAGAATTTCTAGAAGTGTACAAAAGTATTTTTGAAGAACGAGATGGAACAAAACATTACTGGCTAGACACCTCTTTTTTGTTAGAGTCAAGTCATATCTATGGTCAATGTGGAGAGAGAAATCTGCGCCTTAGCAATGCATCGTTTCTTAATGCTTGTGCATCTGGCCTAGCCGGTATAGGCCAAGAGTATGATGAATTATGGTATGAATTTCAAAAAGTGCAGGAATTACAATTCAATGAACTAGAGAGATTAATTCATCGCAACGACGTAACTATTCTCCCAGAAATATTAGAAGAATACATTACAGGAGATGATAGATGTCTTAAAAAAAGGATGGAAACGCAGAATGGTTCGTACAAAAAAATGATGGAAAGATATTTTATAGAAAAATCCCGTCTTGCAAGACAAATGGGGTGTGCATGTCAAAGAGATGAAACATTAAAAATGCTTAATAGATGTAAAGTAGATCCAGTCTTACAATACAGTACGCAAATAGCAGAATCGAATCGAATTAATACGGGCGGTGTAGATAATCTTCTCACTGCATACGCTCTAGCAAATGCGGCAGGAACAGGGAATACCCAAATTATTGTGACGGGAGATAATGGAATTGTAGACCTTCTTGGCGTGTTACCACGCCATAGTCCAGATGGAGTAAAAATTGATGTAAGCGAAAGATATTATTCGCCTCTTAAAACACATGAAATTGAAGTTGTAATAAGAGAAGTAACAAAGAAGTAGCCCCGGGAAGATTTGAACTTCCGTTGCGAGATATCCCCATCGCTACCAGAGTCTCGCGTGCTTTGCCAACCCTAAGGGTTATAGGCCACTACACTACGGGGCTAATATTTTTAGAAAGTGCTCTAAACCTATATATATGTTTTGGGTTATTAAAACCTATTTTCTTAGTATATTTCTGTATATCTTCCTTCCTAGAAAGAAAAATCTGACTACTTGATCGAATAATGCATGGATGAAATTCCAGTTCTTGTAAACACGAATTTAAACTATCTAAAAATCCAGGTATAAAATTTTTAATGGCCAAACGTATGAGTTGCGGATCCTTATTCGACATCCTATAAATAGAACCATCAGTATCAACTAAACCTCTTAAAAATGCTGTTAAATAAGAGGTGTCTGTTTTAATCCAATTAGGAATCACTAATCTATTCTTTATTTTATTTCCTGGAGGAAAACCAATATTTTCTAAAAAATAAGAAAGTAACTTACCATTAAGTTTCAAATACAAACAGTTGATGTCTTCATTATAATGAGGATGTATCTTTCCTTCTATCCCAAATAAATCTTTGGCAAGTGGTTTAACAAAATTTATAAGATAATCTTTATCATTGCTTGAATGACCAGCAATACGAATTTGGTAATCTCGAATCTTTTTCCCAATTTCTCGTCGATAACTGCTGCCATCACCAAATAAGATGCCTAAGAATTCTGCAAGATTTCTATTATGTCTTGGTGTTTTAATCTTTAAAATATTATGACTGTGAGAGGTAAGAAGATGATCATAATTCCACATGTCTTAATAAATAACTTTGTTTTTATAACTCTTTTATTTAAAAAATTGAAAAATTGAAGGAAAAATCTGAAATATTTTCTAAGATTACATATGGAATTCCATATTTTTTAAGTATTCTCGAAGTTTATTCACCATATTCAGAACAAACATTTTTATATACTAATAAATTTAATTCCTCTATGATGTTCATTAAGAAAATCTTCAATAAGACAACAGACGAAGATGTCCACAAACAATTTACACGTTTTAGCAAAGGGGAATTCCCAAGTAGAGCAGTCATGAAGATAACAGTCTCAAAAGAAAGCTTCAAAATGAATTTTTCTTATGACTTGTTAAAAGATGTTATCAAGCTTGCAGCACCACATATAGATAAAGCAGACGTTGCAGGTAAACTTGTCAAAGGAAAGAAAAAAACAGAAATAGCTTCGACAGTTTCTTCAGAAGAATTAAAAAAGATATGTGATGAAAATGATTTTGTCTTATTAGATCTTACCTCTCCTTTAGTCACAGTGAAATGCAAAAAATCTCTTCCAAAACCTGGAAAAGCGCTCGACACAAAATTTGCATCAGCAACACTTCCTTTAAACCTTCTCAAGGAGTTTACATTTGATATTACTTCACCATTCAAAAAAGCGTTGATTTCACACACCATAAACATTACAGATATTATTATCCCTGATGAGTACAAGAATAGTCCAGAACAAGCGCGCATTCATGCGAAAAGAAAAGGAACAATCATACGTATTCTTGATATCGACGGTAAGCATGAAGAGAAAAAAATTGAATTTATTCAATAACTCTTTCTACAATATTTTCTATGCCTGCTTTTCTTAGATCTTCCATGGATAAAATTTCAAGGTCTTGATGATGTTGTGCGAGACCGTCTACAGTAATGCGAAGATGATCACTTAAATTACGTTTTCCACGTAAGATATCTGGTCTCCCAGGAACTTCAGTAACAATGACTACTCCCATTGCTTGATGATTCAGAGCCGCAACACCAATCTTAGAAAGTTCTTCTTTCGTAATAACATTCTTTACATAAGGAGTTCCATCTTGTTCTTCAAAATGAATTCCATAATACTGTGTAAAGGGTATGCGATTGCGAAAGTGTTGTTTCTCTGCAGGTAACTTACATAGGTAATACATATCGCCCATGTAGAAAAGGAGAATGAACTCGCTTAAAAAAATATCGTTAGTAGAATTATTGTTTTCCAGCCAATTTAACATCAACAGCTTTCACCGTCTTTCTGCCAGAATGTTGGGCAAATTGAATAGCCTTCAAACCGATTTGTTGTGCAACGTCTTCAAGTTGCTCTCGCAGGGCATCTTTAGCATCTTCACTAACGCGTGCCGCTCCAGCTTTCTTTAAAAGCTTCTCCATTGCAGCCAAGGGTAAAATAGTCTCTGCCATTCAAAAGAACCTCCATGTGTTCGAGAAAGAAGAAAATAATGGCTTTTATAAAGTTTGCTTCAGCCGAATATTGTCAAAAGAGAGCGATGTTCAGAGTAGTAGAAACCTTTAAAAACATTCATAAAAGCCATATTCTTACCTTATGGATTCAGTGTATGCTGCTCGTTACAGCAAATAAAAAGCCTGATTCTCAAGAGGAAGTTGCCTGTCAGAAAAAGTCTTAAAAAGGAATCCAAAACAAAGCATACACCATGGCAGGAGCAAACCGTTTATTCTGGCCCAGAAGGGGAAGTCTGCAGTTCTGGCCACGCAAGCGTGCAGCTAATCCCGTAGCTCGTGCTCGAACATGGGCGCGTCTTGATGCTCCTAAACTCTTAGGGTATATTGGCTATAAAGCCGGTATGACACATATTCAATTTAATGATGCTCGTCAAAATTCTTTAACAAAAAACATGGTCGTCACGTTTCCCGTGACTATTATTGAGTGCCCATCTATGCTTCCTGTTTCTCTTTGCTTCTACAAACAAAATCAACGTGTTGCCGAAATCTATGCTGATAAACTTGACAAAGCAATCAAAAAACCAAAAGAACAACAAAAAGAACCAAAGTCAGAAGATTTTGATGAAATCAGAGTTAAAGTCATGTCTCAACCAAAGCTTACCATGTTTGGAAAAAAGAATCCAGATCTCATGGAAATTGCCATTTCTGGTCCAAAAGATGGCGCATGGGCATATGCAAAACAATTGCTCACAAAAGAAATCAAAGCATCAGAAGTGTTCAAAGAAGGACAATTCGTTGATGTGCACGGAGTGTCAAAAGGTAAAGGATTCCAAGGAACAGTTAAAAGATATGGGGTAAAAATTCGTCAGCACAAATCTGAAAAAACAAAGCGTGGTGTTGGTACCTTAGGTCCATGGACGCCAAAAAGAGTACGCTGGTCTGTTGGTCAGCCAGGTAAAATGGGATATCACACAAGAACAGAATACAATAAACACATTCTCAAAATTAACAATAAGCCAGAAGAAATTAACCCTAAAGGCGGATTAGTTCGTTATGGTCTTGTCAAAAATGAGTACTTATTGATCAAAGGATCAGTGGTTGGTCCAAAGAAACGTGCTATTTTGATTACAGAAGCTATTCGTTCGAAAGAACGTCCACATCAGATTCAATTGACCTATGTGCATCAGGAGTCGCAACAATGAAGGCAGATATGTTTACCATTGAAGGAAAGAAAACAGGATCTGTTGACTTGCCTATGCAATGTCATGAAGAATATCGCCCAGACATGATTCATCGTGCATTCTTAGCGTACCAAAGTCATAATCGCCAGCCATACGGCGCATACGCGAAAGCAGGTGAGCGTCAATCGGCAAAACTCTCAAGACGAAGACGTGATTTCAAAACATCCTATGGCCACGGTATTTCGCGTGTCCCAAGAAAATCCTTGTGGCATCGTGGACGTCAATTCGGTTGGGTTGGAGCAGTTGCTCCAGGAACAGTAGGTGGACGTCGTGCCCATCCGCCAAAATCAAAAAAAATATTCGACCAAAAAATCAATAAGAAAGAACGAAGAAAAGCAATCCGTTCTGCGCTTGCAGCAACATTTAGCGAGCAGTTAGTCAAGCAGCGTGGTCATAAAATAGAGTTCCTTCCTGCAGTTATTGAATCAAAGATGGAAAGTATCAGCAAGACAAAAGACGTTGAACAAATGTTACAGAATCTCAAATTACACGGAGAACTTGCACGCATTTCCGTTGTGAAAGTACGAGCAGGGAAAGGAAAAATGCGTAACAGAAAATACAAAACAAAGAAAGGTCCTTTATTGGTAGTATCAAAACCCTGCGCATTACAAAAAGCAGCAGAGAATATGATTGGTGTTGACATTGCCCTTGTCACAGATTTGAATGTTAATCTTCTCGCTCCAGGTGGACTTCCAGGACGTTTAACACTCTACTCAGAAGATGCTATCAAGAGATTAACAAATGAAAAACTCTTCTTAGGCATTCCAAAGAAAAAAGAACCAAAACCAGTAAAAGAAGTCAAGCAAGAAAAGAAACCAGAACAAAAGAAAGTTGAAATCAAGAAACCAACACCGAAAACACAAGAAAAGTCAGCTCCAAAAGCAGCCGCAAAACCAGCAGCAAAGCAAACAGCAGGTAAGAAAAAATGAAAGACCCGTATAGAGTGATCAAAAACCCCATCACGACAGAAAAAGCTGTGCGCTTGATGGAATCTCAGAATAAATTAACTTTTATTATTGATCGCGATGCATCCAAACCAGAAATCAAAGAAGCAATAGAAAAAGCCTTTAAAGTCAAAATTGTCAAGATCAATACCTTGATCACGCCAAAAGGCACGAAAAAGGCATACATCAAATTAGCACCTGAAACGCCTGCCCTTGATGTGGCAACGCAGTTGGGATTGATCTAATATGGGTAAGAATTTAATTCAGCAACGTCGTGGACGCGGAACGCCAACATATAGGGCGCATTCCCACAGATGGATTGCTGCAGTCAAGCACAGACGTTATGATGAAGTTGAAAAAGGTGGTATCGTCGCAGGAAAAGTTGTTGACATTGTTCACTGCGCAGGTCATTCTGCTCCTCTTGCTCAAATCCAATATGCAAATAATGAAACAGGATATATTCTCGCTCCGCAAGGTATCAAAGTCAATGACATTGTTTCATCCGGTGCAAAAGCAGAACCAAAACCAGGAAACACGCTTCCTCTTCAACATATTCCTGAAGGAACATTAATTTTCAATCTTGAGAACAAACCTGCAGACGGCGGAAAATTCGTGCGTGCGGCAGGCACAACAGCAACAGTTATTAGTTCCACAAAAGATGCAGTCATTATTCAATTGCCTTCTAAAAAACAAAAAACATTTCATCCTATGTGTCGTGCAACCATTGGAGTTATTGCAGGAGGAGGAAGACATGAAAAACCATTTGTCAAGGCAGGAAAGAGACATCATTTAATGAGAGCTCGCGGTAAATTATATCCATTAACATCTGGAGTTGCTATGAACGCAGTCGATCATCCATTTGGCTCTGGACGTGGACGTCACGTCGGTAAACCAAAGACAGTTTCACGAGACACACCTCCAGGAGCTAAGGTTGGTAAGGTAGCAGCCAGAAGAACGGGAGTAAGAAAGTAAAATGCCTAAACAATTTATGTATCATGGAAAGACGTTGGAAGAGATTATGAAGTTGGATCTTGAGCAATACATGAAGCTCATTCCATCTCGTCAGCGTCGTTCCTTGAAGCGTAATGCATTGAAAACCTACAAACCTCTTCTGGATAAAATCAAGAAAGCTAAACAAGGAAATTACAAAAAACCTATCAAAACACATGCACGTGATATGGTTATACTTCCAGAAATGATTGGATTAATAATCCATGTACACTCAGGAAAGATGTTCGTCCCCGTAAGCATCACCGAAGAAATGTTAGGTCATTATTTAGGAGAATTCGCAACAACGCGATCAAGAGTCCAGCACTCTGCGCCAGGTATTGGAGCTACAAAGTCCAGTACAGCAATCGCATCGAAGGCAAAATAAAATGGAAAACGAGCATACAGCATCAGTGTACGGGAAGCATATGCCTATTTCGACGAAGCACGCAATCGAAATTTGCAATTTCATTAAAGGCAAGTCTATTGCAACATCCAAGAAACTCTTGCAGAATGTTATGGAAAAAAAGCAAGCAGTACCTTTCAAGATATTCAAGCGCAATATCGGTCACAAACCAGGCCATATGGCTGCAGGACGTTATCCTTACAAGGCATCTCAGCATGTGTTGAGATTGTTGAATTCCTTGGAAGCAAACGCGCAAAATAAAGGATTGGATGTAAATTCGTTAATCATCACATCCGTGATTCCTAATCGTGCATCACGCCCATATCATTACGGAAGAAAGAGACGTGTGAAGATGAAGCGTACCCATATTCAAATCATAGCCGAAGAACACAAAGAACAAAAGAAAGTTGAACAAAAACAACCAACACAACAGGTGAAAGCTAAACAATGATTGAACGCAAATTCATAAATCAAAAAATCCGGGAATTCCAGATTCAAGAGTATATGGCAAAAGTGTTAGCAAAAGCTGGATATTCACATACAGAAATCCGTAACACTCCTCTTGGAGAAAAAATAACAGTTTTCACAACACGCCCAGGTTTGGTTGTGGGCAAAGCAGGAGAAAATGTCAAGAAGATTACTGCATACTTGAAAAAACGCTTCAAATTAGAAAATCCTCAAATCGAGATTGGAGATGTGCAAAATCCTTTATTGGATGTTCAATACGTTGCAGACAGACTCGCATACAACTTAGAACGATTTGGAGCGAAGCGTTTCAAGTCTATTGGATACAAAATGTTGCAAGATGTCATGAACTCGGGCGCAGTAGGTGCTGAAATTGTCTTATCAGGAAGAATTCCAAGTGCACGAGCACGTGCATGGAGATTTTCTGCGGGCTATCTCAAAAAATGCGGAGATGTTGCAGTTTCAAAAATAAAACATGCCAAAGTCAGTGTGAACTTGTCTATTGGCACAGTGGGTGTCAAAGTGAGTATTATGACCTCAGACATCAAGCTTCCAGACAAATTGATCTTTGCAGCAGATAAGACTATTCAAGTAGAACAAGTAGCTATGCAAGCAACACAAGCAGTTCAACCTGAGAAAACAGAAGAAAACGAAGAAGAAACAAAAGAGAAAAAACCAAAACAAAAGAAAGCCACTGTAAAGAAAGCAGTAAAGAAAGAAACGGAGGAGAAGGAAGATGGCACTGATAAAAAAGAATGAGCTAAACAAAATGGAAACACCTCAACTCCTTGAGAAAAAAATGGAACTCCAGAAAGAAATGATCAAAGTAAATGCGCAACTTTCAACAAAAACAACGCCTGAAAATCCAGGAAGAATTCGCGCAATCAAGAAAACAATTGCTCGGATCAACACAAGAGTAACCATGCTCAGAAAGGCTCCGCAAAAGAAGCCTGAATCACAGAAAAAATCGAAGGAGGTTAAGAAGACCAAAGAATGAGTGACGTCTGTCCAAAATGTGGACTCGCACGAGAGCTCTGCGTGTGTGAGACCATCGCAAAGGAAGAGCAGCGTATTGTCGTAAAAACAGAAAAAAGAAAATTCGGCAAGCTGATCACCATTGTGGTAGGTATCAACGCGAAAGACATTGACATCAAAGATGTTGCCAAGAAGCTCAAATCAAAGTTTGCCTGTGGCGGTACAGTCAAGGCAGGCACTATTGAGTTGCAAGGTCAGCATAAAGATCGTGTCAAGCAAGAGCTTATCAAGATCGGGTTTGCACCAGAAACAATCGAAGTTCAGTAAAATGCAACCGCAAGATGTGTTAAAATACGAGCTTATCGGGCTCGAGATAGAGGTTGTAGACGCCAGAAATGCGCAACTGAAAGGGCTTCGAGGAAAAATCATCAATGAGACACGAAACACGCTCACCATCGAGGACAATAATATAACAAAGCGCCTGATAAAAAATCAGGTAACATTCACAACAACGATAAACAATCGCAAAGTCGTGATTGACGGAGCATTGTTGGTCGGAAGGTCTGAAGAACGCCTCAAGAAAAAAATCAAACGATAACCATGGAAAAAACAAAACAAGTTCAGGAACAGAAAGCGCGTGACATAGGTATTCCTCTCACAGCACCAACTGCAGTATGTACAGATAGACATTGCCCTTTCCACGGAGAATTAAAAGTTCGTGGGCGTACATTCGAAGGTATAGTTATTCGTGATGTCACGCACAAAAGTACCATGATAGAATTCCCACGTAAGTTATACTTGCCAAAATACGAACGTTTCGAAAAAAGAAGATCACGCATCAAGGCGCACGTTCCTCCTTGTATGACGATAAAGAAAGGAGACGTACTCAAGATCATGGAATCGCGTCCAATTTCAAAAACAAAGAATTTTGTAGCTGTTGAGGTGATGAAGAAATGAAAGCAATCAAAGCGCACACATCCAAAGTGCTTCCACACTATGCACAAATCGAAACATGTGACAATTCGGGAGCCAAAGTGCTAAAGGTAGTTTCAGTCAAAGGTGCAAAAACCGTTAAAGGAAGATATCCTGCGGCAGGAATTGGAGACTTAATCTTCGCTTCTGTGGTCAAGGGCAACATACAAATGAGAAAAACAGTAGTTCCGGCCGTAATTGTTCGTCAAAAAAAGGAATACAGACGACCAGACGGCATGCGTATTGCATTTGAAGATAATGCTGCAGTAGTGTTAAAAGATGAAAAGGGAAGTCCAAAGGGAACATTGATCAAAGGACCCATCGCAAAGGAGGCTGCTGACCGTTGGGTAGGTATCGCAAAAATAGCAAGCATCGTCGTATAATATGAAAATGTTCTCACCGTCATGGAAGTCAAGTACGCAACGAAGAAAGCAGCGTAAATACCAAAAGAACGCTCCTCTTCACGTGAAACAGAAATTCATAGCAGCGCATTTGTCAAAAGAATTGAGAAAAAAGTACAAGCGAAGAGCATTGACGTTGAGAAAAGGATATACGGTAAAAATAATGCGAGGACAATTCAAAAAACAAACAGGAAGAATCATGTCTGTTAACTTACGCAAGAGCAGAATAACTATTGAGGGTATGCAGCATGTGAAGCGAGATGGTACAAAAACCTTCTATCCTATTCACCCAAGCAATGTGCAGATTATTGAGCTGATAACAGAGGATAAACAAACACGAGCAAAATTAGAAGGAGCAAAGAAGTAAAATGGCCCACCTAAAGAGACTCACCGTTCCGAATTCGTGGAGTATTCGAAAGAAAGATACAACATTCATAGCAACGCCTATGCCAGGCCCACACAAGAAGAATGAGTGTATTACCCTTAATTTGGCATTGAAAGACTTCTTGAATATGGCAAATACGACACGCGAAGTCAAAAAGATATTACAACAAAATCTTGTCTACGTTGATGGTGTTCCACGTAAAGACTACAGATTCCCGGTGGGCTTAATGGATATTATTAGCATTCCTTCAATACACCAGTCCTATATGGTCATGTATTCAGACAAAGGAAAATTCATGCTCAAGAAGCTTGATACAGATCCAAAAGAAAAATCATGTAAAATTATCGGTAAGCATACTCTTCGTAAGAAAAAAATACAAATTAATTTGTACGACGGTAAAAACATTGTTGTCGATAAAGATTCCTACAAGGTAGGCGACACAGTTATTGTTGCTGAAGGTAAAATCAAGCGTCACATCAAACTTGAAAAAGGCTCATTAATCTATCTAACGGGTGGAAAACACATTGGAAAAGTTGGAAAGCTTATTGACATCACAAAATTCAAGGGAATGGAAAATGATCGTATCATCATGGAAACAAAAGAAGGAAAGATTGAAACATTGAAAGATTACGTCTTCGTAATAGAGAAGGTTTGGTAACAATGCAAACAACACAAGTGATCAAGGAAAACCCTATGAGAAACATTAGAGTAGAGAAGATCACCTTAAACATTGGAACAGGTATGCCTGGAGAAAAATTGGAAAAAGCATTGAAGCTCTTGCAAAAGATTTCCCAATCGAAACCAGTTTCCAGAAAAACAAAGAAAAGAATTCCAACATGGGGAGTAAGGCCAGGATTAGAGATTGGAGCAAAAGTGACGATTCGTGGAAAGAAAGCCGAAGAGTTATTAGTGCGTTTATTGAAAGCGCGAGCAGATAGCTTACCAGCATCAAAATTTGATATCACAGGAAATTTGGCATTCGGCATACCAGAGTATATTGAAATTCCGGGTGTCGAATATGACGCAACCATCGGCATTATTGGTTTGGAAGTTGCTGTCACATTAATGCGTCCAGGATTTCGTATCCGCAGTCGTGCACGAAAGCGTATGAGCATACCAAAAAAGCACATGATTACAAAAGAAGAAGCAATGGAATATATGAAAAGCAAATTCCAAACGAGGATCGAATAAGATGACAACAAGTAGCTACGTAAAGATCTTGAAGCAGTTGAAGAGCAAACCTGCAAAACATGAAAAGTTCAAGAAGCACAATGCTCCCATCAAGCGTACATGCGGCGCGGCATTGCGTAAATGTCGTCGATGTGGAAGAACACATGCTCACATTCAAAAATATGGATTGCACCTCTGCAGACAATGTTTCAGAGAGATTGCGCCATCAATAGGATTCAAAAAATATAGCTAGGAGAAAAAATGCTTACAGACCCTTTAGCCAATGTGATGAACATCATCATGAATGCCCAAAAGAAAGGAAAGACAGAGTGTGAAGTCTCTCCAACATCAAAAACAATCAAAAAGGTACTGGAGATCATGCGTGATAATATGTACATTGGAAAATTCGAAGTTATTGATCAAAAGGTCATGCCTTACATAAAGATCAACATCGTCGGAACACTCAATAAATGTGCAGTCATTAAACCACGCTTCTCTGTCAAGAAAGATAATTATGAAAAATTCGAAAAACGTTTCTTGCCAGCAAAAGACGTTGGCATCATTATTGTATCAACTTCACAAGGAATGATTACCCATCATGAAGCAAAGAAGAAAGGCATCGGAGGGACGTTAATTGCATACTTCTACTAAGATGAAAAAACAACCAGAACAAGTGGCAAGAAAAATAGAAGAAACAGTAACTGTGCCGCAAGGTATTGAAGCTACATTAGACGGGCACATATTGTCTGTCAAAGGTAAACTGGGCACTCTTCAACGTATGGTTGGAAATCCGTTAGTCACAATAAAAGAAGAAAACAATACTATTACGCTCTCTACATCATCTTCCTTGCGTAAACAAAAACGCATGTTATACACCATTAAATCACACATTAACAACATGATACAAGGCGTACAAAATCCTTACCAATATAAGTTAAAAATCTGTTCAGGCCACTTCCCTATCACTATAAAAGTGGAAGGACAATATGTTACGATCTCAAACTTCCTTGGGGAAAAGATTCCACGTAAATCTAAGGTTTTACCCAACGTAACGGTAAAAATAGACAAAGATGCGATTCTTGTTCAATCCTTTGATCTTGAAGCAGCAGGTCAAACTGCCGCAAATCTTGAGCAGGCAACACGCGTCGGAAAGCGTGACCGCCGCGTCTTCCAAGATGGTTGTTATATCACTGAAAAACCAGGACGGAATTTCATATGAATAAGGAATTGCTAGAAAAAAGAAACGCATTGAAAAAGAAAATGCCGGAGTTCATTAGACAGGACTGGCAAAAAGCAATCCGTATTAAGAGACACTGGCGTAAACCTGAGGGTATGCATTCTAAGATGCGGTTGAAGTTACGAAGTCTTCGTCGGCAACCATCCATAGGATTCTCCTCTCCAAAAGAAGTGCGTGGTTTGACGCGTGATGGTTACCAAGTTATTATAATATCAAATGTCGCACAATTAACAGGGGTCAAAGATCCTATCACGATTGCATCCACAGTAGGAATGCGAAAAAGAATAGAAATTGTCAAGAAAGCAAAAGAAATGAAACTGCGAGTTCTCAACATCAAAGATCTGGACAAATTCCTTGCAGAAACTGAAGCATCATTAAAACAACGCAAAGAAACCAAGAAATCAAAGCTTACAAGAAAAGAAAAAGCGAAAGCAGAGCGCTTGAAGAAAGCTGAAAAAGTGGAAGAAAAGAAAGAAGAAGTTCCAGAAGAAAAAGAAAAACGTGAGAAAGAAGAAAAGCGTAAACTGTTGGAGCAGAAAAAATGAGACTCACCTCACAACGCAGAATTGCAGCTCAAGTGATGAAATGTGGCCAGGGAAGAGTATGGTTTGATAATGCCCGAATGGAAGAAATCAAGCAAGCCATCACGAAAGCAGACATTCGTCACTTAATTCATGATAAGGCAATTCAAAAACGCCCTAAAGTGTCCATTTCACATGGTCGATTCCGTAAGAATCTTATCCAAAAAAGAAAAGGACGTCAGCGAGGAATGGGCTCCAGAAAAGGAAAAAAGACAGCTCGTAAAAATATGAAACAAGACTGGGCGCATAGAATTCGTATTCAACGTGGATTCTTGAAGCTCCTTCGTGATAAAGAGCTCATCAAAACAGAAACCTACCATATGCTTTATAAGAAGGCAAAAGGAGGGTTCTTTAGAAGCAAACGTCACATTAAATTATACTTGGAGGAACATAAATTAGGTCACCATGAAACTCAAAAGAAGACACGGTCTTCAGAAAAGAAGACATAGAGAAGGTAAAACAAACTACCAAAAACGGTTACGCATGATTACATCGCGTCTGCCGCGTTTCGTAGTCAGGAAATCATTGAAAAATATCTCTGTGCAATTAATAGAATACAGTCCTCAAGGAGACCATGTGCTTTGTGCAACCACAACAAAAGAATTGCAAAAGAAATATGGCTGGAAATTTGCATCACGCAACACACCAGCGGCATACTTTGCAGGATACCTCATGGGGAAAAAAGCCCAGCAAAAAAACATTAAGAAAGCCATTTGTGACATTGGCTTGCAAAGCATTACGAAAGGATCCATCCTGTTCTCATGTTTGAAGGGAGCAGTTGATGCAGGATTGGACATTCCACATTCAACAGAATTGATGCCTTCTGCTGATCGCATTCAGGGAAAGCATCTCAAAACACAAATTCCCTTCCAAGAAGTTAAAACAAAAATAGACGCATCAACAAAGAAATGACAGACGACATAAAACCTTCGGAAAGTGCAGAAGTACGCAATGTTCCTATCGAAAAACGTGGCTTCTCAAGGGAGAAACCATTTGATAGGGAAGCGTGGCATCCAAAAACAGCCATTGGAACAAAAGTCAAATCTGGAGGAATTACAGATATTGACACGATTCTTGATAGCGGTATGCGCATCATGGAAGGAGAAATAGTTGATTTCTTGTTGCCGAACATGCAGGTCGATTTAGTGTCTGTCGGTCAGTCCAAAGGTAAATTTGGTGGTGGAAAGAGAAGCATTTGGCGTCAAACACAGAAGAAAACAAGCGAAGGAAATAAACCTAAATTTTCTGCCGTAGCGATTATAGGAAATAGGGATGGATACGTTGGTATTGGATTAGGAAAAGCAAAGGAAACAGTTCCTGCACGAGAAAAATCAGTCCGTCAGGCAAAAATAAACCTGATTAAAGTACGACGAGGCTGTGGATCATGGGAATGTGGCTGTGGAACTCCTCACTCCATTCCATTCAAGATCAAAGGAAAATGTGGTTCTGTCAGCATCGAACTCATGCCAGCGCCAAAAGGTACGGGCATTTGTGCAGAAAAAGAATGTAGTAAAATTCTTGCACTCGCAGGTATCAGGGATATTTATACTGCCACACATCACAGCACAAGAACAAAATTAAATCTTGTCAAAGCATGCATGGATGCATTAATAAAATTATCACAAATCAAAATCAAACAAGAATACGTCAAGACCTTAGGCATAAAGGAAGGTAACAAATGATGCCTGCACAAAACAAAGAAATGAAAGAAGCTGTGCAGCAGAAGAGCGCACGTGTTGCAATCATCAGAATAAAAGGAACTCCTGGAATGAAAGTAGATATGAGAAAGACGTTTGACTTATTATGTCTCTACAAGAAGAACCATTGCGTGGTTGTTCCCAATACTGCACCATATTTGGGCATGTTAAATGTAATAAAAAATGCAGCCACCTGGGGAGAAATAGATGAACCAACATTCAAATTATTGTTGGAAAAAAGAGGCAAGTTGCCAGGCAAAGAACCATTAACAGAAATATATCTCAAAGAAAAAATGAAAATGGGATTAGAAGAATTCTCTAAAAAATTCATGGAATTCAAAGCAGAATTAAAAGAAGTGCCAGGCTTGAAAACATTCTTTAAACTAAGCCCACCACGTCGTGGTTTTGAACGCAAAGGCATCAAAACTCAATTTTCAATGGGTGGTGCATTGGGATATCGTAAAAATAAAATTAATGATTTAATACAAAGGATGATTTAACATGGTCGTACGTCACCGTAAAAAGAACAAACGTTTCCGTGGAAAAACAACATACGGCTTCGGCAGTATGAAGAAGCACCGCGGAGCAGGTAATCGTGGCGGACGCGGTATGGCGGGTTCTGGGAAGCGTGCCGATCAGCGTAAAACATGGATTCTCAAGGAATTCGGACCTGAATATTTTGGCAAGCATGGATTCACGCGCCCACCCGAAGTTGTCAAGCATGTCACCATTATGAATATCGACGAATTGCCCCATGAAGAAAAAGTTAATCTTACAGAACGGGGCGTGAATAAACTTCTTGCTCGAGGTACGCCTCAGCGTAAATATCATATTGTTGTAGAAGCCTGCTCGCAAAGAGCAAAGGAAAAAATCGAAAAAGCAGGGGGAAAAGTAGAAGTACCTCAATAAAATGGGATTTTTCGAACGCATCTTAGAATTTTTGCCGGAAGTAAGAAAACCAACAGAACAACGCCTGTCATTTGGTACAAAACTAAAATGGACATTGATTATTCTTGTCGCATTTTTTGTTCTTTCTTCTATTCCTTTGTTCGGATTGGGAGAAAATGCATTATCGCAATTTGAATCATTATCAGTCATCTTAGGTGCAAGCTTCGGATCCATTCTTTCTTTGGGTATTGGTCCTATCGTCACAGCTTCCATCGTCTTGCAATTGCTTGCCGGTTCTGGCATCCTTAAAATTGATACAACAAGCAAAGAAGGACGCGCATATTTCCAAGGCCTCAACAAAGTATTGACGCTCTTCTTTATTGTCTTTGAAGCCGCAATCTATGTATTCATGGGCGGTCTTGCTCCTTCGCAAGCATTATTAGGAACAGCCGCATACACTTCTTATCAATTCCTCTTAGTCCTTCAATTATGCTTAGGTGGCGTCTTAGTATTATACATGGATGAAGTAACAAGCAAATATGGATTTGGGTCTGGCGTGTCCTTGTTCATCGCAGCAGGAGTTTCAGCTTCATTATTCATTCGCGCGTTCTCTCCTTTGACAAGTGCAGGAACACTAGCTTTTGGTACGGGAGAAGCTCCTGTCGGTCAGGTATGGGTACTGTTTTCCTCATTAATTAGCAGAAATCCTTTAGGCGCAGTCCTTGCATTATCAGCAATTCTTGCAACAATTATTGTGTTTGTCATATCAGTCTATACGCAGGCTATGAAAATTGAAATTCCCTTATCATTTGGAAGAGTGCGGGGTCATGGTATTCGATGGCCACTTCGTTTCCTTTACACATCAAATATTCCTGTTATCTTGACAGCTGCCTTGATTGCTAATTTCCAATTATGGGCGCGATTATTGGAGAACTGGGGTCATCCGTTCTTAGGAACTTATGTAGGAAATACGCCTGCATCAGGATTTGTCTTGTGGATTACTCCTCCGAACGTAATACAAGGATTAATCACAAGCTCATTACGTTTCGCTGATATTGCTCACGCAGCAACATACGCAATATTTTTAATCGGCGGTGCCGTTCTGTTCTCCGTGTTCTGGGTGCAGACATCAGGAATGGATGCATCATCGCAAGCAAAACAAATCCTCGCATCAGGATTGCAAGTGCCCGGATTTAGACGAGATCCACGCGTGTTAGAACAAATTTTAAGCAGATACATCTTTCCCTTGACTGTATTGGGAGGACTAAGTATAGGTATTCTTGCAGCTCTTGCAGACATTTCTGGAGCTCTTGTCAACGGAACGAGCATTTTATTAACAGTGATGATTATCTATAAGTTATATGAAGAAGTTGCGCAGCAGCACATGGTGGACATGCACCCTGCCTTGCGTAAGATGATGGGAGAATAAAATGGCTATTGTTAAACCAATCTTGGATGTTATTTTTTCGCCTTTAACAAATAATCTTCCGCCTCAACTGAGTCTTATTGTCATTTCAATATTGATCACATTTCTGATCACCATCGCATATAAATATCTATCAAATCAGCAAGCAATCAAAGCATTGCGCGACGAAATTAAAATATTACAAGAAGAAATAAAAAAGAATAGAGACAATAAAGAAAAAGTAATGGATCTCAACACGCAATTGATGAAAAAGAATTGGCCGTTGATGAGGCATACGATGTGGCCGTCTTTGTACACGCTTATTCCTGTCCTTATCCTGTTCTCATGGTTGCGCGCAACCTATCTTCCGGCTGGTGACTTATTTGCATGGGGTTTCAAAATACCCTTTTTTGGCATAGGCATTGGTTGGTTGTGGACATATATTTTAACATCTTTAGTCACAAATACGCTTTTCAGAAAGCTTTTAAAAGTCTCTTAATCGAGGTTCTCTCATGCCAAGCCCACAACACAGATCACGTAAGTTGAATAGACATAAGAGAAAAGTACCTGGCGGGAGAGTAGTAACGCATTACACCGAAAAGAAATCAAGCAGGCCAGTATGTGCTTCTTGCAGAAAGATCTTGCAGGGAGTATCAGCAAGCGCAACAAAGTCAAAGAAACGTCCTCAGCGTGCATTTGGAGGAGTGATGTGCTTCAATTGCTTGCAATCAATGATGGTGGAGAAGGCGAGATCCATATAAGGTGAACATATGCTAGACATCGGAAGAGTTTGTGTGAAAACCGCTGGAAAAGACGCGGGAAAAATGGTTGTGATAGTTGATACGGGAGATAATAAATTTGTCACGATTGATGGTCAAGTCAAAAGAAAGCGTTGTAACATTCTTCATCTTGAACCAACATCAAAGATGTTAAAATTAAAGAAGAATGCACCTCATGCAGAAGTGGTCAAGGAATTCAAGAGTCTAAAGATAGAAATTGTCGAACCAAAAACAAAGAAACAAAAAGGTCCAAAACCGCAGCATGTAAGGAACATAAAGAAAGCAGCACCAGAAAAACCAAAAGAAGCAAAAAAAGAGACAAAGAAAGAAAAAAAGAAATCTGAAAAACCATCTAGGAAATAATGAAAAAGGAAGAAATACAACAATCTATCGTTGAATTCCAGATGGTTGATCAGCAAATTAAAGTTCTTCACCAGCAGTTAAATATTCTTGAACAGCAGACAACGGAAATTTCTTCAGTTGTAGAAAATCTTGAAAGCTTGAAAGCAGTAAAGCCAAAAGCAAAAGCGTTCGCACAAATAGGCCCCGGCATGTCCATGGAAACAACCCTAGAAAAGCCAAACGAAGTGCTGATGAATGTTGGTGCAAACACGCTCGTCAAAAAGAGCTTGCCTGAAGCTCAAAAAATGTTGAATCAACAGATTGAAGAAATGAAAAATATCACACAAAGTATGCAAGCAGAAATACAAAAATTGATGGCCCATGCTCAAAAACTGCGCCAAGACATCCAAACAGCTTCTCAGCAATAATACTTCTCGCTAACAGTCTAAATCTTTTTAAACACAATCATTCTTATAGGCTATATGGGGGCTGATCCGCGTATACTAAAGTATTATAGTAGAAAGGACGTTCAAGCAGAAATAGTGTCTATTGCTAAAAATAGAGAAGTGGCAGTCAAGTTTGGAGAAAGTGGCTACGGAAAACGTCCAGACATTATTCAATACGAATCAGATATCAAAGAATTAGCACAAGAAGGTGCAACCTCATTTCATATTTCAGAAGAACACTGGCATGATCCTTTAAAATTAAAGACAGGTATGACGAGAAAAGACCTTGATGAACTACGTTCTGGCTGGGATCTAATTTTAGATATCGATTGTAAATTCATTGAATTCTCAAAAATAACGGCGCAATTGCTCATTGAAGCCTTGCAATTCCACCAGATTAATAATATTGGTCTCAAGTTTAGTGGAAATCGTGGATTTCACCTTGCAATACCTTATGCATCATTCCCATCCACCGTCAATGCAAAGAAAACGCAGCTATTATTTCCGGAAGGGCCGCGCATGATTGCCGAATACCTTTCTGAATTAATCAAAGATCAACTCAAGACAGCTGTTCTTGCTATCAGCACACCAAAAGAAATGAGCGAAGCAACAGGCATTCCCTATGAAAAATTAATGGTCAAAAATATCTTCGATCCTTTTGCAGTGATCGATGTTGATACCATTTTAATTTCATCACGCCATCTTGTACGATCACCCTATTCTGTCAATGAGAAATCAGGAATGATCAGTGTCGTTATCACTCCAGATAAGATCAAGCAATTCCGTCCATCGCAAGCGAAGATAGAAAATGTGGAGAAAGTCTATCCATTCATGCCCACCCCACAAGAACAGGAAGCAAGTCAATTGCTGGTTCAAGCATTTGATTATGCAAAGAAAAATGCCATTGTCATGGAGAAAAAAGAAGAAGAGCACAAACAGCAGTTCCAAAAACAACAGGCATTTGAGCCAAAAACCAAAGTTTCAGAAGAACTCTTCCCACCATGCATTAAATTACTCCTTGCTGGAGTGCCAACAGATGGCAGAAAACGAGCTATTTTGGTTTTAATTAACTTCCTGAAGCATATGAAATATGGCATGGAAGAAATAGAGCAGATGTTACTAGACTGGAACAAAAAAAATTACGAACCGTTACGTGAAGGTTATGTTCGCTCTCAAATTAGCTGGCATAAGCGCAACCAGCAGATCATGCTTCCCCCCAACTGCGCAAATGACGCCTATTATGTCTCCATGGGAGTCTGCAAGCCAGATAATTATTGTTCAAAGATCAAGAACCCGGTAAATTATTCATTATTGCGTTTGAAATTGTTAAGTAATCAAAAACCACAAAAGAAACCAAAGAAACCTAAGAAACAAACAACTGCACGATCTTCATGAACGTCTCTTCACGATAAGTTTTCTTATAATCTTGTAATAATCTTTTCAATGCTTCTCGATCAACAGGAAACTGCAGCGTAAGCAAGAATTGTGCAAACTGTGTCACATTCTTTGGTGTTAATGTTCTTTTACAACGCTCAAAATCAATCATCACTGGTTTGCCTTTTCTCATGAGGATATGTTTGACAGGATAATGCATCTCAAATTTATTGACCTTTAAAAGGTCCATCTGTCTGCATTGCTGAAAAATATCTTTGAGTGCACGATGAACATTCTTCTTTGGTTGATCAGGATACCATGCAACAAAAGGAACGCCTTCAATGTATTCCATGACGAGCATGGAATCTTCAAATCGGTAAAAACGAGGACCAATCTTATGTTTGTTCAACGCTTGTATCCAATAAGCTTCATTATGCAATGCACGCAATGCTTGACTACCAGGTCGTTCTTTTTTAACAACTACATTTTTGCCATGTTCTTCAGCAAGATATACAACGCCACGTTTGCCCTTATTCAAATATTCCATAAACACATCGTTCTTTCGCTGTTTAAATACATTTTCTCACAGAAAGGTATTTAAAGTGCCTTGCCAGAGGTATAATAACAAAAAGAGGGTGACGATGAGGCTATTAAAGATATCACTAGTAATGATTTTCTGCGTACTTGTTGCTGCTCTCGTCGGTGCTCAAACATCAAATTCTAATTTTAATGCAAATAAAGGCTTTGAATGGCTCGTGGGTCATTGTCCGAACGGAAATTGTCAGGATAATATTGTTGCCACAGCATTTGCAACATTGGCTCTGCGTGATTCTGGAGCCTTAGATCATGCTGACCTTGGCGTACAATACATCAAGTCAAAAGAAGATACAAGTGCACACTGCTTCCCTGCAGGCGCATGTAACATCAAGGAAACTGCTTTTGCGTTGTTGGTTCTAGATGAATTTGGAGAAGATACATCAGATATTGAAGCATACTTGCAAGATGCAATATCTGCTGATCCAGATTTGAGGAATTTCTGGTATCTTGAAGTCATCACATCCAATAATGGAACATGTAAAGTTTCATATGACAAGGCAGGCAACAATGTGCAAAAAGACGTTCCTGTGAATCAAGGAAAATTTAGTTGTCCTCAGGCAACAATTCCAACACTATTCGATTTGAACGCGTGCCTGGAAACAAATCTCTTGACACAAAACCCAGGATTAGAGATTGACGTGAACTGTAATGAACTTGGCCCAAGCACAACATTAGGATTAATCTTTAATTCAGGATCAAATTATTATCTGATGGGCAAATCAGATGCTCCGAGAGAGATATTTACCATTACCAATGGTTGTTTTGGTGCAACACATAAGTCATCATGTAATTTTGACACATCCTTGTTTTCAGATTGGATATTGCATACGATAGGATCTGATGTAACAGTCAGCTTACATGTGCAAAATAAATATGATAAGTTCAAAGCGATCGATAATGCCTTGCTTTCCTTGTCTACAGATGAAGCCATCAAATTGCAATACATCAGTGATTTGAAAGCATTGCAAAGAAATGATGGTAGTTTCAACAAGCAAGTCTTTGAAACAGCAATGGCGGTGTTGGCATTAAAGAAAAGCACGGAAAGTAGCGTTTTAGCTCAAGCAACATCATGGCTAGAAGAAAAGCAAAGTAGTGATGGTTCATGGGAAGATAATGTCTTGAAAACAGCAGCCACACTGTACGCTGCATTCTCAGGAGCAGCCATTAACTTGCCTCCGCCGCATCTTATACCTCTCCCAGGCGGTAATGAGCCAGTGTTTGAATGTGGAGATGGCATATGTGATCGAGAAACAGAAAATGCCAATAACTGCCCAGATGATTGTGAACAGCAAACAACAAATTGCCAGGTGAATGGCATCTGCGAAACTGCCTTTGAAGATTCCTCAACATGCCCTCAAGATTGTAGCTGTGGAGACGGCGCATGTGATAATCAAGAATTAGTGTCATCCTCATGTCCGCAGGACTGTGAACAAACGCCAGTATGCGGTAACGGCATCGTTGAAGGATCAGAACAATGTGATATTGACAGCATTACGGGATTTGGCGATGATACACAATGCGCAGGCGCATGTCAGTCCAATTGTATGTGTGAAGAAGAAAAAGGAGGATTTCCTTGGTGGATTTCCATCGTTATTGTGATCATGCTTGTTGGATTGATGTTATATTATTTCAAGTTCCGTAAGCCAGGAAATAAAGCACAGCCTTCACACAAACCTTCAGAGTTCCCTTTCATGTCTTCTCAACCTCAGCCACGCTATCCTCAGCCAATGCCTCGCGCCTCACCACCAGCAAAAAAGTCACGAGTGGAAGAGGAATTGGATAAGTCCATCGAGGAAGCAAAAAAACTGCTGAAAAAGTTGTAATGAAAATTGCGCGCCTTCTGTGTCTAGGAATCATATGCGTAATGGTATTGCCCTATATTGCTGCGCAGGAAGCAGCGCCATCGAAGCTGTACAAAGAGATCTACGCTCCTGCAGAAACAGTGCAATGGGAACTTTTTCTTGCAAATACCCTCAAGGAGCCACAACCAAAAGATGTTTCCTTATCACAAGGTCAAACAACAGTGGCTATCGCTCCTTTCCTGAAAAAAATATCAACAAATCACTATCTTCTTTTTTTCACGCTTCCGTTAACCATACAAGAAGGAACATATGATCTCACACTCAAGAATATTCAAACTCTTCAAGGAAGTACTTTAGTAGAACGATCACATACTATTCCCCTTATCATTAAAAAAGAAACCCCTTATATCTCTATATTCCCTGGTATTTTTCTTCCAGGAGAAAAGTTGGAACTCACCGTAACAGACAAAGGTCAATCAACAAATGTCACTCTTCATGCTCCCCCAGGCATCAAACACGTCTATGAAGGGCCGCAGTATATTACACAAGGGACATCACGAAAGTTTATCTTTGCTGTAGATGGAACGCCTCAAGAGCAACCTCTTCTTCTTAAAATAACATACGAAAAAGAGTATGTCATTCCCATCTATCTCAAGAACATCACGCAACCATCCACTCCAACATCTTCACTGCAACCTTTTACATTCATCACTATGATGACAAGTCTCAACAGAACACTTGCAAAAGATAAAACCTTAGAAGGAACATTGAATATCAAGAATAACCGCAATGAAACCTTAGATGCAATAACCATCTCGTTAATGGGAGATATCACTGAAATCACAACAATACAACCACAATCATTAGTCTTGCTTCCCTATCAAGAGTATGGCATCACCATAAGGGTTAATCAACAAAAATCAATAAAGAAAGAGCACTATGAAGGCGCACTTATCGCAACATACAAAGATTTTTCTTTATCGTTTCCCATGTCATTCAAAATGCTCCAGGAAGATAGTACAACAATAATTCCTTCACTTAATAAAACTCCAGATCAAACACAACCGTCTCCAGATATTGATTCTTTCTTTAATTACTCCGTTCAACCGCCACAAAAAGTAAAGCGACGTCCGACAACCCTTATCAGCTTTATTGTTGTGATTGTTGTTGCAGTATTATTCTATCTTCTATTGCGCAAACCAATGAGAAAAAAACAAACCTTTGACCAATATATCAGAAAAGTAGAACGAAAATAATTATTTCTTCTCTTGTTTTTTGGTTAACTCATCAAGTTGTCGTTTCATAACAATATTTTGTGCATAAATGTTCTTGAAAGCCATGTCATACTGATGAAGTTTGGTAATCAATTCATTCACCATCTCATTCACTGCATCAATATTCAAGGCAAGTTCAGCAGGATCATAAATTTCAACGGAGCTGGGCATAAAATCAAAACAAAAACCAAACAAATCATCCATCTTCTTCACTTCAAGTTCAATTTCACAAAAGCTGCTAAATAAAGGTTTCTTTCCATCAAGAGGCTGCGCTTCAAACACCTTATCCTTAAGTAATTTAATCTCCTTGCTCTCACGCAATTTATCAAGGACAATGCCCATAGCCTTGTCTACATATTCCTTTGGTCCGCCAACAATTTCAATAATGCTTCGTGCTTTAACCATGATTATCTTCTCAGCAGGAAATAGCCAAGGAGTAATACCGACAAAAGAGCAAACCCATACAGGCTATATTCCCGTATGCGCTCTTCTTTTGAGCGATAAACAACATTTCCTGTTAAAGGTGAATTTTGCATGCTTTGGTTTATAAGACTTTCTTTCGCCTGTTGATGAGAAAGCAACGTAAATTCTTCTGCACGCCTGCAAGAGGCGCTATAATTAACAATCACATGTTCTTGGAGAGTAATTCCCAATCCTTCTACAAATAAACCATAGCGTCCTTCAGGATATTCTCGGTTACAGTTGTCATCAAGATGAATAGGCAGTACGAGTTCATATGCTTGATATTTTTCCACAACAGAAAATTGCACTTTTTCGCTAATATTTTCAACATACACAACAACGCGTTCTTTTTCTGTATTTCCTTTGTATGTCCACACACGCACATCAAACATGTCTCCAAAACGCGTGATATTATCAGAACCAACACTAATTTTCTTGATTAAAATGCGCGAGGTATTTATCATCTGTTCTTGTTCTGGAGAATAAGGTTCTTTATTTTGACTCCCGGGAGTTGGTTTCGTTTGTTTCCACTCTTCATCCAGCATCGACCATGAAGATCCATCATCTGATCCTTCATACGAAACTTCATCAAGAATCTGTCCTTCATAGACAAGTCGAACTTTTTCATGGTTAGCATTGTTCAACAAACTCTTTCCATTCATGTACACAACAAGATAGTTTCTATTTCCTATAAAAGTTCCACTCTGTGTGCGATTGCCATCAGCAAGAATACAATTCCAGTCTTTATCGCATAATTCCAATCCATGCACATCAATGCTGTCACCTTCATTATATAATTCAATCCATTCTCCATCAGGCATGTCTTCTGTGTCTAAGCCATGAGGATTAGGAAGAAATTCATTGATCATGATATGGGAATAATCAAAAGTAGTCGTATTCTGCTGTGGATCAGTTTCATTCGAAGTGGAACTATTGATGATATTCTCCATCCCAGGCGTAGGAACACATTCCACAAGAGCGCTATTATAACACAAAGCCATGCCATTCCCATCTCCGCCTAAGGAATGTTCATAACTCATCACCGTAACAACATCGCCTTGATCATCGCGCAACATGATAATATCTTGATCATTGTTCAAGTTATTGCCTAAGGTTGGTCCAGTCGTGTAAATACTAGCATTCATTCCAGTGCTATTGAATCCATCTTCAACAAGAAGATAATACGAACTGTCTGCATACGACACAAGAGTCAAAATATCACTGCTTGAGGAATCTTCAAAGGTATACACGCTGAGATTAAGCTCTTCCTCAGAATAGAGTTCAACATACTCAAGGTTATTGTCATTGCCAACAGGATTATACATGATCTCTGAAACCTGAAGAGCAGTTGCGCAAGGTATCAGCATTAACAACGCAAAAAGATATTTCATCCTACGAAAATTAATGAGACGTATTAAAGAAGTTGCGGAGAAGAACAAAGAAAAATGAGGTAAAAATGTTTATTCTTTCCATTTGTTACAAAGATTTTTCCGAAATCAATTGAGAAAAGAGAATTCCTTTCGATTGAGCCAAGTCTTTATCAATGTAAAAAGCGCTTTCACTTCGTCCTAAATCAGTGATCTTCAAGAAAAACCATTCCATGCCATTAAATCTTGCACCTACCCATGCTTCAGCGCCAAAGCCATGCGCGAATTGTTTCAGTTCTTCAATTTGTCCAATATCAATATATCGTCTCTTGTCTCCTTTGCCACCCTTACATTCAATAGCTAGAACTCGTCCTTTCTTGCCAGCTAAAAGATCAGGGCATGGCAACGGCATGCTTCCGCTTCCAGCCATGCGTGTGCAAAACCATTTATGTTCCCAGAATTGATGCAACAGCTCTCTTTCCAATCGACTCCCTTTCCCTTTGTTGCTCATAGTAATATAAAATGAGAGAACCTTTAAAAGATTAACTCCTATCAAAAAATAAAATGATGACAAGCATAATTCTTTCTGGATTGCCTCTTTCAGGAAAAACAACGCTTGCTAAAAAACTTTCAGAAATGTATCATTGGCCCATTTATGCGATCGGTCAGATATGGAGAGATGAATGGAAAGAAAAATATCCTAAGGGAAATGTTTCCTTCGAAGAGTTCTGAAGAAGTGTGCCTCTAAGAGATCAACAACGAAAAAACATTGAAGCACGAGAAGTCTTCAAAAGAGGAAATGTCATCGGAGACTCACGATATTCAATGTATTGTAAAGATCTACCGAGCTTGTTAGTCTTTGTGACAGCAGATCTGAAAATAAGAGCACAGCGAGCACACACCATGCAGAAATATCCTGGAAAATCTGTTCCAGAGATTGAACATATTTTAGAAGAACGAGAGCAAGATGAAGTAAGCATAGGTAAAAAGCTCTACGGAGATAAATTTGATTATCGTGATGCTGCGCATTATGGTATCGCCTTAAATTCTGGAGTACTGACTGTCGAAGAAGAAGTTGCAATCATAGAGAAAACAATGATGTTGCGTGTACGAAAGTAATAAGTATTAGATAATAAAAAGAGATCATTAATGAAATCAACAAATGAATATACATATCCTATTGAACAGTCTAAGATGGTGCGCATGAGCGCTAGTGAATCACCGGCGCATGTAGGAAAACTAAAACACGCAATTGATTTTATCTGTCCAGAAGGAACGCCAATTAAAGCAGCTTGTGATGGTGTAGTGATAGATATCAAACAAGATTCTAACAAGAGTGGCTCAACTGAAGAGTATGATAAGTTTGGAAATTACATCGAAATACAACATAAGAATGATGAATATTCTATTTACGAACACATCAAGCAAAAGGGCTCAATAGTAAAAGTCGGTGATAAAGTAAAGATGGGTCAAATCATTGGATATTCTGGTAAAACAGGATGGATTGCTCAGTTAGGACCACATCTTCATGTTGATGTCCACAAATATAGAAGTAATAATCCAGAAGATTATGAAACAATAGAAATTAAATGGATAAAGTAAGAAAAAAAGAAAAAGAAATGAAACTCAGAATTATAAATCCTGAGGTTTCAATGTCTTTCTGCCATTGTCTTTGGCACGTCGTTCAGCTTCTTTGACCATTTGTGAAACTCTTTTGCTTAAAGCGTCAGCAAAGTCACCAGAAACATTACAATCAGTGCATTCTTTAATTTTACTTCGTACAACCAATAAATCGGACATTTCTTCCACCTCACTGTTTTAATAATTATAATTCACGAAAACAGCCTCAGTTAAGGCTCTAGTCGTTGAATTGATGATGGCGTGCACGTTCTCCTTTATAAACTTTTCCCTTAAAACCGTCAAAAACAGTGTTTTTAAGCCTATTAGAGCCACTTTTGAGAGGTACTAAGATCGTATCTAAACACTGCTTGAAAGAGAAAGACTAGAAATTCCAAGTCTTGGCATCATGATTCCAGGAGTACGAAACTGCCCTGTTCCACGCCCATATCCGCCAAAAATAGTAATAAGATTACCTTGTGAGTCTAATACCTTTATCCGATGGTTAGCTGTGTCTGCAACATAAACCCTTTGATCAATTACCCAAATTTTACTTGGTTGTTTATATTGCTCTTCACCGCGTCCATAGCTCCCAATAATCTTAATGAGGGTGCCATCTTCATCGTACATCTTTATTCTAGAATTTGCCATATCTGCAACAAATAAAATAGCATCCAATTTACCAATACTGGCCGGTTGTTTAAATCCTTCATCATCTCGAGAGTATCTTCCCCAAGCTTTGACAAATGTGCCATTGTGAGTAAGTTTTTGTATTCTCGCATTTCCAGCATCAGCAACATATAAGAAATCCTTATCTACCATAATATCATAAGGGATTTTAAATTCTCCCTCTTTATCTCCATGTTGACCAAAAGAATAAAGAGGTTTTCCATCTAAAGTAAAAACATCAATCTTAGAAGAATATGAGTTAGCAACATAAATTTTTCCATTAAAGATATCAAACCCGAATGCTATGTCAAGATAAGGTTTTCCAAAACTATAAAGAAAATCATATGTTTCATTAAATACAATAATCTCTTCTCGTTCTCTATCTAATACAAAAATTTTGCCATCTTCTTGGTCAATGTCTACAGGTTGTTTTAATTTTCCTTCTTCATTACCAAAACTACCAAACATAGAAACAAATTGATAAGTATTATTAGTGTCATTAAATACTTGTATTCTATAATTACGAGAGTCAGGTATTAAAATAAGTGGGGGTTGTTTAACAGGAATATTATCAGGCAATATAATCTGTTCTGGAAGAGAAATTGCCTCTTCAACAGGTTGCTCCCAGAATATAATAAAAAAGAGGGATAGGGCAATAAGAATGCCAACAATGGCTAAATACTTATTCTTTGCCATAAATAAAGACTGTATAAAGAGTTTATATTTCTTGTCTTCGTAAGGCATCTTCAACAATAAGTTTAAGAGAGGTAATTTTTGTCATATAAGTAATGAAAACCTACCTCTGTATGCTTGGTCGTGATCCTAAGCTTAGTCTCCTAGAATTAATAGCATACTGCAACAGAAAGAACATCGAATACACCTTATTGAATCAAACTAAATTATTAGCACACATAACAACAAACAAACCCATTAATGTTGAAGAATTAGGCGGCATTATCAAGATAGCAGAACCAACATCTATAAAGCAATTAATCCCATCATCCAACAAAATAACCTTCTCGTTAACATTAATAGATTCCAAGAACATTCTCGATGAATTAAGAGCATTCTGGAAAGAACAAAACGTCAAAGCATTGCAAAAGTTCGCTCAAATGCGAGATATTCCTCCTTCAAAGGCAAAGAATTTAGATTTCGATCTCATCGTCTTCAGAAACATCTTGTACAAAGTCACATCCATCTCCAATCCAAAAGAATACCGAGAACGAGATGAAAAACGTCCATCATTCGATCCTAAGAAAGTCATCTCTATCAGATTAGCAAAAATCTTAATCAACCTGTCAGAAGCAAAGAACGAAATAACTGATCCATTCTGTGGCACAGGAACAATCTTACAAGAAGCTCTGCTCATGGGTTATCGCGTCATTGGGATTGACTTGTTCATTGACGATGCACGAAAAAACATTGAATGGTTAGGTAAGAACTACAGAAACAAGACAAAGTTTCTCCAAGGAGATGTAACAAAAGTACTTTCTCAAATGCAATCTGTAGAAGCAATCGTCACCGAACCGTATATGGGTCCATACTACAAGAAGCTTCCTTCAGAACAAGAAGCGCAACGAACAATCAAAGAATTGATTCCTCTCTACACAAATTTCTTTACAGCTCTCCATCCAAAAATCAAAGGAAAAGTTGTTATTCTTTTACCAAGAATCAGAACCTATATGAAAACCTTCACCTTACCAATCAATGAAATCCTTCAAAAAACAGGCTTTGAAATAGTCTCTCCTTTACCTAGCATCAAATTACCTTTAGAATATGAAAAAAGACATTCCAAAATAGAACGTTCAATCTATATTCTAGAAGCTAAAAGAAAAGCTTAAATAGGGCCCTAAAAACCATCATTCTATGGGGCGTATTAAAACACAACTCATCAAAAGAACAGGCAGAAAGCTCTATACAAAGCATAAAGAGCGCTTCTCTGGAGATTTCAACCACAATAAAGGTCTTGTCCAAGAACTCTTGGTAGAACCAAACAAAAAGCTTCGTAATATCGTCGCTGGCTACGTCACACGTCTCGTCAAACAAAAGAAATACTAGTTCTGAACATAAAGTTTAAATAAATCGTCCTCTTGTAAGATCTATCTACGACAAGGAGGAAAAAATGACAGAGAATCAAGAGACAACAAGAAAAGATGACCACACCATTTTTATTGGCGCCAAGCCGTTTATGAATAGAAAATAAAGCTCTAGCTTTTTTCTCAGAGTACGTGACTGGCGTCGTTATGCAATTCACAACCCAACAAGCACCTGAAATCGTGGTCAAGGCAAGAGGAAAATTCATCAGCAAAGCAGTAGATGTCACAGAAGTAGCGCTCAAGCGTTTTCTGGAAAATCAAATCAATGTAAAAGACATCAATATCAACAGCGAAGAGTTCAAGAACGACGAAGGAAGACAAGTGCGCGTCTCCACAATAGAGATTACCTTGATGCGAAAGTAAAAATAACAAACCTTTTAAATTATCAAACCCATATCTTCGTCATAGAGGTGACAAATGGAGTATATTTTTCTTGAAGTAGGCATCATCATTATTGCAACAACCATTCTTGCTCTTATATTCCGTTTATTCAAGCAGCCGCCCATGGTTGCCTATATTTTCACCGGCGTCATTCTCGGGCCATTAGTACTAAACATTATCACCACTTCAGAAATTCTTGATATCTTTTCGAAGATAGGAATTGCTTTTCTATTGTTCGTCGTGGGTTTAAGTTTGAACGTCAAAATTCTTCGCGAGGTAGGTAAAGTTTCTTTTTACACGGGAATGGGTCAGGTTTTATTCACAACAATCATTGGATATTTTGTCATCAAATATTTTGGATTTAGTTCTCTAGAATCAGCATATATGGGCATCGCATTTGCATTCAGCAGCACGATCATCATTGTTAAATTGCTCTCAGATAAAAATGATCTCGATACGTTATATGGAAAAATCTCTCTGGGATTTCTCTTGATTCAAGACGCTCTTGCTATTTTGCTCCTCATTTTTTTAAGTACCTTTAGCAACGGAAAATTAACAACAGGAATTGGCTCAGCAGTATTGTCTGCTATTGCACTATGTTTGGTAGCATTCTTGGCAAACAAGCTCTTCTTGACAAAATTCTTTGAAAGAGCAGCTCGTTCACAGGAAATTCTTTTTCTCTCAGCTATTTCATGGTGTTTTGCTCTTGCCATGTTCGCGCAGCTTCTTGGATTTACTCTTGAAATAGGGGCATTCCTTGCAGGAGTGACACTTGCTTCAATTCCTTATAGTACAGAAATTTCAAACAAAGTCAAACCTTTGCGTGATTTTTTTATGATTCTCTTTTTTGTTATCATGGGATCATCACTGGTCTTCACAAACCTAGAGCATCAGCTGCCAGCCATCATTATCATCTCATTATTCGTTTTGATCGGTAATCCTCTCATTTTAATGATCATCATGGGAGTCATGGGATTCAAGAGCAGAACAGGTTTTCTCTGCGGATTAACAGTTGCTCAGATAAGCGAGTTTAGTCTGATCTTAGCAGCCATGGGAAAAGAACTCGGTCATTTTTCAGGAGATATTGTGTCCATGATTTCTGCAGTAGGGATCATCACCATTACGTTTTCTACCTACATGATTACATACAACGAAAAACTCTTCTCAATATTCGCCCCTTATCTGAAAATATTTGAAAGAAAAAGCATTCTCGAAGAAAAAATGTCTTTGCACAAAAAATCAAATAAATATGAGATCATTCTTTTAGGGCAGCATCGCATGGGGTATAGTATTTTAAAAAATCTTCTCAAGAAAAAGAGCAAAGTGTTGGTAGTGGATTACAATCCAACAGTCATCAAGGATTTAGTGCGAAAAAACATTCCTTGTCTCTATGGAGATGTTGCAGATCCAGAGATCTTGCATGCCTTAAAGCAACACAAACCAAAGATTATCATTTCAACAATTAGTCAGTTCGAAGATAATGCCCTTATCACAAAAATATTTAGAGAAATGGACAGAAACATTATGATTATCACCACGGCAAATACAACAAAGAAAGCCATAGAGTTATACAAGGAAGGAGCAGATTATGTTATCATCCCGCATATTTTAAGCGGAGAAAAAATATCAGACATGCTCAAAGTCTTTACAAAAAAAAGAATCAGAATGTTGCGCAGCCAGCATCTGCGCTTTTTGGCGCTGCCAGGTATTCCCTATTAAGAGAATGCCTTCGGGGTGATTTGAACACCCGATCCATGGCTTATGAAACCATTGCTCTAGCCGGGCTAAGCTACGAAGGCACAAGAAATCGAGTTTAAGGCCCTATAAAAGATTTTCTAAGAGACGTTTAATTCCCACGAATCTTCCTAGCCAAAGCAGCAAGTGTTGCGTCATCAGCGCGAGAACAATCATGCGAAGAGATGTACCCTTCATAAACGGTGAAAAATTTGTCCTGTCGAGAATGCAATGGTTTCCATGTTTTCATGTCTGCTGTGCCGTGCATAGGAAAGAGCTTGGCATGAATATGGTCGACGCCAAATCCTTCAAAAATTAAGCCTGTTCTTCCGACATCAGGTAGATTCTTATCAATAAGCTTTCCAACTTTTTTAGCTGCGCAAATAAGGTCTTTCAACACAGCGTCAGACAAGTCAAAAGCATAACTCGAATAATGTTCTTTCGTAATCACAACAGAAAAACCATCAGTATTGGGAAAAATAGAAAGAAATGCGAGATGTTTGTCATCTTCCCATATCTTGTGGCAAGGAGCTTCTCCTCGTACGATGTTACAAAAGATACAATCATTCATCGTCGTTTAAAACGACCACGTCGTCCTTCGCGTTGTTTTCCCTTAATACCGGTCATCCGCTTTTTATGCGAAAATAAGAAGCGTCGTCGTTTTGATTTCCTTCCCATTCAAACACAAGATTATTCATATCTTTTAAGGTTTCCTATCCAAGAATTTATAAATTTGATCATAATCCTAAACAAGGAAAAGAGAATGACAAACGAGATAAGAAAACTCATCGATGATTTCTTTATTATAGGTATGAGTATCGCATTTGCATTAATCCTTCTTAAAACACAGGTTTTGCAATATACTCTAACATCAACGAAAGAGATGGAAATACTAGGTAGTTTTATGGGGGGAATGTTTTTTACTTCTCTCTTTACAACAGCTCCAGCCATGATGGCATTAGGAGAAATTGCACAGGCATTCTCACCGATAGCAACAGCTCTTATTGGAGCTTTAGGGGCAGTGATGGTTGATACTCTTATATTCCTCTTCTTCCGAGACAGATTGTCCGATCATATGGTGGAATTAACAAAGAAAAAAGGAAAGAAAGAAAAAATAAAACATGCATTTAAGGCTCATTTCAAATGGTTGCCTTTTATCGTAGGCGGTTTAATCATTGCTTCTCCCTTGCCAGATGAATTAGCCATAGGCCTGATGGGATTCTCAAAAATGGATCTTAAACCATTTATGGTTGCTTCATACATTTTTAATTTCCTGGGTATTTTGATCATCGGTCTTATTGCGCGTGCTTTAATGTAGAAAAATATTTTCAGAATTGCAAAGATAATACAAAAATAAATATGAACTTTTAGTATAAAGTCTAAATATTCCAAAAGAAACACGGCTTCTCAAAATGAAGAAACTTAAAGGGATGAGTATGCAATGGCAACATGGATGCTGAACATGTTAATGTTATCTCAACTGCAGTTATTGCTCTAGTAACAGTGCTCGCAGCGGCGGCAGGTATGTATTATAATCTTTGGCAAGTGGGGACAAGTATACACAACATTCTTATATTAGAATTGGTATTTATCATAGCAATCCTTTCATTTATAGGTTGGATGAGGAGAAGAATAAGGAAGTAAAAAATGAGAGCACTACAAAAACTGGTAAGTTGGTTAAGAGAAAATTGGCAAATTATTCTCGTCTTAATCCTATTTTTCTATATTTTAATAAGAATGTGGCCCCCAAAATAAGAGCACAAAGAGATGCAGATGTCTCATGATGTATGATATTCGGCAATTAAAAAAACAATTGCAACCAGGAGATGTGTTTGTCGTGCATGGTAAACATCTCATCAGTAGAATCATTCGTATAGTAACAGATTCACATTGGAATCACGCCACAATGTATATCGGAAAAGGCAAGTACATTGAAGCAAATAATGAAGGTGTGGAAATAAAATCCTTGGAAGAGTATAAAGATAAAAACTTTGAAATCTATCGTCATACAAGAACATCACGCAAACAGCAAAAGAAGATTGTTGATCATGCCAAAAAAGAAGTGGGAAAAGAGTACGATCTCTTTCAGATCATTCAGTTATTCTTTTATTTCCTCTTTGGCATTCGAGGAAATGCTCGTGAAATAGGTACGAAAAACAAGTATATTTGCTCAGAATTGGTTGCTGAATCATACAATGTTGCAGGACTACCAATATACAAAGATTATCACGCAACTCAAATTAGTCCTGGAGATTTTCAGCAATCAGAATATTTCAGATTATGTGTGCAGAAAAAGAACATTGCGTTGCTAAAATAAATGGACCAGTCGGGAATTGAATTCTCGAATCTTAACGTCTCCGTTAAAGATTTCCCGAAGTCTCCGCCTTGCGAAGGCGGCGTATTAACCGTTCTACTACTGGCCCAAAAAAAGTGGACCGGACGGGATTTGAACCCATGGCCTCGTACATGCCATGCACGCGTTCTACCGAACTGAACTACCGGCCCCTGTGATTATAGTCTTCTTGATCCATTTAAAAATCTACCACTTGTGAAAAATAAGCTCAATAAACTATTTAAATTGACAAAGATCTCGACTAATATGTCATTTATTATTATCTATGTAACGCACGAGAGCACTGAAAAAGCAAAAACAATAGCCTCAAAACTTCTTGAAAAGAAACTTATCGCCTGCGCAAATTTCTTCCCTATCTCTAGTGCATTTTGGTGGAAAGGTAAAATTGAGAATACTAACGAAATAGTCTCTCTTCTCAAAACAAGAAAAGAAAACTGGTCAAAGGTAAAAGAAGAAATTGAAAAATTGCATCCATATGAAACTCCATGCATTATGCGAATAGAAGTAGAAGCTAACGAGAAGTACGAAGCTTGGATAAGATCTGAAACAAAATAATTATTTAATCAATGTCCCAGCTTTCTCAAAACGAAGTTCTTTATTCAAAAGTTTATGTAATGTCTGTTCTAAAGCATCAATCTTCACACGAATTTGTTGTTCAGAGTCGCGATCACGAATAGTGATATCTTTGTTCTTTAAAGAATCATAATCGACTGTCAAGCAATAAGGAGTTCCACCCTCAGCAGCCCGCAAGTATCGTCGTCCAATAGAACCGCCATCATCATACTCAACAACAAAAACATGCTCAAACTTCTCTTTTATCTGCTGTGCTAATTCAGGCATGCCTTCTTTTTTCATCAAAGGGAAGATGGCAACGTCAACAGGAGCAAGGTGATAAGGAACTTTAAAGATCGTCTTTCCTTCACCTTTCTCAATCTTCGAATAAAATAAGTCTAAAAGTGCAAAAACGGGCCTATCGATACCAAAAGCAATCTCTAAGACATGAGGATGCACTTTGCTGCCATCTTCTCGCGTTGCTTGTAAATTCTGTTTGGAGAATTTTTCATGTTGTACTAAGTCATAGTCTGTTCTGTCATGAACGCCGCACATCTCCATCCATCCGAAGCTATTCGTCTGTACTTCAATATCCCATGCGTCATCAGCATAAAATGCGCGTTCATCAGGATGATGTTGTCTAATGCGAATCTTCTCCACAGGAATGCCCATACCAACAAATTGTTGATAAGCTAGCCATACACACCAAGCATATGAACTCTGTTTCATAAACTTCTTTTTCAACGCATCATCAAGCGTCATCATAATTGGTTGTTTCTCTGCTTTTTGATCTTGCCACGTCCATAATGGTAATCTGTCTTTCTTAACATCATCAAAACGTTCCCAATTCCCTTTTTCTTTGGGATCAACAAAGAGCTGCCCTTCAGCCTGTGTGAATTCTCTGCTGCGAGTCATATGTTGTCGTGGACTAATCTCATTTCTGAATGCTTTTCCAATCTGAAACACTCCAATAGGGAGTTTTTTTCTAAAGAATTCATAATAACGCTTGAAAGGCAAGTAAGTAACAGTTGCAGTTTCAGGACGTAAGCTCGCATCAACGCCACCAACTCGGGTTTGCATCATCAGATTCTCTTTGACAATATCATAGGTGAATTCCCCTTTGCAGCTAGGACATCGAATTCTCTTTTCTTGAATAAAGTTCAATAATTGTTGATCAGAAAAACTATCGGCAGCAACATCAAACTGTTCTTCAATGAGTTTATCAGCTCTAAACATCCCCTTACATTTCGAACATGAAATGGCACGGTCAACAAAGGTGTCTAAATGACCTGATGCTTTCCAGACAATATTGGGTAAAACAATAGGACATTCCAATTCCCAAAATCCATATTTTTGGAACACTCTTCGAACACTATTTTCGACTTTGTTCTTAAGCAATTTTCCTAAAGGACCATACGCATAAAATCCAGAGAATCCTCCATAAATCTCAGGGAAAGGTCCCCAAACAAATCCTTTATTTTGTATAAAAGCAATCAACTCCTCAAGAAAAGCACCTTTGTCTTTTTCTTTAGAACTCATAGATACTCTTCATAAAGAGCCGTTATTTAAAGCTTATGAAAAGTCTTAAAAACATATATTCTCCAGTATATACTCAATGTACAACTTAGAAGAACAACGAATCATTGAAGAAATAAAGAAACAAAAGGCAAAGAGGGTACTCTTGCAGCTACCTGAAGGTCTCAAGAAAGAAGCTCCTCGTTTAGTGAATCTTCTTCAAGAAAAAACACAAGCAACAATTCTTGTTTCTGGAGAACCATCATGGGGAGCATGTGATTTGCCTGTTGATGAAGCCAAACGACTAGGAGTTGATCTTATTGTGCATTTCGGCCATGCTCCATTCCATCATCCTGATATTCCAGTTCTATATGTTGAAACACATTACGAAAAAGACATTACAAAGATCATAACTGCTTTCACAAAGGCATATACACAATATAAAAAAATAGGATTAGTAGCATCTGTGCAGCACATTCAACAACTTCCAATAATCAAGAAAGCGTTAGAAGAAAAAGGAATCAACGTGAGTATTCCAGAAGGAAAAGGCCGTGCCTTTCATCAAGGTCAAATTTTAGGATGTGAGTACACAGGTCCAAAAACAATCGAAGCGAATGTTGATGCATACCTCACTATAGCAAATGGTTTTCATGCATTAGGATTACTGTTATCCACAGACAAGCCAGTCATTCTCATCAATCCAGCAACAGAAGAAATACAAGATCTTACTCCTCAGCGTGCCAAATATATTCTCCAACGAGATGCATTCATCGAACAAGCAAAACGAGCACAATCATTCGGTATTATCATCTCCACGAAATCAGGTCAAATAAACACAACCATGGCAGAACAACTCAAAAATAAGATTATTGCACATAATAAAGAAGCAATCATCATTACCTTAGAAGAAGTCAGACCAAATGAATTAAATAACTTTTCAACGGTTGATGTATTTGTCACCACAGCATGCCCTCGTTTAGCAATAGAAGACACGCCACGATTCTCAAAGCCCATCATTACGGTAAAAGAATTGCTTGTTGCTTTAGGTGAATTATCATTCGAAGAAAGTTTGAAGACAGGATTCATTACCGCCCCCTATGGGGCAAAATAAATATATAGATAAAAAACACCAGTTTCTCTATGAAAACTCTTTTTATTTGTAACCAAAATAAGCATAGAAGCAAAACAGCAGAACATCTGTTTAAGAGTACACTCCAAACAAAATCAGCAGGTTTGTATAACGAAAACCCGGTAACACAAAAAGAACTAGAATGGGCAGATCTTATCCTTGTTATGGAAGATCATCAACGTACAGAAATTGCAAAACGCTTCCCAAGCACCTATAGTAAAAAACATATTCTTTCTTTGAACGTCCCCGATATGTATAGTTATAATCAACCAGAGCTTATTACGCTTCTCGAGGAAAAAATGAAAGAAATCCTAAAGAAGAGAACAACATTGGCGAATGAATTCGTAAGTTTTACGGAAATTTCTAGAAAAGATATTTAAACAAAAGAAAGTTCATAGTAACATGAATCTTGAAAAAGTGCAACAAAGGCTAGAAAAAATCCAAATAGCGGTGGCAATGGTATTAGTTATTGTCCTTATCATCTGGCTTATCAGTGGGAAGTACTAACATGAGAAAAGAAAAAATGACACAAATGTTTTGGATAATCTGGAAGTTGCTTTGGATACTGTTTGCATTGCTTATAGCATATCAAATTCTTGTAAAAGTATTTGGTGGTTCGTGGATAAGTGACACATTAACAATCGGATTTTTAGTCCTGAACACAACATTAATTATTAATGTAGCAATAAACCAAGCAAAAATGAGGGCTGATCTGAATAATCTTGCTAGACAATTTCAAAGCTTAGCACATGACTTTAAAGAGCATATTAAAGAACAAAGACATTAATGTTACTTCTTCACTTTCAAAGGTTCAATCTTTGCTTTATCAGAAATAATAGCGCTATTCCCTGAAGGATCTTCAATCACAATAGTAACAGGAATATCTCCACATTTAATCTTCCAAATCTTCTTCAACAAATTCTTCGCAGTTTGTTTCTCATCATCATCTTCACTAACATCACGTTGATCTTCAATAATATTCTTAAATTTGTCTAATAATCCTTCAATATTACTGACGAATCCTTCACTAGCAGGCCCAGGAGTCATGCTCATCTTCAATTGAGGAACAGCAACAGATGCTTCCGAGCTTTTCACAACGCGCACGTTCATGTCTTTATCGCTTTGAACAGCAAAAGTAATTTTGCAAGGTGATTTTTGTTCTGCAGCTTCTAAATCACTTTTATGAAAACCACAACCCCCACACACCATAGAAAAAATAAAGGTCTTTCCAAAAAAAGGTATGTCTTTGGTCTCTTCACTTAAAGTTAATTTCTTTTCCATGCAGACAGGACATTGCTGTCCTTCTATTTTTTCCATAGAACTAAGAAGAGACAAAATTTTAAAAAGCTATTGTTTTTGCAATTAACTTCGGAAAAGATTTAAAAATGAAAAATCACGCTTTACCACCCAGGCTGGTTCAGCATGTTCGACTTTTGTTTCAAGCGTTATAAATCGTCTATCCTCAACAGTATTATCTTCGATAACATGTGTTTCATATCCGCGGGTTTGCAAGTGACTAGAAAGATTTAGCACTTCTTTACGTGAAGTGAAATAGGGAATTTCTCCAAAGCTCCAGACGGGTATGTCGTTTCCTTCAACTCGAACAAACTGAAAAGACTTATTTTGAGAATTACGCGCAATAAGATAATAACGTTCGTCAGCATCACATTCGCCCATGGTTAATGTTCGACTTCTTCCGTGCCTTTATTGCGATAGATATGGGCAAACGTAGGTGTGACAACAATCCAATCCTCGCTAACGCCTGCAATATCGCCATCAATGGCATCACAGGTCTTCTTTAATTTGTTCACAGCTCGTTTCAATTCAACAATGTCTCGGTCTTTCAAAGGTTTAATGTTAATCAAAGCAATGGTATAGCCTTCGCGTAAAGCATCTAAGGCATCCTTAACATCGGCGAAATCATTGATAATGAAGGACTTGACAACAATCTTGGATTTTAATCCAACGTCTTTGGTAGGATCGATTTCCATATATTCTTCTTCGTATTCATCATCGAAATCCTCAACAGGAACACGAGAACCAAAGCCAAGACGTTCTTTTATTTTTGAAAATAAAGCCACTTTTATCCCTCAGCAGTTAAGAGAGGTTTTCTCTATATAAAGATTTCTATGCTACACAACGCTAAACACTTTCAAGTGTGCTGACAACGTTCCAGATTTGTGTACGGGTGTATGGTGGTAAATTTGGATCATCACTTAAGTCATCAAGTTGTTGCAAAATTTGGTCAATCTTCACCTCATGTGATTTGCCATTCTCATCTTGTAAAGATTTGATCGCTGAAGTAATTTTTGCCCTCACATTCTTAGGCACACTCGCATCTTGTTCAATAATAGAAAGGACCTCTATAACTGTCTGTAATCCTGCCATACTATTTCCCTCCTTTTTGTTGCAGCGCCCCTACGACTTCTTTCTGAAGAGACTCTGCCTTTTCCCGTAATTGTGTTTCTTGTTTTTCCAAGCTCTTAATACGGAGCTCGGCCATTTCTTTCTGAGAACTCAATTCTTTTTTAAGTTCTTCAGCATCACTGGCAATCATGAGTGAGCCAACAATTTTGTAGGGTTTTTCTTTTGTGTGTTCTAATTCTTGTAATGCATGCTCAATTTCAGTAATGTGGATCTGAAATTGTTGTCGTTGAGAAGAAAATGCCTGAACATTTTGCTCTAGCATTTGCAGGCGAGCAATCTTTTCCTCAAGTTCTGGTGAAACGTCCATATCTCACCTTATACCGCCTTCACGGTTGCAGTAACAGTGCGTGGTTTGTACAAAATCTTGTATCCGCAATAAGGACAGCGTATTTTCTTGCGCACATATTCCTCTTTCACTTCTTTACTGCATTGAAAACATTTGTAGATTGCCATAGTTAAGCCTTCATCAGGTAAGCATCACCAGTAAATTTAGTTGAACATTTGTAACATTGGAAAATGCCAGCTGCTAATCTTTTCACTTGTGGGCGTGAACAGTAAGGGCATATTTGTTTTTGTCGCTGTTTTTTTTCTATTTGTAGTGTAAGTGTGCGTAAACGTTTTCCGTAACGGACGCCAAAACGACCTGTTGAGCCAACAATTTTAGTAACCATAGATATGCCCCAATAAGAGTGTTAAAAGGTAGGTAATGCTGTACTTCTTTGCCTTTTTAAAGCTTGTGAAAGAGATGAGGCCGCCAGGATTTGAACCTGGACCCTATGGTCCCAAACCACAAGTCCTACCAGGTTAGACTACGGCCCCGTAAAGAGAAAATACGTTCAAGAAGTCCTAATAAAGCTTGTGGGTAAGTGTAAAAAATTATTTCTTTTTCTCAGGAGCTTTTTTCTCAGCAGCAGGAGCGGCAGCTTTCTTTTCTGCACCGGCAGCAGGAGCCTTACCAGCTTCAGCAGGTTTCTTTTCTCCTTCTTTAGTAGCGCCTTCAGCAGGTGCAGCTTCAGCAGGTTTCTCAGCAGCAACTGCAGCGGCTTTCGCTTCTTCCTCAGCCTTCAAGCGTTCCTGTTCTTTGCGTAAGCGTTCTTGGATAGTTTGTAATTCTTGTTGTAAGCGTGCTTTCTTCTCAGGAGCAATCTCTATTTTTACTTCTTTCAATTCTTGGTCATACTTGCCAGCTTCCAAATCTCTCGTAAATGCATCACTAGTCTTGCCTTCAATCAATAATCCCATGCTGTTGCATGTTCCGGCAATAGTTTTGACAGCAGCTTTCAACGTCTTGTCCAACAATCCATCCATTTTCTGCTGTGCAATCTTGATCACTTGTTCAACACCAAGGTTCACAAGTTTTTCTCGATTAGGCGTTCCGCTTCCTTTTTCCAATTTCAATTCTTTTTTAATAAGTTCAGAAGCAGGTGGACTTCCTACTTTGACGTCATACGTTTTGTCTTTATCGTTCACATTCACTTCAACAGGCACTTTAATGCCTTGGAATGCTTTAGTCTTGTCATTAATCTTGGCGAGAACTTCATTAAGAGGAATTTTCATAGGCCCTAACGTTTGAGCCATGGCTGGAGTTGTCGTTGCTTTTCCTCCGTCCACGATGAGTTGTAATTTGGTCATTGGTTTGATTCCTCAGATCTTTTTTCTTCAGCGCTCATATTGTTATTGTTGCCGCTTTCATCTCTCCTTATAACCTTAACGGAATCAAGTTTGACGGTGATAGGAATAGGAATAGCTGCTTCTAAAAGTTCAACAACAACTTCTTCTTTAGTCTGATCGACTCTATTGACCTTAGCTTGTTCCCCTTTGAAAGGTCCGCTGATGACTTCAACAATATCTCCTTTCTGGATATTCATCTGTACTCTGACTTGTTCGAGCATATGTTCAATCTCTTGATAAGTAACAGGTTTTGGTAAAATGCCGCGTGCATAAGGCACTTTGTGATAGGCTTCTTCTGCAATTTCTCGAGTTTCAACTTCAATGAAAATATATCCTCTCAAGCCATGAGGTCGGATCAAACTTAAAACAGCCAAGTTCTTTTTTTCAACATTAGAACTGACAAAATCAAATACCTGATCTTCTCTGTTGCTTGTTGTTCGTAATGCGAAAATTGCCATGTGATTCCTCAGCTAAAGAGTTGCCATCCTGTCTGGACGATGAAACCAATAAGTCCGATGAGTAAAATGCCAATACCTGACACTTTAACAACTGTAATGAATTCTTCTTTACCAGGTTTCTTCGTTATTTTGAAAACACGTACGCATTCCAAAATAAAACTCTTCAATCTAGTGAGCATGGAAAACTCCAATTAAAGCCCCTTTTTAAAGGTTGTTATGGAGTTTTGGGAAACTCTCTAAATAAGGTAAAAGAAAGGGTTTGACTAAAACTATCCAATCCGGAAAGGTCGAGGTGTGTCCAGTAATCTAAACCCTCTTTTTTCATAGTAAAACCATTCTCTCGGTCCGCAGTTATGGTAAATCCTTGTTGTTCGTAATGAGCCTTTGCTAAGGCAATATAGTCGCGTAAAGAACGATCAGGGGAAGAAGGAATGCTGTCAACAATAATATCTTCTATTCGTTCTCTTCGTTTAGCTTCTTGTTCAAGAACTCGTCGATATTTATGTGATAATCCCTGGCCAAGACCAAAGAGCCGTTCAGCGCCAGCAACAAATGCAAGAGAGTGCTGTCGAGTAGATACCAAAGAAGGATCAAGATGAAGTTCTTTAACCAGATACTCTGCAAAAAACATACAAAAAAGAAATAATTAAACTATAAAAATATTGTGATCTTTGTTCATGGTTAAAGGTGCTCTGCAGAGCACGCAAGTTAACTCTTAATTAACGTGGAAGAGCAAAGGTTTATATAAAAGGCACATAACTCAAGCATATGCAAAAAACAATTGTTCATTTTGAAGCTAGTTATTATGATGGTTTATTTAAACTCGATAATTTTTATGATTTTATGGAACATGTTTTGCGAAATGAATATAATGCCATCTCAACAGGCACGATCTTTCCAACAATATCTACAAGAAAGGGGCAAATAACGAGAGCAGTATACCATATTGAACCACAAGGTGTCACATTACATTACCAATCCACCTGGAACGGAGATAAAAGGGGAATAACAGTTGAACTTTTCGGTAATCAAAATACAGTTTCTGATATTGAAAGAATGATATTAGAGGCTGCAAGCCAAGATAAAGAAACTGCGTCTCTTCCGAGTATGAAAGATAAATTAGAAGCTTTCAAAGTTATAAAAAGTTAACTTAATAAAACTACAAGAAATCAATCCCTAATTCGTTTTCGATCTCTTTCTTCTCTTTTTCAACCATCATGCGTTTAGGTCCAAAGATCTGAGGACTATTGACGCCTGTGACAATCAACATACATCTGATGGTTTTTCCTAAATCTTCAGAAATCTGCGCTCCCCAGATGATGCGTGCTTCATCACTCATTTTTTGACTGACCGTTTCAACAACAGTTTTTGCTTCTTCTAAAGTCATATCAGGTCCACCGCTCACATTGATCAAAGCGCCTGTTGCTCCAGTAATATCAACATCTAATAAAGGATTATTCAAAGCCTTCTGCACACATTCTGTAGCGCGATGTTCAGTATCGCTTTCACCAACACCAATCATAGCAACACCGCCTCTACCCATAACAGTGCGAATATCTGCAAAATCTAAATTTACTAATCCTGCTTTCGTAACAAGTTCTGAAATGCCTTTCACAGCATTCGTTAAAATTTCATCAGCAATCTTGAAAGCAGTATGTAAGGGTAATTCAGGTGCTAATTCCAATAATTTATCATTCGGAATCACAATAAGTGTATCAGCTACTTTCTCAAGTTTCTCTAATCCATACATGGCATTCTCATATCTTCTTCTTCCCTCCATCTCAAAGGGCAACGTCACAATAGCAACAGTCAATGCATTCAATTTCTTGGCTTGTTCAGCAACAACATGCGCGCTTCCACTTCCCGTTCCTCCACCCAATCCACAGGTGATAAAGACCATGTCTGATCCTTGCAATTTTGCTTTGATTTCATGTTCATTTTCTCGCGCTGCTTCCTCTCCAATCTGAGGAACAGATCCTGCGCCCAAACCTTGGGTAATCTCTTTTCCAATGAGAATTTTTGTCGTAGCATGTGTATACAATAAATCTTGAGCATCAGTATTCACGGCAATAGTCTCAATGCCACTGGCTCCAACTTCAGAAATACGATTAATAGTGTTGTTTCCACCGCCACCGCATCCTACAACCTTAATTTTAGCGCGTTGTCGGGAAAGAATCTGCTCGAGTTCAGCATCTAAGGGATTAGATGTTGGTGGTACATGTCCTCCTTTTGAAGTTAAATCTGCCATCTTTTTTTCACTATGAAGAGATAGATGCTAATAACTTAAAGGGATTTTTATAGTTATCTATGGTTGAGTAGTTGCTTTTTTCTGTTCTTTGTTCTCTACCACCTTTTCTTCCTTTGGTGGTGCTGCAAAAGTAATTGTTTTCACATCAGGAATAATCTTTTCGATGTGACCCTGCACTTGTTGTTGTAAAGGTTCAGGCAAAGGGAAATCAACAGCAAGCTTTCCTTGAGTAAACGTAAAGTCAATATCTTTACCAAACAACGTATGCAAATGTGCTTTGATCTTTTCTTTGACATCAGTCACAACACGTTTCACTATTAATTCATAGATCACATTGCGTCCAGCCAAAGGATGATTAAAATCAACAATAACTCTTCCACCAGAAACCGTCTTCACAATCCCCATATATCCATCCATGTTAATCTGTAATCCTGGAAATGGTCGTATCTTCTGTTTATGGAACATAGTAATCGGAACAATCTTCATCAACTTTGCATTCTTTTTTCCAAAAGCCTGATCAGGTACTAAAGAAAGAGTATATGTCCCCATTTCTTTTCCCTCTAAGTAGGTGTCTATAGCTCTAACAATCTGTCCTTCACCAACGCAAATAACGCGTGGACCATACTGTTGCTGTTCTTGATACAGTCCTTCTTTCTTGGCTATCTCAACAGAAGTAAGATCAAAGATTCTGCCGTCTTCCTTTATTCTACCAATATAATCAAGTTCAATAAAATCTCCCTTTTTGATCTTCATAAAAAAACAGAAGAAAAAGACTATTTAAAGCTAACGAGCAACCAGAATCAGACTAAAGATTTTTAAAGATAATCTATTTTGAAGAAATATGATTTACCATAGTATAGTAACCATTCCTCAAGGAGCAAGCTCGCAAACTCTTAATCTTGAAAAAATATTGAAGAGTGGTTTTCCCAATTGCTATGTCGAATCATTACCTGCAAATACAACAGAGCAGCAAAAGTATTATGTTGCCGATTATGCTCCACCAGATCAAATCGGAAAATACTTTGAAAGTCTGAAATTAGATAGAGGCAATATTAAAATCAAAGTTGAACAAACAACACCATTAAGAGATATTGTTCCCTTTTATAGGCAGAAAGGGATATAATCTTTCTTGTAACTGAAGCACAATCTTTATAAAGAATTCATCCGACAATCACTTGAATGTCAACAAAACCAATTTCCGTGGGGAGTTTGAGACCTGGCCGTTATATCGTTGTTGACGGTGTGGCGTGCATGGTAAAACAAGTTCAGATTTCTAAACCGGGAAAACATGGTGGAACGAAGGCAAGAATCGACGCCGTCGGTGTTCTCGACAATATTAAAAGGGTCATTATCAAGCCAACAGGGGACAGCATTGAAAGTCCTCTTATTGAAAAAGAGAATGCCCAAGTATTATCTATCACAGGAGAGACAGCAAATATCATGGACATGAAAACATACGAAACATTCGATTTAAAGATTCCAGAAGAATTGCAAGGAAAATTAAAAGAAGGCGCTCAAATCCAATACTGGATTGTTCTCGGTCAAAAAGTGATGCAGACAATTCGATCACAAGAAGAAGATAAGGATGATGAATAATGGTAAAATTCCCAGAAGCTTCAGCACGGTTCATGAAGAATATTTTTGTCTGTAAAAGATGTAAAACTAAGCTTCGCTCAGCCTCGCAAAAAATCCTCTTAAAGAAAGTTCATTGCAGAAAATGTGGAGGAAAGAATTTCCGCACCTTAAGAAAGATTAGGGTAGCAGCCAAGTAAAAATGAATATTGATCTTATCTTCGCTCTTTTGTTTTATATTGGTCTCATTATTTTTTTCTATAAACATAAAGAAAATCTCCAAGTGCAGGGAAAGATTGTTGCATTATATCGTACAAAACTTGGATTAAAATTAATGGAGAAGATTGCTCGTACAGCTCCAAGATTCTTGAAAGTATTGGGTGTGATCGGCGTCATCACCGGATTTGCAGGAATGGCATTTATCTTTTACTTTCTTCTCAAAGGAACATTTGATTTGATCTTTGTTGCTGATGCAGTGCCTGCAGTTGCTCCTGTTTTGCCGGGCATCAAGGTTGTTCCAGGATTGCCAGTCTTATCCTTCTGGCATTGGATCATTGCTATTTTCATCGTTGCAGCTGTGCATGAATTCTTCCATGGAGTCTTTTCAAGAGTGTATAATACCAAAGTGAAGAGCAGTGGAATTGCACTATTCGGTCCTATTTTGGGAGCATTTGTCGAGCCTGATGAAAAAGAATTATCTAAAAAATCAAAAACTGCTCAGCTTTCAGTATTTGCGGCAGGTCCTTTCTCCAACATGCTCTTGGGAATCCTATTCTTATTGATCTTTAACTTCGCCGCCATGCCATTATATAATGAAGTCTATATGGCGGATGGTATCATAGTAAACGATGTCATGGAAAATTATCCAGCAGCGCAATTAGGTCTAGAAACACCCTTTATCATTAAAGGGATTAATAACAATCAAACATTAAACTTAACATCATTCATCGATCAAACAAAAAACATTCTTCCAGGAGATAAATTAACTCTTAATACGGATAAAGGTGATGTTGGGGTCACTACTGTTGAAAACCCAGACAACAAATCTCGTGCATTCATTGGCATTGCAGGATTAGAATTAAACAAGAAAGTGCGATCAGAAATTACAGAAAAGTATGGAGCATTTATTCCTCAAGCATTTACATGGGTGCACATGTTAATCTTTTGGTTAGTCATTGTTAACTTTGGTGTTGGCTTGTTCAACCTATTGCCTTTAGGTCCTGTCGATGGTGGAAGAATGTTCTTGACAGGAATGTTAGCTTTGTTTTCAGAAAAGAAAGCAAAACAGATATGGACATTCGCAACATTCATCTGTATTGCGCTTATCGTCATTAATCTTGCACCTTACTTGTGGAAATTGATAGTATTTATCTTCAAACCATTACTTCTCGTTTTAGGAATGTAACATGCTCGTTGATGTTCATTGTCATATAGGATTTCCAGAGTTTGATAGTGATCGTGATGAAGTAATAGAAAGAGCAAAAAAAGCAAAAGTCGTTGCAATTCTCGAAAGTGGAACAGAATATGAAAAAAATCTTCGTTCTTTAGAACTAGCTAAAAAATATGATATTGTCAAACCAAGTTTGGGTATTTATCCCACCTATGTCGAAGCATTATCTGAAGAGGAATTCGAACGCGATCTCAAACTCATCAAAGAGAACAAAGACAAGATTGCTGCCATTGGAGAAATAGGATTGGATTATCATAACACATCAGATGAAAGTCTGATAAAAATTCAGAAAGATCGTTTTCACACCATTCTCGAGCAACTGAACAAACTCAATAAACCCTTTGTTGTTCATACAAGAAAGGCAGAAAAAGATGTTATCGATATTTTGGAGTCAAAAGCACTCAAAAGAGTAGACTTCCACTGCTTTACAGGTAATTACAAGCTTGTCAAGCGCATTATTGACAATGGATGGTATTTCTCAATTCCGCCTAATATTATCAGAAGTCTGCATTTTCAAGGGCTGGTGAATATGGCACCATCATCGCAATTATTGACAGAAACAGATTCCCCTTATCTTTCACCACCACCAAAACAAAGAAATGAACCTGCATTTGTGCGATTGACAGTGCAAAAGATGGCGGAGATAAAAAATATTAGCGAAACTGAAATGGAAAACATAATTTATATGAATTATCAAAAACTTTTTCTCCAATAAACAAAAATATTCCACAAAAGAGGTAATCGAAAACTATTTAAGTAATAAATAGTATTAAAACTATAGATTTTCAATAAAAAAAGAGAGGTGAAAACATATGGTAGCACGTCGACGACGTAAAGCAGCAGCATCTTCACGATCATCATCACGAAGATCTTCTGCAAGATCCACAAGATCAACAACACGACGAAGAAAAAGGAGATAATCCTTTTTCTTTTTTTTAATCTCTTCTTCTTTATTTTATATTTTAATGAGTTTTCCTTCTGGTCCAGGATTAATGATCATTGATTTTCCAATGACGCAGGATTTTCCAGAGGTCTCATGAAAGTGCCCGCATATGGTCAAGACAGGTTTGATATGCTTAATAATATCCACAGTTGTTTGACATCCACGATGTTCGCTTAACCAAGGAAGATAATCAAGGGTTGTATTGTAAGGTGGCGCGTGAGTAACAAAAATGATCTTCTTATCGCGTGATAAGTGTTGCTGCGCTTTCTTAAAAAAAGCTTCCATGCCTGGCTCTTGCAGGGAAAATCCGCCTTCGCCAAAACCAACAAAAACATAATCGCCAAGAACATAGATTCTTTTATGTAGTGGAATAACGCGTGGAAAGCTTTTGGCAAGATTTTTGACCTCTTCTTCAGATTCATGGTTGCCAGGAATAATAAGAATAGTCTTTCCAGTGCGAGCAAGAACTTGGATTGATTTTTGTAGTCCATTTCCAAAAACAGATAAATCTCCTGCACATACGAGAATATCGGCAAGTGCTGCTTTTTGAACAAGCCTATCAAGACTTTCTTTATGCGCATGCACGTCGGCGAAGCAAAGTATTTTCATAAAGAAAAGAGAGGACCATAACTTTTTATACTTTATCATATTACCAAAAATAAATGCATGACCAGCTTCTCATTGTCGGGATAGACCCCGGTATTACTGCAGCATATGCTGCCCTGAACACAAAAGGAGAGCTCATCAAATTAAAGAGTGAAAAGAATCTCAATCTTAACACCATCGTAACAGAGTTAGTTCAAGCAGGAAAAATCATTGCCGTAGGCACAGATGTCAAATATTCGCCGAAATTTGTTGATAAATTTTGTTCACGTCTTGGAGCAAAACTCATTGTGCCCAACGAAGACATGAAAGTAGGTTATAAAGTAAGATTGACAGAAAACTTTCATCATCATGATGATCATCAGCGTGATGCATTAGCTGGAGCATTGCACGCATATCACGAACTACATCCATTATTGAAAAAAATAGAACTATGTCTCAAACGTGAGGGCAAAGAACATTTGTCGATAGATGTCACATTGCTTGCTATAAAAGGTATGCCCATAACAGAGGCAGTTCGTCTTCTTGAGGAAAAGAAAGAGGAAATGAAGACAAAGAAGAGAATTCGTTCAAAGATTAAGAAATCAACAGCAATTTTGGAGCTCAATCACGTATTGCAGAGAGAAAATGAAGCATTAAGAAATGAAATTCTACGCACGCAGCTAAAATTGGAAAGATTATCTTACGATGAAGACATGCGCATACATGAAAAAATGAAAAAAATGATTGACATCAAGGAAAAGAAAATAGCAGATGCTCACGCCCTATCAGAACAACAAAAGCAAGAGATTGCCAACCTCACTAAGAAAATACAACAACTCAATCAATTGCTATTTTCAACAAAGAATAAAAATATTATTAAGAATTTGAAAAATCTAGGATGGAATGAAGTGCAAAAGATAGGGCATCAAGATTCAATTATTCTTGTTGAGGATGTTAACATTTTTAGTGAACGATCGTGGGAAGAGTTAAAGAAACACGTGAATACAATTATTTTTAAAATACATCCTTCAAAATCAATACTCAATCAGCCTTTCCATTTTATCAACACAAAAGATGTTCAGTGCGAAGAGTATGAAACCTTTGCAGTAGTCGATAGCGAAAGTATAGAAAAAGAAAAACAAAAAACAAATATTCTTTCAAAGATTGTGCAGGAATATAAGGAAGAACGGCGGGTAAATATTTAATCCCCACGCAAATAGCCGTGCATAAATGCGCTCTCAAGGGGAGTAATCTCGTCTTCCTCTTCTAAGATATCCAAATGATCAAGATCATAAACATCTTCATCACAAAGAGGCAATTCCCTCAAGCGTTCTCCCGTAATTCTCTCAATGTTCACTAATGTTATATCCATTGTACTCACCTCCATGAATATGTCCCCTAAGCAGGAAAGCCTTTGCCATCCCCTTCAAACATGTAAAAAGAATCAGATCTTTATAAGCAGAAGGGAGGTACTTGACGAGTGTGAAGAGTGAATAGATGCTCGAGTATACAAATCAGAATGCATCTAGTGTAGTGTTTCCTTTTTGAACAATCACAACATTCCCGGGCTGTCCGGCATTAGCAGGCTGTAAGGTAATGAACTTGCCTTTAGCAAGCTGTTTTAATCTCCTCTGAAAACTAGAGTAGCTCATTTTTTCATCTTTAATATAGAGATCAAAAATCTGTTTTGTTGTCTTTCCAATATGGTTGTTAATGACGTCCAGCATTCTTTGTTCATCTGATGTAAGAGTTTCAACCTTCTTAACAGAAAAATCTTTTAATTTGGTTAATGCTTGTTCAGCATGTTCAAGAGTAATGCTACGCAATGATTTGCTTTCTGCGATCTCTCCAGCTTCTCGTAAAAGAAACAATCCAACTCTCAAATCTCCTTTTTCAAAAGTTTTTTGTGCAACAAGAGAAAAGGCATCTTCGCTAAACACCCCGGGAACAAAAGCATAACCAACACGTTCACGCAAAATACTAGAAACTTCATCAGGAGTATATTTTCTAAACTCTTGCATGTCTAGCATAAGCCTGCTGCGTACACGGCCATCTAAGCGCGCAGCCCAATCCAGAGCATTGGTGATAAAGATAAGGGCCTTGTGATAAAGATCTTCCATAAGAGTATAATAGACTTCATCGCCAACTATTTTATCTGCTTCATCTAAGACAATGACTGCAGCCTTCTTGTTCAGAATTTTAGCAATGTCTCTGAAAAGATCAGTGGTATCTTTATTGTGAACAAATTTATAATCCAGTTGATCGCAAAGTTCTAAGGCAATTTTATGGGCAGTATCTTTTTTCCAGCAATTGACATACAAGGTAGCAATTTCATCTGTTTCTTTTTTAAGTTCTTCCAGAACATGTCTGACAGCCACAGTTTTACCAATGCCTGGGCTTCCCGTAATAAAGAGATTTTTTCCAGACCTCTTTTGTAGCAATGGCTTGATGCACGTAGCAATATACTGCTGTTCCTGCTCCCGATGTTTCACGATACCGGGCACAAAATCAACATCTAAGGCAATAGTGTCTAGAAAGAGACTTTCATTTCCTTTGAGCATGTTATCAAATAAACCCATAGCAAGAAATGAAAAGAAGAAATATAAAAATGTTTGGTGGCTGGTTGACTACAATTCTTTCACGCCTTCTTGGGTCACAGCAACGAAGCGAAAGCCTGCCCCTAACTGGATCAAAGCACTAATCAGTGCCATATGCTCTCTTCCTGACCCTGAAACAAGATTGATTGCTACTTCTTCCAAACTGATTTTATCTTTCAATTTTTCCTTCATTTCATCGCGCAGTTGTTCTAAACCCGAGAGTTCATGTATTTCAATCAATTCAACACCTTCAGGAGCCTTAAAATTCTCCTTCCCATATTCATTGGTGATAAGGATGACTTTGCTCCACTTCTCTCCTTGCATGCCATCAAGCAGATGAGAAACATGCCCCCATGTCCCTTTTCCAGTAGATAAACAAGCAATCAGCGTAGTCATAAGAGACAAGAGAAGGGAATTCTATTTAAAGCTTGAGGTGAAAGAATACCCTTTTATATGGTAAAAAACACATATTTCATATGACAGAAGATAAAAATTTTAAGGAATTAATAGAAGACCCCTTTATACTGCAGTCTATCCTCGAATATGGGTTTGAAGCCCCAACAAAGATTCAAGTGCGTACGATTCCTTTGATTAAAGAAGGAAAAGACGTGGTCGGCCAATCCAGTACAGGTTCGGGAAAAACCTTGGCATTTGCCATCCCTCTCTTTGAAAAAATAAAAGCGTCTGAAGGGTTGCAGGTATTAATTATCACTCCAACAAGAGAATTATGCCAGCAAATAGCAAAGGAATGCGAAAAGTTGGCGCGATACAAGGAAATAAGTCTTGTTGAGGTGTTTGGCGGTGTCGGTATCAATCCACAAATTCAAAGATTAAGAACGGCAAACGTTGCCATCTGTACACCAGGTCGTCTTCTTGACGTGATGTCAAGGCGAGAAATCAATCTTCACAACATTAAAACAGTTGTTCTTGATGAAGCAGATAAAATGTTTGATATGGGATTCATTCTTGATGTGAGAAGAATATTAAACGCTCTTGAAAGAAAAAGACAAACCTTGATGTTTAGCGCCACATTTTCCACAGAAGTCATGAGGATAGCACAGGAATATATGAGAGATCCTACAACAATCAAAGCAACACAATATGTCGATAAAGATTTGCTCAAACAGTATTATTATGTGACCGGCATTAATGAACGTTTTTCATTGCTCATTCATTTGCTCAAACATGAATCAACAAATCTCGTTCTTGTCTTTTGTAATACGCGAAGGGCTGTTGATCTTGTCGCCTATAATCTGAAAAAACACGGTTTTGATGCCAAAGCAATTCACGGTGGATTAACGCAAAGCCAGCGTACGCGAACGTTATCAGAATTCCATGCACAAAAAACACAAATTCTTGTAGCAAGTGATTTAGCATCGCGAGGCTTGGATATCAAAGATATTACGCATATTTACAATTATGACATACCAAAAACAGCAAAAGAATATGTGCACCGCATTGGCAGAACTGCACGTGCCGGAGAGCCTGGAAAAGCAATCTCTTTATTATCAGAAAAAGATTATGAGAACTTTCGTCGCATACAAGATGATCGTTCGTTGAAGATAGAACGTTTGGAAATACCTCCCTTTCAGCCAGTAGCATATCAGCCTTTTATTCCCAGCACGTCTTATCATGCGAAAGGCCCACCAAGAAATTTCAGAAGACCAAATGCGCGATTTGGCAGACACCGTTAAATCTGACTTGTATCTCGTTTAGAAAAAAGATTAATGGTCCAGTCTAAAGCAACACGAAATTTATTTGCCCATCCAAGAAGTTTAAACAGATAAATAGTTCTCCACAACCACCACGCAATAAAACCGCTAAAGCGTATGCCATGCAAATCTGCAACTGCGAATTTCTGTCCAACAGAGACAATAAGTCCCGATAAGCGGATGTGTGCAGTTTCTAGAGGTTCATGGCGAAGCGCATGAATGATATTTTTCGCAACAATTTTTGCTTGTAACGTTGCAGTTTGTGCAAGAGCAGGAACAGGTTTCTGTTCTCCAGGATTAACAAAAAAAGCGCAGTCTCCAAGGGCAAAGACATCTTTCAATCCTTTAACCTGCAAAGAGTGATCGACATGGAAAAATCCGCGTTTATCTGCTGTAGAAGGAATAGTGTTGATAGTATGGGGTTTTACACCAGAAGTCCAGATCACCGTATGCGTGGATAATCGTTCTTTCTTGTTGATCTCAACACTGTCTTTAAGCACCCGAGTAACTTCAGAATGTAAATGAACAGTAACGCCTTGATGGCGTAGTTCCTGTAATGCCTGTTCTCGTGCCTGTGGATGAACAAAAGGCATGATCATATCTCCGCGCTGCAACAAGTACACATGAAAAGGTATACGGAGGTGTTTGTAATTATTTTTTAGCATTTGTCTAACAAACTCGGCAATTTCTGCAGCAAGCTCTACACCTGTGGGTCCAGCTCCTACAACAGTAAAATTCAAGTAGGGTTGGATATTCTGTGAATGAGCCAGTTTCGACGCAATCTCCAGCGAGTTAATAATTCTATTGCGAACTGCCGCTGCTGATGCAATATTCTTGAGATCTAAACAATATTGTGCTGCACCTGGAACATTGAAGAAGTTCGTTGTTGATCCTACAGCAATAACAAGATAATCATAAGGAATATCACATAAAGTTGTTTCAATGATCTTTTTCTCAGTATGAATAGTCTTCACCATGCATTTCACAAATTCAAAATTGTCTGCATGAAAAAGATTGCGTACAGGCTCGACAATATTATGCCTATTTAATCCACCCGTGGCAACTTCATGCAACATCGGCGTAAAGAGAAAATAATTATCTTTGCTGATGAGAGTAATCTTGACATCTTTTACGTTTTTCAACTTTTGAAGAAGATATTTAACAGTATAGATGCCTCCGAATCCTCCACCAAGAACAACAATATGCTTCATGACTATGACCATTGTAAGGCAATTTAAAAATGTTTGTGCAAACGCGAAGTCTTTTTATAAACGAGAGAAGTTCAATAAGGTATGAAGAAAATGCATGTTACCAAAATACAGCAATTTCAAAATAAGATATTTACTTATTATGCCCAAAAGAAAAGAGATCTTCCTTGGAGAAAGACAACAGATCCTTATTCAATCCTTGTGTCAGAAGTAATGCTTCAACAAACACAAGTTGATCGCGTTATCAAGTATTACACAGAATGGATCACAACATGGCCGACAATCAATGACCTTGCCAAAGCGTCTCGTTCAGAAGTTTTAAAAAAATGGTTGGGCCTGGGATACAATAGTCGTGCTATTCGATTGCACGAACTTGCACAAAAAGTAAGTCAACAATATCAGGGGGACATTATCAAAGCACTGTCGCAGGAAAAATTGCCAGGCATCGGTCCATACACACAACACGCAATAGAAATTTTCTCATTGAATAAAGAGGGTGTTACTGTTGACACAAATATCAGGCGTATTTTGATGCACGAGTTTAATCTTTCATCAACAATTTCTGATAAAGATCTTGAAACACTAGCATGGCAATGTCTCCCAAAAGGAAAAAGTCGGGACTGGCATAATGCGTTGATGGATTATGGCGCAACATTCTTGACTGCTCACAAGACAGGAATAAAACCAAAAACAACACAATCAACATTCGAAGGATCTGATCGTCAAATGCGCGCGCAGATTGTCAGATATCTCTTGACAAAACGCAAAACACTCTCATACGCTTCTCTCACGCATATCACAAAAGGAATCTCACAGGAAAGACGTGCTAAGATTCTACAAAAGATGATAGAAGAAGGTATACTCACACAAAAAAAAGATAAATATATGATCAAAGAATGAACTAACTATTTGGAAAGGTAAAAAAGATATCTTAAAAAAGAGAGCCTTCTTTCAAAGAGAGATGGAAAAAAGAGGGAAACTGCTGCGTACATTAACGTTGTCGCAGGTAACGATAGCAGGGACAGGCATTATTCTCGGCGCAGGCATCTACGCTTTGATTGGCGTTGCTGCAGGAATAACAGGAAATACCATCTGGCTCGCATTCTTTTTCTCTTCATTAATTGCAATGATGACGGGATTAAGTTACGCTGAACTTTCATCTATATTCAAACAAGATGCAGGAGAGTATGAATATGCATCTCACGCGTTCACAAAAAAAATTGCATTCATTGTTGCCCTGTTAGTAATTTTAACAGGTGTTTTTAGCGCAGCGACAGTAGCCATTGCATTTGGCCATTACATCTCGGAGTTAGTGGATCTTGCAGCAATGATCGGTGCTATGGCAATCATTCTTTTCTGTGGATGGATTAATTATAGAGGAATTAAAGACACTGCTCGATTAAATGCGATATGTACGGCAATAGAGGCATTCGGATTGTTTATCATCATTCTTTTGGGATTGAAACATTTTGGCAGCGTCAATTTATTCGAGATGCCCAACGGATTCTTAGGAGTCATTCGAGCAACAGCACTTGTATTCTTTGCATTCATGGGATTTGAAACAATTGTAAAACTTGCAGAAGAAACAAAAGATCCCACAAAAACAATTCCAAAAGCAATTGTATACTCATTGATCGTCAGTACCATCCTCTACATTTTAGTGTCCATCAGTGCCGTGAACATTCTCGATTGGCAACGATTGGCAGCATCACAAGCTCCTCTCGCAGAAGCAGCCGCAGTTTCATTTGGAACATTAACATTTACGTTAGTGGCCATTATCGCATTATTTTCAACAGCAAACACAGTATTAATGACGCTTGTCACCACATCGCGCATGATCTATGGGCTGGCAGAGCAACGTGTAAAAGGAATTCCAAAAATCTTCAAGCGTGTAAATGTTTCCCATAAAACACCCACAATCGCAATTGTTATGATAACGATCATCACTTTGCTGTTACTCATCATAAAAGATTTGGAAACCATCGCATATCTCAACAATCTCTTTTTGTTTGCTTCTTTTGGACTGGTCAATCTTGCCGTTATTGTGTTGAGATATAAAGAAAAAAGAAAGCGCCCCTTCACTATGCCAATGAACATAGGGCGTTTTCCCATCTTGGCTGCAGGCGGTTTCCTTTCATGCTTAGCGATGGTCATCCTTATTCTTGGTAAAGTCGTCTAAACACAAAACTTAAAAGAATGCCAAGCAAGGGAATAATCATGTCAGAAGAGGTAAGAATAGCATCAGTTGACGATGTTCCTGAAGGTGGTGGAATGACTGCTGAAGTGGGTGGAAGGATGATTGCACTTTTTAATATTGGTGGGGAAATTTACGCTATAGAAAACACCTGTCCACATCAAGGTGGAAGTCTTGCTGATGGATTTATCGACGGAACAACAATAACATGTCCCAACCATGATTGGAAGTTTGATCTAGAAACAGGACAAGGCATCATGCCCCCATCTCCAGGAGTAAAAGCCTATCCAGTTGAGATTCGAGATAATGATATTTACATTGAGGTATAAACATGCCATTCACAGGAAACATCATTTGCCCATCGTGTAAAACAAAGAGTCCAGTAACACTGCACAAGAATGTCTGTATGTATTTCTTTCAATGTCCATCATGTAAAAAAATGCTGCAGGCAAAAGAAGGATGTTGTGTCTTTTGTGATTATGGGGATAGAAAATGCCCAGTGGTTCCTCATCCAAAAGAGTAAAGCATATAAAAGGATCATAATGCTTAGCCTTTATGGGGTTTACACTCAGTTTTGGTGTTCGAGAGAATAATGTAGTACGTGCATATCTTCATAATGCTGGCATTGAACTTTATGGAGAGGGTAGTAATAGTATATCTGGTGCAGCCAATCATCTTCTTGAAGTCATAGAACGATATCCCATAATGCTAAAAAAGTATGATGTTGTTTTAGCAGCAATGCGGGGAAGAAAAGAAAGAAATGAAAGGGTAATTGAATTCTTTGGATTCGAAGATACTTCTCCTTGGCCTGGAAACCCAGTGGTATCAACATGGGTTACTGTCAATGGACTCTACCTCCCAGATAATAATCCTTGCAACCCCGTAACATGTGGTGATTCATTAATCATGCTTGGAGAAGAAGAAAAACTCAGGAGAACAACACATAGCTTAGATGAATATATGCGAAGCTCTCCTCCAAAACTTGCTGAAATTTCTGAATCAAGAGCAGTCATATGTGGTAGAGAAAGCATATTCATTCCAAATCTAGAGGCTCGTACAACTATTTTGTAACAACATAAAATAATTCATTTTGTTTTTCTATGGTTTTAAAAGTATATCCTAATCGTTCAATCATCATCTCAAACCAAATACGCCTTCTCTTGTCCATCTGTTGGCCAGATAAGGTCTTCGTAGAAAAGCTCACAATAATATATCGTGCATGAACTGCTTGTACCACTTTCTCTGTGGGCTTATGCCCTTTCCGATCAATTAAATCAGATACTTTGAATAAAAAAGCAACATCAACAGCAGGCAATCGCTGTAATGCTTCTATGCCTTCAGGATCAAGTAAATTAATGCAGGTCGTTTGTCCTTGCAGAGGATATTTCTCCTTTACAACATCAAAATAAGCTTGCACAAAATCGCAATCTATCTGGCTAAAATCACTGGCAATGTAGGCGATATTGTTAAGATGCATAAAGGGATAAGACACAGGATTCATCCCACAACCTAAATCAAGAATACTCTGTGGCGTTCCCGTAAGGGTAAAAATTTCTCGATATAATATTTCATAGAAACCCATGCGTTCACGCGCAGATGTATGGCAATGTAAGATCTTTTTATGTAGTTCTAAGATCTTGTCTTCATCAGCATGAATGTTTTTAGCTAATTTTTCAAGAAGTTTATAACGTAAATCTGATCGTTTTCCATAATATGCACCGTGCAATAAGAAGAGGGAAGCACGTACTCTTCTAATCAATGCTTTAACGGTTTTATTACGCTCCAAAGAACGTTCATCACTGCGTTCAAGAACAATGCGGTGCGATCTTTTTTTATTGATCTCGTTCAATAATGCTTTGCGTATCAGGGCATCATCAATGCCTTGAAACTTGCGTGACTGCTTAACCAGTCTAATAACATTATCAACATTCTGATCAAAGGACGAAATGCGCATACATGCCTTAAAGTAAAGCACTATTTATAGATTCTGGTGATAATTCTACTAAGCATCACTCTGTTCATAATAACTAAGTATCACTATCTTACTTTCTTGATGATCCTAACAAAGCAAGAAGGCCAACAGCTATAGCACCCCCAACAATAACTTTTCCTAAGGTTTCATCTTGTCGGCGAACACCTGTACAGCGTGAGCATGTACATGAACTCTTATAAGAGTAAAGGTTCTCGCCATAATAATTACAATTTGGACAATTACAATCAGGTTTGTATATATAACCTGCAGAGTAGGTTATGACACGAGTAACTTCTCCATCCTCATCACGTTGGATATATTGGCTATCGGGCATATTGTTTCTCCAATGATCGTACCACTCGCATATACTCTCTCAATGCTGCTTCTGGCTTGTTATCCAGGATAAGATCAACACAACGCTGAACAAGACCGTCATAAAGTTCAGTGTAAACACGAACGCGATCAGGGCGTGAATTGATTCTTCTAACAATGCCTGGAGCAACAACATAGTACCTTTGGATAAGATCATTCCCTTGAGGTTGCTCTCTCACATAAGTATCTCTAAATCCTCGCAACACTTGTAATTCTAAACAATCATCTGGCAAACCTCTTGCTTCTGCACACGCTGTTGAGATAAAACAAAAGCTACCACTACCGCTATCTGATCCATACTTGTGATGCTTTTCGGCAGTTCTCCATCCAGAATCATATTCACTTTTACGTCCTTTTGGAGGATCATAACTAGGATGGAAAAGTTCAGTAAGAGGATTAGAGTCTGCTAACCCATCACACTTCTTGAAATCTTTTTCTCCTTTGTTATGTGCCCATCTTTTTTCTTCACTTTCTCTGCTCATGGTGAATATCCTCCGATTATAATAAAGAAGAAATATAATTCTTTAAGATATATCTTTAGTAAAAAAGAAATCAACTTAGAAGTTTATCCTGAGTGATAGGGCACATCGAAACTAAGATGATGTTAAGCAAGAGCCAGTCGGCGCATAATCAACTCAGTATTAACCTCAAATGGTTGCTCAGCATCTATAAAAACATGGGGTATTGCAGATGACGCCTGTTCTCGAATGTTATGGTATGCAGCAGATAACTTCTGTAAAAAAGAAGCATTCATAACACGCCCATTATAAAGGTGAATCTTCCTTCGTCGTTCTAAAGAAGTTTCCGGAGAGACGAGAAAAGTGAACACCAGATGCTCAAGCTCCTTAAAGGCATCAAAGTAATTTTTTTGTGAAATATATTGTTTTTCTGTAAGAGCATCGCTCGCATAATATGCCACAGCAAAAGCAAGATGATCATAGATACCTCGGTCTATAAGAATATAATCAAAAGGCATAGAACGTGCCTCCATGATGGCATTAGCAGTGTAGTGAAAAGACCAAGTAGTGTAAGCAAACACATCGCGCTTATCCAAGGGACAGAATTTGATTCCTTCATGGATGCAACGTACAAGCTTTCCTTCCTTATCCTTGAGTCTGCTTTCTAGAATTTCCATGTGGGAAGACTTTCCAGCCCTAGGCATCCCCGATAATTCAATAACAATCATATGATGTAAGATAGATATACGCAAATATATTCTTAGTAAAAAAGAAATCAACCTAAAAGTTTATTAAAGAAGAATAATAAAAAAGATAGATGATTTTACCATTTTCTGTACAAGGCAATTCAACCAAAGAAAAGATCATCGAGATCCTTGCAGAAAGATGGCCCTTAACTGCAAAAAAGATCTACAAAGGCCTCTCTAAGAGATATCATCTATCACTTACTTATCAGGCAGCATACAAAGCTTTGCAAGAATTAACAGAGAATAAGATCCTTGAAAAAAAGAAAAAAGGATATCTAATCAATAAGGAATGGATCGAAAGATTAAACGAGTTTAGTGAAAAAATTAAGATGGATTTAGAAAATGCGCACAAAAAAAGAATCAATAAAATTACTGAAAAAATAACGTTCGAAAAACATGCTGACTTTGTCAAATTTCATATGCGATTCCTTGAAAAAGTAGTCAAAAACGAAGGAAGAGCAAATATGATCTTCTACTTTAGGCATGTTCCTTATCCTCATGTCATAACTCAAGAGGATCTTGAAAAGATGAAACCATTAATGCCAAAAATAAAATGGACAATCATAACGAAGTATGCAACTCCTTTGGACAAATGGTGTGCACGGCATTGGAAAAAGATGGGGGTAAAAGTCCATACTGGAAAAGATATACCGACAAGCACAATCATGATTATCATTAACCATCATGTGATGGATGTTTCTATTCCTAAAAAAGCAATAAAAGAGTGGGATAAAATCTTCTCTATTAGAGATATTCGTTATATGGATATGCACAAGATGACACAAACACTTCTGGATCAAAAATTTAAAACAGTTCTAACGATCACAGAAGATGAAGATCTTGCCACCATGAAGAGATAAGATCCTCATAGTAACACAAAGTCTTTAAAGACTGCGTATAAACATCTCTGTAAGCTTATAGGGAGAAAAGAGCAAAACCAAAACTTTTTAAGGTTTTCTTGTATGTTCTAAGTAATGCCAAAAACTATTTCCAGAGATTTTCCCTTAAGCGAATTAACTTTGCGACGTTACGAAAAGCCCTATAGCATGCCACGTCGGGAATTAATACGAAAAATATGCTTGTCTGTTGGCTTGTTGCAACCTGGTGATTCTCGTGATATCGTTGTCGATGTATTTCATGTGTTGTTGAATGCATCCAAAGAAAAGAAATTGCTCGGTTCTGAGGATATTCAAAAGCAAACCATCGATCTGAGAAAAAAAGCAAACCTTCCTTTGAAAGGAATTGCTTCATCAAATATTCGTCGTCAATTAAAGCGTCTCCGCGAGCTGTCCTTAGCAGAAAAAATTAAAAATGATTATCGTATCACAGAATTTGAAAACATCAACATTCTCTTCGAAGAGAAAATTGAGAAGTATTATCTCGCAGCTATTATCAAACGTGTTCAAGAATACTTCCAAGAATTAAAGCAATGATCTACGAACCTCGTGAAGATTCTTTTCTTCTTCAAAAACATGTGGCACAGTACGCGCGTGGTACAGTTCTCGATATGGGCTCCGGTTCAGGTATTCAAGCTGAAACAGCATTAAAGAAAACAAAAGATGTTCTCGCAGCAGATTGTGATCCAGAGGTGATTGCTCATCTTAAGAAAAAAGGCATTGCAGTTATCCAATCTGATTTGTTTTCACATATTCCAAAGAAACAATTTGATCTCATCATCTTTAATCCACCCTACCTTCCAGAAGACAAACGTGAGAAAATGGAAGATCGTTTGGCATTAATGGGTGGAAAATATGGATATGAAGTATTGCAGCGTTTCTTTAAGGAAGCAAAATCCTATTTGAAGAAAGAAGGCAAGATTCTTATTGTATTTAGCTCAATCACGGGCGATATAGAATTTATTGCAAAACAAGAAGGATATGCTTTTAAGAAGTTAGACGAGCAAAGTTTCTTCTTCGAAAAAATATATATTTATGAATTACAAAGAAATTAATGATACCGCCCATGTAAATTTTTTCTTCTTTTATGATAATGGGATAATGTTGGTCGTTTCGAATCTTTATGTTTGTGTTCTAATCCAAAGAGAATAGCACATCCTATCAAGGACATCAATCCAACGAATGCGAATGTATAAGCAAAGCCAATAAATTCTGCAATAGCAGCGCCAATGACTGCACTAAGAGCGGCACCTCCCCCAGCAATAGTAGAGTAAAGGCTCCATTCAAAACTTTCGTGCTTCTTATCAAGATGAGTGCTCCATAATCCTAGCCATGTAGGATATGCTAATCCGCTGCCAATACCATACAAAATCTGAGCAAGATAAATGTGAAAAATAGTAGTTGAAAAAATGTAAATAAAAGGAACAAGTGCAATCAAAAAGCTCCCAAGAATAAGCCATTTCACCTTATCATCATGATTGTCTACATAACGAGAAAAAGGTAATTGAATAATACATTTAGTAATAAGAAATAAGGTGCTTGCAAGTCCAGCAGCAAAGACCGTGCCTCCAATCAAGTTTTCTTTAATGAAAATGGCAAGAATAGGATCAATAAGACCAAAGCCAAGCATAGTAAACACGTCAGAAAACATCAATAATGTGATGGTCCGATTCATAAAAAATAGAAGAGAAACTTCTTTATAAGATTGTCTCCCATAAACCTTATAAACCCTCAATTCTGCCATCTCCTATCCCGTTAACACTACAAAGCCTAGGAAGTATCGGAACCTGGGTTCTGATGTAGGAGGGTCATACATATGGATAAGAACGATATTCTTCAAAGCATTCAAGAGGCGCGTAAAAACGCCAAGAAGCGTAAGTTTGTACAAACAGTTGACTTTATCTTAAATTTTAAAGGTCTTGACCTCAAGAAAGAAACAGACCGCATTAACACGTATGTTGCTCTTCCCTATGAACGTGGAAAGAAAATTCGCGTTACAGCGTTAGTAGGCCCAGAATTATCCACAAAAGCAAAAGCAGTATGTGACAACATCGTTACGTCTGACACATTCAAAACCATAGAAAAAAAAGCAGTCAAGAAGCTTGCTTCTCAATCTGATTTCTTTATCGCTCAATCTAATATTATGCCGCAAGTAGCAGCCGCATTTGGTAAAATTTTAGGTCCAAAAGGTCTCATGCCAAATCCAAAAGCAGGTTGTGTTGTTGGTCCTACACAAGAATTAAAGCCAGTCATTGAAAAATTAAAGAAAACAATCCATCTGCAAACAAAAAATGATCCTGTTGTGCGCGTTCCTTTAGGTTTAGAATCGATGAAAGATGAAGAATTAGTGGAAAACGCATTGCTCATTTACAACACTATTGTAGGATTATTACCTCAAGAAAAAAATAATCTCAAGAGCATGATGATCAAGTGGACAATGGGTAAACCATCTGTTCTCAGGCTAAAAGAAGTAGTTGAGGTCAAGCAGTAACATGTACGAACCGCATATTCATGAATACAAAACGAAGGAAGTGGAAGATGTAAAGAGATTGTTCCATGAATATCCTGTCGTTGGCCTCATCAACATGGAGAATCTTCCAGCAAAGACCTTGCAAAAGATGAAGAAGGCATTGCGGGACAAGGTGTTCTTCAAAATTACACGTAAAAGATTTATCGAAATTGCTCTTGAAGGATTAAAAGACAAAAAAAATATTGATGGATTCAAAGAAAAGCTTGAAGGCATTCCAGCATTAATTTTCACCAAAGAAGAGCCCTTTACTCTATACAAATTATTGGAAAAAAGCAAAACACCTGCTCCTGCAAAGCCAGGTCAAAAATCTCCTTTAGACATTACCATTCCGGCAGGTCCTACGCCTTTCACACCCGGTCCTATGATTGGAGAATTAGGTCAATTAGGCATTAAAACTGAAGTGAAAGAAGGAAAGATTAGCGTTCGAGAAGACAAATTGCTGGTCGAAGAAGGAGACGTTATCACGCCTAAAGTTGCAGAACTTCTTGCAAAGTTAAGCATCGAGCCAATGAAACTAGGCATTAATTTAGTGGTTACCTATCAAAATGGAGAAATCTTAAACAAGAATGTCTTGTACATCGATGAAGACAAATACAGGAGCGATATTACTGCTGCCCACACACAAGCATTTGCTTTGGCGCAGCATTTGGGAATTATCAATAAAGATACTATCAAACCATTAGTAAGCAAAGTCTTCAGATCAGCGAAATTCCTTGCTGAAAAATTTGATATTCTCACGCCTGAAACAGTAGGAAAGAAGTTAGCACAAGCTGAACGCGCAGCGGATATCATTAAAGAAAAAATCCCAGAACTTCCAGTAGCTGTAGAAAAACCAGCTCAACCTGAACCAGTGCAACAACCACATGCTTCTGAAGAAAAGAAATCTATTCCTCAACCTCCCCCAGTAAAAGAGCACAAAAAAGAATCTTCTCCACCAACATATACTGCTTCTCAATCATCTCAACCCATTATCCAACAAACTCAACCATTACCAGAACCTCAAAAAGAACAATCCCTATCATCTATACCTACTCCTTCATCTGAACAATCAATAGAATCAAAACAACCTATTCAACAATCAGACATGGAAAAAGCGGAGAAATTCCTCAAAGATCTGACAGAAAAAGCTGTCAAGATCGGTGACGGAAAAAAAGCTGAACATCGTATTCAGCCTCAGCAGGATATTTCCAAGCTGATTGATCAATTGAAAGATAAAAAGAGTAAAGGACAATTATAATCACGGGAGGTAAAACCATGGAATACATCTACGCTGGCATGTTAATCCACAAGCTTGGCGGTAAGCTAGATGAAGCAACAGTCAAAAAAGTCATCGAAGCAGCAGGTGGTAAGGCCGATGATGGTCAAGCCAAAGCATTAGTTGCTGCATTGAAAGACGTTGACATTGACGCTGCCATCAAAGAAGCAGCTACTCAACAGGTTGCCGTAGCAGCCCCAGCCGCAGGAGGCGCAGCCCCAGCAGCAAAGAAAGAAGATAAGAAAGAAGATGAAAAAAAGTCTGCTGAAGCAGCTTCAGCCGGATTATCAGCATTATTCGGCTAATTTTTTTCTTTTTTCTTTTTTCATATCAATATCTTTTTAAAGGTGCATACTATCAAGAAAAATGGAGGATCAATTCTCATGGATTCTACTCTGCAAGGTAATCAGCAGGTTCACCAATTGAAATTAGAAATACACGAGCTCAAAAAGCAACTTCTCGGCCTTTATCAAGAAAAGGAAGCAGCCTTTCAGAAAAAAAGAGAGCATATCAAGAGTTATCGGGATATTGTCACAGAATATAGAAATATCAAGAAAGAATTAATATCTTCTAAACAGCTTAAAGCAAATCTTCAGCAACAGCGTGATGGGTTAAATAATGCTGTGAAAGAATTAATCCAAAAAGCAAAAACAACACACGCAGAAAGAAACAAAATTCTAAATAAAAATGAGCAGCATATTAATACGAGAGCTGTCAAGGAAAAAATTCAGCAATTAGATACAAAAATAGAAACAGAAGCAATGAAGTTTGATGATGAAAAAAAGATCATGCGGAATATTAAAGAATTAAAGAAAAAATTACAAGATGCCGAAAGCATCAAGAAAGTATTTGCAGAATCTTCCACGCTTTCAAAAGAAATAACTGCAGTACGCCAGCAAGCAGACGCTATGCACCAGCAATTAATGCAGAAGAGAGAAGAAGACAAACAGAAATATCTTCATTTGAAAGATCTTATCAAAAAAATAAGGGAAATGAAAAAACAAGAAGAAGAAATGATGAACGATTTTCTCAAGAAGAAAAGCGAATTTGTCAAGAGAAACGAAGAGATGAAGGTAAAAATGCAAAATATAGGCCCTATGGAACAAGAAAGGGTGTTCTTCCAGTCTAAAAACAGACAACAACGTGAACAGGCACAAGCCGATAAAATTGCAAAATTAGAAGAAGCAGTAGAACAAAAATTAAAAACAAAGAAAAAATTAACAAATGAAGATCTTTTGGTTTTCCAAAAAAGGTAAAACAAGAGAAAAGAGGTCATGATGTTCAGGAAATATGGTATCTTAGGAATTGCACTTATTGTATTTGTTCAAATGAATTATCTCCTTAAAGTTCAACCCTTTGCAAATTGGTACTTTCCTATTGTGTGGGCAGGGTATATTCTTGTCATTGACGCGCTCATCTACAAGTTACGAAGAAACTCTCTCATCAGCACAAGAAGAGGCCAATTCTTAGGCATGATCATCATCTCAACATTATTATGGTGGATTTTTGAATTTATGAATTTAAATGTAACAAACTGGTCATACACAAGAATACCGGAGTTCACAACAACGGCGCGCAACTTCTATGGAACTATCGCATTTGCAACAGTGCTTCCAGCCTTTTTTGAAACAGTAGAGCTCATCCGTTCGATACATCTCTTTGATCATAAAAAATTAAAGAAAAAGCACAGGATCTCAAAAACATTTTTACACATTATGATTGGAATAGGTTTCATTATGTTTGTCTTGCCTCTCATCTTCCCCATGTATTTTTATCCTTTAGTCTGGATCACCTTTTTCTTTATCTTAGATCCTATTAATTATCTGCACAAACAGCCATCAATTATTCAACATATCAAAGATAGGAACTTAGTAATTCCATTATCCCTATTAGCTGCTGGAGCGGTAATGGGTTTCTTCTGGGAATTTTGGAACTATTGGGCCATTCCTAAATGGACATATGACATTCCATTTTTTGGTTTTTTCAAAATCTTTGAAATGCCCATTTTAGGATATCTTGGATACTTTCCCTTCGCCTTTGAGCTCTACGCAATGTATTTTTTCATTCGAAGTTTATTATTAAGAAAAGAAAAGCTTCTCACGTCATAAATAATGGTAAAAACTAAAAGCTTCACAACACTGGAAGAAAAAATATGCGAGGTAAAGATACAACAGAGGTTGCTGGCTTTATCTTTCCAGAGAGGATAACGCTGAGGCGTGGATTCTATGTGGACAAAAAGGGAAAGCAAGTGATCGAAATGGTGTTCCCGGAAGGAACAAAGTATTCATTGGGGGAGTATAAAGTAGAAACTGTCGCACAAAGCACATTTGCGCATTATGAAGGGAAGTTTACACAAAGCTGCATAATAAATCCTATCATGAGCCGTGATAAAATAATTGGATTCTTCATAAAATAACTATTTTCTTTTAACATGCAAGAATGATTGCACATCACTATACACGGGAATGTTTTTTACATGGAATGTCCAGCATAAGAAGATCCATACTGCAGCAACATACACGCTTGATACAATCTTCCACAGAAGAAGATGCAAAGATGCAAAATAGTTGATATTATTATTCAAAAGAAGCGAAACAAGAATCTCCATGCGAATGACATTGGCAACAAGAATAAGAACACTTCCCCAAAAGAACATCATGAGTCCTTTCTTCAAAGAAATACCTCGCGTAAGAAGAATCAATAATGCAAGCAAAAGATACGCTGAAGCAGCAACGCAAGCAGGAATCAGTTCAATGATCTGTCCATCAACAACAAAGACTGGCGCAACAGCAATAACTTCATGGAAAAGAGAAAACACAAAGGAACTAAGATGGAACGTCCACCAGGAAAAAGTAATATAAAAGATATTCATGCTAGTAATGCCACTTCCTAGAAATGCAAGAAAGACTGCAAAGAGAAGACGAATGAAGAATCCCTCATATTTCCCCATATATCTTGTAAAGGACAGAAACTATTTAAAGATGATGGAAATAAACGGCTTCTATGAACATTAATACGAAGCTAATGATTGCCTTGGGAATTCTGTGTATCTTTGTGATTATTAGTGGGGTGTTTGGATTAATGTACACGCAGGCTATTAACGAGAAGCTCAATGTTGTTACAACAACAACCACACCGCTCGTGGAAACGATTGATGATATGATCATTGCTCTGCTTGAAATGAATCTTATGATAGAAGAAATTATTGGGGAAAACAACCAAGAAACATTACAATCGCTCACAAGACAATTCGAAGTCTATCAAAAAAGTTTTCAAAAGACAGAAACGATTACATTAAATTTGATGAAAGATGAGCAACTGGAAACAAAATTAAACGACGCCATTCGAAAAGAACGTTCGTTTTACGATAAAGCGCGTCGCATCATCGAAGCAAAGAACGGAGATACCCAACAAATACCAACATTAAAGATGCAAGCAGATGAGGAAGTCAGCATCGCAATCAATACTCTGGAAGAGATCTCCATCCGAGCATACACCTCAAATAAAGATGCTAATGTGCAATCCTTTAAAGCAGTCAAATCAACGATTTTCTTTCTTTCATTAACAACGGTGTTAAGTCTTATCTCAGCATTAGTCATTGGAATCTATCTTTCACGTTCTTTCATCCGCCCTATTAATGCTCTTTCAGATGCTGCTTCAAAGCTCAGCATGGGTAATTTTGAGGCAACAGTAGAGGAATCTTCTTCTAATGATGAAATTGCTCATCTCACGCTTGTTTTTAATAAGATGATCAAAAGCTTGCAAAAGCTCGTGAAAGAGAGTCCAGGCTTAAAGAAATATATCGATCTCTCTGTGCAGCAAAGGCACATTGCAGAGCCAGAATACACCTTGAATGTGCGTTCTATATATCTGATTAAAGATCGCACCCCTCATCGTGCATATGATATCCTTGCAGATAAGATTGCAAAAGGAACTTCAGGAATATGCATAACGCGCGAGGATCCAGAACTCTTGAAAGAAAAATATCATATTGTTCCCACAGAATGGATCTGGCTAACAGAAAATAAGGATAAAACATATTTTACCACATCCAACCTACAAACTATTCTCAAAAAGATTAGTGAATTTACAGCAAAACATACACAAAGTATGATTCTTTTGGATAGAATAGATTATCTTATCACAAAGCATTCTTTTCCAGAGGTATTGAAATTTATAACTGCATTACACGATAAAGTCATGGCAACGGACATAATCATGCTTATTCCTATTGATCCTGGCTATCTTCATCCCCAAGACCTTGCCTTATTGGAAAAAGAACTCAAGGACCTACCTTCTCCTACGGAAAAACAGAAAATTCCAGATGAGCTGATGAAAATATTAACCTTTATCAAAAATAGAAAAGTCATGAATAAGCTGCCTTCGTTTAAGGATATCAGCAAAGAATTCAATATAACGGCTCCTACAACGAAAAAGAAACTCAAAGAGCTCCAAGAACTTAATCTTATCCGCATTGTAAAACAAGGAAGAAATAAATTATTAGAACCAACTTCTGAAGTAAGGTAACGATCAAAAATGAAGGAGTCACATGATGCTCGCAAACCTGGTAGTACAAGAAACAAAAGCACGCATTGAAATGACTCCTCAAGGAACTAATCTTACTTTTGCGTATCCTTATTATGGTCCAAACACATATATGAATAATGGATTATTGATCAGGCAAGCAGGACTATTTACTCCTACGCTAACAGAGATAACATCTCTAGTTCATGCTGCTTTCTGCTCTAAAGATCGATATAGTCTGGCAATTCAATGGCTCATGAAAAATAACTGGATCTGGGGTTTTACAGGAATTCACCATGTTCCCAAAAAAGGAACGTATATTGAAGATCGTCCTTTTTTCAAAAGAGATGCACCCTCCATGGAAGAAGGAGAACTAGTCAGAAGATTGGAAAATCGTGATCCGGCAGTAAGATTTGTTCCTCTCGGTTACCAAACAGGTGATATATCTTCACGTGAGCTTGCCAAGAGCGCATATATTTGTGCATTAGTGGGGGAAGAAGGTGCGGAGCAATTAGCAGAAATTGCTAATAAACATGAATGCAAGTCCCATCTGCAGAATTTCAATATGTATACCAGCCCCATTACAAGGATGTCGACTCTATATTCCTGCGAGGGCGGATTCGGGTTAATTGTTGGAGGTAACTATCGCGGCCTCGAAAAGGGAGGTTACGCGTTTGGAATAAAGTCGTAAAAGGCAATAAGCAAATAGTTTTTTCACTATTTTTCACTATTTTTCACTATTATTTAAGCTATCTTTATAAAGAAAAATAGATTGTAGAATGTATTCTTGCATCGAATAAAAACCTCCGTTTAAATTTGGTTGCACTGAGCAAGAACCTGCCTCCCCATAAGGGGGGCCTTCTTTTTCTATCTTTTACGCATAATGACGAAACTGCCCAGAGAAAACACCATCTTTAAATAGGATTTTTCCTTCCTTGAAGATATGGAAAAAGGGGAGCATGTAGCATTATGGATTCTCATTTTAGGATGCACACTATTCTTCACACTGATCTATGATCTGAGTATTCTGGAGTCCATTAAAGACTCTCGCACAGCCCTCATGAACACATATTTCATCAAATTCAGCTTCATGTTCACAGTGCCCATCATGATCTTATTAGTTACAATTTTCTTATTGCGTCAACGAAAACTCATTGTCCCTTGGTTAGTGACTGCCATTACAACCGTTCTCTTTTCTGTGGCATTCAAATATGCTATAGGCCAACCACGTCCCTTTGAGATCTATCCTGACATCATCCCTCTCGTTCCAGAAACCCTCTTCTCATTCCCAAGTGCTAGAACAGCCGTTATTTTTGCTGCCCTTCCCTTGATGGCAAAATACAATAGAAAATATTTTCTATTTTGGCTGGCATTTGCATTATTAATCGCATTTTCCCGTTTGTACTTAGGAGTTCATTTCCCCAGTGATGTGGTTGCAGGAATGTTAATCGGATATCTCTTCGGAAAGATGACCTTGTTTACTGCAGAACGTGTGGGAAAATTACGGTAAAAAATATATCTAGATAATACAATATAATGATTCTACCACAATCTTTATAAAGTAATTACTCCTCTCGGATAGCAACACAATTGAGGATTGTTATGAAACACACACTAACTCTTCTAGGAATCTTATGTGCTTTCGTGTTATCTATGGTTGCACAAGCTTCTGCACTTGATATTACAGAAACATCTCTGATCATAACGGTTGCTCAAGGATCAACAGAGCAAGCAACATTTACATTAACGAATACAGGATCTTCTCCTATCGTTGTCAACATCACGCATGATCTTGATTTAATCGATAATGATGGTGATGAAACAACATTGACATTTTCCGATCCTGGTACGATCCAACCCAATCAAGCCGTTACCGTAACCATCACTGCAGATGCAGATTCTAGCGCTGATTTTGAAACATATGACGGCATAGTCACCGTAAAAGACGCCAACAGTCCAGATACGGACACTGTCGCATTATCAGTCATTATTGCTCCAGATGTATGTGACAATGGCGAAGTTGGTAACGATTTAATCCTTAACATTGAAGATCCTGACGACAATGAAGAATTCGAGCCAGGCGACACTATCACTATTAAAGCGAACGTTCAAAATGTCGGAGATGACGACATTCGAACACAAATCGAAGCATTCTTGTTTACAGACAAAGGACAGATTGGCAATGCAGCCTCAGAAACAGCCAATATAGAGAATGGAGACGAAGACGATTTTACCCTTTCATTAAAGATTCCTTTAGACAGTAGAAAAATAGACGAAGACGATGATTTTACTATCTTTGTAAAAGCATTTGATGATGATCAAGAACAATTAAACTGTGCACAACAGCGTAAAAGCATTCAAATTAAGCTTGCAGCCCATAAGGTCATTATTGATCCGGCAGGAACAAAATTCCTTCCTTCTATAGCCTCATGCGGCGATACCGTTGTGGCCAATGTTCATGTCGTCAATATTGGAAAGAAAGACAACGACCATGTGATGTTAACCTTGTCAAACAAAGAGTTAGGCATTCAAAAGCAATCAGACACGTTTATGATAGAAGCATTTAGTGCAGATGAAGATAACGATGAAGTGCGTCAATTTACGATCAATATTCCTGAAGACGCATTAAATAAGAAATATTTCTTTTCTCTTGCAGCAAGTTATGAAGGTGGAACAGCAACAGAACAACTTCCTTTAGAAATTATAAGCTGTCAATCCACAGAAAGCCTCATCAGACAGGGAGAAGTATTGGCTTTGGTAGCTCCTGTAGAATCAAGTTTTAATGCACGCCAGTCAAGTATTATGAGTGTTCCTGTCAAAGTAAAGAATAATATGCCGACAAAACAGTCATTCATTATAGATTTAACGAATGTAGGAGACTTTGGTGTTTCTGCGCCTAAAACAGTATTGTTAAATTCATTACAAGAAACAACCGTCTTTTTAGATTTACAGATTAATGGTGATGCCGAACCAGGAATCCATACAGGTGTCATTGAAGTGCGCCTTGAAGGCATGACCGTTGCTTCTGAAACTGTTGCTATCGACGTGCAAGAACGTGAAGGTCAAGAAGAACTTTCTTTTGGAAGCGTCTATGCTGCTATTCCTATGGGCGTGTGGATCGTATTGATAGTCATAGTAATAGGAGTCTTGATTATAACGATTAGAATACTGATGAATGATAGGAAGGATTAAAACATATATGTTAGTAACTATATAACCGCAATCTTTATATAGAAGTTATAACTCACAAATGATAACACAATTAAAATTACAATCCGGGGGGTTTGAAATGAAGTTCAGACACATTATGTTTAGTATGTTTATAGTGTTCGCATTAATGTTCGCACCTGCATTCGCAAGTGCTGCATTAACATTCGATACACCAATAGTTTTCAGTGCAATTAATCCAACATTTGGTTCCGCAGATCAACCTGCATCCAATCCATTGCATAATGATGGGGCTGTTGTGGTTAAAGCACAAAGAACAATTACACTCAAAAACACTGATTTAACAAACTCAGTGGGTACCTTTATAGCAACATTTAGTCCTGATGGGACGTATGATATTATTACAACAGATGTTGCTTTTGCCGTAAGTGGCGTGCCATCAACACCGTTGGCTCCAGGTACAACTGGATCTTTCACATTAGAAGGGAAGATTCCAAAAAACTTAGACGCAGTGGATCTTAATCTTGTAGAAGCTGCATTTAAGGTAGGAACATTAACCATTTCTGGAACACAGACAAATGGGACACAAGTAAGTTTACAATTTGATGTGTTCATGCAGAGAGAAAATCTTTTGATTCTTTCAGACTCCGATGCAGAAATTAACAATAAAGCTAAGGAAAGCTTGGATCAAGGCGATGACGTCGAAAACTTAAAACCAGGCGACAGCGTTGAAATCACCATTGAAGTCAGAAGCGACTATGATAATGATCACGATGTCGACATTAATGGCGTTGACGCAATCTTAGACTGTCAAGATGACAATCAAATTGATGTTGATGATGACAGCCTTGATGTTGGAGATCTTTCTCCAGATGACAAACAAACAGATGCCTTTAACGTCAATATAGAAGAAGACGCCAAAGACGGCAGTTTCAACTGTGAATTACAAGTTCTCGGTACTGACGACAATGGTGCTAGTATGGGAGAAAAAATAAGCTTTGGTATGGATGTTGAACGAGAAAATCACGACATTCAAATCAAATTACCTGTCTTGTTAACTCCTCAAGCAATCACCTGTGATGACACCTCATTGCAGATGACCCTTAATTTCATCAACTTGGGTAAATCCGATGAAGATGAAGTTGCTATCGAGTTAGTCAGTCAGGACTTAAACTTCCAAGAACGTCGATCAAATATTGATTTGAATGAAGATGACAGCGAAGTCGAAGTGTTTGATATTCCTTTAGAAAAATTGACAGGAAAAACACCTATTACCTTTGCTATCAGAACATTCTACGACAATGTGAAGTCTTCTGATACAGAAACTGTCCTTGTTGAGAACACCTGTTTAACAGCTCAGCCAAGAGATCCTAACCAACCAACCCCACCTCCAACAGTAGGTCGTGGAATATTAATTTTGGAAGAAGGAACTCTTGAGACAAGCCTCAATAAGTTCAACAGTGTTGCTATTCAAGTGACAAACAACGAAAATGATGAAGTAGTCACTTTTGAAGTAAGCTTATCCGATGTTGGTGACTTTGCAACACCTTCGTCTGCTAAGGTTGTTCAATTACAGCCTGGCCAGACATCAACAGTCTTCTTGAACTTCAAGACAAAACAAGATATCGAACAAGGTACCTACACAGGTACAGTATCCTTGAAGAGCGGCGGACAAGTTGTGGACACAAAATTGTTCACTGTTGAAGTTGCTGGTGAAGCTGAAGCACCAAAGAATGGCAGTGGTATCAACTTTGATACATCAAAGCTGTTCTGGATTATCGGCGACATTATCTTAATCATTGTTGCCATCTTTTTCATTCGCTTGATTTTCACAAGCGGACGCAGAAAGAAAGGCGATAAGAAAATGGCCGATTACGAAGCTGCACACACTACAAAGAAAAGGTAAAACCTTTTCTTCTCTTTTTCTTTTTCATAATTCATACAAGGTGTAAAACATGCCGAAAATATCAATAACATACCATCCACCTCAAAGAGAGCTTGAACAAAGATATTCACTTAATCTAAACCGAAGTAGTACGTACGCTCAAAATTTTCTAGAATTAGCTTTTTTTCTACAGGCCTCTTTGCGAGATGAGGAACGCACTTATGAACTAACTGTACGTAAAAGCGCACGTTGTGCTATAGGTAACAAAGGAGTCTCTGTTCTGGAAAGAATAGTTATCCAACACAATACGCTAGCAACCATAAACAAAGCATTAGCAACATTAAGTAATCCCGTATAGGGAGCATTCATAATTCTTATATAATCCGCATTCTTTATTCTCATCATGTTCTCTGAAATTCAACAAGAACTGAACGGTAAGCCATTTCTTACCAATACACAAAAAATTATTCCTCGATTAGCAGAATTCTTAACAGCATCAGTGCGTGCGTCGATAACAAAAGAAAAACAAGCCATTGCCTTCTCTGGAGGTATTGATTCGACTCTTTTAGCACATCTCTATAAGCAACATGGTTCAAAATATATGCTATACGCGGTGGGCCTTCCTAAATCCCAAGATCTCGAACAGGCTGCGTTAGTTGCTGCGAAGATGGGTTTTCCTTTGAAGCTGCGTATCATCAAACACAATGAAGCATTCGATATTCTTACTGATGTGGCAACAGCATTCAAGCAAGCAGATATCTCTCGCAATCCGATGGACGTCGCTATTGCATCCGTCATCTACGCTGTTTTGTTAATGGCACAAAAAGAGGGCATCAAGAATGTTCTCTATGGCATGGGCGCAGATAGTCTCTTCGCTGGTTTTGATCATCATACGAATTATAAAAAAGAATTCTCACAAGAAACCATTCAAAAGAATTTATGGGAATCTCTGCATCATGTAGAAGATATTGAAATACCACGCGATCAATGCATAGCGCAATTTGCAAATATGCGTCTGATTGCGCCTTTCTTAAATAAAGACCTTGTTACATATGCAATGCACATAGATCCATTACTAAAGGTCAATGAACAAGAAAAGAAAATTATTCTGCGTCAAACAGCCGTGCATCTTGGTATTCCAAAAGAGATTGCTTCCAATAAAAAAACTGCAGCGCAATATGGGACAGGATTCACAGAGTTCATTAAAGAGCAAACAAAAGAGCAAGGATACGAACGAAGCGAAGAATTCTTGAATGGATTAATATAAGCGCCGGACAGGAATTGCACCTGTGGTGGTTCCTCTGCAGGGAACTGCCTTACTACTTGGCTACCGGCGCACAAGCTAAGAGCACAAATAAAGGTATTTAAATATTCTGATAGAAAAAGAAAAAAATTAATTGAAGAGTCCTTTGAACCATTGCCAAACGCGTTCAAAAACATTCAACTCTTCCTGGAGAGCATCTCCCAACGTGCCTAAAGGTTCTTGTTCTGATCGAGGCGGTCTATTGCCATTCTCAATGCCAACATCCTCATCAGCCAAGCTCGCAGTGTAAGCCGGTTCAACCCATTCAATGTCATCATGGTTGTACAATTGCAAAGCAAGATCTTTCAAATCAGTTCCTTCAGGAACAACTGCTGTAGCAATCTTTAATCCATCATGCCATTCTTCCATGGTCGTACATCCTTGATCAACAGGTTCTTGTCCAGGATCAACAGTGCTTGCGCAAGATTGTGAAGTTGCTAAATGTAAATTAAAAGTTTCCAAAATCTGTTCAGCTTCTTCTTTACTGGTCGTTGAAGTAAAGGAAACAACAATACGATCTTTTACTATACTTTCACGATCAAATGCACCAAGCATACGTTCAAGACGTTCTTCTTCAGTTTCAACTGTTTTCTCTTGCTTAACCATCATGTCTTCCGTATCTTGTGCAAGAGCAATCACACTAGATAAAAGTAAAAAAATAATCAATAATGCATAATGTTTCATAGAGTAACCCTCCAATAAACTGACTTTTAATAACTATTTAAGATTTTTCATTTTGCCGATTTTCAGGTGAACAAGGAGATATCAATAAAGAACTTAATATGAGGTATTGTTCTTCTTTCTCTTCTTAATGGTTTTATTGGTTTTTGTTATTGATATTTAAAAGAGTGTGAAGTCCGCACCAACCAGTAAAACTCTCGATCAGAGCAATCCAACCCACGATAAAAATAAGCCAATTTACCGCTACAGCACTATACGTTGGCGTCAAAGGTCCAAGCCACCAAAATGCTAGCGCAAATCGTAAAATGCGATCAACTTTGCCTAAATTTTGTTTCATATTTCCTCCTCTTTTTTATGCATTATACTCTCATTTTATCTTTGTCTCTGATTAAATATTTTTCTATTCATTAATTCTTTGTTGTTTATTCAAAAGAAAATTCAAAATTATCTAGAAAATCAGCGGGCCCGGAGGGATTTGAACCCTTGACCCCCAGCTTAGAAGGCTGGTGCTCTATCCAGGCTGAGCTACGGGCCCATGAGAGAAGAGAACATTTTATATCTTTTTAAAACCTGTGGTAAGAAACATTTATATAGCATAATGAATATTGATCACCATAAATGAAAAGAAGTTTGTTGTTGCTTATTGCACTTATCGCAGTATCTCTTGTTCTCGTGGCATGTAAAACTGAACCAGCTCCAGCCCCGCCAATTCAAGAACCACCAGAAATTATGCCCTCTCCAGGTCCGCAACAACAATGCGCAGAATACACGCGAAATGGAGTGGCAGAGCAACATTGTGCCTTGTGTGGAAATAATATATGTGAACCTTTTGAAGCCTGTACTCCTTCAAGTTGCGGCATCGACGCATGTACAGATGATTGTGGTCAGTTAGTATGTGAACAAGACTGTAAACAAGAAAATCCAATTCTCAAACCAGGAACATTACCTGAGATGACTGCATCCATTAGAACATGTAACACGGCAGCAGATTGTGTTCGTGTCAAGGCAGACTGTTGTGGATGTACGATGGGTGGAGAAGCAGCCACATTAAACAAAGAATATCGGTCAGATTGGGAAAAAACACTGAATGTGAAGTGCGAAGGTGTAGCCTGTATCGCTGCAATGTCTAATCACTGGTCATGCTTTGCAGATATCAAATGTGTGAAGAATAAATGTACTTTGGCCAGATCAGGAACTGGTCCTTCCTACTGAAACCTTTAAATAATCCCCTTACGCAACCATTTCTATGAAGAATTTGCTTGCTATTGAAAAGAAATGGCAAAAGCGCTGGGAAGAAAAGAAAGCATTTGTTGTCAAAGACAATCCCAAGGAAAAGAAATTCTATGTTCTTGAAATGTTTCCCTACCCCTCAGGTAGTGGATTGCATATGGGTCATGCATTTAACTATACGATCGGAGATATCTATGCGCGCTTCAAGCGTATGCAAGGGTTCAATGTGTTATATCCGATGGGTTATGATGCATTTGGATTGCCTGCAGAAAATGCAGCCATAAAAGAGAAAACACACCCTAAACCCTATACAGAAAAAGCAATTAATAATTTCATTAAGCAACAAAAAAGTCTTGGATTAAGTTATGATTGGACACGTATGTTAAAAACATGTGATCCTGAATATTACAAATGGAACCAATTCTTTTTTTTAAAATTCTTGGAAAAAGGACTAGCATATAGAAAGAAGGCATCTGTTAACTGGTGTCCGAAATGTACAACTGTCCTTGCAAATGAACAAGTGCACAACGGAACATGTTGGCGTCATACTGATACTGGAGTTGAAGAAAAGCAACTTGAACAGTGGTTCTTTAAAATCACAGATTATGCTGATGAACTTCTAAAGGATATCGATACATTAAAGTGGCCAGAACGTATTAAATCTATGCAAAAACACTGGATAGGCAAAAGTCATGGCATTGATATTTGGTTTAAATTAGAAAATGAAAACAAAATTCTCTCAACATTTACTACAAGATGTGACACAATCTATAGTGTAACTTTTTTAGCTGTAGCGCCTGAAAGCCCACTGATCAAAGAATTAACGTCGGGAACAAAATATGAAAAAGAAGCGCAGGAATTTTTAAACAAAATAAAGAAACAATCTCTTGCAGATAGAACAAATGAAGCAAAAGAAAAAGAAGGATTCTTTACAGGAAAATACGCTATCAATCCATCCAATAACAGAAAAATACCTATATATATTGCAAACTTTGCCTTAATGTATGGGTCTGGAGTAGTAATGTGCGATGCGCATGATAAAAGAGATTTCGCTTTTGCTAAAAAATACAATATTCCATTGGTTTTTGTTATAAGCAAAGACGGTAAACCGCAGGATGCAATGAAAGCGAAAGAAGCATACATTGATAATGGCCTCCTATTCGATTCTGGAAAATTCAGCGGCATGTCTAACATGGAAGCTCTCCCAAAAATAGCAGACTGGCTGGAAAAAGAAAAATATGGGAAGAAAACAATTAATTTCAAACTACGCGATTGGTTAATCTCACGTCAACGTTATTGGGGAACGCCTATTCCAGTTATCTACTGTGATGCCTGCGGTATCGTTCCAGTTCCAGAAAAAGATCTTCCTGTTCTTCTTCCAGAAAAAGTAACGTTCGGCAAAGGAAATCCTTTAGAAACAAATGAACAATTTGTCAAGGTAAAATGCCCAACATGTAAAAAACCAGCACGAAGAGAAACAGATACAATGGATACATTCGTCGACAGCAGTTGGTATTATCTCAGATACGCAGACAGTAAGAACAATAAAATGCCTTTTGATAAAAAGATCGCTTCATACTGGATGCCTGTCGATCAATACATTGGTGGTGCAGAACACGCAACGATGCATCTCATCTATGCACGCTTCTTTACTAAAGTACTTAGAGATCTTGGTTATGTTAAAATAGACGAACCATTTCCGAAATTGTTCAATCAAGGTATGTTACACAAAGATGGATTTGTCATGTCAAAATCACGAGGTAATGTTGTCTTACCAGAACAGGTATCAGAGCAATATGGAATTGATACAGCTCGCTTCTTCTTAGTATCCTTGGCAACACCAGATAAAGATCGAGAATGGAGTGATACAGGCATTGCAGGAAGCGCACGTTTCATTACGAAAATAATGGAATTTATGGAAAAAGTAAAAAAAGGAAAATCAAGTAAGAAAGTCCAACACTTTATCAATAAGGCAATCAAAGAAGTAACTGAAGATATCGAACAGTTTAGATATAATCTTGCAGCAATTAAAATCCGAGAATTAATAGATAACATTGCTACAGAACAAGAAATTCAAGCCGAAGATCTAAATAACACATTGAGATTAATAACTCCATTCTGTCCACATCTTGCAGAAGAATACTGGGAAAAACTAGGAAATAAATCATTTATATCGTTGGAATCCTGGCCAAAAGCTGATGAAAAGAAGATAGATGAAAATATCGAAAAGCAAGAAAGAGCCATCCAAAACATGGTAACAGATATCATTAAAATTATCGAATTCTTAAAACAAAAACAAGGCAAAGAAGCACAGAAAATCTATCTTTATACATTACCAACAGAGAAAGAATGGTATCGAGTAAATGAATTAGAAAATCATATTCACAAAGAAATAAAGGTATTTGCAGTCAATGATAAGAACAAGTATGATCCGCAGAGTAAAGCATCAAAAGCGAAGCCTGGAAAGCCAGCTATTTATGTAGAATAAAGTTACTACTATGAATTTCTTTTAGAAAGAATTATAAATCTATTAATTGCATTATCGGTGATGCAAGAATTAGAATTAGAAAAAATGATTGCAACTACGACTGTTGCTACGGACTCAAAAAAGTCTACTTTATGTACAAAACTTGAGTTTCCTAACTTAATGATCAGACAAGGAGTCATATATCAATTTTTAGATGTATTAACAACAATAGAAAATGGGGAAGGTGTTGCAAAAACAGAGGTATACACTACAGGAAAAGAAAGAAAAATCGTTAGCAACAGCCAAGATTCTGCTACCCTAGCTCTTAGAAAACACGCTTTAGTGATTGAAGAGTTGCGTAATAATTATGAAACAGATGAACAAGGAAACAAGAGAACACTTAAATATTAATTATTTCTTAACAGTTTTCAATTCATCTAAAAATCGTTGTAACGTCTTCAACACATGTTCTGGTTGAGTCTTTAACAACGTAGCAGTTCGTCGTAATAATTCTTCATCAGGCAACTGTTCTTTTGCCGTAGAACTAAATTTTACAGGGATATCGCGTTTCTTTTTGACAACATTCTTCCACAATTCGAAAAGCTCTTCTGCACGCCCAGGAATCATACTGCGATCAACATGCAACAATGTTGAAATCTGCTCAATCAAAGCGCTCTCTCCTTTATCCACTCGATGTGCAGCTTTCCCGCTTGCATATTCAATGCGAACAATGCTATCAGAAATCTTACTTGTTTTAAGTATTCGAATCTCCCCGGCTTCAGACGTATTATCTAAATGAGTTCCTCCACACGCTTCTACATCAATACCAGGAATTTCAACAATGCGTAATTCTTTTCCTGGAACAACACCGCCTTGATAAATATTCACGCCAAATTCTTTCTCAGCTCGTCCACGTTCAACAAAACGTTTCTTCAATGCAACATGTCGTTGTACAATATGGTTGGCTTCTTCTTCAATCTTCTTGATCTCTTCATCAGTTAAACTCTTGTAATGAGTAATATCTAACCGTCCTTTATCAATATCCTTATGTGCACTTGCTTGATTGACATGTGATCCAAGAACAATGCGAGCAGCAGCATTCAAAATATGGGCAGTCGTATGATGCTGTGCTAATTGCAAGCGTCGTTCATGATCAATCGTTCCAGTAACTTCTTGCCCTGGTTTGAAAACAGTTTTTCCTCCAAGAACATGAACAATCAATGGTCCTTGCTTAAGCACATCGATAACATTTTCATTGTTCAACATTCCCTTATCGTGCAATTGTCCGCCGGATGTAGGATAAAAGTAGGTTTCATCCAACACAACAAAATTATTGACTTGTTTTACTACTTTAGCTTTAAATGTCGTCTTCTTATAATCTTCGAAATAGCGTGCCTTTGTTGCAGGTAATGTTCCAAAATCAATCTTGTCTTTGCGTTCAGTTTGGAATTTGTCTCCCGTTGTTGTATGTAATTCAGCAATCTGGCGATAAAAATCTTCAGGAATCTCAATTTTTTTCTTCAGCTTTGTGCCTTCTTCGCGCACAAGTTCTGGGCTAATGCCTTGGCTGTCATAGAGTGTTAATAACGTTTTTGCATCAATATTCTTTCCTTGTTGAATAAGCCCAGCAACGATCTGATGTGACTTCTGTTTAGATGCGCGATACTTATTCACTTCATTTTCTAAAATCTTTGAAGCATTCTCAAAGTTATCAGAAAGTTCTGGGAAGGCAGGTTTCAAAGCCTTGGCATGCCAATGCATAACCTCTTTCACGTCTAAAGACCATTGATATTGGTCAATAAAACTCAGTGCTCGTCGTAAAATAACACGAACATTGTATCCATCACCAACATTGCTCGGCAAGCCACCATCGGCAAACAAAATAAGTAATGCGCGCGCATGCTCAGCAACGCTATACAAAGCGGCTAAAGGCAAGACATTCTTTCGCAATACATCAACATCAACCCCGACGCGCTGCGCAACTTGTTTCCATGCCTTGTGAATATCATCCACTTCATCAATGTTTAACAATCCTGCATGAGGAACATATTTCTTAACAATATTTTTATCAAACTTCAAGCCAGTAGCATCAAAGAGTTTCTTCATCACATCAGGAAAAACAGCATCATAAATGGTATTCGTTCCTTGTGAAAACCATGCATTACGTTCCATCCCCATCCCCATATCGAGTACTTTCTTGTCCAAAGGTCGCACACCTGAAGGTGTCTGTTCATACAACATATACACTTGATTTCCTATCTCACATCCTCGTGAAAAGAATTCAATACAAGGTCCTAAGTTTCCACCACCGGCCCATGAATCTTCAATAAAAGTAATCTCATTATTAGGCAATCCTAATCCTTTTTGCAACCACTGTAAAATATCTGAAAACACTTTATTTTGATTCCATTGTTTCTCTGGAACAAACTGATGTTGCCCCAGCATATTAAAGACGGTATGATGTGCTCCACTAATGCCAACGTTATCAATGTCCGTTGTTCGAAAACAAAACTGAGGAATAACTAAAGGATTAGCTGGTGGTTCCGCTTCTCCACTAACAACATAAGGTTGAAACGCAGCAATAGAAGCATTGGTAAATTCCATCGTAGGATTCCATCGCGCAACAATCGGATAACGCTTGATGGGAGTGTAACCAAAAGTAGTAAACATCTTCGAGAATTTACTCCACACATCTAAATAAGGTAATGCAACTTTTGCAGGACTCTTGCCAATAAATCCAAAACTTTCTTCAGGAGCGCAGCTGGGATCACCACAATAAGTCCTTTTCGCATCAACGTGCCAGAATGGTTTTTTGCATTTGGTGCAGATCTTTCGCACAAATCCTTCTTGTTGTAAGACTTGCGTAGGATAATATTTTTCAGGATTCTTCCAGAAGATTGGACGATATTCTTCCTTGATTTGTTTATCACTCTTCATAAAAGGAAGCTGGAGCTGCGATTATTTAAAGATTTGGTTATGAAGAAGAGCTCACATCGACATGAACCAGCTGATTCCCAGATCCTCGGTCATCGACAGCAGTATCATATGCACGTAAGATGCAATCCTTGACAATGATGCCATTTTCTCGAAGGATAATACCTGTTCCTTTTCCATTGCCAACTAGAACGGCATTATTGCAATCAACAGTCACGCCTGCTCCAGCAATGTCAATGCCAGAAGGCAAGGAATAGGTTCCCGTGCAGAACGCCATGCTTTGTTCAATCATCATATCGTCCTCGGGCACAACACAAGGCGGTGATCGAATCGTTGCTCCTGTCACATCGGCAGGCCATTTGAAAAGGGAAACAACGCCAACTAAAACAATAAGAGAACCGATAAAAAGTAATTGAACTGTGTTTTCCTTCACACCGATATTCATAAGATGATGAAGAAGGGATAGGATATATAAAGATTGTGACTAAGCAAGATTAGGATGCTGAGTTTTGAGATATGCAATTCTTTCACGTATCTCTCTCGTGCGTTTAAGATGAGGGGCAAGGTCATAAGCAAGAAGTGCGTTCATAACATCTTCAGGTATAAAATTTAAGCTTCCAAGGGCACCAGAAGTCTGAAGTTTGTAGAGGTGATCACGACGAAGAGAAGGAAGCAGTCTTCTTTGGACGCTAAAATATCCAACCGATTCAGGGCTTACTCTAAATTCGAAGTCAGGAATAACACGCATATACTCACTAAAGAAATCTTTTTTCATGTCCTCTTCTGAAAGTTTGAGATTAATCATCCCAGCATGATAATTAACAAATCCAAGATCAACAGCGACAATCTGATCGAGAGTAGGAACGGTTCGAACCCATTGATCAAGTTGAGCATTATCAAGATCGCCTTGTTTTTTCGCGCGTTCTCGATAATGTTCTACAAGACTAATGATATGTTGTTGATCTCTGGCATAAATCTGCACAGGTTCATCTTTCCCTCTAAAAACATAAAGATTCATAAGGCAAAAATATGAACTATGGTTATAAAGATTTCTCAATATTTCTATTACTATTATTACCGTTCTAAAGATCGAATGCGGTCACGAAGGCTTTCTAAATCTTTTTTAAAAGTATCTTGGTCGTCAAGAAGTAACATTGGCCGTTCCTGTACAGGCTCACGACCTTCAACAACAGGCTGTTCTTCGCGTTGTTGTTCTTTAAACTCTGGCGGTAAGTCAGGCAAGCACTGCTGGAATTTGCCAACAGAAGCCCTCAATGTTTTGGCCATCATTTTAAGTTGCTTTCGAAACACGATCATGTCGTCGCTCATGGTCTTCATCATCTCAACATTTTTCAATGCTTCTGCGCTGCACAACGCAGATTCCAAGAGCTGTTTGCGTAACTGTAAAGGATCTTCAATAACTGTGTGCATGTGTTTCAAGTTCACGCCTCAAAGAGTTTTTTGTCAATAGCAAGAAGTTTTTCTTTCAGTTTATTCAAATTGCCTTGGCAGTTTTCAAGTTCTGCTTGTTCTTGTGTGCGCAATTCTTCAATGCGATCAATGAAGTATTCTGTTTCCTTGACCTTTTGTTTCAAGACGTCAAGATTAGCAATAACTTCGCGGTATTGTTCTAATTTTACAAAGACAGGTTTCTCTTCTGTTCCTGTGCGTTGTGTTTCTTCTGCATACGTCTGTCGTGGTTGTTCAACAGGTCGTTGTTCGACAAGGCGAGGTTGTGCAGGTGCTTGTATATTTTGTAGAGATTGCTGTGGTTGGAAAGCAGTAAATCCCTGTTCTTTCGTTGCAAGTCCTTGTGCGACACGCGTAGGTAAACCATGCTCGTTCATCTCCTCAAAAGAGGGAGCACGTCGTTGTTCTGGAGAACTTAAAGATAGTGCTTGTTGTTCAGGATAAGTTTTCTTTTGTATGAATAGGGGTTGTCGTTGCGGAATTTCATGTGGCGGCGTGATTACTTGTGGAGGCATTTCAATTTTAGGCAAAGAAGCGATAATCTGCTGCACAGGTTTAGGTTGTTCAAAAGTCTGTACATATTGCGGCATAGATGATTCGCTTTCAGATGGTTGCTGTGCTGGTTGAGTAAAGCGGGGAAGAGTAGGAATATCGGATTGCGTATTCACCTTTTTTTTATGAAACCACATAATGCACCTCTTTTGTATCAAGGAATAGTGACTTTATTAATCTTTTTATTCCTTCTTCTCCTTCTTCTTGTCTCCATAGACTAATCGCTTCAATGCTTCGAGTTCTTCCTGTAAGCTTTGTGCTGAAGGCGTTTCCACTCCTTGTTCTTGAAGCGTTGTGCTGACCTTATCGATCTGTTGAAGCACCTCTTTTCTCCCTAGTTGTCGTTGCCGTTCACGTTCGCCAGCTAATTGTGAGAACACGTGTTTGGCTTCAGCAACATGCTCTTCTTTCAACACTTTCATGTCTTCTTTGCGTGGTTGTTCCACATCAACACGGTGTTTGTCTGTTTCTTGATACACTTCCTCAATCAAATGCCTGATGCGTCTGCTTTTTTCCATGATGTTCAACTGATCATGCAAGAATTTGATGACGTCGACTAACTCTCTCTTCTGTGCATCATCAACAGAATTGTAAAGCCTTGTATATAATGGGAAGAGTAAAAGATATTTCTTGCGCGCTTTCGGTAGATTACCATGTTTGAGTTCCTCACTAATCTCTTTGCCAAGGGTATTGAAATGTGTGATATAATCGCTCATCTCTTTATGCGTCAAGCGTGCTCCACCAATCATCAACTTCTGTTCTTGCATTAATTTTTCATGTATCTCTCGCACTTCTAAAGGATTCAAGAGTTTCTCTTCTTCAGAAAGAATTTCTTTAAAGAGAGGAGCTGCCTTGATAACGCGTCGTTCAATCTGCTCTGGCGGTAAAGGTTTGTGGTGTGACTCTTTAATATGTTCTAACTGTTCGCGTGCGCGCTCACGCATCTCAAACTCTCTCCAGACAATCATCAACGTGATCAAAAAAGCAATGAATAACATCAATCCGTTATAGTTGCGTTCTTGAGGAACAGCAGGTCCAACAGCAGCAGCCCCAGAAGGCAAGCCAACGTCGAAGCTGAGCAATCCATTATCTTCGCTGCAAATGTCTGTTTCAACATCCTCTCCGACATTAATGACTAAGCATTCTTCCTGAACGTTTGCAGTAACAATTTCTTTTTTCTTCTCAGGACATACCATTCCTTCAAAGAAATCTTTTCCAATGATAATATCATCTGGCCGCAACCCGCCATCAACCCAACATTGCAAACGAGGATCTAATTTTTGTTCTTGTGGTACCGGGGGAAGATTTTGAGCAGTATGATTAATGATGATGGTTGGAACAGGAGGATTGTCTGCCGTCGTGTTAATGATAATAGCATGTCCTGTGACAGAAGATAAGCTGGTGCGCATCTGTTCGAAAAAGAATTGTAAACTAAACAATGTTAAAATAAGAACGATGCCAAGAATGATGATGGCCATATCTTTCAACAAAGGCTTCATGTTCATGATTTCACCTTCTTCAAGCCTCGTTGATACACAGTCCATATCGTTCGATCATCACGGTGCAACAGTTCAGCAATCTGATGATACGTAAGATTGGAATGATTTTTCAAATAACGCACGATATGTTCCATGACACTCAAATGTCTGTCTTTTAATATACGAAGAGGAATCATCATATCGTTTTTCTTCACAACAAAATGTTTCTTCTTGCGATGAGCATGTTGATACACAGTCCATATAGTTCTATCGTCTCTATTAACTAATGTTGCAATCTCATGATAACTCAGAGTACAAACATCTTTAAGATAGAGACAAATGCTTTCCAAGGGAGTAAGTTCTTTGGTAAAGATAGAACAAGGAAGAAGAAGTCCTTGATCGGCAGTTGTTTGTTCAATATCTGCAGAGGAAATCTTCGAACGGCGATGCAGATCTTCAACAAGATTAAGAAGTTGCTGTTTGCTCAGCTGCTCTAAGCGAGCTCGTACAGGTGCAGCATTCATTTCTCGTTTACTGATCATGTAAGGTTTATCTCCCTCTATTTACTTACAATGTAGGTATATTCTTCTTTTAAAGCTTTCGATATACTTATATTATAAGTAAAAATACTTACAATAGAGGAAAACACATAAACAAACCTTTTTAAATCTCCTTATGTACAACCATTCGCACATGAAGATTCCTGATAACTACATCAAAGAGTTGGTCCAAGGAATTGCCGGTGAAAAGGGCGTTAATCTCGTGTTCTTAATCAAAGACAAACAAAACGTCAGCGAGTTCAAAATTGCTGAAAAGATGAATATTACGGTAAACGAGGTGCGTAATGTCCTCTATCGCTTGCAAGACCGTAACTTAGTATTCTTCACCAGAAAAAAAGACAAGAAAAAAGGCTGGTACATTTATTTCTGGACATTTGATATGCCCAAAGCACGTGATTTAATGTTGGAAATAAAGCAGGAAAAGAAACAGTTCTTGCACAAGACATTGAAAGAGGAAAAACAAGGCAATGTTTACACCTGTCCAAATAAAGATCCTGTGCGTTTCAATGCTGAAGTTGCTTTGGAACATCAGTTTCGTTGCCCAGAATGTGACGCAGTCTTAGTGGAAGAAAATGTTGAAAAAAGATCAGAAAAAATAAAGAAAGAATTAGAAACACTGCATCTCGAAATCGATGAGTTAAGCAAGATCCAAAAACCATTGCCAAAGATAGAACCTGAAAAAAAAGTTCCAAAGAAAAAAGAAATAGGAAAAAAAGCAATACCTCCGCCAAAGATAAGAGTAGGAACAAAGCATCACATACAACCAAAAGAAAAAATGAAACCAAAAAAACATACACCAAAACCACAACCAAAGAAGGTGCATAAAGCAAAAGTAATTGCACAACCAAAGATTATCCATAAACCAGTCATCCAACCAAAACCAAGTCCACCAGTTGTTCAAGAAAAGAAAGGCTTCTTTGGTAGTATCAAAAATAAATTCTCACGTAAATAATTAAAAAAATATTTTATATAATCCATAAAAGACTTTGCTGCCATCTAAAGGTGGAATAGGCAACATATTAAAGATAAACAAAAACAAATTAATCTGCTTTGTCAAATACAAAAACATCGCTTGTCCTTTTGTTAGTTTTGTTGCATAGGTTAAGATGCCGGCAGCGATTAAAAATAACAAGAGATTCGTAGCAGGTCCTGCAAAGGCAGTCAATGCCATCACAAGGGGAGAAGATTCGCTCATCGAAACATAGCCTGGCGCAAAAAGAATGAATGGGCTGTGAATCCATTTCAAAAAAATGCCTAAAAACAAGCCGAAATACCATGCATGAAACACTGCTTTCAAGCCAAACAACAAGGCAACAAATTTATGCATGAGTTCATGAAGAACAATGGCCGGTGCCGTCACTTTGATAGCAAAGAAAAAATCTTCCCATGAAAAACCATGCTCATGAATCATCTGATACGCAGTGCGTGTTTTGGGAATATACGTCATAAACACATAGCCTAAAGCAGCAGTCATCACAAGAAGATCAAAGATTTCCTTGACGGTAATCAAAGCCATAATATCGTAAACAAAAGATGATATTTAAAGATGTCGTTACTCGTCATCTTCCCCACAACACTTTATAAATTGTCTAAGCTATCTCTTCCTGTGATTTATAATCTAAAACCTCCAGAAAGTGCAATTAAGTTCGCCAAGAAAGATTTCTCAAACTATCTTAAACACGCAGCGCATTTCCAAACAAAGGAAGTCTTCAAGGAAGAGTTCTTTTCAAACAGTCCGCCTTCCATATTTGTGGGAAGTAAATTAACCTATCCGAAAGTCAACGTAGGAATTCTAACACCTCCAGAACGTATCGAAGATGCATGGTTCTATGATGCAGAAACATTTTGGCCAACAACAACATTGTCAATTAATGATATCATCAAAATGCGCAGTTCACTCATCAATTCACGTTTCCAAACAACAGTCAAAAACACTTCTAAATTTATCGATATTGCGAGAGAGATCGGCATGGCTGCTGCTCCTGTTGATGTAGAAATTCATCTTAAGAAAAAAGTCAAAATAACATTGGATACGGATCAAATCACAAAGCCAATGGGTCCGCGTGCTCCACTGTTAAAAGCGCGAATTACAGAAAATCCTAAAGTCACAACACAAGTAGAAAAGGTAGTGTCAGACACAGATCTTAAAGCAGCAGATGCCTTGCAATATTTGTACAAACATCATGTCAATGAAAATGCGTTATCACAATTATTATCGTTAGGAGTATTAGGATTAAAGAAAAATAGAAGATTAGTGCCGACACGTTGGTCCATAACAGCATCAGATGATATTATCACGAAACATTTATTGGAGGACGTGCGTGACTTTCCGCAAGTACAAGATCACATGCTCTTTCAAGGAAATTACTTTGGAAATTATTATTATGTTTTATTATTTCCCGAGGTCTGGAGTTACGAGCTTTTCGAAATGTACTTGCCAGGATCAGCATGGAATTCAACTGCCTCATTAAAAGCATCGACAGATGATGAAGGTTATGAAGGAAGAACAACCTACGCTTCCAATTGTGCAGGAGGATATTATGCCTCGCGCGCTCCATTAGTGCAACATCTTCACACCATAAAAAAACAAGCGTCCGCATTAGTATTGCGCTTTGAAACACCAGAATATCATACGGGATTGGGCGTATGGGTCGTACGTGAGAGTATGAAAAAAACAATACAAAATAAACCTATAACATGTGTTTCACGAGAAGAATTGATCACAACAGTCAAAATGCTAGCGAAGCAAAAACTCAACATCGACATTACAGAATTATTGCAACGAAGTAAGTTATTACATCAGATCAAAGAACAAAAGAAGTTAACATCTTTTTTCTAAAATAGGCGGAAACAACAATTCAAATTCTTTTTTAGCCTGAGTTGCAATTGCTAATGTGAGTTCATCTCCAGCATCTTTAACTGTTTTTTCAAGGCTTTCTCTTAAAACAAAAGGATCTTCTGAACCTAAATAATTAAGGCCATAATATGCACATTTTCCGTCAGAAGTAAAACCTAGTATGTGGTAAGGAGCTTCACAAGTAGTTAGACCGAAGTTAGAAGCATTGTACTCCTCAAGTTGTTGTGAAGAGTAAGTATGAATCTTTCTTTGTAATTCATCGACAGATAAAGGCATGCCAGGCGGAAGACAACCTAGGCGAATATTTGCTGCACGTTCATATGGATTTTTATGTTCATTCATTATTCTTCCCTCAATTCACTTGCACCTAAGAGCACAAGTCCAATACCTATCAAGAATAAGAGAAGAACAAGTCCGCCTTGAACAAAGTGAATAGTAGCCCAAAACCAGTTAGTATACGTTAATACCCATAACGTTCCAACAATAAAAAGTAAACCCATAAGCAATTGCAATAATCCTCGCATAGTAGATTCCCCCATTGTATTACTATTCAAGAATGGTAATAATTTATAAGAATACCTATACTGCAGTATATAGATCAAAAATGCCGTCCAGCGTGCCAAAGGCACCAAAGAACAGAACAAAGATCAACATACCCAAAAGAATAATCTTTATAAAGCAACTTTTAGCCTTCTATGTTATGGGATTATACAAATACCTTTCTGAAGCATGGAAACATCCTGATCCGGTGTTATTACGCGAAAGAATGACAGCCTGGCGTCAGGACAACGTTATTGTTCGTATTGAACGACCAACGAATCTCGCCCGTGCCCGTGCTTTAGGATACAGGGCCAAAAAAGGTTTTGTTCTTGTTCGTGCACGAGTGTTACGTGGTGGAAGAATGCGTGAAAAACTGAAAGGCGGTCGTCGTCCCAAAACACAGCGTCGTAAAAAGATTGTTAATAAGAGTTACCAAACAGTTGCCGAAGAACGTGCCAACAAAAAGTTCAGAAATTGTGAAGTATTGAACAGTTATATGATTGCCCAAGATGGAAAACATGATTGGTTTGAAATTATTCTTGTAGATCCTCAAAGCCCAGATATTCAAAGAGATCATAAGATCAACTGGATAACACAACCGCAGCATCACGGTCGCGCTTTCAGAGGATTGACAAGCTCTGCCCGTAAATCTCGTGGTTTAAGACATAAAGGAAAAGGCTCTGAAAAGATTCGCCCTTCCTTACGTGCACATAACCGCAAGGCTCATTAATATCTGCAGTCAATTATACAAATCTTTATATAGACCTTCTACTCCCTACAGAGTGATTATTCTCAACAAAAAGAAAAGGAGGAATAAAGAATGCCTAAAGCAACACGATCAGGAAAGACATCAGCTCGAAGAAGAACAAGCGGTATTGGAAGATTACAAGTGTCTAATGCAAATCGCGAAGAAGCACCTGGCCAAGGTGGATCACGATCAAAACGATTAAGATAATTTCTAGGAGGGATAATAAATGGGAATCAAACAAGCAACACGATTCAAACAAGGATCACCAATGACAAGCACAGAAAAGGCTACGAAAAGAACATCCAAAGCAAAAGGACAAGCAACACCAAAAACAACATTTGGTGGAAGCTCTTAAAGGTAGGTGAAAAAGATGGGTGCAACGAAAGCGAGACAATTTGGTTTAGGACAAAAACTAAGTACAGTTAAAAAGCAACGAACCAGAAATAAAGCTAATCGACCAGCAAGTTTAGAATAAAAAGGAGGTAAAAAATGACAGTGCCAGCAAGACGTAAAGGATCAGGATTCCAACCAACTAAAGGTCCAGGAATTGGTCAAGTTTCTCAATCCGTAATTGAAACAAATAAGGCAAAATATCGCAAAAGTACAAGTAGATAATTTTTCTTCTTCTTTTTTTATTGTTTCATTTTTCCATATCTAGCGAGATAGGCGGCTCTCTTTCCCCAGACGGGCCGCAAATCTTCTTCGCGCAGATGCAGCAGTTCCATAAGCTCTTTATCATTATCCATCTTATGAATTTGATACATTAAAAATTGGAGATCGAGTTTTTTTAAATTATGTAACTGTTCACGTAATTTTTGTAATACCTGTGAATCAAGTCGTGGAAGGTGTTCAAGAACTTCAAAACAGGTTTTATAATCTAACAATAAGGTAACAAGCGTATCAACAATATTCTCATCACCGATCTTTCCCATCGCAAGGGCAATATGAAGGTGTAAATCCCTATGTTTCATTTCTTGTTGAATGTGTTCTGCAAGATGCTTGAGTTTTTTGTCTCCTATGACATGCATAGATTCAATTTTCATGTCTCGTGAAAGAGTAAGCATGTCTTTCAAGATCTGTTCAACATTGCGATAGCCAGCAAACGCCTTACATGCAGCACCGCGTACAAGATGATTATTATCTTTCAAATATTGCAAATGTTCTTTCTGGGGCTTCTCTCCGGCAGTATCATAATTAAGTAAGTGTTGCGCCACTTGGCGATGCTTGTCTTTATGAAGGAACTTGATAAACACGTCTTCCAAACCTAAAGTTCCAGCATTGAGTTTTTCAACAACAACATGCTTTTGATGTAGGAAGTTTCCTATTTTCATAAGCACTTCTGCGCCATCTAGCGAAGTGAAGAGCTTCACATCATGAATATTGTCTCTGCTCTCAAGAAGTTGGTAATCAGTGATGAAAGAGTATTTTTTCTTTAAGTCTTGGAGTAAGGTATTGATAGACAAAGATCTACATCGTAATTCAACAACATCAGAATCACGGTACATCTCTTTCAAGCGCGTCATCGAACCATCATACATCTTGACACCTTGATCAATAACAACAACATTATTGCACAATTTTTCTACTTCTTGCAGTTGTTGGTCGGTATAAATGATTGTTGTCCCTTGCTTGTTAAGCTGTTGTAGCAACTCACGCAATTGTTGTTTTGCTTCAAAGTCTAATCCTAAAAGAGGCTCATCCAAGAATAAAACTTCAGGATCCTTGAGCATGGCAACGCATAGGCTATACTTGCCTTGCATGCCTGTGCTCATTCTCCACACATCAAGTTTTCTGTGTTTGTACAAGCCAAATTGATGCAGTAATTTTTTAGTGCGTTGTTCAGCTTCCCCCTTTTTTAATCCTAAGAATGTAGCAGCTAGTAAGAGATTCTTCTCAACAGAACTCCAACCAACCCCATTGTAATCGACACCAAACATCCAGGAAATACTCCTCTTAATATCATTCTCTTCTGTATCAAGATCATAACCGTTGATAGAGACTTTTCCACCGCTCTTCTCAAGGTTCGTAGTAAGTATTTTCAACATCGTGCTTTTTCCAGCCCCATTCTTTCCTAACAAACCAAAGAAATCTCCTTTTTTAATAGTAAAAGAAACATTCTTGAGTGCTTGTGTCAATAATTTTCCTTTCATGAATACGCGATATTGGTAATAATCTTTACAGACATTTTTAACATTGACTATGTCCATTAGAACCATCTCCCTTCGCGCTTCGCTCGTCGTACGCCATAGTAGAAGACATACAAGCCTATGCAAAAGATCACAACATTTACAACAAAGCCAATAAGAACAAGGTTGAGTGTTGATCCTTCAAAGAGAAGTTTGTTTTTGAAAAGTGTTTCTCTCCAGATAAGAATGATATAAGCAGCAGGTAAAATCTTGGGTAAAAATGCCAAAAAACGTGGCAAGAACGCAATGGGAAAAAGTTGTCCAGAGAACATGCGATTAAACTGTTCCATAAAGAACGTAACAGGATCTCCCTGTTTCAAAAAGAGGGTGCTTCCAACAGTCATCAGTTGGAACCCTAAATTTCCAACGATGAAAATAAGTAAAGCAACCAACAACGTCACCACATTCCAAAATCCAAAATACAGTGCAGATGTAGCTCCTGTAAACTGAATGAGGAGAGCATACATGATCACCATTGGTACAAACACAGTAAAGATATCAAACACCATGCTGACAACAAAATTAATCAAAAAATATTCAATGATGCTCATATTACTGAGATAAGCTAATTTGAACAAACCAGTGTCACGATGGGTTCTAAACATCTCTGTGAAATTAGTGTACACGCTATCCACAAAGAAGATAGCAACACTACCTACGAGAATGAAGGGCAAGTATCCCACGCCTTCATACCCCAAAGATGCAGGATCAATAATCTGTGCCATAAAATACCACATGGCCACTTCCAAAATAGTATTCAACACAGAGATGAGAATGTCAATTTTGAACGTCCAGAATTCATCAAAGCGACAGAGCAAATTAGCATGAACGCGCTTAGCAAGAAGACTAGGGTGGATCATCTCTTTTCAAACCTCTTGATGAAGAAGCAACAATTCTTTCCTTAAAAATGTTGCCGTATGGCAAAAAAATGAATATATGCAGTCAACCACACAAACATTTATAAACATAAACCACTCGAAAGTTAAAGAATTATACTATTCGCAAAGGAGGTAAAAACATGGCACCAGGAACTTCGAAAGGGAGATCAGCAGCCAGAGGTAATCGACAAAAAGGTTCACCTGATAAACCCTTAGCCAAAAGCACGATAGGGAAATTAAGAAATAGATACAGATAATCCTACAAGTGTATTCTTCTTATTTTTATTTTTCTTTTACCAAACATAACAAGCAACAGCACTATCACGAGTAGAGTAAGAAGTAATCCTAAGAGAACAGCGCCTGCAAAAAGAAAGATAACAAAAAGCAAAGGAAAAAGTAAAGCAATACAGATGCGATAGGGCAAAGGAATGAGTGTTCGTCCAAAAAAACGAAGACGGGAAAGGAGCACATACACCAATAATGCTATTAAAACAAATCCATACAACGCTATTTTCTCCCATAAGCCTAAAGCTTCCCAAACCATGCATTAGATGGAAAAATATATCTTTATAAAGATTCATGATGTAAATCATGTATGCTAACAAAAGAACAAATCAAAGAAATCCGAACGTTTCTTGATAAATCTGAAAATCCTCTCTTCTTTTTCGATGATGATCCAGACGGATTAGCAGCAGCATTAACCTTAAAGAAAACAATCAATCGTGGCCACATTATTCCTCTCAAAGTGTCATACACCGATGAAAATATATACCTAAAAAAGATTGAGCAATACAACCCAGATACAGTTTTCATTCTTGATCGTGCGTCAGTTCCTCAGAATGTGTTTGATAATATCAAAGTTCCAGTTATATGGATCGATCATCATGAGCCTGTCGAGCGTTTCAATGTGCATTATTACAATCCCATGGTTCTAGATAAAACAGATAACCGTTGCACGTCATTCTGGGCATATCAGGTAGCTGAAGAAAATATGTGGGTTGCCATGGTTGGTATTATTGGTGATTGGTATGTTCCTCCTTTTGCAAGTAAGTTTAAGTACAAACATCTCTTCGAGAAAAAAAAGACAGCTCCAGCAATCATATTTGATTCTGAATTTGGAAAGCTTGTTCGTTTGTTCACCTTTATTCTGAAAGGCACGACAACAGAAGTAAAGGACTGTCTTATGGCATTAGATAAAGTAAAAAGCCCAGAAGAAATTCTGGAACAAAAAACCAAAGAGGGAAAATTGTTGTGGAAACGTTTTGAAAAAGTAAACAAAGATTATCAACAGTTATATGAGAAAGCTGTTGAAGCAGACGAATTCGGAGATCCTTACGTGTTTACGTATCCTGGAACAAAAAACAGTTATACGAGTATTCTAAGCAATGAATTGCTCCATCGACTGACAGATCATGAAGTCTTTATTATCGCTCGTTTAAAAGAAGATGAGTATCGCATATCCCTGCGTTCAAGAAAAGAACCTATTCTCCCCATATTAAAGAAAGCATTATTGCAGTCACGAGGATATGGCGGCGGTCATCCTTTGGCCTGTGGAGCAGCTATTCATAAAGATGATTTCACAAAGTTCATCAATATTTTTAAAACAGAATTACGATCGCGGTAACGCATCATCAACAACCATGCGTGCATCTGCAACAACCACGCGATCTTGATGAAGAATCAACGGGTTAATATCAAGTTCAGTAATCATAGGATAGTTTTGTGCCATTTCTGATAAGCGAACAAGAAGATGCACCACTTCTTTGCGAACATCTTTTCCACCGCGAGCACCTTGAAGCATAGGATAAATCTTCAGTTCTTCCAGCATCTCTTCAGCATCATGAACGTTGATAGGACAGACACGAAAGCTGACATCGTGCAAGATTTCAGTATAAATACCGCCACTTCCAACAGCAACAGTATGCCCAAACGTAGGATCTTTTTTTAAGCCAAGCAACAAAAATTCTCCTGTGATAAATTCCTGCATCATCACGCCCTGAAAGCCTTTAATATGCTTCATGCGGGTAAACTGTTGTTTGATCATGGCAGGATTGACAAGATCTAACGCCACACCACCAACATCACTTTTATGCAGGATTGAAGGAGAGGAAATTTTCATAGCAACAGGATATCCAAGTTTCATTGCCGCACGTTCGCATTGTGTAATACTCTCGCAATAAACTCTCTGAATGACTGGAAATCCTAACGCTTGAAGAAAACCTTCAGTCTCTTTTTCAGTGACAATCATACATGTTTTTGAAATAAAGAAGTATTTAAATCTAACGATAAAAGATTAATAATAAGCACATTCTGTGCACGGAGAAACACATTTCTTTTCATCAACAGAAAAATGATCGTGCCATTTCTTGAGTTGAGAAAGAATATTCACCAGTTCTTTGCCTTTAGTAGTGATAGTATAAGAAGTATTCAAGGGTTGGTGAGAAACAGTTTTTTTAGTAATGAGGCGTTGTTCTTCTAAATCCTTAAGGCGTTGAGATAAAATCTTCGGACTCACTTTCTTCATCTGTTTGAGTAAGGTGTTAAATCCATTGCCAGGATGATGAGCTATATCTTCAAGCAACACAAAAGCCCATTTTTCTCCAAGGAGATGAGTAGTATGATAAACGGGGCATGTGTTCATTCTTCTCTCACAAGAAAAAAACACGAAAACAACATTATAAACCTTACGAAAGAACAGCATAATATATTTAAACCTCGTTTTTCTGTAAAAGATCAATGCAACCCTGGACAAGTGAGGAACATCTGGTGAACGAAGAGCTTTTGGAAGAGGCTCATGCAGCATTTGCATCGAATTTTAAGCCAGAAGCATGGTTTGATCGTTCCATTGCTCTTTCCTGGCAAAATGTCTTAAACTGCACATTATGCCATTTCACAAAATCTTCTTCTCTTTCCAATCCGATGTCAGCACGGCGTTCTCAGGCATCGCTTCTTGCAGAGGCACACCTGGCAAAACAATTGAAGTGGAAAATACAACTCTCGGCAGGATATCTTCCTTTGGAACTCAAAGATTTGGTTGAAACCTGCAAAAAAATCGTAGAAGTCACACAAGAAAAAATTTGGTTAGACACACACCCCGTAACAGGAAGCGACATTGATGTTCTCAAACCTTATCTTGCAGGCATCAACGCCCCTCTAGAAACCGTCAACAAAGGAGTTCGAAAACGCATGTATCCTGCAACAGCAATGCGTCAATTCTTGACGATGTTTGATAATGCAACAAAATTACGTAAAGGCGTTACGATCATGTTAGGAATGGGAGAAACATTAAATGACATCCCAGAACTACATCATTTCATTGAAATGAATCATATCGATAAGATCACGTTCTCTCCTGTAATTCCACATAAAAATACTCCTATTAAAAAAAGCCCAAGCAGTTTTTACATGACGCGATGGATAGCAGAAACGAGGATTGCATTTCCGAAAGCAGAAATCATCGCAGGAACATGGAAAGGAAGAGTTGCAGAAGTCGGTTTATTCTTAAAAGCTGGAGCAAATGCTATCACAAAATTCCCTGCCGTAAAACGCTTTAATTCAGAAGATGCTAAGAGCATTGAACAGGAAATGATAACAGCGAAAAGAAATTTTTTAAGTACGTTAACAAATATGGACAAAATTCTTGAATTAAAAGATATTGTTGTAGACATGGAAACAAAAGACAAGCTTCTGAAATATATACAGACTATCCAAGAGCGCAAATAACGATGAAAATCTATGGTCTGATTGTTCTGTTTATTCTCTGTGGCTCGCTGCTTGTTGCAGCGCAGGATAAAAAAGAAAATTTCAATGACATACAGAATCTTCTCTTAAAATTTCACATTGATGGTGAAATCAACATCGTTCTCACAGAGCCGCTTGGTCATGTTGAGGAAATGAAAGTAGATTTGAGCTTCTTTCCACGTGAAAATGAATATCAAGATGTCGAGAACATCAAATATGATGCAACTCCGCAGGCAGAGATAACGCAAAATGAAAAGTATATCACGTATCTCTGGGAGGATTTGGAGAATGGAAAGAAATTAACGTATAGCGCGGATGCGTCCATACGAACAAAAAATACTATCGCGCAAATAACGAAGAAAATATCTTTCCCTTTTAGTCTTGATCCATCATATTTAAAGTACACAAAAGCATCTCCTTTTATCGACATCACGCCAGAAATTGAACAACAAGCGCTTTCTATTGTAGAAGGAGAAACAGATATGTACGCAATAGTCTTCAAACTTGCAGACTGGACAAAAACGAATATTAGATATGATCTTTCCACGCTCACAGCAGATGCCGTGCAGAAAAGCAGCTGGGTATTGGAGAATAAAGAAGGCGTATGCGATGAAATTACGAACCTATTCATTTCCATGCTTCGTTCGTTAGGAATTCCGGCTAAATTTGTATCAGGTATGGTGTATAGCAATGTGGATTACACATGGGGTCCTCATGGATGGGCAGAAGTGTATTTTCCTGGCGTTGGTTGGGTTCCTTTCGATGTCACCTTTGGCCAATATGGCTGGCTTGACCCTTCACATCTGAAACTCAAGGATGATGCAGACTCAGGAAGTCCTTCAACAGAGTATAGTTGGAAAACAACAGCATCAGACGATATGGATATTCGTGAAACGCATTTGGAAACGTCATTAAGTGATGAAGGAAATACAATCAAGCCATTCATCAATGTAGAAATTGTTCCCTACAAAAAAGCAGTTGCTCCCGGAAGTGTAGTGCCGATGTTAGTAACATTGGAAAACACACAGAATATCTATGCAGCGCCGACCATTACCATTACAAAAGCTCCAGGTTTGGAAGAAGCAAATACCAAGCAAGTATTGTTGTATCCTCGAGAATCAAAAACAATTGCATGGCTGCTGAAAATTCCAGAAGATTCTGCTCCTAACTTTATCTATACATCAACATTGGAAGCAATAACGACCTTTGGCACAACAGCAACAAATGAAATTAAATATGCAGAGGAATATCCTCCTTTTAGGAAAGAAGATGCTTATGAAATTCTCAATTCTTTAATGGAACGAGCTGAAAAAACACAGTTAGAAGGCATCGCTTTTTCCTGCAAGCCAGATAAGCAAATTTACTACAAAGATGATGCAGTTCAAGTAAAATGCCAAGTAGGAAGTCTGCACGAAGAACCATTGAATGTGAAAACATGTCTTTTAACAGAGTGTCACGATATCACGCTTTTGCCAAGAACACAAAAAGAAGTTGTTTTTTCATTAAAAGCGGAGACGTCTGGCCGTTTTACAGCAACCGTCGAAAGTGCGAAGCAAGTTGCGTACGCATCAATACCTCTGAATGTGATCAAAACTCCTCAAATAACCTTAGCACATATCAAACCAGAAACCGTAGAGTATGGTGAAGAAGTGCATGTGTCATTTGTTATAGAAACAGATACGCCTATCTATAATGTCAACATGGATCTGGGATTCAGCAATGTAAATATAAAAGAGATAGAAGAGTCCAAAGAAATGACGATTGTAACATCATCAAAAAATCTCATTAATGGAATTGATATCGATTTTGTGTATAGTGATGCAGCACAAAAAGTGTATAATGATAAAAAAACAATTAAAATAGAAGTGAAAAATATTCCCTGGTATGCGAAGATGATTTTTTGGATGGCAAGATTCTTTCAATAAACTTTACCAAAAAGTGCAAAATACTGCGCCTGTTCACTACAGATAATACATTTTCCAAGTTTTCCGCTTTGAACAAGAGGAATGTTAATAGACTTAGCGCCATTCAACTGATCTTTAACTTTTTCTTCACATGCTGCTTTTCCACACCACGATCCTCGCGCAACTTTTTTACTGTCAAGTGCATGCGAAAGTTCTTTCCATGTCGAAACGGCAACAACATGCGATGTCAAGATCTGTTGAGAATGTTTCAATAAAGATGCATGAATATCTTCAAGCAAGTCAGTAACTGCTTTTTTGATGTCAGTAAGAGGAACATCAATCTTTTTTCCTGTGTCTCTTCGTACAAGCACAGCATGTTTCTTTGCAAGATCTTTAGGTCCAAGTTCAATGCGAACAGGAATGCCTTTCAGTTCCCATTGGTTAAACTTCCAGCCAGGAGTATAACCATCACGATCATCAAGAATAGGGCGCAATGCTCCCAATGTTTTTTCAAGATCGCGTGCTGCTTTTATGACGTTATCTTTCTCTTCTTCGCGATAAATAGGGACAATAACGACAGGATGTGCTGCAGCGTGAGGTGGCAAAATAATGCCTTTGTCATCGCCATGTACCATGACCATAGCACCAAGGAGACGTGTAGACACCCCCCAAGAATTCTGCCAGGGTGTATGTTCTTGTCCATCCTTTCCTAAGAAAGAAATGTCAAACGCTTTCGCAAAGCCTTGTCCAAGGTGATGAGATGTTCCCATCTGCAAGGCCCGTCCATCTGGCATGATCGCATCAATACTATAGGTCTCCTTTGCACCTGCAAAGCGTTCATTTTCAGATTTTCTTCCCATAATCACTTCAATGGCTAAAACTTCTCTACACAAGCGTTGATATTCTTCTAAGATTAATAACGTTTCTTTTTCGCATTCTTTTTCAGTTTCATAGACGCAATGGCCTTCCTGCCATAAAAATTCTCGTGTGCGTAAAAACAAGCGAGTCTGTTTGGTTTCCCATCTCACGCAATTTGACCATTGATTAATGCGTAGAGGCAAATCTCTATGGCTGCGAATCCATTTTGAATAAGAATCATACATAATCGTTTCAGATGTGGGCCGCACTGCTAAACGTTCTCCTCCCTCTTCTTTGTTGGCAATCCACGCAACTTCTGGAGTAAACCCCTCTGCATGCTGCATTTCTTTCTTGAAAAAAGATTCTGGAATAAATAAGGGAAAATAAGCATTATCAACGTGAAGTTTTTTTAAACGTTCATTAAAATATTCTTGAATTTTTTCCCATACAGCATACGCATGAGGTCGTATGACCATGCATCCTTTCACAGGAGAATAGTCTGCTAATTCTGCTTTCTGTACAACTTGCGTATACCATTCAGAAAAATCTTTGTCTTTAGAAACAGTTAACCCTATTTCGTCTTTCTTCTGCGAAGATTCCATAAGAAAACCTTAAATCAGTCCTTATATAAATCTTTTCCGAGGGGGTGTGGGCCAATCTGGTAAGCTTCCGCCTTCGGGAGGCGGCGATCCCGGTTCAAATCCGAGCACCCTCATTTGAAAAATAATTAGAAGTAACTATCCAATCCCCAGCGTTCATATCCATAAATCATAAGTACTAAGAATGTAGCTAAGAACAATAATGCAGGTTCTCCTTGATTAGTAAGAGGATTCCATCCTTGAGAAGCATGCTTCATAAAGTAAGCAACAAGCATTTCAACAGCGCCAACAAGTGCTGCCCATCGTGTTAATAATCCGACAACAACAAGTGTTCCAACAATGAGTTCAATGGCACCAGCAAACCAAAATAAAGTTCCAAAAGCAACAACATCACCGCCGAACACACCAAATTTCTGTGCACCATGCAATAAGAACAAAAGTCCTACAATAACGCGAAAAATAAAATAAAAGTAACCACCATGCTCATTCATGAAGTGTTGCATATCATAACTAAGAGAGTGCATTCTTTTAAAGATTATGGTGAAGGACTATACAGGAAATCTTAATTAGAAAGTGTGGTGGAAAGAGGCAGTCTCTGTTCTCCCGTAATGGAATAATGCTGCGTTAATGCTAACTCAGAAATGTAATACTCTCTGGCAGTAAGCCCCCACGTCTCTATTCTTTTATTTATAGCCCGAGCGATCTCTTCTTCAAGCTTACTTTTTTTCGTTCGAATCTCTTCCAAAGTATCAATAACACAAAGTTTTTCAGCAACAATGCCTCTTCCAACAGTACAAACTGCTGCAGCACTGTCCTCATCACCAAGCTCCTTGGCATAAAGAAAAGCATTGTGTATCCGATAGATTAGCCCACTTTTTACAGTAATAGTTCCATTCTTTGCCAAGCTGAGAGGTTGAGATCCAAAATCGATAGGCCCATCAGTAATGCCATAACTTTCTATGCTTTGAACAAGAGGAATAAAAAAGAGAGGTCCTGCTTCATAAGGTCCGCAAGACTTTCCCCACGTTCTGCGTATGCCTTGTTGATTATCATCAATCATACGCACAGGTAACAGTTTCGATAAATTTTCTAAAATAGTTGGTAAAATTGATCCAAAATCCATATGTCATCCCCCAAAGGAAAAGAGTGCTGCTGTTTGTCAGTTTATAAAACTTTACTAACTCATAATCATAGTGAAATCTTTATAAATCGTATAAAAGAATCATGTTTTATGGGATTTATAGAAAGTCTTGTTGAACCAACAGGAATATTCGAGGATGGTAGCCTTTCCGAAAGATTTCGAAATGATGCAAGACAAAAGTTAAAATTTCTAAATTCTGGTGTTGGTTTAAATCGTGATTTAAAAGTAATTACTCTTGATTATGAAAATGCAGGCCAAGGTGTTGAAACGTTCTTTCAAAAAGGTAAAAAATTTGATGTGTATCAACTAAACATCCCTACCAACTGTCTCAATCAAGGGCCACATTGTCACCCTGGTGGAGAATGGGCACATGTTCTCAAGGGGTCATATTTTGATGCAGATATGCAAGGCAAGATCGTAAGACACTATACTGAAGGCTCAACAATATTTTATAGTAAAGGATCTACTCATAGACCATTAAGCCACGAAGGCGCTAGGGTGATATACATTGCTTTTGACGGCATTGCTTTTGGAAAAGATCCAGAAGATTTAGCAAGAAAGATGGTCAAGATAGGATCTACACAAGAAGCATTAGAATACGCATTAGCATGGATGATTCCTGATAAGACAGAACGACAATCATTGCTTGATAAAATTAAAGTAAAATGATTTCTATTCGTGATTATAGTATCTCTGATTACATAAATGTAAAAGAACTTCTTCAGAAAGCAAATATGTTTGATGAAGCCAGGGATTCATATGAAAATTTAGAAAGAAAGATTAATACAAATCCAGGATCCATATTAGTTGCTATTGATAGCGAAAAAATTATAGGAAATGTATACCTTGTTCAGGATGGTTGGGCATCATTTATTTTCAGACTTGTAGTAGATGAAGAGTATAGAAAGAAAGGTATTGGATCGATGTTATTAGAACGGGCTGAACAAAGATTAAAAGAAAGAGGGGCAAAAGAAGTATCACTCTTTTTCAGAGCGTCTAACATTAATTTATTGGAATTCTACGCGCATCGTAGTTATGAACCTGCTTCTTGTTTGCATCAAGCAATGCATAAGGAATTATGAGCCCGGTAGGATTTGAACCCACATCATCGCGTATCTCCTTATCACGTCTCAAAGGGCGTGAAAGCCGAAGCGCGATGCACTTACTGGTAGAATATCCAGGTTATGCTACGGGCCCATTGTCAAAAACACTGTTAAAACACTTTAAAAGAGTTTTCCTTCCAGACAACAAGAATTAAATAAGACTTCTGTGTTTTTCCTGTATGCAAAAACTCGTTCTAAAGAATGGTATCACTCTTCTCACAGAAAAACGTCCCACTGCTTCTGTTGCCGTCGAAGTCCAGATGAAAGTAGGATCAGTCAATGAAAATGCGAAACAAGCGGGCATGACGCATTTAATCGAGCATCTCCTGTTTGAAGGCACCACAACACGAACAGCGCATGACATTTCAAATGCCATCGAATCAGTAGGCGGAGAATTCAACGCAGCAACAACGCATGAGCGTACATTTTATTACATGCACATCCCAAAAGAATACCTAATACGCGCCATAGAAATCATGGCAGATATTATCAAGAACCCTCTCTTTGCAGAAAAAATAATTACGAAAGAAAAGAATGTTGTTCTCAACGAAATAAAAATGGTGCATGATGATCCCAAGGCGTATCAATGGGTGGTGTTCCTAAATAAATTATTCCAAAAACATAAAGCAAAAAACCCTATTTATGGAAATCCAGAAGCAATTCATGCGATGTCGCGTGAAGATATTGTTACATATTATCACAAACATTACATTCCTCAAAACATGACTCTTTCCTTGGTAGGAAATATTGCTGGTTATCTTCCAGTTATAAAAAGACATTTTGCAACACTGAAACAACAACATCTTCCATTAGAACAACAAGAAAAAGAACCAATCCCTACACAACCATCAACACATCAGGTGAAAAAAGATGTAGAGCACGTGTACAATGTCATAGGATACCAAGCTCCTCCGAAAGGTCATAAAGATAGTTATGCTGTAGAAGTCATTCGTTCAATTTTAGGCCGTGGTCAGAGTTCTCGTTTATTTGATGAAATCAGAACCAAAAGAGGTATCGCATATATTGTCGGAGCATTCTACGAATCTTCGTCATCGTTTGGTGCCTTCGCATCCTACATCGGAACAGAACACAAACATCTCAAAGAAGCACGTGAAGTCTTGTTAGACGCATTTAAACTCAAAAATCTCACACCTCAGGAAGTCAAAGATGCTAAAAATTACATTGTTGGCAATTTCCTTCTACGCAATGAAGATAACAAAGAACGTGCAGACTGCAACGCAGAATGGTCTTTATTGAATAAACAACCTAACGATTTTCTCAAGAAAATAGGCAAAGTAACCATCACCGACATACAACAAACCGCCAAAAAATACTTCCATCAGAATTATACTGAAGTTCGCATCCAGCAATAAGTTTAAAAAAACCAAAATATCGCATGTTGTATGCGCGTATCAACGATCATCATTATTACACTCCTCATTCTTGCCTTATATTATTACACGGCAGAGTCATTTCCCATTGTCCAAACTGTAGGAAATTATATGGCCAATATGGTCAAAGATGCCGCCGTCGTCACTTCGTTAGAAGAGTATAGTGGCGAAATCAGAAATGACTTAAAACGCATTCCAGAAAAAATAACAGGTATTGTTGACAACATTAAAGACTATTTTAAAAAAGATTAAACAACAGGTTTGGCTTCAAATTTAACTTTGGCAGTATCTTTGCTTTCTCCATTCTTATCAACGCCACCATCATCGCCTTCACACGAAGGATTAATGCAGTAATAACAGCGTGCTTCATACGTGACCGTTACTTTTCCTTTGCCATCATATGTTCCTTCCTTAAAAGAGCCGGGTAAAGATTCCTTGAACTTTTCTTTCTGAGCAGGATCAAGTTCATCAATGATAAAATCGAGATCATAATCATGAAGATCTTCCTTGCCATCAAGGTCCTTATCAACGCTTGTTTCTCTATCAATAAAGCACTTAATGACGCTGCTTTCCTTGTTTTCTAAGTGTAAATAAGCATCACTGTAATATTCTGATGTAACAACGAGATTTTCTCCGCCAATCTTTCCACTGCTGTCAAAAGGTCCAAGTTCAGCATCTTCTGCATACAAATCAAATTCTGGTCCAGGATAGGTTGTTGGAGGCGGTGGCGTCGTCGTCTGTTGATTGGACTGTTGTGTTTTGTTGGTGTCATTCGTGTTCTGCGTCTCAATAACAGTTCCACCAGTCACAATATTCTGAGTTTCTTTAACAGGGATAGCAACATCATCATCGCCAGGAGAGTAAAACATGAAAAATCCTACAAATCCGACAATAAGAACAAGAATAATCGTATTCCATAAAATCATCTTCCTAAACATGTCCTGTACATTCGAGTCTCGAGCAGGTTCTGGAGTGCTGGGTTCACGCGATTCAAAAGAAGGTGTTGATGGTTTATCAGAAGAAACAATCTTTTTCTTTTCTCGGTCAAGTTCTTTTCTTTTTTTATCAGAATCATCTTTAAGCTTTTCCTTAGCTTCTAGAATGTCCTTTTTAGCTTCTAAAGATCGTTTACGCTCAAGATAATCTTCTATATCCATTGTGAACCGCCATGAGAGTGATAACACAGCGAAGCGAAGGCTATTTTTAAACCTTTCTCATAAAGTATAACGTTGCATTTTGCCAAAATAGGTAGGCAAATATTCGAACATAAAAGGTGCAACACAGTCAAGATGAAGAGGGTAACTTCTGCCGTGAACTGACGCAACCAAATAAGGTCTTTGTGTGCATTCACAACGGTCATAAACGCATTGTTTTTTGAGCAGGCTCTGAAGTCTCCTAACATCTACTTTTTTTCGATCAAAAATCCATGTGTCAAGAAGGAGAGTAACAAGTTGCGCAAGATCATCTTCTCTGTCTTTTTTCGATATTTGCTTCATAAGACACTATCGTAAATTGCTAAGAAAAGAGAGAGTGATGTTCTATTTAAACATCATCACACTTTAATCTAAGGTTTCCAGCGTAACATAGTTCGTGGAAAAGGAATGGCATCTTTGATGTTGTCTAAGCCACAAATCCAGTTCACAACACGTTCCACACCCATGCCAAAACCAGAGTGTTGTACGCTTCCATAACGCCTCGTGTCTAAATACCAGTTATAATTCTCAATCTTCTCTCCCTCTTTTTTCAATGCTTTCTTTAATTCATCAACATCAGTATCGCGTTCACTTCCGCCAATGATTTCTCCATAACCTTCAGGAGCAAGCATGTCAAAACATAACGCAGTCTTAGGATCTTTGGGGTCTCGTCTCTTGTAAAAAGCCATGATCTCTTTCGGATAATGCGTCACCATCAAAGGTTTGTCAAAATATTTCATAATCAAGTCTTCTTCAATCGTGCGCAAGTCTTTGCCAAAAGGAATGGTAAGTCCTTCTTTCTCTTTTAATATATCTAACACTTCCGCATACGTCTTACGATAGAAAGGTGCCTTGATCTTCTCTAATCTTTTAACATCTCGTTCTAAAATTTCTAATTCTTTTCTGTTTTCTTTCAGGACAGTTTGGACAATATGACTGATGCATCCTTCTGCAAATGTTAAAAGCTGATCAAGTCCAATCCATGTTGATTCCATTTCTGCCATCCAAAACTCGCTTAAATGACGTGATGTCTTGCTTTTCTCTGCTCTGAAACAAGGACTAATGCAAAAGATCTTTTCTAATGCAAACACGGCAGCTTCCGCATACAACTGCCAACTCTGTGTTAAATACATTTTCTCTTTGTAATATTTCACTTCAAAGAGTGTTGATCCACCTTCACACGCATTAGGTGTAAAGATCGGTGGTGCCATCTCAATATATCCCTCTTTCATGAAATATTCTCTGAATGCCTTCATCACCGTATGACGAATCTTCATGACTGCCGTTAAGCGTCTGCTGCGAATGGCTAAATGTCTAACATCAAGTAAAAATTCCTGGCTTTGATCTTTGGTAATGGGAAAGGTTTCAGCACGATGCACAACAGTGAATTTTTCTGCTTGCAACTCATACCCTGTAGGTGCGCGTTTATCTTCCTTCAATGTCCCTTCAATAGTCATCGAACTTTCAATCGATACTTTGTCAAGTTCTTCCCATGCTTTGGCAGAGAACTTATCTTTCTTGAACACGCATTGGATAATCTCTGAAGAGTCGCGTAAAACAATAAACTTGAACTCGTTGCTGCCTCGCTCTCGATAGACCCATCCGCGAAGGGCAACAGTTCCTTTCCCTTTTTGTAATGCTTCTGCAATAGAGATAAATTCCATATCTCTGAAGGCTAAACAGGAATTTAAATAAGTTTGTATAATTTAAGGTGTCAATCGTTCAGGGTCTCTCGGTAACAAAATAGCTTCCCGAATATTGTTTAAGTTCAGCATTTGTGCAGTTAAACGATCTAATCCTAAGCCTATGCCACCGTGAGGCGGACAACCAAATCTAAAAATATCTCGATAGAACGGCATTTTCTTGAGGTCAATGCCTTTTTCTTTTGCTTGTTTTTCTAATACAGGTAAACGATGTTCCCGTTGTGCTCCTGTTCCAATCTCAAGTCCCTTGTATAATAAATCAAAGGATTTGGTGACGTTCTTATTATCGTCAGGCCTCATATGATAGAAAGGCCGTTTAGCCCAAGGATAATCCAGCATAAAGACAAAATCACTCTTATGCTTCTTCTTTACATACTCCCCAATCATACGCTCTCCTTCAGCATCAAGATCATCATCTTCAGGAATCTTCTTGCCTTGCTCTTTCAAAATCTTTCGTGCTTCGATCAAAGAAAGTTTAGGAATAGTTTTTGGTAGATCAATGGTAACGCCAAGTTTTTCTAATTCAACTGCACATTCTTTTTTGATAGTGGTAAGTAAAGAAATAAGATACTCTTCAACAACTTTCATCACATCGTGTTCGTCCTTGATAAATCCCATCTCAAGATCAATGCCAATGAATTCAGTTAAGTGTCGTGTCGTATGGGATTTCTCTGCACGAAAGATCGGCGCAATTTCATAGACTTTTTCTAATCCAGAAACAACAAACATCTGCTTGTAAATTTGCGGCGATTGCGCTAACGATGCTGTTTTTCCAAAGTAAGGAATCTTGAATTCTTCTGCCCCAGATTCAACACCAGAAGCGGTAAGTTTAGGAGTGTGAATAGCAACAAATCCTTGGTGATCAAAATAATCTGCAGTTGCTCGAGCGATCTTGGAACGAATAATAAAAATATCTTGAACTTTTTCTTGCCGCAAATCCAAAAAGCGGTAGTCTAATCGCTTGTCAATGGCCGTTGTATCCTGTCCAAGATCAATAGGTAATGGTGTTTCTGCAGCATTCAGGACTTCTATAGTATTTGCGCTGACTTCAATGCCGCCGGTGCTCATCTCTTTGCGCACTTGATTATCAGGTCGTTTCTTCACTTCACCTTCAACCATCACAACAGATTCTTTGCTTACCGTGCCAAATTCTTTAGCTAGACTAGGATTCAAAAACACCTGAGTAATGCCATAACGATCGCGTAATAAGAGAAATCCAATTTTACCTTGCACGCGAATGCTATCAACCCATCCACAGAGAACAATCTTTTTCCCTGCATCTTTTTCTCGTAATTCGCCACACGTGTGCGTGCGTAACATAAAGAACCAAAACCCAGCCTATTATTTAAGCTTTATTGTAGAATTAGGAATGATATTTCTTCAATAAGTCCATGACTTTTTTGCCATCCGCACGCCCTTTATATTTTGCCATGATCATGCCCATCAACGCATTAAGAGAAGCTCCTTTTTCCTTCTGAATGAGCACTCGAATATCGTCTTCTAATGCATCAGTGCTGACTACTTTATACTGGTCAACATTCACATGTTTACCCTGTGCAAGTTCACTTAACATTTCTAATGTCGCACTCTTCGGAACAGATCCCTTGTGAAGTTGTTCAAGAACAAATCCAAAATCTTTTTCATGAAGTTTTGAACTATCGACTTTCAAACGTGCTTTCAATTCTTTTGGCATTTCAATCAATACTTTGACAATAAATTCAGGTTCAACGTTCTTATACAATTGAACAAAGCGTTCAAAGATCTCACTTTTCTCTTCTTCTAAGATGCTACGTGCGCTCTGTGCGCTCAAATGATACTTCTTTTCTAAAGTCAACGTTTTCTCTGTAAGTAATTCAGGAACTGCTATCTTTCCATATAATTCTTTGATAAGGAAGCTAGGATGATCTGTTTCAACATACATACGTGCAGCTCCGGCCATTGGTCTCAAAAAACTTGTACTGCCATCTTCATTGGCTTTTCTAACTTCGCTTTTCGCTTTCTTTTGTTTAATATTTTCAATCTGTCGAGCCACCTCGTTTTCAATTATTAAAGGAATCAAGCGTAAATCTTGCACACCTTTAATTTCAACACGTGGATGTCCATGAATGCTCACATTCAAGTCTTGTCTGATTGTTCCCAACCCAGATTTGAATTTTGCCGTACTTTTTAAAATCATTCCTAAATATGCTGCAACATCTCTAACGTGTTCAGGAGTATGCATATCTGGTGCAGTGGTAATTTCAATCAAAGGAATGCCTAAACGATCTAAACGATAGCGAACATGGTCTTTTTCTGATTTTATTTTACGAGCAGCATCTTCTTCAATACAAATCCCCTGAATACCGACTTTCCCTTTTGAAGTATCAACATAACCATCCACGCCAATAAGTGCAGTTCGCTGGAAGGAACTCGTATTGCTATAATCAAGAATCTGTTTTCTCATAACCTGCACATAATCGACAATCTTCATGTGCAATAACTTACAGACTTGCAGGACTGCAGCGAGAGCATCACTATTGATTAAATCTACGGGAGCTTCATCAAGTTCAACAAGGCAAGTACTGTCATGAAATCCTTCATAAATAGCATATTTGCCTTTGCCAATTTCAAATTCAGCAACAGCATCCATTTCACCTATCTCACTAAGAGACGCTCTTAATTCTCTTCGTAAAATATAATCAGGTTCACGATCTTGTAAAATCGAAGGGCAATGGCAAAATAATTTATGTGATTCTATCTGGCGATGAATTTCAATGCCACATTTTAACCCCAATTTTTGATAATCAAGCATAATGATGCAAGAAGAATGTTCTATTTAAAATAATCGCTTCTCTTAATATTCCCACATAACTTTTCCCTTTCTGCGTATCTGCCGTATCCGGTGCAAAGGAATAGATGTTTTCATGCCATCAATTTCAAGCGTAAAAAAATTTCCTTCACGCCCCATAGAGAGAAAAGGAACTTCATAAGTCTTTTCAGCAATGCGATCAAAATACACAATAGTATACTCTTCAGGTTTCAAATGCTTGTCCCATCTGATTTTATTTAAAATCTCTCCAATGTACATAAAAAAGAAAAGAATTCTAAAGTTAAATGTTTATCTCCCAGAAATATCTTGGTAGGGCAGTCGCGAGTTATACTCTCCTCGTAAATTTTTATCCATTAAAGAAGTAATCTCTTTTTTTGGATAATTGCCTAACAACCATGCCAATTTAATGAATGCTGTTTCTGTGAGCATGTCTTTACCAAAGATAACACCAATATCCAATAAGCGTCGGCAATTCTTGTAAATGTAAGGATGAACAGCTCCAAACACGCAATTTGATGTCAACACGACAGTTCCGCCTTTTTTGATAAACTTCTGTAAGGCGTTGTAAATGGGAAGGTCTTCTTTGATATTCGTGGGTGCTTGTCCAATGCCAGATCCTTCAAGAACAATCCCTTTGTATTTTTTAGCAATTAAAGCATCAATGAGATGAGAGAACATATTCGGATAGGTTTTGACAATAGCTACTTTTTCTTCAAACTTATCATATGTGATAAACTTCCCTTGTTCTCCCATAGGATGGGGATGGATATAATCAATCTTTTTTTGAGCATAGTGCACACGAGCTAAAGGTTCGGTATTAACTGTCTTGAAAGCATCTCTTCGTGAGGTGTGTAACTTCTTTGTTTTTGTGGCAGGTAAAATCACACAGGCATTATCATTTGATGTTTCATGCATGCATAATGCAACACCCTTGAAATTGCCTCGTGCAATGAAGTAAGCCGCAGACAACATATTCAATCGTGCATCGCTTCCTCCCCGATCAGAACTACGTTGTGCTCCAACAAGAATCACGGGAATAGGAACGTGTTCTAACATAAAGGATAGTGCCGCAGCAGTAAGCGCAATCGTATCAGTGCCATGTCCGATAATAATGCCATCAACACCATTCTTAATTTCTTCTTGAATGGCCTTTGCCAATAAGCGATAATGGGAAAAGCGAATGTCTTCAGACATCATATTCATGACAGAACGAGAAGTAATGTTTGCGATGTCTTGCAATCCTGGAAATTTAGCTAATAATTCTTCAGGTGTAAAGCGTGCAACAACACCGCCAGTTTCGTAATCAACTTCTGATGCAATCGTTCCACCCGTATGTAAGATAGCAATCGTCGGTAACCCGGTGGTGTGCTTTGCCACCTTCACACGTGAACGAAGATCTAAGCTTTCTTCGCACGCCTTTGTATTTCCTTCAAAATCATTGACTTTAGTTTGTTTCTTGATATTCTTACGATGAATGCCGGCATTGTATCCTGTTTTTAATTTTAAAACCAAAGTAGTAGCATCAGAACTTGGCATGACTTGTCCTTCATATATTGCACCATCTTTAGTATCAATACGAACAACATCGCAATCAGAAAGACGACTACTGCTCTTCTTCTTCATGATCTTCACAAATAATCAATCGTTTATAATTTATATATATGCTAGAAAATAGAGATTCTATCCCAAAAATGTTTATATATAAAAAAGGAGTATTAAAAGAACTAAGCGTATATAATAATAAAGATAAAAGATACATTTCAATTGGCGTTGAAATGATCTCGACTTTATTTGGCGTATTAGTTTGACGTATGTATTAGTTTTCTTAGCAAGTTTACATCATCAATCAGTAAACTTTACTTCTAACAGACCAGTAGGGAAAACTACAATATAAAGATTGTGGTTTTAGAACATATAGGTCACACTCAAAAAACAAAAACACACGGGGGAAAAAGAACATGGAAAGCTTGGTGCAAGACGCATTACAAAACGCAAAATATAACAGTACCGACAATTTAAAGGTCGGAGAAGCAAACATCGTAGTCATGGGCTGCGGTGGCGGTGGAAATAATATGGTTTCCTGGCTTCACAAAAAAGGAATCAATGGAGCAAAGATCGTTGCTATCAACACAGACTTACAACACTTGAATATTACAAGCGCCGATCACAAAATTCTTGTTGGACGAGAATTGACACGTGGTTTAGGTTGCGGCGGATTCGCTGACAAAGGAAGAGAGGCAGCTAAAGAAAGCATGCATGAACTCAAGACAGCAATGAGAGACGCTGATATGGTCTTTATCTGTGCTGGTCTTGGTGGCGGAACAGGAACAGGAACTGGTCCTGTTGTTGCTCAAATTGCACGAGAAACAGGCGCTATTGTGATTGGAACAGTCACGATGCCATTTGACATTGAACGTGCGCGTGTCGACAAAGCAGAATTTGGATTGCAGCAATTGCGAGACTCCTGTGACACAGTCATTGTCATTGATAACAATCGATTGGTCAACATTGCAGGAAACTTGCCTATTCAACAGGCTTTTGCAGTTGCCAATGAATTAATTAGTACCATGATCAAAGGTATTGTAGAGACGATTGCAGTTCCTTCTTTGGTCAACTTAGATTACGCAGATGTTCGTGCTATCATGACGAACGGTGGCGTGTCAGTGATTGGTATTGGAGAATCTGATACAGAATCACGAGTTGAAGAAGCTACACGACGTGCTCTGACAAACCCCTTACTGGATGTCAATTACGAAGGTGCAACAGGCGCCTTGATCCACGTGAGCGGCGGTGAAGATATGACCTTAGATGAGGTGAATAAAATTGGTGAGATTATTACAGAGACATTAGACGCTGATGCTAATGTCATTTGGGGTGCACGTATTGACTCCAAGATGACAGGACGAATCAGAGTCATGACCATCATTACCGGTGTCAACTCACCATACATCCTGGGGAGAACAAACAATAAGCGACCTTCACCCAAGGCTCTCGAAGTGAGCGAGGAACTGGGCATCGACATGGTGTCACCAAGCAAGCCACGAAGGCTTGCCTTTAATGCTTAAGGGCAAACCCCCCAAATAGATCTGCCCTTAGTCTTGCTGATGCCATCTCCTTCTTTTCTGGCATCAGCTTTTTTTTCTTTTTTTCTGATTTCTTACAAAGATTTTTAAAGAAAGCTGATTTCCTCAAAGTGGGGGAACATATGTCATTATCAGAATTTCAACGTCAAGTAGATGAATGGACATCTCAATTTACTCCACAATATTGGTCTCCTCAAGATATTATGCTCCGTCTTGCAGAAGAGCAAGGTGAACTAGCAAGAGAAGTCAACCACATATATGGTCCAAAAAAGAAAAAGGCAGATGAAAAACCAGGAAGTCTAGATCAAGAAATAACAGATATGATCTTTACATTAATATGTCTTGCAAACCGAGAGAAAATTAATTTAGATGCTGAATGGGAGCGTATGGTAAGAGAAAAACTGTATGGCCGTGATAACCAAAGATATGAAAGAAAATAATTGGGTTCAACATCCACGCTTTTTCGCTAATTCCTCAACACGATTTAGAAAAGGTATGTATTTTCCGCTAAAATCCTTCATCATCTCTTGAACATAATTTGTATAGTTTTGGTATCCTTCAGAATATCCTATTTCTTTTAAAACTTCATCAATAATAGCAACTCTGCCTTCCAAACGAACAGCTTCCTGTTTGTCAGAAGATGCTACTGCTTTTCCGCTGTTTGAAAAAACATCGTATTTCATCTATTCATAAAAAGGAACTATTCTTATTATTCTTTCTTTTTTACCTTCTCTTTGACTTTCATTAACTCTTCCAATCCCTTCAATGTTTCTTTTCCTTTCTTGATCACTTCATCTTTTTTCTGGGCTAACTTCTTCACTTGTTTGTTCAAAGGTATCCATTTAAGATCAGCTTTTCCACCAAATTTCTCAAAAGAAATCACATCATGAAGAGAGCGTCGTTCATCATCTTTCTCCAAGCGATTGGGATAACCAACAGTAATAATGATCTCAGGAATAATATGCCCGGGAATGTCAAGAAGTTCCTGTACTTTATCAACATCAAAACCCCCAACCCAACACGTTCCTAATCCTAAGGATTCTGCCTTTATCATGATCAATCCAGCAGCAACAGCGCAATTCTGGCTGCCATACAACACGCCTTCTTCTCCAAACCATCGCATCATCTCATCACGATCATTGCACACGACAATATAAACGGGCGCTTCATTCATCCACGTTTGATCATGGCTCATCGCAGCAAGTTTCTCTCGTTTAGACGCATCTCTCACCACAAGAAAATGCCAGCTTTGAAGATTGCCTGCAGAAGGAGCACACGTTCCTGCTTCAAGAAGTTCTCCAAGAACATCAAGAGGAACATCTTTCTGTTGATACGAATGACAGCTTCTTCTCCCGCGAATGGCAGTGTCAACATTCATACACAAAGTTTAAATGAACCCTCTATATATAACTTTTCATGGATTATCGTGCGCTGGTGGGTGTGTATCATGCGTTGGAAGAAACAACTAAACGATTAGAAAAAACAGAGATTATTGCAATATTTCTGAAAAAAGTTCCAGATGACGAAATCCGGGATATGATTTGTTTGCTGCAAGGTCGTGTTTTTCCACAGTGGGATGAACGAAAAATTGGATTTAGTTCCAGATTAATGATAAAAGCCATAGCAAAAGTCACAGGAACATCAACAGGAGAAATTGAAACAATATGGAGCAAAAAAGGAGATTTAGGCATTGTTGTTGAAGAGCTCATCAAAAGAAAAAAACAAACAACACTATCACAAGCGCGATTGACAATCGATAAAGTGATACAGAATATTCGCAAACTTGCAGAACTCGAAGGTGAAGGGACAGTAGAACGAAAAGTTGCTTTAGTAGCAGAATTGTTAGCATCCGCATCGCCAGAAGAAGCACGTTTTATTGTGCGTACTGTCCTTGAAGAACTGCGCATTGGAGTAGCATCTGGTATCCTACGTGATGCGATCGCTCAAGCATATAACCAAGATGCCAAGGAAATAGAAAATGCATTTCATATGAGCAGCGACTATGGGGAAGTTGCCGTGCATGCAAGAAACAATACGTTAAAGAAGGTGGATCTTGCGTTGGGAAAACCTGTTCATTCGATGTTAGCACTGTTGATTGCTGATATCAAAGAGGCATTTGAAGCCGTAGGCAAGCCGGCAATGTTGGAATACAAACTCGATGGTTTTCGTTTGCAAATTCATAAAAACAAAAATATGATCAAATTATTCACGCGTCGTTTGGAAAATGTCACCAAACAATTCCCGGATGTTGTCGACGTTATCAAAAAATGTGTCAAAGGTGATTCTTTTATTTTAGATGCCGAAGCAGTAGGCATTGATCAGAAAACAAAGAAGCATTTACCCTTCCAAAATATCTCTCAGCGTATTAAACGAAAATATGATATCGAGGAAATGGCAAAGAAATTCCCTATTGAAATCAATATTTTTGATCTTCTCTATTATGAAGGTAAATCACTGATGCATCTGACACAAGATGAGCGTCGTGCACGTCTGGAAAAAATTGTCACAGAAAAAGAAAGTGTCATAGTGATGACAAAGAAACTGATTACTGACTCTGTGAAAGAAGCAGAAAAATTCTACAAAGAATCCTTGGCGCGCGGCAATGAAGGATTGATGATTAAGAAGCTAGATGCCAAGTATAAACCAGGAAGATATGTCGAAGGATGGGTCAAATTAAAGCCCGTCTTAGAGCCCTTAGATCTCGTCATTGTGGGAGCAGAGGCAGGAACAGGAAAGCGAGCGGGAATGTTAACATCATATGTTCTTGCTTGTCGTTCAGGTTCAACCTTCCTTCCGTGCGGCATGGTCAGCACAGGATTGAAAGAAAAAGAAGAGCAAGGAGTAACCTTTGCTCAAGTATCGAAGTTGTTGCAGCCATGGATCATCACGAAAGCAGGAAGATCTGTCATCGTCAAGCCAAAAATCGTGGTGGAAGTGGCCTATGAAGAGATTCAAAAAAGTCCAACCTATGAATCAGGATATGCATTGCGTTTCCCGCGCTTTAAGTCATTACGTCTCGAAGAAAAAACACCAGAAGATGCAAATACATTGCAAGATCTCGAACGAATCTATCAAATTCAGAAGAAGCGACAACGTGTCAACACGTGAAAAAGAAACATCATATAACGACTTGAGGATAATAATATTTATATAGTGGTTCTTGATATTATTAACTCATAGTAAAAACCGAGATGTTGCAGAAAAAGAGGTTTTACGCACACATTTGAAAAAAAGTAGGTGATCCTGGGAGGGGAACGAATGATTGTTAAAGACGATTTTTTAAATAAATTACGCAATCTCTTCGGTTTAAATCTTTATGAGGTCCGAATTTGGACAGCCCTTCTCTCTCGTGGTGTTTCAACTGCAGGTGAACTTTCTGACATTGGTAATGTTCCCCGTTCTCGTGCATATGATGTTCTTGAGTCCTTAGAACGCAAAGGTTTTGTCGTGATGAAATTAGGCAAGCCAATCAAATATATTGCTGTCGAGCCAGCAGAAGTTGTTGAACGTGTAAAAAAGTTCTTCGTGGAGCATGCAAATGATCGTGTCAAGCGCTTGGAAGATTTGAAAGGAACAGACGTTCTTGATGAATTAAAAGTATTGCATAAACAAGGTATAGAATTTATCGAGCCTACTGATTTGTCAGGGGCTATTCGCGGAAGACATAATATTTATACGCACTTGGAAACCATGGTCAAAGGCGCGCAAAAATCAGTGACCTTAGTCACGACATCAAAAGGTCTTATTCGCAAAGTTGAAGCCTTGAAACCAGAATTAGAGCGCTTGAAGAAAAAAGGTGTTAAAATTCGTATTGCAGCGCCAATAACGAAAGAGTCTGCGCAAGCAATCAAAGAAATTTCCAAAGTTGCAGAAGTCAAGCACGCCAACAAAATGGATGCACGATTCTGCATTGTAGACGGCAAAGACTTGATGTTTATGGTGTTGAATGACGATGATGTCCATCCAACCTATGACGTAGGGGTCTGGGTCACCACGCCGTATTTTGCATCTGCAATGGAAAGTATGTTTGACGCGCAATGGAAGAATTTCGATGATGCTTCCAAGATGATGCCAAATGGTAATAATGTCAAATAAGTGCAGATAAACATTTAAAGTCCTTCTTCTCCTTTTTAATTATGGATTTTAAAAAAGAGCTAGCACGTATTCTGAAAAAACAGGTGAATGCTGATGTTGAATCCCTTCTTGAAGTTCCACCAGATGCTTCCTTGGGAGATCTCGCGTTACCATGTTTTACTTTAGCGAAAGTAATGAAGCAATCCCCACAACAGATTGCGCAGTCTCTTTCTCAAAAGATCAAAGTATCATTTATAGAAAGGATTGAAGTGAAAGGGGCATATCTCAATTTCTTTTTGAATAAGGGAGTAAGTGCTCGTGCAGTCTTGGAAGAAGTATTGAAGAAAAAAGAAAAATATGGTCATTCAACCTTAGGGAAAGGAAAAACAATTGTCATCGATATGTCGTCTCCCAATATTGCAAAACCATTCGGCATTGGCCATCTCCGCTCAACCATCATAGGAAATGCATTGCATCACCTCCTTATAACGCAAGGATACAAAGTCATACGTGTCAACCATCTAGGGGATTGGGGAACACAATTCGGAAAACTCATAACAGCATACAAGAAGTGGGGAAAGAAAACTGAATTGATGAAAGATCCCATCAAATATCTCCTGAAGTTGTATGTCAAGTTCCATGAAGAAGCAGAAAAGAATGACTCCTTCGAAGATGAAGCGCGAGCATGGTTCAAAAAACTAGAAGATGGAAATAAGGAAGCTATGCAACTCTGGAAAACATTCAGAGAACTCAGTTTAAAAGAATTTAAGAAAATATATCATATGCTCAATGTCGATTTTGAATCGTATGAAGGAGAAGCATTTTACAATAAAAAGATGAATACAGTGCTCAAAGAGCTCGAAGCAAAGCATTTGTTGGAAGAAAGCGAAGGTGCACACATTGTCAATCTTGAAAAGTATGATCTCACATCAGCCATCATCAAGAAAAAAGATGGAGCAACAGTCTATATCACACGCGATCTAGCTGCAGCGATCTATAGGAAAAAAACCTACAAAGCAGATAAACTCTTGTATGAAGTAGGTTCAGAACAAAAATTACATTTTCAGCAACTCTTCAAAATTCTAGAATTGATGGGATACGCATGGGCAAAAGATTGTGTTCATATCACCCATGGGTTGTATCTCGATCAGGATCGTAAAAAACTCGCCACAAGAAAAGGAAAAACTGTCTTCATGGAAGATATCATGACAGAGGCCATTGATCTCGCTAAGAAGATTATCCGAGAAAAAAACCCTACATTAAAGAATAAAGACAAAGTCGCAGAAGCAGTCGGCGTAGGAGCTATTATTTTTAACGATTTATCTAATGATCGAAACAACGACATCATCTTTGACATGGATAAATTCCTCAGCTTTGAAGGAGAAACAGGTCCCTATCTGCAATATACGCATGCGCGATTATGCTCTATTTTACGCAAGGCATCAACAGTAAAGAAAATAAAAGAATATGACGTATACGATCAAGAAGAACATCAACTCATCAAGCATCTTGGTCAATTTCCACAGGCATTAGAAGAAGCCATGCTTCATTACAAACCAAGTATAGTGACGCGCTATCTTCTTGATCTTGCACAAAGGACCAACACATATTATGTCACGCATCCTATTCTCAAAGCAACGGAACCAACACGTTCTGCGAGACTGATGTTAGTTCGTGCAGTGCAAACAGTGTTGCAGCAAGGACTTCTCTTACTCAATATGAAACCTTTAGAAGAGATGTAGATATCTTTATATATGATGAAAGTCTTTTTTTAATATCACCTGTGAGATCATAGCGATGAATGTAGAGACAATAACATTGACTCCCAGAGAACAGGACGTTCTGAAAGTAGTTTTTGATAGGTATCGTGCACCGCTCCCAAGAATATGTATTCATAATGATTTCTATAGTCTTCAGCAAATGATGCTTGACAACCGCAAATGGCCAGAACCGGTTTTTCATTTTAAACAACATTCTCCTTCGGGAGAGATTCCTTACATGCACAGCACACTTCTAGACATAATTCTCAACACCATTATAGAAAAAGGATGCCTTTGGGAAGATGCGAAGGGGTACATTGCAAATTACTGCACGTACGAACAAGCCCAGCGTAAAATAGCATAATATATTCTTGATCAAAGAAAAGTTTTAATAGTAGTTCTCATCTCTGTAAGAAGTGCACCAGAATACTGAAAAAAAAGAGAACACGAAATACATCATCGTGTGTGGTGGAGTTATTTCTGGCGTCGGTAAAGGCGTCGCAACTGCATCCATCGGTAAAATTCTTCAAGAATATGGCTACAACGTCACCGCAATAAAGATTGACCCATATCTGAATATTTCCGCGTCAACACTGCGCCCGACAGAGCATGGAGAAGTCTGGGTCACCGATGATGGTGGAGAAATTGATCAAGATCTAGGCAATTACGAACGCTTTCTCAACAAGGATATTCCAAAAAAGAATTGCATGACCTCTGGTCAAATTTACAAAGCAATCATCGATCGTGAAATGAAAGGCGGCTATCTGGGAAAAACCGTGCAGTTTATCCCTCATGTGCCTGAAGAGATTAAACGACGAATTCAAGAAGCAGCAGCTGGTCACGATATTGCCTTGATAGAAATTGGAGGAACAGTTGGTGATTATGAAAACGTTCCCTTCTTATTTGCAGCAAAAAGTCTCGAGCGTGAATTAGGAAAAGACAATGTCATCTACATTCTTGTGTCCTATCTTCCTGTTCCGAGTCATATTGAAGAAATGAAAACAAAGCCAACACAGATGGCAATTAAATTATTGACAGAACAAGGAATTTTTCCTGATTTTATTTTATGTCGTGCTAAGCAACCCTTAGATGCTGTACGTAAAAAGAAAATTGAAACATATGCTAACATTGATTCTGATCATGTGATCTCCGCTCCAGATATTAAAAATTCTATTTATGCCATTCCCTTAAATTTTGAGAAAGAAAAATTAGGAGAAAAGATATTGCATCAACTGCATCTCGAACCTCGGAAACAGCCAGATTGGACAAATTGGCAACGATTGGTGCAGGTCTTTGATAATCCTGCAGAACATGTGAATATAGCAATGGTTGGAAAGTATATGGACATTGGAGATTATACACTAACAGACTCCTACATCTCGGTAAAAGAAGCATTAACGCACGCTGCAGCAGCATTGAACGTGGGAATGAAAATTACCTGGATTGATGCAAAAACACTCGAAGAAAATGAAGAAACAGTCAAAAAATTAAATGTATTTGATGGCATTGTCGTGCCAGGTGGTTTTGGATCAACAGGAGTGGAAGGAAAGATGAAAGCCATTCAATATGCGCGTGAACAAAATATTCCTTTTTTGGGATTATGTTATGGCATGCAGCTTGCCGTTATCGAATTTGCACGTCACGTCTGCAACCTCAAAGAAGCGAACTCAACGGAAATTCATGCCGAAACTCCTCATCCAGTGATTGATATGTTGCCAGAACAGAAAGGAATTTCAGAAATAAGTGGCACACTACGATTAGGAGCATACGCAGCAACCATCAAACCCAACACAAAAATTCATCAGTTGTATCATCGAACAGGTCGTCTGCACCGTGATCAGGAAAGAATGCACGCATTAGAGTACGATGGAGAACGGATGCGCATAGGAAAAACTCCTCTCGAGAATGCAATCTTAGAGCGTCATCGCCATCGCTATGAACAAAATCCACAATATATTGATCTCTTAGAAAAAAATGGTTTAATCTTCTCAGGATATCACGAACGAAATGACGGCACAAAATTAATGGAATTCATAGAGCTCAACAACAATTTTTTCTGTGCAACACAAGGACATCCAGAATACAAGTCTCGTTTAGAAGATCCATCGCCTATGTTTCATGGATTTGTTGAAGCAGCAAAAATATTTAAGCATACAAAAGCATCATAAATTCTTTACTTCTCTGCGACAAAAAAATATAACTAGTTCATAACAACAGTGTTTATATAAGAAAATAAAAAAAGAGAAGTTTGGGGTAGAAATGACTGAGCAAATTGAACATCCTTATGGAATTTCTGTAACAAAACGACTAGTTGTGCCTGCTGCAGAGCACATGCTATACCATATACAGCCGACGTTTGGAGAAGAGCATATCGCCCTCATCGATTATATGGGTGGAGATGAGATGGTTGCTCGTGTCGCAACTGCAGGTTGTGGAGCAGAAATTTTTCCTGAAAAACCAAGTCTTCCTGATCTTTTTAGTTACATGCATACACGTAGCATTGCTGAACCTTTCGAAGCAGTTCAATTAAGATTTAAGATTCAATCAAGCATAACGGATGCGCTTCACATGGTGTATGAACCACGCGCAAGCGTGAATGAATATTCAGGAAGATATTCTGTCATGATTGACTCTTCGCATATTCCTTCTTTAGAAACTTTAATCACTAAATTAGGAGATCCAGAAAAAGCAACAGAAGCACGTCATCTCATTGAGCAATCACGAGCATCAAGCTATGCTGATTACCAAAAACTTATAGGGGAAGAGATAGGACTCACAAGAGAGCTGTCGCGTATTTATCTCGAGCTCAACAATGATACAGTCTTCTTTTGGAGAATTGATCTTCCTTCATTAATGCATTTCGTTGAAAAGAAACGTGCGTTAAAAAGTGATCAACCACACGATACGCTTCATGCATATTTGGACGTGATGGAACAGGCAGCAAGAAATGTAGCTCCTTATGCCTCTGAAGTCCTTCAAAAAAAGGAAAAATCGTCTTTGAAGTTAACGATGCCTCTTGATGAAGAAGTAATGAAAAATAGTTATCCAAAGCCATCATGGCAGCCTCAAGAAACACGTCGTGTTACAAGTGTTGCTTTTGAGAAGATTCTTTTTGTGAGAGAAAATTATGACCAAGACAATGGAATGGTGCAAGCGATTGACTACATGGGTGATGATCACACGCCTGCAGAAACAGCACGCATTAGTTATGGTTCAGGTACACGTCGTGTCTCCGAAGACAAACACTTGATTCGCTATCTCATGCGCCACCGTCACACCACGCCTTCCGAACACGTCGTTGTGGCTTTTGAAGGTCACGCGCCAGTCTTTGTAGATCCACGTCAAGCAGGTCGCCATCGTACGTTAACAAATCACAGTTTCATGGGGGAAACAGTAGTTGGAAATGTCCCTTTCTTGCCTGGAATAAATGAGATGGCAAAGCAAAGCGCCGTCAACAAACAAGGAAGAGGAGAGGTTCTTGCAGAAACAGCACGCACAGCACAAGATATTCTTATTAAAGCGGAATTGCGTCAACAAGAACTTACTGATAGATTGCGAGAGCTCAACGTTCCAGAAGATGACATTCGTGGAACAAAAGGAGTAGGATTTTATGCTCCTCGATGGAGAATGGGAACACTTCATAATTGGTGTCACTATTTTGGATTGCGTGTAGACCCTCATGCACAACGAGAAATCCAGATGTATGCTAAAGCACAGATGGACATGATAGAAAGATTAGCACCAACAACAATTCAGGCATTAAAAGACTACAGGATTGACACCTTCTTTTTTAGCGAACCTGAATTGCAAATGTTATCAAGTTTGATAGCAACGACTCCAAGACTCTTAGATCATCTAGAAACATACAAACCTTTTGGATTTGTTACAGGAGATAAAGAGAAAGGGACAGAAAAATTAACGCGTGAAGGTGGAGAATTGCAAGGAAAATTAAAGGCATTGTTACAGCACCATTTTGAACTCTTGAAGAAAGAAATGGAACAACATGAGTAAAGGTACATTTATCACATTCGAGGGCGGAGAAGGCTCAGGTAAGTCAACACAAATTCGTCTGTTGGGAGATTATCTTAAAATACAAAAGTATGATGTCGTGCTCACACGCGAACCAGGTGGCACAGAAACAGGCGAAGGAGTACGAGCAATAATTCTAACACCTGGTGTTGAAAAAGCTCTTATTACAGAATTATTACTTTTCTCTGCAGCTCGAGCGCAGTATGTAACTGAAATAGTTCGGCCTGCATTGGAAAAAGGACAAGTTATTCTCTCAGATAGATTTTATGACTCAACAACTGTCTATCAAGGATATGCTGGCGGATTGCCTTTAGATGATGTTCATAAGATCAACAAACTTGCTACAGGAAATTTAGTTCCAGACTTAACATTTGTTCTTGATGTTCCTGTTGAAATTGGATTAGAAAGAACAATAGGAGAATTCGGCCAAGGAACACAAGACTTTATTGATCTCAAAGGAAGAGACTTTCATACAAAAGTCAATGAAGCATTCAGAACAATTGCAAGATTAGATCCTTATCCACAAGGTCGAATGGTCTTAGTTGAATACAAAAAAGGAGACATCGACGGCATGCAACAACATATTCGCCATATAGCTTTAGAATATCTCACAAAGTCTAGATAGATCTTCTATAAAGTTCTGGTAAATGAGGAATAAGATTCTGGCTCCATACTTCATAGGCAGTACGATCTGATGAGAGAAGGTCGTCAAGAGATTTCATTTCCCATGATGCAATCGATCGTTCAATAGGCCCCATATCTCCCACAGTATGAAGAGCATAAACCAATCCAAAATGAACACGGTCAACCTCTCGATCTGTGCAGTATAGTGTTCCCATAAATTGTGGAGTGCCTTGCTGTTCACTAAATCCCATTTCTTCCCGAAATACTTCCCGTTGTATGCAATTATCGATGAAATGAGGACCATCCTTTTTCTGAATGTGACCTCCTACACCAAGAGAATGATTGCCAAATAATCTTTTATCCCCATATTGTTGAATATCTGAGGATCGTACGTAGGAAAAAACAGTTCTGTCAGGTCCAAACAAAATGACATAAGGAATAGGTTGTAACACGCGTTCATCAGTTTCACAATGATAGCGAGAATGTGTAAAACCTTGTCGAATAGTTGTAAATAATTGTTCAGCATGTTCACCATCCATAAACTCAAATCCTTGTGGAATTGTATGATAGCGTTGCAACACTCGTGCATCTTGAACTAAGACTTCACGATCAAGTTTATCATAATTTTTAGCGGCATGGCCAAAATCAAATCCTCTAAAGAATTTTGCCGTGCGTGGTCCAAACTGCCCTTTGTAGCTGGCTCCTGAACCTTCCCCGTATAATTTATCGGGTGTGTGCGTGCGAAAAACCTTCAAGGCGCCAATAGCCATACCATCAGTAAGGGTCATATCCGCAATTTCATCTGATCGTGGTTCTAACACAAGATCACCAAGAAACCCATTGTCAATAAAACCTGCAAATTCTATCGAGCCTGTAAACTGAGCAGAATGACGAACAGTCTCAACACAAAGGTCAGAAGGAATATTCAAGACCTCTTTTGTTGAAAAGAGATAGTATTCTCCATGTCGCATAATCACTTCTCCTTGCGCGTCAGCTTTCAAAGGTTCAAAATATTCTTCAGGTTTGTGATTATTTTTTTTACTAAGATCAAGAGGATCGGGATTACGTCGTGCGCGTAATCCACCAATACCCTCCGTAGAAACTCCCGATAAATCAAGATGCATATCCAATCCTTCACTGTACCCTGAGTGAGACGTAGGAACTAATCCTCCAGATGTGCGATAAAAAAGAAATGGCTGCGTAGTTTGTAACCGTCGTGCCTCTTCAACAGGAAGTTGTGCATCCAAACTTGTCAAAAAGCGTAGTTGACTAAGAGAAATGCCAGGATAGACAATCACATTAAACGCCAAAGGTTGTAATTGCAGCCATAACATGCGTTCTCGATCGTCGTCTGAATGAACAACTTCATTAATATGAGGGCCGTAATCTGCAATCATGCGTGTATTCAAAAAAATTCTTCCTGTTGTGCTTTTAGGAGAAGATCGAATGCAAGCAAGATCTCCCAAACGAACTCTTTCTTCTAAAGGAACGAGATATGTTGATCCTCTTTTCAGTTCATAGCCATTCACGATAGAGACAGCTCGCCGTTTAGGTGCAGGTAATTCAAGAAGATTTCGATAAACAGTTTCATTTGTATTTCGTGGTTTAAACAAACTATGCGTGTCATTATCTAAAACAAACACTTCATCACCAATAATAGCATCTAAAGAAGCAGGTTGAATGCGTGATTCATATGCTCCAGCAGTCAAAATCTGTCCACGTTCCAAAAGATCTCGAATTTCCTGAGAAACAAGACATCCATTTAGTTCTGTTGGCATAGTTTCCCCCAACATCTCATTCAAAAGAAACTTAATAAAGATTTATCAACTCAAACACAACAATCAGAACTATTCTTTCAGAACGCGCTTAAAATCACGTTCTTCAACAGCTTTTCTGTCTTTCTGGATGATAGGAGCAACAATAGCAACCTCTTTGGGAAATTCACGTCCTCGTGGAAAGGTTTTTTTGTCTGTTTTCGTGGCCTCTAATTGTTCAACTAAATAGCGTTCTGCTTTCGCTTGATCAAAATCCTTGCAAGAAAAAATGTCTACAAACGCAAATGCTTGATCAACAAACGTGTGAATGGCAATATGAGATTCGGCAATCAACACAAACCCAGAAACGCCGCCTTTGTCAAAACTTTCTTCTCCGCCTCCAGGATAATAGATAACATGCGGATCATGAATCTTGGTCATGGAAATATGATCGGGAAGTTCATTCAGAAGACGCCGAATAAACACCTGGTCCTTGAGCTTCTCAGGATTGCACCCATGAAGATCGAGAACTAACTGTGGTCCAAAACCAAAGACAACGTTGCGGTTCATTTCTTGTTGCACTCTTTTAAAATTATACTATCTAAATATCATTTTTACTTTTTAAACTTTTCTATTTTTTCTTGGGCAAACGTCTTGGCAACAATTAAAGGAAAAGCAATCGTCGCATCACAAACGACCTTCACCGAGTCAGCAGCAGGCAAAATTTTTCCCCAGGACACAGCCTCATCAGGTCGTGCTCCAGAATCGCTACCATCAAATTCCTGTCCGGTATTGATATACACAGCATAATCTGCCCCGTTCCTCATCATATTGGCATTGAGGATGTGATGTTTCATCACTCCCCCTCCTAAAATAATCAATCCTGTTTTCTCCGCCGTAATGGCCAGATCATTCAATTCTCGAATGTCTTGCACCCAATCGACTCTGAAATCAGGGTGTTCATAGGAAAAAAAGTACGTCATGTCTCCCATCGATCCATCACTCAAAGCTGGACAGAAGATAGGAATATTATGCTTGTGAGCCCAATACGCAATGGAAGAGGCATCATTAATTTCCTTTCCCAACCGATGAATAAACTGTCGAGACGAGATGATGTTTCCTGTTTTCTGCTGTTCTGCATGCATCTGTTGTAATAAAGGGACGAGAAACTTCTCAAAAGCAACATAGCGTGAGTTGGGAATGAAAACATTGCCAGCGCGATTAATACCCTTGGAACGTAATTCTTTTCCAGAAGCTGCAAAATCACCGATCAAAAAAGGTTTGATGCACTTGATAATATCTTCTTCAACACCACCCGCCGTAGTTACAATAGCATCTACGAATTTATGTTCTACTAAATAACGAAAAATATCACGCAACCCAGAGCTGACAAGATTGGATGTATACCCTAAAAAGATCGTGCATTTCTCCTTGCGCATTTTTTTAATAAGATTAATAGCCTTGGCTAAGTGCGTCGCCTGAAAGCCAGTAACAGCCGATTGATCAATGATCTGTTCCCAGTCAATGCCTTGGTTAAAGTCATAGCCCTGCACCTCAGGCAATCCTTGAGGATCTGGTGTATCTCCATCTCTCAGGACATTCTTCTTTCCTATGTCTTTGGGCGAAACCATAGAAAGAGGCCATTTTTTGGCTTTAAAAAACTTCTTTTCTAACATCAATACTTTCCCACAAGAAAGCTTAAAAAGAGAAAAAGAAAGATGGTTGAATGCACCAAATCACTAAAGAAGACTTCGAACAGAAGGTTAAAAAAAGCAAAAAGATGGTTGTTGTTGATTTCTCAGGCAAAAACTGCCAACCATGCCAAAAATTGCATCCTATCTTGAAAAAGATCAGTGAAATGTATAAAGACAAGGATTACATTGATTTTTATGAAATCGACATGAAAGGGAATGAAGATTTTTTTAACAAATTTGGTATCATGACGATTCCTCACATCATTTTTTTCCATAAGGGAAAACAAATAGACGAATTAATAGGATTCAGAAATGAAGATACGATCTTGAATTTCCTCAAGAAAAACATTGTAGAAATATCAAAACCAGAATATTTTGTAGAATAATCAAAAAGGAACAGAAAGTCGTTCTTCTAACACAGATTCGTTGCGTGGAACATAGAGACGTCCGCCTTCAACATCCATTTCTTTAAAATATCCATTAGTAGGAAAATCTTTTTTGCTGACATAAATATAAGGTCCTGTTTTAGGATACCACACAGGAAACTGACCAACCCATTGCCACGGAAGAATCCAGCAATCACGTTGAGAAACATAAGGAGCAATGTCAGAACCACGAATTTTTTCGGCAGGTTTGTTTAATCCATAGAGTAAAAACGCCCAAAACAGTCGTGCACCAACATTTTGTTCTCGAAACTGACGTCGCTGATAAGCATGAATGGTAAAATGCGGGCTCCATCGATCATATCTGCATTTCAATTCTATTCCAAGTTCTCGATCTGCAAGATCAATGCCTCCAAGACGAGGCTCTCGATGAATATTAAAAACATTGCTCAGCCATGTGCGATGACATTGTTCTGAAAGTGTCATAAGGGCTCGTCCTTTCATCAGTATTCAATTCCCTTGCGCGCTAACACACCACGATCATACGGGTGTTTTATGCGTCTGATTTCAGAAACATAATCAGCAACATCCATCAACTCTTGTGGAGCTCCTCTGCCAGTTAAAATAAGTTCCACCTGTTTCGGTTTCTGTTTAATAAGTTCTAAGATCTCTTTCAAATCAATCAGTTTTTTATCTAAAATGCAATTCACTTCATCGAGAATAACAAGATCATATTCCCCGGCAAGAACAACTCGTTTTGCTAATTCTAAGCCTCGTCGTGCTGATTCTCGTTCCTCTTCATCAGGCAAAAACACATACACTTCATCTTCAGTTAATTTATTTTCATGGTGCTTCTCTTGTTCTTGTTCAAAACCAAAGATCTTCATCTGTTTTTCATCTAACGCTTCTTTCCCACATTGAATGATCTTAATGCCCGGAAGATATTTCTCAACAGCAAATAATTCTCCTGTATCTCCGCTCTTCATGAACTGAATCATACACGCCTTTAAATTATGTCCAACAGCACGCAAAGCTAACCCTAAAGAAGACGTTGTTTTTCCTTTTCCTGTTCCAGTATACACATGGACGAGTCCTTCTTCCATAATCCCCCCTCACTTAATGTGACTGTAAATGAATCACTTGTTCCGGTTTGCTGCGGTCTCTATATAAGGTAATGCCCTTGCATCCCATTTTCCACGCCATCATGTACAAGCGTTCAACATCTTTAATGGTGGCGCTATTCGGAAAGTTAACTGTTTTTGAGATCGCATTATCGACATACATTTGAAAGGCAGCCTGCATTTTAATATGCCATTCCGGGCTGATATCATGAGCAACCACAAAGACTCTACGAATGTCTTTGGGAATATGCTCAATGTGTTGAATGCTGGCTTGATTGGCTACATCTTCAACAAGTTCATCTGTTTTCAATCCTTGCTCATCTAAAGCTTCTTTGAAGTTTTGATCGACATAGAAGAATTCTTTTCCACCCATCACGCGTTTCATATAGCTTAAAGCAAACAACGGTTCAATGCCTGCTGAACAATCGGCGATCATGCTGATGCTTCCTGTAGGAGCAATGCTTAAGCGTGTGGCATTCCGTAGTTTCATATGTTTTTTCTTGAAATGAGAACTGCGTCGATGGTAAACGCTCTTTTCCCAGTTAGGAAAAGTACCTCGTTCTTCTGCAAGTTTCATCGATGCTGCATCAGCTTCTTGACGGATAAATTTACTGACAAGTTTTCCCACTGCCACGCCTTCTTTTGAATTGTAGGGAATTCTCATTTTTACCAGCATGTCTGCAAAACCCATCACCCCTAAGCCTATTTTTCTATTTTTCTTGACAATCGTTTCAATTTGCGGTAACAGATAGGTATTCGCATCAATGACATTATCTAAGAATCTGATAGCCAAATGAACAATTTCTGCCAAGCGTTTCCAGTTGATTTTTTTGTCTTCTACAAAATTTCCTAAATTAATCGAACCTAAATTGCATGCTTCATAATTCAATAAAGGAAGTTCTGCGCAGGGATTTGTTGCTTCTAACATGCCTTCATGAGGGGTAGCATTATCTTTGTTAATCCGATCAACAAACAAGATGCCAGGATCACCATTCTGCCACGCGCTCGTCACCATAGAATCAAATATATAACGTGCGCTGACTTTTTTGACTGTTTTATGGGTAATAGGGTTTACAAGAGCATGGTCATCATTCTCTTGAACAGCTCGCATGAATTTGTCTGTTGCCATCACAGACACATTGAAGTTGCGCATATCTCCTTCTTTGTCCTTGCAATGAATGAATTCTAAGATATCCGGATGATCGACGCGTAAAACTCCCATGTTTGCTCCGCGTTTTTTTCCGCCTTCCTTGATGACCTCTGTTGCTGCATTATACACACGTAAAAAACTCACAGGTCCGGAAGCATGTCCTTTCGTCGATTGCACAAGAGAATAGCGTGGTCGCACATGAGAAAAGTTAAAGCCAGTGCCGCCTGCAGTTTTTTGAATCAGCATGGCATGTTTCAAAGTTTCATAAATATCTTGAATGCTATCCTTGACAGGCAACACAAAACATGCAGATAATTGTTGGATTGATGTTCCAGCATTCATGAGAGTTGGAGAATTAGGTAAAAAATCTAGATGAGCCATCATCTGAAAGAATTGTTCAGCAATATCTTTTTCATCTGTTTTTTTGTATTGACGTTCTGTTTGTGCAACTGCGCGTGCTACTCTGCGAAACATTTCTTCAGGCGTTTCAACAACATTTCCATCACGATCACGCAATAAATAACGTTCTTTCAAGACACGCAAGGAATTCAAAGAAAGTTTTTTTCCACCAAGACGTCCAATCAAGGCAGCTTTCTCTTCCCGTAACTGGTTTCTGTCATGTCGATACAAAATATACTGTTTAGCAGTCTTAACATGTCCCTCTTCAATGAGAATGCGTTCAACTGCATCTTGAATCTCTTCCACACTTAACAAATAATGTTCTTTATGTTTGGTTTTGAGATAATCAACAACGTGTTGAGAAATTTCATGGGCAAGTTTCAAATCTTTGCCACCTACAGATTGTGCTGCTCTGAAAATGGCTTGTGCAATCTTCTCTTGGTTAAAAGCAACAATGCTGCCATCTCGCTTCTTAATCTGGGTAAAATAAGAATCGTTAGCCATCAAAAGAGAAGAAGGTGGAGCATATTTAAATGTTTATCCTTAGTAACAACACAGTCCGACAATGAAAAATATACGAAAACTGTCCGAAAAGATTGGAGGCTCTAAATGAGTAAGAAAGGCTTAAATAAAACTAAAGTAATGATATATCTAATGGGAAAAGGAGAAGGATTTTATTATCTTGCGATAATTGGTGCAGCTTTTTTAGGTTTTTATTATTTGTTAAAGAGTGATATGTTTAATGGAATAATTTGGTTAACTGTTAGTTATTTTATTGCTTTATTAAAAAGAAGGTTGATGGGCTAAAATGGAAATTCCGAAATATATTAGGCATGATTTCCTTCTTACTATTTTAGGCATAATAATCATGTTTTATGTAGGATATAAGTTTTTAGAGAGCGGTAAGGTAGCATTAAACATTTTAGAAACTTTCTTTTTTATAGTCGGTTTTTCATTGTTTACAACAGGCATCATGGATGTACAAAGGGATTATATTATGGATCATAATCTCAAGAGATTAGAATATGAGATAAAGAAATATGATTCATTAATAGAATTGAAGAAAAGGGGAATAATTTTTGATGAGAAAAATTTACTAAAAATTAAAACAGAAAAAAATTTAGAAGTATCTTCCAATAATCGTCAAGTTATACACAAGAGCCTTCAAAAGTAATTCAACATCTTGTGATGTTGGTTTTCGCGATCGAAGATAATTGGTTGTTTTTTTCTTGATCACAGACATCACTCCTTCCACGCATTGCCTATATCGATAAGCTTCATCCCATTGCTCTTTATTTTCCTGGAAGAGACGAAGCTTCTCTTTCCAGATGCCATCGGGAGCTAATTTCAATCGTGCATTCGATTTGAAATCAATGTACACCTCAAGAATACCTAAACGTTTGCAGGTTGAGTAATTTTCCTTGCTTGAGTAACCAGCATCTGCAAGCACTGTTGAGATGTGGAAGCCATTGTTAAGTGTTCCTTTTACCATCAAGGGAAAGAAAGGGCTATCATTGGCTGTTCCAGAACTTGGAATAGCGTAAGTAATGATCTTACTGTTCTTCAGAATGGCAAGATGCAGTTTCCTGCATTTTTCAAGGCTGGATGAAGTTTTATCATGTACTTTCCTGAAGCCACCAGTATACATCCTTAGACCAAACCAGGTGCTATCCATGATGAGAGTATCTTCATATTCCTTGAAGAACAATGCTGAAGTTTGGATTAACTGCTCAAGAACATGTTTTATTTCCTCCCTGTTAGCATAATCGCATAAGGTGCTACGAGGAAGCACTCGAGAGATAAGATTGCTTTTATGAAGCTCTTCAAGATCGGTTTTAGCTCTTCTGTACGAGAAACCATGGAAGCTCATAAGAAGCAATTGTTTGATCACGTCCTGGTAAGGTAGATGTGGTCTTCCTTCAGTTTGCGAGGATTCAAAGGAGAAGCGATTTGTGAACATGCACATCGTTGAAAGGAAGTTCTTCTTTTCCTCTTCCAAAGCGAGATCATTATTTGGCTTTAAGAGCTTGAGAAGAACTTTTGGAGTAAACTCTCTTGCATATTCCTGAAGTTTTGTTTGCGCATCCATTAGAGAACACCTATTGATTGTAAGCGTTGGAAAATAGTATAAGTCATACGAACATCATTAAGGAGATATTCTTTAAGCTCCTGAATGTTGTTATTTCTCCATAACTCAATGGCAGTTGAACCTTTCATTCCTTTGTGCTTGCCATTATTGGAAATCAGAAGTGAAAAATCTTCAAGTGTTCCTTTCGTAACTTTGCCGTTGGATAAAACATAACGCAAATCCACAGATTTATGACTAAACTCAACAATGGGAATATTATGCTTAAAGGATCGAATAATGAGCCATTGTGAATCAAATCCAAAGTTATTAAAACCAATAAGCCTGAAATCATCAAACTGCTTTAGGAAGCCCCAAAAGTTTTCCAGAATACATTTTTCATCTTCATGGGTGATGATGATCTCTTGCGAATCTGTTTTGATGCCGATAGCAGTTATTCTCGCATCGTGATCAAAAGGTTGTAAGGCTGTTGTTTCAATGTCATAGATGATACTTACTTTTTCCATGGAATGCCTCCCATCCAAGGAGATTTTGCGTCCTGTTCCAGGAGCAAGACATATCTCAGTATAGCAATAATGCCGTGCTTGTTTACTTGAATCTCTGACTCGTGCTCCAATGCGAGAATCAATCCTAAGATTAGATCTTGTTGTGTGCGGTTCATAGTTAAATAAGGTTACAAATAATGTAACCTGATATATATGTTGAAGAAGCATAGTCTTTATAAGGCTTTCCATATAGGTTACAAAAGGTGTAACTATGTTAGAAGACCAGCTCTTTATCAGATATGCGAGACTCTGGAACAAGTATAGAACATCAAGAATGAGTTTTTTAGACATCCAGACGCTATTAAAGATCAGCGAGACAAACGCTAAGGTAATTATCCATCGTCTGATGAAAGAGAAGGTTCTTTTCGTTGACAGAAAAAAGAAAGATGCCCGTAGAAAGGCATACCATCTCTTGTCTCCTATTCTCTTTGTAAAAAGAAAACTAGCTGAAATACAATAATTTTTCTGTGATATACTGCAAACTTTGTTAGTTCTATTTATGTCCATATCTAGTTCTAACAAAGGCAGATTTATATATCCGGAGAAGGTACATTTCTAAAAAATGTCCGGACATTTTTTAAAGAAGTATGTATCATATAAAGTAAGTGAAAAAGGGTAAAGCTAAAGAGAAAATTGATGAAAGAATAATAAAGAGTTTGTTATCTGGTCATCCTAAAAAATATTCTGCAATTCTCCAAGAATGGGGAGTTGCAGATAAGCAAAATTCACAATATCTTAAAGTACTTAATAAATTAAAAAAAGAGAAGATAATCACTTGTATCAAAGAAATACCTAAACACGAAAGAGAAATTTATTCCAAAAAAGTTGGAAAATTTATGAAGATTGAAATTAAGGATTTCATTTACAAACTTAATTTCAATAAAATTTTCGTAGATTATATTTGTAAAAGATTCAAGTTTGATTTTACTGCAAAAGATAAATTAATCTTACAAAATTTCTTGAAATGCCCTGTTTATATACAAAAGATATTGCCCGAAATATTAGCAAGAATTGATATAAAAGAAAAGTTAATTTTTATTCTCTTCAAATATTCTACTGATCTTTCTTATCTCTCACCATTTCCAAGGAAGGATAATCCTTACAATCTTGATATTATAGCACACAAGAAATGGGAAGAAAGGAGCATAAAGAATGAGAAGAGGTTATTCAGGTTAGAAGGATCATATTCAAAAATAAGGGAACTTAGGGAATTTAAAGAACTTTGTGAAAGAAAATTGAATATATTTGAAAGATTTTATTGGCAAAAAAAGGCTATGTAACAGTAATGCTTGTATGCATTCCTTTTTCTTTATTTCCGGGCAAGGGATCGTATATCTCATAAACCCCAGGTGTTAGACTTATATCGATTGAATCAAATTCACCCGGATTGATAGCAACTTGTTGGTCTGCAATCTTTAAAGCATGGGGAAACTGACCTTGATTTTGAATTACAAAACGAATATTGCCTGGTTCAATGGTTGCCAGTTCTGTATTAATAGACCATTCATCTATAAAGATATCAACAAGTTGTACCATATTCTCATCCATTGCTTCTAAATCAATATTTGTTACTTCAGGACAGATTACATTATCTGTTTCGTCAATAGCTTCAAAGGTAATGAGAATCTTTTCGTTTACATTAAGATCTGGGTAGAGATCATAAGGGAAAAATTCAGAATACTCATAACCATCAAAACTATTAATAAAGATCTTTTTTGAGCTATACTCTTTCCCACTCTGCGAAATAGTCATTCTTGCAGGCGTTGTTATATCATCATTATTTGTAATCCTAACATTTAAAATTCTTGGGTGATCCCACCACGTACTAAACTCAAGGTATGCTAGCTTTTCACAATTTATATTTTCATTTTTTTGAGGTGATTGAGATTTTATTAGAGGTTTATTTTCTCCTTCATCAGCATCACATATGCTATTATTATTTTGATCTAAACAACATCCTGATGCAAACCTGATATAAGGCGGATCACATCTTACAAGCTTATCAACATCTTTTTCAGATACTTGAGAAAGATCAAGTTGCCCACCCTGGCAACCAGAAAGTAGAAGGATTAATGCCCCAATTGCAAATAATACAACTCTGATAATGCTTTTCATTTTAACAGTTGCTTACTTGCCTTGTGCACTCACAAGAATCACAAGAGCCTAAACCTCCCCAGCTTTTATGCAGACACTCACAATTATTTCTTTGATCGCAGCCTTTCGTAGTGCTTTCATATGTTTCTGTGTGTGTTCCACAAACTTGTCCTCTGGTGTAACTTTCACTATTGAGGAAGAAGATTAACAGAATACCGAGAATAATCAAGAAAACAATGAGCCCTTTCGATAATGCCATCCCGATCCCACCTAAACTATCATTTACCTGTGCGTGAAAACTTGTATATAAAACTGTCGTTTACCTGTGGTGGAGAAAGAGGGTCTAATGAGAGCAAAATACGTCAATGTGAGTATTCATGAGGATTTAGCCAAAGAAATCGATAAATATATGAAGACGGCTAAGAAAGGTTATAGAAGCCGAGCAGAAGTTGTTTCTGATGCGGTGAGAAGACTAATAGACGAGAGATGAGAGCCAAGATTTGATCTAGAAACCGATAAGTTTAAGATGATAATACTTTTATTGATTATACAGTGGGAAGAAAAGAACGACTGGAATTGATTAAGAAGATTGAGACTAAGCGAGATTCTAAAGTAATAACTTACATCACCGGTGATAGGTATGGTATGCAAACTGCAATCTCTACAGACATATTTCCAATGTTCCACAAGCACCTCATGCAAATAGGGAAACAAAAACGCATAGACTTATTTATCTACAGCACGGGAGGCATTACAATAGCAGGTTATGCTCTTGTCAATTTAATTAGAGAGTTTTGCGATGAGTTTAATGTAATTATTCCATTCAAGGCTCTTAGTTGTGCCACCCTCATTTCGTTGGGAGCTAATAAAATCATTATGACCCCTATGGGTCAGTTGAGCCCTATAGATCCATCCATCACACACCCGTTAGGACCAAAAGTTCAAAACCAAATGCAGCAAATACAAATTGTTCCAGTGAATGTTGAGGATGTCAACGCATTCGTAGATTTAGCCACTAAGGAAACTAATCTCAAAGAAGAGGAATCTCTTCGGAAAGTCTTTGAGCTTTTAGGAAACACGGTACACCCCTTAGTCTTAGGTGCCGTGCAAAGATCAAGGGCGCAGATAGCATTTCTCGCAAAACAATTAATGAGCCGCCATATCTCAGATGAAGATGTTATCAAGAAAGTTGTACAGATGTTAACAAGAGAACTATTTTCCCATGATTATGTTATAGGCAGACGTGAAGCAAGAGAGACACTTAAGCTTCCTATCGAAGAACCAGGGCAGGATGACCTCGGGATATATGTAAAACTGTTTGATGAATATAGTGATCTAATGAAACTTACAGATCCTTATAACCCAGAGAAAACGCTCGGATCAAAGGGGGAAGGGGAATATCAGTTTTACCAAGCAGCTATCGAATCTACACATCTTACTCATGTATATAAGACATCAAAATTTCTTCGAAAAATATCTATACAAAAACCTGTAGGCGAAGGGGTTACAATTCCAGTTTCTGCCCACGAAGAAAGAATACTTCACCAAGGGTGGGTTCAAGATGAAATGGTTTAGGTGCAACTATGGAACAGGATTACCAAAAATCTGATGAAATATATTCAACTAGTGGATTGACTAGCGCAAGCCAGTTGATAGATACTACCTTTAATCAAGAGTATAAGGCAGAAGATACAACTGGTGCCTCATCAATTCTGTTGTGATGATATTGGACAGTTTTCGAATGGATTTCAAACTTTTCGTATGAAATCAAAACTATCGGACTGTGTTCTTAGTAACGCAAACGTTTATAAAACAAAAAAACATTATCCCAAAAATGCGCTTAATCTGGTTGATGTTTATTATTTGTATCCTCATAGCACAGTCAGGAATAGCCTTTAGCAAAGGGTCCATCGAAAACATGATATGTGTCAACAAAACAGGATTTAGTTTTACATTTGTCAATGAAGGATCATCCAGCATGGAAACCCAAGACATCAACGTGAAAGTGCAGATCGAAGGCTTGGCATTTAATCCGCCAGAAAAAACAAAATCTCCCTTTACAAAGGGATATGCCATTCCTGTCACAGGAGCATGGGACAAGGAATTATTGACAAGTGATGCTCCTTCCTCAACTTATTCTTCCCATCTTGGTTCCTTATTCTATCCAGCGCAATATCGTGTCACTGTCGGATTTCCCAACTGCGATCCTGACTTTTGTAAAATCTCCAAAGTGAATTGTAAAGCATCAAACTATTGTGAAATAACAGAACCAGTCAGATGTGTAGGCATTCCAAAGTTTGGCTGTGATGCGACAGAATTAGAAATCATCCATTGCCGCAACATGAACGATCAAGTAGAATTGAAATTTAAAGGATTAGATGCTGGCTTGATGATGGACGTTGATCCGTATGGTATTGAATACGCATTCTATGGCGATCAGAGTCATATCGAAAAAAATCTTCCGGAAGATACAGTTATTAAAGAAGTGGAAAAAGATGTGTATGTGTTGACATTTGCACGTCAAAACAACAACACGATTGAGCGTGTCCGCATCAAAGATGGGTTAATCTGCGATCATGAGGTCTATGCCAATTGTAAACCTTGGTATATTTCAAATCAAGAGCAACAAAAAGAACCAACAGGAGGAACAACGCAACCAGAACAACCAAAGGAAGATACTAAAGTATCACCAGTAACAGGGGCTGCTGCGAAGATGCAAATAACAACAATTGCTGTGGTCTTGATTATTGTTGTGGGTATTATAATCTTAAAAAGAAGAAAAAATAAAAGTTAAACACTGCACGCCGAAAATCCACACGACATGCAGGTAAAGCATCCTTCTCCAATCTTTAACGATCCTTTGCATTCAGGACACGCTCCAGATTGCATGATCTCTTGCTTACTCATCTGTTTAGGAGGCATCGTATTCATCAGCACAGTTTCCATCATGGCTTCAGGAACAATTTCTGTTGTTTTCTGCGCAGCAGGTTGAGCCTTCGCAACCTTCTTAGAAGTTAAATTCAATACTTGCTCGCTCTTAGATCCATCACGATAAATCGTAATGCCCTTGCAACCCAGATCAAAAGCAAGTTGATAGGCATGATTCACATCCGCAATGCTTGCTTCATTATTGAAGTTAATCGTCTTAGACACTGCATTGTTGGTATGTCTCTGGAATGCTCCTTGCATCCTAACATGATCTTCAGGAGTCAAATCATGAGACGTCAAGAACAACTGTTGAGTATGTCCAGGAATATCTTCGATGCCCACTAACGACTTGTGATTGTTTTCAACTTTCGTCCAAAGTTCTTCAGGTTGCAATCCAAAATAGTCATGTTCACGAGCAATCTTCTCAAACAAAGGATTGATCTCATAGAACACGTCACTCTCATTGGGTTTCTCTCCAAGTTTGATAGCATCCAAAGCTTTTGCATTATATCGCGTATATACAATGGCAAAAAATGGTTCAATGCCTGCGCCTTGCAAGCCCGCAGCAATCCCAATCGTTCCTGTCGGAGCAATGGTTGTTCGTGCACAATGGCGTGGCCTTGCTTTATTTCCGCGGAAATGTTGTCCTTGCGCATCAAAAATGCTTCCTTTCCAATTCGGAAATACTCCTCGTTCACGTCCAAGTTCTTCAGAAGCGCGCAAAGCTTCATCGTTGATGAATTTCATCGTTTGTTCTGCTTTTGTTAAGCCTTCTTCAGAATTATAGGAAAGATTCATCAGCACAAGAGCTTCTGCCCACCCCATGACACCAAGACCAATGCGTCTATTCCCTTTAGATAGTAATTCAATCTCGGGGATAGGATAATTATTCACATCAATCACATTATCCAAGAAATGCACACATGTATGAACACACGTGCGTAATCGTTCCCAATCCATATCATTCCCCTCACTATGAACGAATTTGGAAAGATTAATGGAACCAAGGTTGCATGGTTCATACGGCAACAAAGGTTGTTCTCCACATGGATTCGTTGATTCAATCAAGCCAATATGCGGCGTCGGATTAGAATCAGTATTGTTAATACGATCAATCATAATTAAACCAGGATCGCCAGTTTCCCATGCCGATTGTACAAGACGATTCCACATGTCTTTGGCATTCAACGTCCCAACAACGTTGTGTGTCGAAGGATCAACAAGTTCATAATCATGGTTTTCTTCAACATCTTTCATGAACTGTTCTGTAATAGCAACAGAAATATTGAAATTTTCCAACACGCCCTTTGTTCGTTTGGCTTCAATGAATTCTAAAATATCAGGATGATTATAAGGAAGAATACCCATGTTTGCTCCACGTCGTGTTCCCCCTTGCTTAATCTGCATCGTCATGGCATCAATCATCTTCAAAGGCGATAAAGCACCAGAAGCAATGCCGTTGGTACTTCGTACAGGTGATCCTCGAGAACGAATGCGGCAAGCAGAAAATCCTGTTCCACCACCAGATTTGTGAATAATGGCAGCATTCTTGATGGTATCCATCCATCCTTCAATGCTGTCTTCAATAGGCAAGACATAACACGCAGACAATTGTTGTAATTCACGTCCTGCATTCATGAGTGTAGGAGAATTTGGTAAAAATTCAAAGTTAGCCATAAGATTATAAAAGCGTTCGCGTGCTCGTTGATAGACTTCAGCGCATTGTGGATCTTGTTCTGCAAGCGCATATAAATTCTTCATAAAACGTTCAAAATTTCTACGTCGTTCATCAGAGCGAATTTTATTGTGATGCAATAAATACATCCTGCTTCGTTCACCTTCACCAACATCATCTTCTTGAATGAACACATCAACACCATCAAACACTTCTTTTTCCTTTCCTAAATGAAGAAGTTCTCCGAGGGCAATATTCGAGGCAACACCATCTAACCAAGCTTCAATAGAAGATGCATCACGTAAATATTTGTCTTTAATGACCTTAAACTGATTCTCTGTAATAGTAACTTTTTTTGGAGTATGCGTGGTTACTCCGACTGTTGCCGTGTGTCTCATAATCTTTTCACCTCGTTGTGTTAATGTGTAAGAAGCTTAGCCTCCTTCTCAAAGGATTGCACGTCATCAAAATCATGATAGACAGATGCAAAGCGAATATAAGCAATTTTGTCAAGTTTCTTTAATTCATGCATGATCAGTTTGCCAATGGCTTCACTTTTCACTTCTCCACCCATGGAGCGTAATTTGGATTCTAATTTCGTCGTCAAATGATCAATCGTTTCGACGCTGATAGGTCGTTTAGCGCAAGCGCGTACCATGCCCATCTTCATTTTGTCGCGATCAAAAGTTTCTTTTCTGCCATCTCGTTTGATGACAGTCAATTCCATCTCACAGCGTTCATAAGTCGTAAAACGTTTATCGCAACCGCTACATTCTCTTCTTCTGCGTACAGTAAGAGAGTGTTCATTCTCACGAGAATCAATGACGCGTGTCTCCCCTGTAGTACAATAAGGACAAAGCATGCAGTTCCTCTTTTCGTTGAAAACCACAACCCCTAGTGGGGAGTAAATGGTAAAAACACCATATGTGTGGTAAGAATAAAATCTGAAGATCGTTCTTTTATATAAATATTATGGTTCTCAAACAAGGAGATTAGGTGATCACTTTTTGCAAGGCAGTAATCGCCACTTCAATCTGTCGCTTGTCTGGTTCTTTGGTGGTGATCTTCTGAAACCATAATCCAGGCATAATCAACCAACGAAAGAACAACGCATCCTGATGTTTGGCTCCGAAGCGCAAGATTTCATAGGCCAGCCCAGCAATGACAGGAACAAAAAGAAGGCGTAAGCCAAATCTGATCAACCACTGATCACTCCAAATAAGAGAAAAGATAAAAATAGAGAGTAACAGTACAAGGAAAATAAAGGCTGTTCCGCAGCGAGGATGTGCTGTGGGAAATGTACGTACAGTATTAATCTCAAGTTTCTTTTTCGCTTCATAACAATGCACAACCATATGCTCTGCTCCATGATATTCAAATAATCTTTTCACATCTCTCATCTGTGCAATGAAGAGTAAATATCCCAAAAAAAGAACAACGCGAAACACGCCATCAAGCAACGTAAAAAGAAGATGCTGCTCGCTCACTAATTGTGCTAACCATAACGGCAAGGCAACAAACAATCCCATCGCTAACAGAAAAGCAACCATCATCGTCACGGCAAAGCCCGTGCTTGAAATGTGTTCTTCTTCAGGCAAGGTTTGTTTGCTACTCCAGATAAGACCTTTTACTCCTAAATGAAGCATTTCTAATAAAGCAAAAATACCGCGAATGAAATAGATTTTTCGTATGTTCTGAAAGAATGGTGTTCGTTGTTCGGTTGTTGTGGTGATTCTTCCATTCGGTTTTCTCACAGCAATAGCTACTTTCTGTGGACTAATCATCATCACGCCTTCAACAATGGCTTGCCCCCCAATGAGTTCCATATGATCTGAAAGCATCAATAACCTTAAAAATCTTGGGGCTTGTGTTTCTACGCATGAAATGTACTGTGTGCGGAGAGAAAGTAGAGACCCAATTTCTCGAGAAGATTAAGGGAACCTACGTGAAAAAGAGCGGGAAATTAAAAGCAGTCTGTCCATCCTGTCAACAGAAATACACACAGAAACAACTTCTTGAAAAGATATGATGCCACCGTAGCTCAGCCGGTAGATGAAAGTCGAAAGCACGGGTTTCGTAAACCCGGGGTCGGGAGTTCAAATCTCCTCGGTGGCTTTTTACTCTCTCACATTCCCCATTTTTTATTATCATGGGCTCTTTTCACAACTTCTTTGATTCTTTTTTGGCGTGTCTCTGCTCGTTTTGCTCGTTCAATCCAATAAATATACACTCTTCGATAAGAAGGTGCGAAATGAAGAAAATGTTCTTTCGCTTTTTTATCCTTATTCAATGCATGTTCCAAATCTTTTGGAAGGTCAGGGTTGCGAGGAAGTCCATGATCAATGACAGGCTTTCGTAATCCCAAAGTATAGAATTTGAGACCTCGTGGAGTCATTCTCTTTTCTTTAATCAATCTTCGTGCATAAGAAAGAGTATTGTTACTCCATCTGCTCTTCTCAGTTCTTGATACAAAACATTGTGTAAATTTTTCATGATCTAATCTTTTGACAATCGTGTCAATCCATCCAAAACAAATAGCTTCTTCCATAGCTTCTCTGCTGCTCAATGTAGGTTGCCCTGTGTGCTTTTTATAACGTATCAAATATATTCTCTTTTTTGTTTCCTGGTGCTTTTGTAACCATGCTCTCCACGCTTCTCTATTCTTCGCATAATAAAACTCTTTGGTATCTGTCATGGTCATAAGAGTAAAAAAAAGAAAAAGTAAGAATCACTCAACAATGAGCGATCCCTTCATGCCTTGTTCTCGATGACTGCCAACACCGCAGTAATATTCAAAACTTCCAGTCTTGTCAGCAATGAATTCTACAACAGTAGCCTCATCCCCAGAACGTACACGCTGCGTTGCTGCGCCAAATGCATCAACAACCCAATCATGCATGCCTTCTGTAGCAGAAAACATGATGCGTACTCTGTCTCCCTGCTTTACACGAAGTTCAGGGTTTTCTTGACCATTCATCATGAACTTAAAGTTTGCTCCTGTAAGAGTGAATGTGACATCAGGTTCTCCAGGCGGTAATTTTGACATGTGATCTTCCATCATATCGTCCATGTTCTCATCATCCATCATGTCGCCCATGCCCATGTCATGTCCCATAGCATCATCCATATCGTTGTCCATATTGTCCATATCTTTCTGATCGACAACTTGTTGGGATGTACATCCAAGAACAAATAAACCAACTAAAAACAAAACAAACATCATGCTTTGTTTCTTCTGTAATCTAAACTCCATTTGTCTGCACCTCCTAAAAAAATGGAAATAGTCACTAACATCAACCCTACATCTCGTACGGCGATGTCATTGTATCCAAGACTTACAATAATCGTAAGCAAATGAACACACAAGAGCAATGCAACCGGTCTTATCAAGAATCCGATTAACAAAAGCCCTCCAAGAAGAATTTCTGAAAGGCCATTTATTAAAACTATCGATCGGGCAACATCAAGAGCAAGAAGCCATTCAGGCAAGTATCCCCTGAAGTCTTCAGGATGAATCAACTGACTAATACCAAACCAAAGAAAAACTAAACTAATACCAATACGAGCGACAAAAGGCGCGTAAGCACTATACTTTTGGATATCCATTTTGGATAAAAAAAGCTAAATGATATATAAATGTATCACAACTTTTCCGAAGAATATTTATAGAGGGATGCATCCTCAATAAAGGCGAAAAGAGTGAATAAAGCAAACATAGATTGGACAACATCAATATTTCTTATAGGGTATCATCTTTCGCTTATCATAATGCTACCCCCCTATTTATATACATCATCTCCACATGCAGGGCTTATCATCACTACCATAGTCATATTTATTCTTTCAGGAATAGGTATATCTTCAGGATACCACAGATTGTATGCACATCGAGCATACACTCTCAATAAAATTGTAGAACCCTTCCTTCTCTTTTTTGGAACATTAGCAATTCAAAGCAGTGTTCTAAAATGGTCACACGATCATAGAATCCACCATCGCTTTGTTGATACAGAAAAAGATCCCTATTCAATCAAAAAAGGATTTTGGTATGCGCATATGTTGTGGTTGCTAAAAAAGCACAACAAACTCAATCCTGCAGTTGTTCAAGATCTTCTCAAAAATAAGTTAGTGATGTTCCAACATAAATATTATCTTTCTCTCATGATTGCAACAAATCTTGGGGTCATACTTCTCGGTGGATGGATCTTTAATGATTACGTCGGAGCATTTGTTCTCCTATTTCTCACAAGAATATTTGTGTCTCACCATACCACCTGGTTCGTGAATTCCTTGGCGCACTCCTTCGGAGCACAACCATATTCCAGAGAACATTCTGCAGTCAATAATTGGCTTCTTGCTTTTGTTACATTAGGCGAAGGATACCACAACTATCACCACACCTTTACTTCAGATTATAGGAATGGAGTAAGATGGTATCAGTACGATCCGCCAAAGGTATTCATTTGGCTTCTCAGCAAGATAGGATTAGCAAAAAATCTTATTACGGTAGAAAAGCTAGCAATCAAGAAGAGATTACTTGGCGAGGATAAAAGATTGCTGTTAGAAAGGCTGCAAGCATTCAAGTCTGCACAAAGAAAAAGAATAGAGCAAAAGATAATTGCTACAGAAGCGTTTTTGAACAGAAAACTTTCTGAAATGGGCCAACTAAGAGAAAAATATAAACAAATGAGAAAAGTAAGAGCGCAAGGACAAGCGATCAGAGAAACAAAAAATGAAATGAGAATACTTGAAACAGATATTAATCAAAACTTGAAGACATGGAAGATGTTATGCCGACAGGTATTGCAAAAATCAGCGATGCATTCATCATAGTTATTCATACCGCAACGCTTCTATAGGTGCTAACTTCGAAGCCCGATACGCAGGTAAGAATCCAGATAAAATACCAATGAAGAAAGAAAAGATCAACGCGCCAACAACTAACGACCAAGAAAACAAGGGAGAAAAGATACTATATCCTGCTAACGAAACTTGTTGTCCAGCAAAAGAAGAGACAGCATAGCCTAATCCAACACCCAAAACTCCTCCAACCAAGCTTAAGATACCAGATTCCACCATAAATAAAAATAAAATATGTTTATTCCGCGATCCAATGGCTTTCATCACGCCAATTTCTTTCGTTCTCTCTAAGATAGCAGCATACATGGTATTCATAATGTTCACCGCAGCCACAACAACAGAAATAAGTCCAATCAACACCACTACACCAGTAATGACTCCTAAAATAGAAGTAAAGGTTGCAATCACCTGTTCAAATGTTTGTACAAAGAAATCTTCCTGTCCTCGTTCTTGATTGCGATGTCTTCTCAAGGAACGTGCAATGCTTTCAGAAACATCTGTTGGCGAACTTCCAGGAGAAGAGCGTGCAAGGATGAAATGATAATTCTTCGCATCAAACACCTCTTCAGCAGCTTCATTCGTAATGTACACGTTGGAATCATCTTGCGGATTCCCGACTTCATCATAAAAGCCAGCAACTTCAAAAGGATGGTCATTAATAACTATTTTATCACGTAAACGCATAGGCTTTTCAAAAATCTTGTATGCAAGCTGGTAATTATATCCTAACAATGCTTTATTCTTCTCACGTCCGCGTAATTCGTTGCCTTCCAATAATGTTAACGCATACACTTCTTTAATGAGCTCAGGATGATTCTGAAAGTCAGAGCCGAACATGAACACATATTTTTTCTTGCTGTCAAATTCAACTTCACCGCTAAGAATGTACACACCAGTAGCCTCTTCCACACCATGCACATCTTCAATAACATCCACATCATCAGCATCTAAAACAACATTTGTATCAACAGGCGGCGGCCCAAAGCCAAACCCTCGTGGTTGAATAATGATTTTGTCATTGCCCATTTTTTGTGCCATCTCATCCACGTATGAAGAAATACCATTGCCAAAGCTAATCAAGCTCGTAATAGCTGCGATCCCAATCATCACAGAAACAATCGTCAATAGACTACGCAACGCACGAGTCTTCAAATTTCCCAAGGAATATCCCAATAACGCTCCGATCATGTGGTCTTACGCAATGCCTCCACAGGATGTAAATGTGCAGCGCGCAATGCCGGCATAATGCCAAACAAGGAACCAAGAACAAAAGAAAACACAAATGCCCCAATGATAAGGGTCCAAGGGACACTCGCACGCAACAAATCTGTATTCATGAATGTCTTACCAATAAAACCAAGACTCAACGCAATGCTCACGCCAAAAAGAATGCCAAAGATCCCTCCAACAGCACCTAACAATCCTGATTCAATAAGGAACAGCGTAAAAATATCGCTATTGCGAGCGCCAAGAGATTTCATAATGCCTATTTGCTTTGTTCTCTCCACAACAGAAGTGTACATCGTATTCGCAATCCCAATGCCACCAACAATCAAAGAAATAGCTGCAATAACATACACAAACATCTGAATGGCAAACAATGTCGCATCCAAACTTTCTGCTTCTTGTTCAGGTGACGTCACGGAAAAATCTTCTTCTCCTTTTTCAACATCGCGAGCATCACGCAAGTAATCTTCAACTCGTGTTTTCACAACATCCATCTCGTGCCCTGAAGCTAATGTCACAACAATCAAATCCAAAGTGTCATTCACATCAAACACGTCTTTCAATATGTCTTCATTCATAAGAATCATGTTATCCACAATGAAGCTTCCTTTCTTTTCTAAAAGACCAACCACCTCAAATTTTTTTCCGTGAATAAACACGTCATCGCGTGGCTGCACAGCAACACCAAAACGGTCTGTTTCTCCATAATTGCTTCCAAGAACAACTTTATGCGTGTCTCCATCCTCAAGCATGCGTCCATCAGCCAATTCCAGTTGTGCAATGCGTTCAACCTCTCTTCTTTTTTCCCCATCAGGCATACTTCCAGCATACGTAAAGTCAGAACGTCCATTAAATTCTATTTTCGTATCTTCAATAAGACGTCCAATTGCCATGTCAACGCCAGTCAATTGTTCAAGATCATGTACATCTTCTTCCTGCAAAGGATTCACGACACCAGTTCCAGGAGGTCCGGCAAAGACAGCAGATGCTTGTACAGTCAATACATCAGTGCTCAGAAAATTAAATTGCGCAGCAACAGCAGTGCGTAAACCTTGTCCAATACTAATCAAAGAAACAACGGCTGCAATCCCAATAAAAACTCCAATGATGGTGAGCCAGCTTCGTAGTCCGCGATGTTTCAGTGATTCAACAGATAAGCGCACATAATCGCGCATCATCTTCTCCTATAGCGCCTAATCACCCAAATGGCAATCACAATGACAACAATCGCGCCAATAATATAAGGCGCATTGCTTGACTGTACAAGTCCCAATTTCTTTGCCTGTTCTTGTGTTAATAAACGTAAAACAAGCTCATCTTCTTTTGAATACTGTTCATCTTGATATTCATACTGCAAGCGTATAGGAATGTGAACATCCGTCACATCTTCCTCAACATAAATGGTAAAATCTTCAGATTCTGTATCATCAAATTCTAAATTACCAATATACACATAATTGCTTGTGCTTAAAAGAGTATAATCTTCACTAGGCTGCAATTCCAATTGCAATGCTTCAACATTCACGCCGCCAATATTAGCCATTTCGATAGTAAAACTTCCGCTCTTGCCGCCCGTCATAAGATTGCTGGAAACAATATAAGGTTTCACTTCAATGCGTTCATGATCAACATCAACAAAAAACATATCACGTAATTCCCATATGCCTTGATCACCATCCATGACACGTAACTTAATTTCATGATCGCCATCACTGGCTCCAGCATCAACTTTCAGTTTATAATCAAAATACACAATCTCTCGTCCATCAACGCGTCCAAGATTCTTCGTTGCCGTCTCTCCATAAAGGGTAAAAGGATATTCAGGAACAAATTCAACTTCTACATCATAACGAGTTTCATCCCATAAATTTTCAACCTTAAAGCGCACTTCAACAATATCGCCGGCGCGCACCGGGTCAGGATCCTGGTTCACCATACCAAAGCGCAATGCTCCCCCTTGGGCAAAAACGCTCACGCTCATCAAAACAACAAACATAAGTAAAAGTAGCAGTTTCTTCATGGTATCACCTTTTTTTAATTTTCTCAATCATTCCATCCTTTAAATAGATTACGCGTTCAGCATGATGTACAAGATTAAGATCATGCGTCACAAGAATAACAGTCTTGCCTTCTTTCATATGAATATCTTTCAAGGTGTTCATGACTTCCGCTCCAGTCTTGGAGTCAAGATTGCCTGTCGGTTCATCTGCCAAGATCACTTCAGGATTATTGGCCAATGCTCTCGAAATAGCAACGCGTTGTGATTGTCCTCCAGAAAGTTCTGTCGGTTTATGCAAGGCCCGTTCCTTTAATCCAAAATGAGTCAATAACATCATGCCGCGTTCTTCTCGTTGTCGTGCAGACGTTCCTTGGAAAATCATCGGTAAGGTCACATTTTCAACAGCTGTTAAGGTGGGAATCAAATTAAACTGCTGAAAGACAAATCCAATCTTCTTTCCACGAATGGTTGCCAAGTTAGATTCAGACATTTTTGCAATATCATGGCCATCAAGAAAAACATGTCCTTGTGTAGGAATATCTAAACATCCGATAATGTTCATCATCGTGCTTTTGCCAGATCCAGAAGGTCCAACCACGGCAACAAATTCTCCTCGATGAATCTGCATCGAAACGCCCTTCAACGCATGGACTTGATTGTGACCCATCTGATAGGTCTTCCAGACGTTGCGTAATTCAATGATGGGGTGTTTCATAGCGACCTCTTTTTATATAACGTAAGAAGAAAAATTGATTTATATATATTACTCTCAAAAAAATCCGGAAAAAACACTTGTCAAACTCGTCAAAGACCGTCATTAATTATATAAAAACCTTCATTAATGATTGATAATGGACGGAAATAAGGCCGAAGTTATTGGGTTGCTTTGTGCAGAAGGAAATTATTATGACGAAAGAAGTTCGTATTTTCAATACTACCCAGAAAGGAAAAAATCATACTTTAAAAGAAACAAAAGAACAGTGTATATTCAATTTGCAAATTTTGATGAAAAGTTACTTAAAAGATTTCAACACCTCATTAAAAAAGTATATGGTTACTCTCCACGACTGAATAGTGATAGAGTAAGAATATGCAGAAGAAAAGCAATTACAGATCTTCTAAAATTTACAAACTATGGTTGTCTCAACTGGAAGATGCCTCCTCAGATTTTGAAAAATAAAAATTTACTGTCTAGATTTATTAAAGGGTATTTTGAGGGCGACGGTAGTCACTGTAAAAATAAAATTTGTTTTTCCTCATCAAACTATAAAGGATTGACACAAGTTAAAAAAGGTTTAGAGATACTTAAAATCAAAAGTTCTTTATATGGTCCATATCAACGAAGAGGGAAAGAAAAAGAATATTTGTTGCAATTGAGAAGAGAGAGTTGGGACAGATTTTTAACCATAATTAAGCCTAGATACAAATGTTTATAAAATGCTTTTTTCAATTTTATGACGTGCGAGGGTGCCAGAGTGGTCAAGTAAATGACCCTGGAACCTGGTCAAACTCGTTTAAAGCGAGAGACCAAATGGGCAGGAAAGCTGATACAGTGTACAGCTTTGCTACACTCAGATTTGCCACACTTAAGACAGGCCGGGAGAAATCCTGTGGGTTAGTCCCTACGTAGGTTCAAATCCTATCCCTCGCATCATTTTCATATGATCTCCATTATCATCGCCAGCAAAAGTGAAGCTGATTGTGCACGTTGTATAAAAAACATTGAAGAGACTATTGGTGTTCCGTACGAACTTCTTATCACAAAAAACGCCGAAGGCAAAATACCCTTAACAAAGGTCTATAATGATGGAGCTCACCAAGCGAAACATAATGTTCTCTGCTTTATGCATGAAGATATTGAATTCAAGAAAAAAGGATGGGGAAAAAAGATCATTGATCTTCTTGCACACAAAGATATTGGTGTCGTAGGTGTCGCTGGTTCAACATATTTCGCAGAGAATGGTGATTGGACTGCGCCAGGAGTTCCGTTTCTCAAAGGCAGAGTCATTCATCCATCAAGAAATATGAATTTAGATCAATTAGATATCTTCTCAGAAGAGCTCGGTGATATCGAAGTCGTAACAGTTGATGGTGTCTTCATGGCAACACGAAAAGAAATAGTAAAAGAATGCCCTTTCGATGAAACAACATTCGATGGTTTTCATTTTTATGATGGTGATTTTTGCATACGTGTCGCTCAAAAATATAAAGTCATCGTCACAACAGACATTCTCCTCAAACATTATTCACATGGCTCATTTAATGACATCTGGGACAAGTATCGCAAGTGTTTTGTTGAAAAATATAAATCCATTCTCCCATACACCAAACAATCTTTAAAGCCGAATTGGAAAGACATAAAAAGGTGGCGTATCCAGTACGTGTTGTATAAAAAAGGAAATAAACTGGCGCCACTGTAGCTCAGTTGGTTAGAGCACTGCATTGGTAAAGAATTCCGAAGATGCAGAGGTCGGGTGTTCAAGTCACCCCAGTGGCTTATCCTCATAGTATTGAAAAATTTAAAAAGAATTCTATCTTTGTTAAATGTATGGCATGGGACATCGAGAAGATCATACAAGAAATGGAACATTGTTTTCTTGCACACGAGATTGTAGAGCTTGAACAAATACAACCCTTCGCGCAGTTTCTTATGGATCATCCTGATGAAGCAATTGGAAAAATTTCTACAGTATATCATCGAGGATTGAATGAAGTGTATACGAACAAAGAGGGAAAAAATGAACGTGCTTTTATCGAAAGTATAGCTGGCGGACCTTTTGAAGGAATTCCATGGGCTTTGTATAATGCAGTCGGCGCAGTGTATCCTTATCTAGCACGAGAACAAAAAGATCACGTACTTAAACAGTTATTGAGTATTTGGGACGGAATCAATTGTGGATATGTCAATGGCGAAAGAAGCACAGGACACACAACAGGAATTCGCGAGCCTCTCTTGCACGCAGACGTTTATCTATGTCGCCGTGTGTATTGGCCAGGTTTTGCAGATTATGAATCCTTTGTTAAAAAATATCAATCCTTTGATGAACTAAAAACAGACCTTATGGATAAAGAAGGAGTATTCAATCCGAAAAAAGTTCAGAGCGATTTTTTGTTGGCCTGTTATCTTTTGCGTAGTGATCATTATGATGAACATGAAGCTTATGCTCAAGCTGCTCACCCTGCATTTTTAGAAAGAACAATACACGCACTTGTAAACATGCGCTTTGGAAGAACAACAACAGATGAAGAAGTACAACAAGGAAATGCTCGTCTAAGAGAAGTATTAACTCCTTCATTGCATGACAGCATAGACAAGTATCGTCAGCAAGCAGACTGGGTAGATGTCAAAAAATTCCGTTAAATTCGTCTCTCGATTATCATCAATCACGTTTATAAAGAATTAAATGACATCAAGTGTATGGCTATGTTTGAGTTATTTGATCAAGATGAGTTTAATGATTTTATTTTAGAAAATAAGGTGATAGGTTTTTATGATGAACCTGTAACGCTCAAATCTGGCCGCACATCGCACTGGTATGTAAATTGGAGGAAACCGTCTGAAGACGTAGTATTGATTGATGAACTCAGTGATTATGTTACTAATTTCATTGACCACCACGATTTAAAGCCACATACAATCTATGGTGTGCCAGAAGGTGCAACAAAACTCGCACTTATCGCACAGTATAATTGGGCAGTGGCCCAGAGATGTAAAGTTGGGGAGTATGTCTTATCGATGGGTCGTGGCAAACCAAAAGATCATGGCAAGTTAGAAGATCGTTTTTTCTTAGGAATGCCGAAAGGAAGAACAGTGGTCATCGAAGATGTCACCACAACAGGAAATAGTTTGTTAGGAACAATTGATCAATTAGTGCAAGCCAAAGTTCATGTTGTTGCAGCCATTGGATTAACAAACAGAAATGAAAGAAGAGATGACGGTTCAACAGTAGAAGAAGCATTGAAACGTGAAGGGATTCCTTATGTTGCCATGAGTAATGGATGTGAATTATTGCCTTTAGCAGCAAAGAAGTATAAACCAGTAGCATATATTCTAAAAGGCATTGAACGAGAATTTGAACAATATGGAGAAGCGCCATTACAGTTAAGGTAGGAGGAAGAGAATGATCATTGCACAAGAACGAACAGTTATTCCATCATGTGATGTAAAACAAGATAAATTCTTGGAGCTGTTGAGGTGGACAAATATTCCAAAAATTGGCGCATATAAAGTGGGGGCTTCTCTAGCACTTCAAGAATCATTAAGACAAGTAGTGGATTTGGTAGATTGCAAAACAGGAAAAAAAGTTATTTATGATCATCAAAAAGCAGGAACAGATATTCATGAAGAAACTCCTCAACAATTTATGGATACGATGGCAGAAGCAGGTGTTCATGCCGTTATCCTGTTTCCACAATCAGGTCCAGTCTCGCAATATGAATGGATCCGTGCAGCACAAGAACGTAATCTTGGAGTGATTGTTGGTGGGGAAATGACACATCCACGATTCTTGGAAGGAGATTTTAGCCAAGGAAAAAAGAAAAATTACACAGAGATTTTCCATCAATTAGGAATGCAGCACGATATCACAGGATACATCAGAGACCATGCATCTGAAGAAATGTACGAACTTGCGGCACGTATGGGTGTCACAGATTTTGTTGTTCCAGGAAACAAACCAGAACGAATTCAACACTACAAAGCGCTAATCGAATGTTGTGGAATAAAAGATCCAGTTTTCTACTCGCCAGGATTAATTGCGCAAGGCGGTTCCATAACAGAAGCAGCAAAAGTGGCCGACAATCATTGGCACGCTATTGTTGGGCGGGCACTGTATGGCGCACCAGATATGAGGCAAGCCGTATTGGAACTCACCAGTCAGCTGTAATTTCTTTTACCACAATATTTATATAATCTCTTTCTTCTTTTTTTAGTATGAAAGCAAAAGAAGTCGCCATGACCATTGCATTGGCAGTTCTCGGAGCTCTTTTTGTGGGATTATTAGTAGATGCAATCTATGAAAGTCCAAAATATGAAGATTATTGTGGCCGAGGGCAATATGAAGCTCAGCCATATCCGAAATATGTTGTCCCAGGTCAAGAACCTATTTGTGGTTATAACGCAACAAAAACAGAAATAGATGCTATTAACAAGTGTTATGAAGAAGAAGGGATGCCAGAATTTAATTATGATGATCGCAACTGCCAAACAAGTTTCAAGGAATGTAATTTCTGTAACAAGCAGTATCAAGACGCAACTGAAGTCTACAACAGAAATGTCTTTTACATCGTTGCCCCTATAGGTGCTTTGGCAGTCATTATAGGATTGTTTATAGGATATGAAGTTGTCGGCACAGGATTCATGTTTAGTGGCATTTTATTAGTAGCATACGCAACCATGAGATACTTCTCGAACATGAGCAAGATCATGCGCGTTGTGGTAATTTTCATAGAGCTGGTCCTTCTCGTTTTGATTAGCATTAAGAAATTGAAAAAATAATTATTCTTTACAACAATCTATTACTTTTTTAAAGATGTGTGATAACTTGTTCATGACAGTCGTATGGTCAGATATAGTAACAGGAGGTTGTTCCATCTGTTGGGGCTCAATCAATTTTAAATTCAAGGCCCAGAACAAAGAATACAAATCAAACGCATACTGAAAAAACATTTTTGCTTCTCCTTTCTTCTGCTGTCCTAATTCCTTTGTTCCCACTTCCATTAAACGCATGCTTGCTGCCAGCAAATGCTTGCTAATACACCATTCTTCTCCTTCAGGTGCAACAACAATGCGTTTCAATAATGTTTTTCGTACGGTGCGCACAGTATTCAGCATATCTAAATATTTCTCATTGCCCGTCTTCATGGCAGTAAAATAAAAGTGTTCTTCCAAACTAATCAAGTTCATCAACGCAATACTCAAGTCTTCATCACGTGATAAGTCAAAGCCATCTTTCTTCGCTTTCTCAATTTTCTTCATCCATGCATGTACATCTGCATCCATCTTAACTCCTGAAAACAAAAAATAAGATCAAAGCATTCACAGCCAGCATCGTTAGTGTAAAAGCAATGCCTTGAAAGGGAAACAACACTTTTCCACGAATCTTTTTGATGAATTCATGTAACCAGAATGTTGGCACAGTCACCATGCCACCTAAGAAACTTCCAAAAATTAATTTGTCAAAGAAAAATATACGCTTGAATGATCCCAAGGAAAGGGGAAACATGAATTGTTCTCCCGTCATGAAGAAAAAAGGTATGATGGTAAGAACAAAGGAAAGTGATACAATGAGTGAAAGTTGTCCAGGAAGGTACTGCTGTTTGACTTTCCGTCCAATCCATAATCCTGTGGAAATGCCAAAAGCACCAACAAATAACCCTATAATGCTGGCATCAACACCATAATAACCGGCAGTCGTTGCTGCTATGCCTATGGCACCCGTACATAAAGGACAATGAGCACTTACCAAAGGCACAAGCATTAGAAGTGCTAACAAGAGAACAAGAAGTTTCATGTAAATACTCCTAAGGACAGCATCCGGAAGATTGCTTGTTGTTCACATTGGAGAGTTCTTTTTCATATTTCTTTAAGCATGCAGACGAACAAAACCATTGGTTATGTTTCATAGTGCCTTGTCCTTGTTCTTCTTTCATGCCACAAACAGGATCAGTTTTTTTGAAGAACCACACATTAGCACGCTCCTGCCATGGAGCTTTGTTGTTGCGGAGCACTGCCATCTAAGCGTGCTGGCATTGTTCCATGATGTTCATATTGCATCTTTTCATCTTCGGTCCATCCGCTAAAATCTATTGTTCCTCCAGCGGTTTCGCTAGGGCCTTGCATGGCGGATTTCTTTTCTAAAGAAGAGATCTGAAAAGATTGTACTAAAGCTAAAATAAAAAAAGCCACAACAATCCATGTAAAAATTGTTTGTTTCATTGTTTTCCTCCAAAAGTATTCCATAGCTTTACAAAAAGCGCGGCTCCTAAAGAAGCTGCAATCACGGCAGTAAAGAATCCAAAAATCATCTCAGATAAAACTGGCGCTTCTGCAAGAGTCGATAAATTGACGCCATGAAACCACATGTCAAAGAATTTCAAGGTGCCTTGCGGTGCAATCAGAACAAAGAAAGCACATAATACATAAACAATGCCCGTAAAGGCGGCAACAGTCTGAACAGTTTGTTTCATGTTCATCTTAGCACGCTCCTGCCATGTTGCCAGTCGCGCCTTGTTCAATGTCCCTGTACTTGTTGGATGCAAGGTTGATGTAATTCAACTCAATGCCCTTATCCTTCAACACCTGTGCTTTTTGTGCAAGTTGCTGTGGAAAGAACAAGGTTTTCCATTTTCCAAGTTCCTCTAAGATCTGGTCATCAGTGTACTCATCACCATGTTCTAAGAGGAGATATTTTGCAAGTCCTCGCATGGCATAACTGTGCGCGCACCCGCATGCTGGTTGTCCATCAGCAGTAATGATGCCTGGCGCTCCGCAGCAATATTCGCAGCTGATCTTACTGACAATGGCAATATAACGTTGCAAATCTTTTCCTTGAACGCTTAATTGTTTGTCCAACGTTCCAAGTCTATTGATAGTTGCATCAGTCTTTTGCTTGTTTTGTAAAGAAATATCATCGTACTTCAAGCCTAGTTCCTTTCCATAAATTTCTGGAACACCTTTCGGTGTCACATCAATCCCGCTCTTTAAAGAAATCTGCTGCTGGCTCTGTTGCGGAACAGTAATGGTTTCTGTCTCAGAAGAAAGCTGACTGGTGCGTACCATGTTAAAGATAAAGATGCCTAAGGTAAGTGCGATGAGTCCTATCAAAAAATATTGTTTCTTGTCTGGTTGTTCATTCATAACGTTTTCCTCCGTTGATAATCATGATATAGATCAAGAATGCGATCACAAGGATAAGTAAAAAAGACCACGGCGAATGTAAAAAAGAAGAGCGGTGCATCATCTCGCAGGTATTTTTAGACACCACAGGTGAAAAGAGGTTGTTCCCTATGAGATTGACAAGGAAGAGCATCACTAATGCTCCGATGCCTACTCCAATCCATAAAGACGATGCTGAACTCTTCTGTTTATTGGTGATGACTTTCATGTTCTGCTTGAGACATGCCTCCATTGGAGTTTTCTTGAGAGCCCATCATGCCGCTCATCATCTCTCCCATATTTCCATTACCCATCATTTGCTCACATTGGTCCATCATCTCTTGCATGCCGCTCATCATGCCTTGCATCTGTTGCATCATATCCTGCATCTCACCAGTAGGTTGATCTGCTTGGACAGAGCCAGTAACAAGAGCATAGACAGCAAGGACGAGTACTACTCCCAATGTTCCAATAAGCAAAAATCTGCTTGATGGTTGTTTATGTTGTGACATAGTATATTCCTCCTGTACGTTCAGTACGGGAATGTGGGGTACAAAGAGGTATATAGAAATTGTTTGTTTGACGGTCTCAGACGGTTATTTCTGTAAGAAAATCTTGTATGTCTTTCCTTGACGTTCTCGTTGAACAATACTCATGCGATCAAGCTGCAAGAGAATAGCAGAAACCTTGGCCTTGCTCCAGTTCAATCGAAAGCGTAAAGAATCCTGGGTAATCTCGCCTGCTTTCTTGACTTCTTCAACAACCTTTTTCTCATCATCAGAAAGGGCGCGTTTCAAAATCTCCAACTCCCTGGAAGTCTCTGTGCGCGAAATACCTTTGCGTAACAACAACCACAAGCCAAAACCTCCAAGGAAAGCAAGGAAAATAGAAGCCAAATTCAAGTTTCTTTCTTCAGGGCTGGTAAAGGTCATGATATGATCGCCCATCACAACACTATGCGGTTGTGTTTCAGAATGAATAAAGATCGGCCGTAAAAGAAAAAGAAATATCACATAGAGAATCATCATGGTAAGAAGAATGGCTCCGACTTTGGTAATGGGGTCCAAAGCGCGAAACTTGTCCAGTAAAGTCATAAAGATAAGGCATTCATAAATGTTAATAAAGTCTTTGGTTACAAGGAAGAAAGGTTTATAATAAACAACACTAAGTTTTCAGAGATGGAAAAAGAGCTGGAATATATTTACAAACATCAAAAAGAAGTAACAATTCTAGGTGAAGCAACTGGTGTTCTTGGATGGGATCAGCAAACATATATGCCCAAAAAAGGATTAGCTGCGCGTGCCGAACAATGTGCTCTTCTTGATTCCCTTATTCATGAGAAATTTATTGATAAAAAATTCTTCTCTGCTGTAAAGAAAGCAAAAACAAAGAAATTGCCTTTTGATCAAAAAAGAATGATTGATCTGTTGTATAAAGATATAAGCAAATCACGCAAATTACCTACTACTTTTGTCGAAGAACTGTCACGAACAGTAACACTTGCGCACCCAGCATGGGAAGAAGCGAGAGAAAAAAGTAAATTTAGTGTGTTCCAGCCACATCTGGAAAAAATAGTCAAATTAAAACAGAAACAATGTCAATACATCAAAGTGAAAGGTCATCCTTACAATAGTCTACTGGATGATTATGAAGAAGGAATGACAGCAGAAAAAATAAAGCCTGCCTTTGAAAAAGTAAAGAAAGGAATTATGGAGTTATTGCATCGCATTAAATCTTCTTCACGATACAAGAATCAAAAGCCATTAAGCCTTCCAAATGTTCCCAAAGAAGTGCAATTAGCTATGTGCAAAGATGTTGCGCAGCGCATGGGATTGACCGATGACGTTTCACGCATGGATTTAGCCATGCATCCGTTTACAACTCATTTGGGTAGTGACGATACGCGTATTACAACAAACATACGTGAACATCCCATGTTCTCTTTTGGTTCAACAGTACATGAATCTGGCCATGCATTATATGATATGCAACTTCCTAAGAAATATGCATATACGACATTACGAAATGCGCCAAGCATGGGATTGCATGAATCACAGTCACGTTTTTGGGAAAATATGATCGGAAAAAGCAAACCATTCTGGCAATTCTACTTTCCAAAATTAAAGCAAGCATGGAAATTACCAGTAACAGAAGAGCAATGGTATAGGGATATTAATTATGTAACGCCAGGAATGATTCGTATTGAAACAAATGAAATTCATTATGGATTGCATATCATTCTTCGTTTCGAAATGGAACTGGGATTAATGGATGGCAGCATCAAAGTGAAAGATCTTCCCCAGCTGTGGAATGCAAAAATGAAAGACTTATTTGGTATAACCCCAAGGAATGATAAGGAAGGAGTCTTGCAAGATGTGCATTGGTCCGGCGGTTCTTTTGGATATTTCCCAACGTATACTCTTGGCACAATCTATGCTTCACAATTATACGCTGCGATGAAAAGAAAAATACCAAATATCGAAGATGATATCAGACAAGGCAACTACACAAGAATTCGTGAATGGCTACTGGAAAATGTGCATAAGCACGGTAATTTGTATCAGGCAGAAGACGTTATCAAGAAAGTATGTGGCGAAGGATTGAATCCAAATATGTACATAAAGTATTTAACCGATAAATATACTGCTTTGTATGAATGTTAAAGGTTCAATCAAGTAAAAGAGGTCAAATATACTTAGTTTCTGCATTAATCCTAGTCTTTATTCTCTACATGATCTTAACACCAACAAACATCATCAAAAAATCAACAGAATCATCTAATTTCGAACAAATCGCAAAGAACTTCGACAGGGAAAGCGCTCATTTTATGAATGAACTTATCAAAACAGATCAACCCGTTCAGCGAGCTATGCTCAATTTTACGTTCTTGTTCAGTTCCTACGCAAAAACAAAGAACCCGGATTTTGGATTAATCTACACGTTCATGTACAAAGATAAACTTTACCTAGCAAACTACGCGCACGATCGTGTAATATTTTCAACAGAGGATGCATCACTCGCATCAATCAACGGTTGCCTCGCTCATGTACAAACATCGTTCTCCACCTCTGGATTAAGTATGAATATCCCAAATGTTAATATCGGAACATATCAAAACTGTTTAAAGGAACTTCCCGTTCCAGCTTCTTTTGATAATGAAATAGTCATGACCATTCATGAACTAGACACAGGCATGAATACAACTTTTACTTCTGAAATAACGCCTTATAATCCCGATCTTATTATTATTTCTAAAGAAAAGAAAGGCAATATCCGTCGAATCTATACAAAAGGTAAGTTTATATAAATCAACAAAAGATCAATACTATGCAATCCAAAAGAGGAATAGGTGAGATTGTTGGTTGGGTTCTTCTCATAGGATTATCTGTCGCTATCGCAACCATGGTCACGGTCTGGACAAAACAACAAGCATCAAAGACAACAGAGTTCATCATTGAAGATATCGAAGGAGATATACAATGTGCCGATACAGCCTTCAAGGCATTTATCGTCACCCCACCCTGTACCGATATTAACGTCTCCAACACTGGTTATCACAAAATTGTCAAGTTTAGTCTTCGCCATCAGTTTGGCACTCAGGAGTTCCCTGTTGATCTTTTACCACAAACAGATTCAAAAGTTTTAAATATGAATCTGCCATCCCCTTCTAAGGTAGATATCATTCCAGTCATCCAATCATCGAAAGGATTGATAGGATGTGCTGATCGAAAATTGGTGATCACGTGTTAAGGAAAAAAGAGAATAAAAAGGGAATTTCGCCGTTAGTCGCTACGGTCGTTCTTGTAGGCATTGTTGTTGCTGTTATTGTCGTTATTACCCTCTGGGGAAAAGGAGTCCAAGAAGATCTTCAACAAAAACAAGGCGGTATTGCCTTAGCAGAAATCACCTGCACCAGCGTCAGCATTGATGTCTCTGATGTTTCATCCAGCAGCGTCACCGTCTCCAATAACGGAGAGCACGAACTTTCCGGAGTCGTTATCGTCGTGAAAGGCGGAGATGATATGCAATCACAATTATTCATGCAAGAAATAGCACCTGGAGATGCACGTTCCTTCCCTTTTACAGGTATTCCGGGTGTTGGAGTGGTCGAAGAAGTAACAGTTATTCCATCAGTCGGGCTTGGCATTAATCGTCCATGCACCGAACAAAAGAAAGAAGTAACAGTATAGGTGAAAAGACATGAAACAAAAAATCACAAATAAAAAGGGAATCTCTCCTTTAATCGCAACAGTTTTGCTTATTGGATTCACCGTAGCATTGGCAGCAGTGCTGATGACATGGGGATTGGATTATATTCGTGGAACAACAGACAAGGTAGGAGATCAAACAGATCAATACTTGCTATGTTCAGATCTTGCCTTTGAAATTGCCAATGTGGATTGTGCAACAGATGATGTCATTATTCAAAATAATGGAAACATTGATATCGCTGGCGTCATTATCAGACCTTTTGTAGGTACTGACGCATCAGTGGTGCGTGGACCAGGCATGAGTGCATTTGCAAATGCGCATTATCCTGTCACTTTAGCGGGCGTCACAAAAGTCGAAGCCATTGCAGAAATTAGAGGATCTGGTAACGCAAATATTACCTGCAGCAGCAACGTGAAAGAATTCCAGAGCAATTGTCCATGATAAATAAATATACTATTCTATCTTTGCTTTTGATTTTCTTTATTGGTATTGATATAGCAGTTCAAGAAGATAAAATAACTGGGCACCAAATTCAACCAATTGAAAAAAAATTTTGTGGAGATGGTATCTGTGATGCTACTGAGAATTATGGAGTATGTCATTATGATTGCCAGACATGCGGTAATGGAGTATGCGATAATGGGGAGATTTATGCAAATTGCCGGCAAGATTGCTCAGCAAATCCAATTATTGCATATCAAGATATTTATCCAAACATAATCGATCTAAGGACGGCATGGTGTGATAACGATGCTTGTGGAGAGGCCACATTTGCCACTCTCGGCAGCGGCATCTATACCGGTCATCGTTTAGCTGTTACGCGATCAATTGATAATCTGCCAGTCATCGTTTTCACGGATGATCCAGGAGAATTGAAAGTAATCAAATGTGGTTCTCCAGACTGTACGACAAACAACGTACTATCTCGATTAGGATATGGTGGCGGTTGGAAAATAGCTATAGATATAGGGTCCGATGGTTTGCCAGTAATAGTATATAGTGGTTCTCCTTATCAACTTAAAGTCGCAAAATGTTTAGATCAGCAATGTACGGCCAAGAAATTGACAACAGTCGATGAAACATGGGATGTGAATGAAGATTTCTTCGGGATAGATTTAGCCGTAGGTCAGGACGGTTTTCCAATTATTTCATATCAAGATCATTCAGTTCCGCGCCGCATCAAATTTATGAAGTGCAGGTCTTTAGATTGTAAATTAAAAAATATTAAAGTTATTACACAGCAGTTAAACTTAGATCCATCAGATACAGCGGTTACGATAGGATCAGATGGTTTGCCACTAATAGTTTATACAAGTTACAATAATTTAAGAGTCACTAAGTGCACAACAGCAGACTGTAGCATGAGCTTCACGACACCGCTTCAATCTACTGATCGCGCAGAGTATCTATCAATCATTGTAGGCCATGATGATTTGCCCCTTATTTCGTATTATGATGAAAATAATCAGGATTTAAAAGTAATTAAGTGTGGTTCACCAGATTGTACGACGGGTAATATAATAACAACATTAGCCAGCGCAGGTGATGTAGGAAGTCATTCTTCTCTTACATTAAGTGAAGATTTTCTGCCTATTCTTGCCTATCGTGATGAAACAAATGATGATCTCAGGGTAATAAAATGTGGAAATAATGCATGCAATGCTGGAAATATTTTTATTAATTTGATTGATTTAGGCACATCGCCATATGGATCTATGATGATAGCTACTTAGGCATCAATCATAAATTTAATAACCGAAGGACATGTTCAAGCACACTTGGCGTCTTCTTGTCATTAAAATGTCCTTGATGGTTCTCAACAACAGTCGTGGCACCCAACTTCTTCTCAAATAAGTCTTTGTTCTCCAAAGGAACAAAAGGATCATCATCAGAAAACAACGCAACAAGAGGAATTTTTCTTTTCTTAAAAGAATCAAAATCAAAAGGTTCAGTCAGCCAAGGTCCAGCAATATCTCGTTCTTCTGGTGTTGTTAATCTTTGTAAACTAAACCATCCAGCAACACACAAAACTCCACCCGCCTTCTGATCTGCAGGTAATGTTGCAAGATAGCGTAAGATTGTCTGGCATCCCACGCTATGTCCAATTAAATAAGTGTCTGCATCAACGTTTTTAACATTCTTTTCTAAGAAAGGAACCCAAGCCTCAATAGAAGGTTCCCCAGGATTGGGCATCTTTAAAATCTCTACAGTAATATCATTCTTTTCTAATTCTTTCTTGATCCAAGGATACCAATCGGCTTTTGGGCTTCCATCCCAGCGATGCACAAGAATAACTCTTTTCATAATCGAACGATATCAAAAGGAGTATATTAAGTTTTCAATCCAAAGATTTATATATAAGTATACTTATCAGATATAAGTATATACCAAAAAGGAATATAAAATGGCTCAAATACTCGAAAAAAACCCAATACATTCCCCTACATTAAATACGGTTCTTATGGTAGAGGAACTGTTAAAGGAAGCAGGAGAAATTCTCACTATTGCAGAAATTAAGAGAAAGCTACCTAAAAAAGTTATGCATCAAACACTGTTGCAAATCTTGGATTATTTACAAGTCAGCGGAAAAGTTCTCATTGGTACAAAAGGAATTCTTTGGGTGCATGCTGAGCGAAAAGAACTGGAAGAAATGATCAAAAGAGGAACTGAGTTGTGAAAAAAGAAGTAAGAGTAATACTTTTGGATGAAGCACAAAAAGAGTATAAAAGATTAAACGAAACAGTAGGAAAACAAAGACAAGAAGGCAGAGAGAACAGCGAAGAAATACAATTGTTAAAATCAATAAAACAAAAAATAGAATTCATCAAAGCAAATCCTTTTTATGGTGATAACATACCAAAAAAATTAATACCTGAAGAGTATAATGCTCAAAATTTATGGAGAGTTGAGTTAAGCCACTTTTGGAGAATGTTATATACTATTAAAGGAGATCAAGTTGAAATTATTTGTTTTATTTTAGATATTATAGATCATCCAACATACGACAAGAAATTTGGATACAAAGGAAAATAACTATGATCAGAAAAAGAGGGGATATTTGGATTTCTGCAGTGCTTTATATGGCATTAGGAATTATTGTCATCGCATTGATATTGGCGGCAAGTCTTCCTGTCATTGATCGTCTCAAAGACCGTAACACCGTCACAGAAACAAAAAAGTTATTGACAGCCATCGATGAAACCATCACGATTGTGGCAAAAGAAGGTCCAGGTTCTCAACGAGAGTTATCACCGTTAACCGTGAACAAAGGTCAGCTCTTTATCGAAGAACGCAACGACACTATCGTCTGGAAAATGAAAACAACAGCGCCTTTATTAGAACCGAATGTTCCGATCAAAGAAGGAATCTTAACATTACTTTTAACATCCACAGCAGTCAAAGATGAATTCCAAGTCAGCATCAGCACATCATACCAAAATAGTATTAATATCACCTTAGTATCCGATTACAAAAGTCCCTTCACAGGAAAGTATTCAGCAGTCATTCAGCATACAGGAATGTACACAACCTTGCCTTCTGGAGTTATGCCTGTTATTGCAATAAGAATAAATTAATGTTTGAACACTGGTGCAAAAGAAAGTTTCTCCAACCCCGGTACTTTTTGTCGTTCAATCAAAGCCAAATATAAAAGAGTGTAGTATGTTGTGTTAACATACGTTGCAAGAGCTATGAACAACATAAATCCTACAAGAATTAAAAAAATACCAAAGGCAAAGGGAACAGCACTACCAATGAGAATGATAAACCCAACAAAGATAATGAAGAAAAGAACCCATAAAGGACCAGTACCAACTTCATATGCGGCAATCTCTGCCCATGCCTGTGATACTTTCTTTAAGTCACGTACAGACTCCATAAAACTTTTTTCAGTCACAATCATGCCTGGCAATACTAGTCTTCCAGCAAGAGTTGCAAAGTAAGAAACAGCAGATCCAAGAAGATGCGCTATGCCTCGACGTCTAGAACGGGAGCCGGTAAGAAGCATCATCACGAGAGAAAAGAGAACAATGTCTCCGAGATTATGATACGCTCTTCTGATGCCAGACATCACCGTTGTGTCTTGTCCATGCACGACTTCATACACCATCCAGCATTGTGCTGCAGAAAGAAAATACATCCAAAAATATTCTACAAAAAGAATCAAAAAAGCAAAGAGATATCCATAACCTTGAGCTATCGGGCTTGCAGAAGTAAGATCAGAAGGAAAAATTCCAGCATAGATGGGAAATCCAAAGAGAGGCAAAAACAAGACAAGCACAATAAAGGTGCTAATCAACATGAATGAGGGAATAATCGCTAAGCTCTTATCTCGTCCTAAGAGTTGAAAACTTAAAACAAAAATTTTCCATGCATTCCCTAATCGTTCAAAAAAACCCACAGAAAGAAGATTTAATGTATGTATTTAAATATTTCTAAGTTTCTTCTCGAATATTGAGATAAATAATAATCGCAACGACAATGAATATTCCCGATATAAAAATAGTATAGCGTGCGCTGAAATGATCAGTAAGATATCCTGCGATAGGGAAAGCAATTGCTGTAAAGAGATGACCAATCATTGCTTCAACACTTGCTATAGAAGCTCTCTGATTGCTTGGTACAAATTTATGGAAAAACATACGTTGTGCAGGTACTTTTAAATCCATGAAAAAGAAAACGCCAAGATAAACAAGTAATGCAAGGGCAAGAGTTGTTGTTGTAAAAATCATGAAAGAGAACAATGCTGCAAAAACTAATGAGATAATAATAAAACTTTTTTCTTTAGATACTTTTAGGAATTTTTTGGAGAGAAGTGGTGCTATCACACTTATAATAGCTATTGCACTGAGTAAATAACCAAATGCATGATCTGAAAAGTGTAAATCTTTGAGAAGAGGTGTCCAAATGGTCAGGGAACTAAAATCTCGTGCAAAAATAAGAGCAATAGCAGCCATCAAAAACGAAAAAATAACTGGATGAAATAAGCTAAAGGTAAAGGAACTTTTTATGTGTTGCATAAAATCTTTTACATACGTTGAAGTATCTATTTTTTTGAAATGTTCTTTTCCAAACATAAGAAGAAGTGCTGCAACTGTGTAAGCAATACTAGCAAAGATCCAAATCACACCTAAACCAGAGTAATTAACGAATATTGCTCCCAAGAAACCAGAAATAGTTAATCCTATCCCTCGCATTACTCGATGATGAGTAAAATAATAAGTTAAAAGGGAAGGGTTCTTTTTCTGGAGAAGATCAACAACCCAAGCTTCTATAGCCCCTATTTGGAAGGCAGATCCAATCCCCCACAAAGCATGAATCATGCCAAGAACATAAAAATCCACACTAAACAAAATAAGTAAAGTAGCTACACTTTGAAGTAAATATCCTAAAATAACAGAACGCTTTCTGCCATAAAGATCTGCAAAAGCCCCAGTCGGAACTTCAAAAAGCAACGATGCGATGTTCTCGATAGCCCAAAAGAGCCCAATTTGAAAAAAACTAAATCCCAAACTTCTAAAATATAAAGCATGGAATGTCGGGAAGAAAAAAAACATATTTGCAAATAAAAATTGTAAATAAATGGGCCACAGAAGTCGAAGTTCGCCTTTTTGAAAAAAGAGACCCATATGGTGTCGAGCGAATGATTATTTATAAAAGATACCATAATAACCTTTATATTCCCCCTTTCCCCTCAAAAGAAAGAAAAAGAGGTTATCGAGATGCTTGAAAAGAAGGAGAGTACGTCATTACCAGCGCCTCCAGAGCCAGAAGTCTTGTTTAGAATTAATCCTAATCCAGAAATGCCCTCGCTTCCTTCTCTCCAAGATACAACGCGAATTAACGTCCGCTATCCTCTCATCGAACCCTATGCGTACGCGCATATCTATTGGGATCAAGCAACAAACGAATTAGTATACCAGGTAGAAGAGCCGCCCTTGAATGAAAGCGAAGCCATGCTTCTCGAAACCATTGAAAACGGTATCTTCGAACTATTGAATATCAGTTTTATCAATGTCAGCGACACCAACATCATTGTTGCCTATCTTGAAAAGAACATCAAAGTGTTGTTAGCAGAACTTGGTGTAAAAGTCACTGAAGAAATCTTCTTGAAATTAATTTACTATGTCTATCGTGATTTTGTTGGCTTAAATGAAATTGAGCCATTGATGAAAGATTATTTCATTGAAGATATTGAATGCAATGGTGCAAACACGCCGTTGTATTTAGTCCATAGAAAATACAGAAACTTGCGAACGAATATTATTTTTAATGACATGGAAAAATTATCAAGCTTTGTGGAAAAGTTAGCGCAAAAATGCGGAAAATATGTGTCCTATGCAAATCCCATTCTTGATGGTCGATTACCAGATAATTCAAGAGTCAATGCAACATATTCACAAGAAATTTCATCACGTGGTCCAACATTCACCATTCGTAAGTTTACTTCTGAACCGTGGAGTCCAATTAAACTTATGCAGTTCAAGACTGTCAGTCCAGAGATCTTGGCATATTTATGGTTAATGATTGAGTATGAATCAAACTTTGTCATCATCGGAGGAACAGGGTCAGGTAAAACATCGTTGTTAAATTCATTGGCATTTTTCATTCCGCCAGCAGCACGTGTTGTTTCTATTGAAGACACACATGAACTTTCATTATTGCACGAAAACTGGTTGCCTTCAGTTTCACGAGAAGCAACAGGCGTCGGAGCAGAAGGAAAGTTCGGAGAAGTTGATCTCTTTACCTTACTAAAAGAAAGCTTCCGTCAACGTCCTGATTATGTCATTGTAGGAGAAATAAGAGGAAAAGAAGCATTCGTGTTATTCCAAGGTGCTGCTTCTGGTCATCCATCAGCATGTACGATGCACGCAGAAAATGTAGACACCATGATTCGTCGTTTAGAAACACCACCCATTAGCTTGCCTGCATCGTTAGTGGAAACCATTGACATTGTCTGTGCGATCACGCAGGCAAAAGTACATGGAGAGACCGTGCGTAAGTTAAGGGAAGTAACAGAAATTATTTCAGTAGGTGAAACACAAGATTCTATAAAAACAAACACCCCTTTCGTCTGGGATCCTGCATCAGATAATTTCTTTTTCAAGACAGAAAGTTACATGTTTGAAAAATTAGTAAAACGTTATGGATTAAGCAGGGAATTCCTCCAGCGTGAATTCATGCTCCGTTCGCAATTATTAATGGAGTTATATCGTCAAAATATCACCAACTACAAAGAAGTCCAAGATATTATTAATGCATATTACAAAACACCTCAAACAGTCTTAAAACGTTTTAATATACGAATGTAAAATGAGTCTCGATGTTATTCAACAAACAGCACGTTCTATTACAGACGCCTTTAAACTATGGAACGACGTCGAAGATAAAACAGACGAGCAATCAAAGAAGAAGCGCCAAGAACTCGCAGAATACATTCTCAAGTTAACATACATCATCCAAAAAGCCATTGATGAGGAGCGTGAAACAATTTAATGGTGAGAGAATCTGATGCTCAGGAAATTATTGAGCTTGTAGAGGAAATTAAGGCACAAAAGAAATATCGTGATCAGTTCAGTCTTCATGTCAATCAAGCATCCTCAGATGTTGAGCGTGAACACATCCTTCAAAGTCGTCCTCTCCAAGAACATGTAGAATATTACAATCGATACATCTTAGAGCTCATGAATAGGGTAGATCGAGCCAATCAAAGAATTATGGCTGAATTCGAAGAACCTCCAGCTCCTTCGCAAGTACAGGATAATAATCCGCAACACAAGAGAAAAGAAGAATTCTACATTGGCGCTCACACAAGAAAGAAATATCTCAAGGAAATAGGCGCAAATGAAGACATGATCAAGCGTATTCTCCACGCCAAAAAACAAAGAAAACAATTTGCAGATCCAGATTACACCATCTATCAGCCTTCATGGTATGGGAAAATAGCAAACGCATTCTTCCAAAGCACAGCATTTTCCTTAACGCGATCATATCCAAAAACCTTCGGCAACCTTTCCAAAGCTATTCGCTCATCAGACATTCGAGTGTTGTCAAAGACGTATATGTCAATGATGTTGTTGACAAGCGTGCTTGTTTTTCTGGCGTTAATAGGAATAGGGATAGGAGCATTCGTTCTCTTTCAATGGTCTCCTGTCGTGATAGCGGCTTCTCTCCTCATAGGTATGTTAGCAGGCTTCCTTACAGGAATATTTTTCTTTACCTATCCACATATCATCGCAAGTTCACGCAATAGAATGATCCGGAATGATCTTCCTTTCGTGACTATTCACATGGCTGCAGTCGCAGGATCAGGTGCAAAGCCATTGTCGATGTTTAAACTCATTGCAACATCGGGAGAATACAAAGGACTGGAAAGCGAGATCAAAAAAATTCTCAATTACATCAATCTTTTTGGATATAATATTTCAACCGCATTGAAAACAGTCGCATCCACAACACCTTCTCCACGTTTCCGAGATTTGTTAACAGGTATTGTCGCAACCATAGAATCCGGTGGTTCATTAAAATCATATCTGAATAGTATGGCAGCAGACGCGATGCACACCTACGAATTAGAGCGTAAAAAATATGTCCAAGTCTTGTCAACATACTCTGACATTTACACAGGTATTCTGATTGCAGCTCCGCTGCTCTTCATGGTAACATTGGCAATCATCAACTTATTAGGAGGAACCATTGGTGGATTGAGTATTCAGGCCATTGCGTTGGTCGGAACATATGCGGTGCTTCCATTTTTGAACATTGCATTTATACTGTTTCTGAATATCATCCAGCCGGAGATGTAACATGAAATTCAAAGCAAGCTATATGATAGGATTAATGTTTACCATCATCATTGCAGGATTAGATGTCTACTTTTTATTAGGAACACGCTGGTTCTTGGCAGGATTAGTGCTTGCGATATCGATTGTGCTCATACAAATAGGATTGGATATTTATCATGAAAATAAAAGGCAAAAAGAAATAGAGATACAGTTCCTTGAATTCATTCGTAACCTCACAGAATCAGTCAAATCAGGAATTTCCATTCCGAAATCCATCATACACGTCTCAAAGAAAGATTTTACAGTCTTAAATCCTTTTATCAGAAAATTGTCCAATCAAATTGAATCAGGCATTCCAACAAGAAGAGCATTGCAGATCTTTGCTCAAGACACGAATAATACCGTCATCCGGCGTTCAATTTCCATCATCGTAGAAGCAGAACAGTCCGGGGGAGATATTTCTGATATTCTCATTGCTGTCGTTGATTCAGTCATTAACGTGAAAAGAATCAAAGAAGAGCGAAAAGCAAGTGCCTATTCACAAATTGTGCAGGGATATATTGTCTTTTATGTCTTTATTGCTATCATGCTTATCATGCAGCTCTGGTTATTCCCTAAACTAGTGGGATTATCATCCAGCCTGCAAGGTGGGTTAGGTGGTAGCTTGCTCGGTGGTCAAGCAAGTTCATTCAATCTGGAGAATGTATTCTTTTCCATGATTATGATTCAAGGATTCTTCGCAGGCATTATGGTGGGAAAGTTTTCAGAGGGAAGTTTAAAAAACGGTCTCATCCATTCATTAATACTCATGATTACATCAGCATTGATTATGACAACCATTAAAGGAACAATATGAATTAAGGTTCAAATTCTAGTGGGCCCATAAGTGAGTGGGGAGTATATATGTCCTGTACTTTGTACGCCCCCTCTTTTAATCTTTTCGACCACTTATCAAGTCGATTTGATGGGTTTTGAGAGGTTTGGAACTTGGGGTTATGTGGGGCTGAGTCTTGAGGTAAGTTGTGTTGAATATTGTGCTAAGATGCCGAGGTCGAGGTGAGGAGTTGATAAGAACCTTAGGTTCTGATTGCTTCTTCTCTGTCTCTTCTCTCTCTTCGCATACATACACACACAGAGAGATGTGTAGAAAGGTGTTATTGAGGGGTTCTGTAAGGTATGTGACTTATTTTAGTTACCATAAAGTTCTCACGGAAGCTATATAAGTTATAAACCTGCAATGAATGAAGATGGGGGAGTTGCAATGGAAAAGAGGGATAGTTCTTAGTTCTTTTGTTGTGCTCGTTGGTTTCTTTTGTACCATTTCTGTTGATGCCGTTCCTGATGGATGGAGTAATGCGATTAATTTAACAAACGCAACAGATCCAGTTAATCCATCTCGCATGGCTGTGGATTCAGATAATAATCTCCATATTGTGTGGAGTGAATATGCGGCACCTGGTTTAATACAGCCACAGTACATGAAAATTAATGAGAATGGTACCATCTTGATTAGTCGAACAAACCTTACGGCATCGACATACCCTTTTTATGGTGTAGATGTTGATGTGGATTCAGATGATAGTGTTCATATTGTTTGGAGTTCCCCTAGCGGCATTTCCAGTAGTATGTACATTTACTACACAAAACGTGATAAAAATGGCAATGTATTAATTACACCAAAGGGGATTTCTCCGCTCGCTTATACGGGTGTTGGAGGTAATTCTCCAACAATCAAAACAGATTCAAAGAATAATGCTCATGTTTTTTATGCATTTCAAGATACCTATGGCGGGCAAAATTCTGGGAGGTATAACAAAGTCGATAACAATGGAAACCCCATTGTTAACACTACTACTCCTTTCTATTGCTTTTCTTATCAAGAAATTGATGTTGGTACAAATGATACTCTCCATGCGGTAGCAAGCCATTGTTCTGGTAATTATTTTCGCGTAGAATACGTAAAATTTGATGAAAATGGTACTATCCTAGTAGATAAACCAGAAGTATCTAATGACTATGCTCTAGATCCTGGCATTGAAATAGACTCAGAAAACAACAATCACATTACATGGATTTCTTATTATGGAAGTCAGCCAAATAAAATAGTGTATACAAAACTTGATTTTAATGGAACAACGTTAATCGATGATATTAATCTCACATCCTTAAGTACTGCTAGCGCTTATAGAGATAGCACCTTAACTATTGACGGATTAAACAGACTTCATGTTTCCTACACCAATATTAGTCATATTTATTACGTCGAGTTAGATAACAATGGTAATATCCTGCAAGAACAAACAGATATCACGCCGGAATTCCCAAGTGGAGCAGGAGAGTCATTTATTCTTGCCGATAACCAAGATAAAGTTCAACTCGTCTGGATGAATTTTTCTACTCTCTTTTACAAAAAGAAGGTCGGTGCTCCTTTAATTACTAAATTAATCCCTATCCAAGTCGTGGAAGATGTTCCTTTAGTCAAAGGAAAGAGAACCTTAGTACGTGCTGTCGTGGAGAGTTCCACGAGCGGTGGCGATACTCTTCATGTCAAAGTCTACTTCAATAACACTGAAATTGCAAATAACAATAGTGTTATCATTCCCAACCCCCAAACAGCAGTCAATATTGATACGTGGGTTCCTGATGCTTATATTGACATTACCGGAACGAATGTGCCTGTACGTGCAGAAGCAGTCAGTACGATGACTGGTTTTAGCTCTCCGAATAAGACGAAGACAGTGGACGTGGTCGAGACGAGGGATTTGAGTTTATTTTTTGTTCCTGTAAATAATGTTAATTTCAATAGTTCTTTAATAAAAAACACCGAGTTTATGGAAAAAACCTACCCTCTTAAAAATCAAGGTATTAAAAAATTTATTGGAATAAATGTTAACGGACAAATACCTGCCTCTAAGCATGATAAAGCCTTATGGGATTTAAGAGGTAAAATTATGGGAGAAGCATTCATAGCAAAAACATTTACTAACAATAAATACATTAATGCTATAGGAATTGTGCCGAATAATTATTTAGACAATTTAGGTGCTACAGGAATTAATTTTATTAATCCGGCAAGAAAGTTTTCTGATGTTATATTAGTCGAAGAATCGCAACTTAATACATTAGCCCATGAAGTAGGTCACACTTTTGAATTATGTGATGAAAGTGATAAACAAGATTGGTCTGCACAAAATAGTAATAAAACATGCCCAAATGGAGACCAAGATAATAATGAAACATTAGATGATGCATGTTTCCTTAATGATGGATGTCCCACAACAACATTAGGACCTTTATTTGATGTCTATGGAAATATTAATGAAAGTATAACTCTTAAAAATTTCATGGGAGGTCCAGATGGGTCTCCCCCTTATCCTAATTTTGAATCGTGGATTAGTAGAGAATCCTATAATGCGCTCTTTACTCGTTTAAATGTGAGCTCTAATTTTGATAATTCTTTGAGTTTTGTGGCATTCTTAGGAAAATACATCTTTTTACAAGGTTCACTCTTTCAAAATAACTCCTTCATTATTTCTCCTTACTATCAACTGGAAAATGGTTTTATAAACAATCAAAGTGCATATTCTGGCGGTTATTCATTTAAAATTTTAGATAATAATAGCCAGGTAATTTCAAACATAAATTTTGAACCTCAATTTTTTTATATGAGCGAAAATGGCACAATTGCAAAGACAAATGTGACTTCAATATTTTTTGCATTACCAATAAACGAAACTGCAGTTAAAATACAATTAACTAATGGTACCGTTCTAAGTGAGGTTGATAAAACACTAAATTCACCAATAATTAATATCAATTTTCCATTACAAGACATATCAATTTTTGGTACAAAAAACATTACATGGCAAGCTTCAGACCTTGATAATAACACTTTAAACTATGCCGTTATCCTCAATAAGAAAGATGGAATAAACACTACCTTGGGATTTGATATTGATCAGACAAACCTAACTTTTAATTTTTCAACACAAGAAAACGGCGAGTATACCCTTACTGTTCTGGCAACAGATGGTTTTAATACAAATGCTTCAACAAGCACGGCTTTCTGCATCGATCCTGACCTTTCTGTCTGTAATTTAAAATTGTTAGAAAAGAATCAAACAAAAGCAACCTTTGGGTTCTTCATAGCCAATGCGCTTAACCAATCGCTTAGCAATATTAATTGGACTGTGCACACTGAAGGCAACAATATCACGTCAAATACAAACTTTAATCTTACATCACAAGAAGATATCATGGTAATTTTCGAGTATTTGTATGGCAGTACTGGTAACTATACATTTACAGCGATTTCCAGTACATCTAGCTATACAGATTCACAATCTATAAATGTAACCATATAGGAGGCATAAGATGAAAAAAAATTTAATTATAATTATAATGTTAATATCTCTATTGTTGATGGGATGTTATTCTGTCAAAAATTTACAAGATTACGTGCCAACATGTGAAGGTTATGGTGAAATAGTTTATACCAGTAGTAATGTAATAAACAGTCAAGAAGAAGCAGAGGAATTATTTAAGCAATATAGGCCAAGTGCACTTCCAAGACATTTAATAAGAAAAATTGAGCCACCAGAAGAAACTACGCAAATGTCATTTTACACTGTTAAGACATACGATCAAAAAGTTATCAGGGGATGGATACCTTCCCCCTATGGGTATGCTGAGCATACAATAGATGGTGTAACTTCAATGCGTGGCTTGTTTATTGGACAAGACGGAAATATCTATTCATTTCAAGGGTGCCAATAAGATGAATCTCCCACATAACAGTCTAGGAGAGTGAGAGAATATGATGATTAGAATGCCAAAAATTAAAATTTTCTTGTTTTTATTATTTATCTTGGTAATAGTAAATGGTTGTGTGGAAATGTCTTCCATTAACCATGAGAAAAGAATTCAAATACAGATAGATAGCCTACCAGCGGAGGCATTTTCTTGTCGAACTGTAGAAGATTGTAGTAAACTTGACACTTGTTGTGGGAGTGTTGTCGCTATTAACAAAAATTATGCCTTTAAAATAGATTGCAATTACGACTGCCCTTATATAACGGAGAGCTGCCAGGATAATCTTGCATGTGAAAATAATAAATGCGTAATAAAATATCAATGCTAACAACGAACATTAACTGGACGATGAATATGGGTGATGTTAATACCTTGTACAGCACTATTCCGTTTAATTTAACTTCACAAGAGGATATATTTAATTACATTGAGTATCAATATTCAGGTAGCGGCAATTATATAGTAACAGCTATTGCCAATGTTGGTAATCTTACAGATAATCAAACAATAAGTATAATAATTTAGGAGGATTAGAAAAATGCAAAAAAAATATTCAAAATTATCTATGGGTTCGTTTATATTATCTTTAATCCCATTACTTTTATTTTTAAAAAGAGATTATTTTGTATCAAATACAGTAAATTCACAGTTTGTTTTTTTAACATCTTGGTTTTTAATAGGAGCTATTTTAATATTTTCAATAATTTTTGGAGTAATGAGTTTAAAACAGAATAAAAAAAAGAACTTACAAGGAAATTTGCTAGCCGTAATTGGAATAATTATATCGATTTTATTGTTAGCCATAATATTATTTTCAATTTCAGTGTCTTACAACCCAGCATAAAATGACAGCCAAAAATATTTTCATTTTCTGTATCTTTTTCATACTTCTAAGTCTCTCAGTATCAGCTACTGAATACACAGAGAACTCAGAAGAATCATGTATCAATGATATCTGTACATCAACCATCTACTCCTACCAGAAATACTATCAAGACAACAATCAATGGAAGCAAATAGACGAGAACTTCGGCACAGAAAACTGCGAACCAGGATATGCGTACTGTGTAGATGGTAACCTGTATCAATTCCACATCAAAAACACATTCAGTGAACCATTAGTCACGTATGGTACCACAAGACTTTCCTTCAATCTTGCAAACTTTGCCAGTCTACCTCTTGCTGCCTCTACATCCGTTGCTTCCATTCAGGATAATGTCGTTACCTATCCTAATATCCTTCCCAACGTTGATGTCAAATACACCTATCTTCCCCATAAAGTCAAGGAAGACATCATCATCAAAGACAGGACTGCTCTCGCATCTCTCACCAATGATCTTAATCTTGACTTTACCATAGACACCTACGGAAGCCCTTCCCTTGCCAATACCGATAGAATAAAGATGGGAGACTTGTATATCGCTGATCTCATCGCCTACGATGCTGTAGGAACATCAATAAACATTCCCTTCTCCATGACAGGAAATACTCTACGATTAACTCTTCCCCTCTCTTGGTTAACAAATGAAACGCGAGAATATCCAGTAATCATCGATCCCACCATTCAAACCAATCTCTCCGCCAATGAAGATCTTTTCATCACATACGATCCCAATATTCCTCCCTCAGGAACAATGGGAAGAACCGATAGTCCAACACGTATTGACGTAGGATACTATGATGAGGCTACTCCTCCAGAAATAGGATTTGAAAATTACAATCGCGGATATATGTTGTGGGATATCTCCAACATACCCGACACTGCCACTATTCTCAACCTGAACATGACCTTGCGAGCTGGTCAAGCAGGCAACACCACCAATCATGAAATCACCATCACTCACATGGATGGAAATCATACAACCTACCCCGATAACACTTCTGTAAACCCCTGCATAGGTAATTGCCAGTTCTTTACTGATATAGGAAATGGCACCAATTACACAACAACATCGTATCGTACGACGGGAAAACACTATTTCAATCTCTCCAATGCAACATCAGACTTCACCAATGCCTTATCAAAAGATACATTTGGTGTTGGATTATGGGTAAAAGGCGACACAGATCATTCAGATTTATTCGAACCAGCCACAGAACTAAGAATCTACAGTCCATCAGAAGCGTCCAATCCCAATTTCAGGCCAGTCTTATATGTCACCTATTCCATCGCAGGTGCCAATGAAACCGATGGTGATAGTGCTATTACGCAAGGTATTCTCAATGCTACTTCAACTGCTGTTATTCATACTGAACAGCAAGTCTATACCAGAAGTGTTTCAGGAACTCAGCAATTAGGAAGGTTTGACAGGGTAGCTGTTTTTAACAACCAACGCTGGGCATTCAATTACATCACAGCAGGAGAATCTTTCACTAATATGAATAATATCACCACGAATTTCTATGTGTTAGAACTGACAGACCTCTTTCCTTCTGACATCACAGCGCAAGTATCAACATTTATTAATGCCACAAAACAATAGAAAAGGAGATGAAATTAAGGAAAAGGGGTCTAAGTTATGTGGACTGGGTGATTAGTCTAGGCACATTTCTCATTGCCGTTATTTTTATATTTATTCTTGTCCGTCCTCAATTAGAAACAAGGCAGGATAAGCAAAGTTTAATGCAAATAGTAGAAACAAATTTTTATGAAGAAACAGAATGGACAACACGAGAAGTTCCAGTCTACATTAGAAAATTGCAGGATTATTATGATTCTCCTCCAGAACCAGCAAAGGTCATCATCGAATATGACCTAGAATTCCATCCAGAGATCATCGAACAACCGCCAGCATCGGAAATGGAAATTGTTGATATGAATCCTATTGCCATTCAATGTATTTCAGGCATATGTGCAGATCAGGAGTTTATCATTGTTTTTTCACCAAACAACCCTCAAAACAAAGAGTATCCACACATTCAATTACGCTGCCAACCAGATGATCCAGACATATGTGATGCCAGTCTTGGCGCCAGCATCAGCACGTCAGGCATTCATGAACAACAACTTGCTGCATTGTCTGCGCAAGGATACACGCCAACAAAAACACAGTGGAAATATCCTTCTGCGAATGATTTTGCCATCTTCAAAAACAACATCCCTACATTCAATAATCCTTCAGTTCCACAGCAAACAAATGCAGAAGTGAAAGAAAGAAAATATTGGATTTTAGAAGAAAACAATGATAGAAACATGATAACGCTCAGGTTTCAGGTGTGGTAGATGGAAACAAAAGGATTCATTAGAACATTGGAAGCGGTGATTGCTGTCATGATAGTATTAATGCTGTTATTTTTCATTCTTCCCGAAGAAGAAACACCAACGGGAGAAGTGCCTGCTCCGGTGCAAAATGCACAACGGTTTGTTCTTGATGAAATTGCATTAACCAAAAGCCATCGTCAATGTGTGATAAGTGCCAATCAAGGAATATGTGGATCAGAATGCCCCCAAATAAATAACCTTATTCAGCAAAATGTTCCTTTTGGATATACGTCTGCATGCGAAATATGCAATAGTGCATTAAGCTGCGCAACATTGAACCTTCCGACAGAAAAATCAGTCTATACCGATAGTATTTTTATATCAAAAAAACCAGTGACAAAGATTGTTAGAGTGTATTATTACGAAAAGTAAATATTATTATTATTATTATTTCACAAAAAAATAACAGGACTGCAATGAAAGATCAAATGCAATTTTATTATGACAAAGAAGGAGATTTCCTAGAAATTACTTCAGGAAGCATTGCAAATTGTTATTTTGATAACCAAGGAGATGGTATCTTTGAAATTATCGACAAAGAAACAAAGGAAATAAAAGGAATTGCCATCCATGATTTCAGAATACGATCAAAAGATAACAAAGAAATTAAATTCTCTCTGCATTTGAGAATGAAAATATCTTCTTCATAATTTAAACACCGTTATTTTCTTTTCTGATCTTTGCAACAAAAAACCCTTCAGTGTTATTGTCTTGTGGCCAAATGCGTAAATACTTCTTATTCTGGGCTTTAACAGGAAGATCAATTTGTTCAAGTTTCCCTTCGCGTGCTAATAAATGATCAACAACCTGTTCATTCTCTTCAGGTTCCAAACTGCACGTGCTATATACTAACGTTCCTCCTTTTCGTAACAAAGAGTAAGCATGTAAGATCATTCGTTTTTGGACTTTGCTCATGCCTTTAATATAATTCTTATTCCATATCTTCAATGTATTTTTACTGCGTTGTGTTTCTCCTTTGATCAATCCGCTGCCACTGCAAGGAGCATCCAACAAAATCCTGTCAAATGATGCATCTTGAACATCAAACACACTTCGTTTGGTAATAGTCGTATTTGTTACACCACATCGTTCAAGATTAATCTTCAAAGCATTAATCCTATACGCATCATTCTCATTGGCAATGATTGTTCCTGTATTTTTCATTAAAGCAGCAAGGTGTGTTGTCTTTCCTCCAGGAGCAGCGCATAAATCCAACACTTTTTCTCCAGGTTGAGGATCTAAAGCAAGGCTAGGAATCATCGACACGCTTTTTTGAACAAAGAAATATCCTTGCTCATGTTCCTGCATGCGTCCAATGTCTCGTCTCTTTTCTTGATGGTCAATGTAAAATCCTTCTGCACACCACGGAACCTGTTCAAACATCCATCCTTGTTTCTCTAATAAAGGTAACAATTTTTTTACAGAAATCTTCAACGTATTCACACGAAGAGATTTTCGGGGGAACGTAGCAACTGCCTTTTTGTATGCTTCAAAATCTGTTAACTTCGAATATTTTTCAATAAAAGCTGGTTTAAATTGCATCAGAAAAAGAGAGTGTATTGGTTTAAATGTATTCGCTTATCTATTTGCCGTATGCTTGTTTTCTATATTGTGTGAGAGAGTCTAAAACTTTTTGAATAGCTTTCGTAGGACGAACATCCTCTGCTAATTCCCCTAAAGGGCCCATATCATCACCTTTGATTTTAATACATCGCACATAAGGTTTGTCGTGTTGCGGATTTCCATCACCAATGAAAATAATTATTCCATTCTTAGTACTATACCATACAGTATAAGCTGTGGCAACAGGCTCTCCTTCGAGAGGATCATTGAACATACTATGAGGGGTTGCTCTTTCAATGATAGTTTCTAATCGTTCACTCACCATATATTTTTATTCCGTCAACAATGTCTTATAAACATTTCTCTACTACTACCATAAATCATGCATCCTCAAGACTATAAATCAAAATACATACGTTCAAGTCTCAGAATACTTATATAGAAAAAACCATGGCGTAAACAACGAAGAGAGGGGGAGTACAATGACAGAGCCTACTACAGCCCATAAAACTTTTTTTGAAAGAGTAAGAGAATGTCATGGTGGTGCTGTAATCTTTGCTGGTTCCGGGAGTGATGAATCGCATATTGAACAGATTGTAAAATCATGTGAATCTTTTCATATTCCTTACGAGGTGCGCATAGCGTCAGCGCATAAGCAACAACAAAAATTGTTAACATTGCTGGGAGCTTATGACACTCATCACGATCTTCAACTAGTATATGTTGCTGTCACAGGTGGAACTGATGCATTATCAGGAACACTTTCTTATCATTCATCAAGGCCAACAATCAGTTGTCCGCCAGATCATCCTAATGCAAGTTGTATCAACAATCCACTAGGTAGTTCTAATATGTATGTTGGTCATCCTGCCAATGTAGGAAGAGCAGTCGCGCAAATATTATCATTAAGCCATGAAAAATATGGGCACAGATTATCGGCATCAAAGGCAAAAAAAGAAATAGATCTTGACGCAGATGACGTAAAACTTCATCATATGTATGGAGAGAGGCAGGAAAAATGAGCTTAGAAAAATTAACATTAACAGAAACAAACAACTTGCCTATTCGTCATGATAGTCCAGTCCATAATGGAAAAGTGCGATCAGTATATTGGTTGCCTCAAGAGGATAGTTCACGATTAATCTTAAAAGAAAAATATGATGCGGACGTAGAATCTCAAGTAGGAGTGATGGTCATCAGCGATCGTATTTCTGCTTTTGAGTGTATTTGGAAAGGTGAGAGTGGGTTGCAGGGTGTTCCCTATAAGGGTGCAGCATTAAATGCGATCTCGAAATACTGGTTTGACCAACTAAGAAAAGAAAGAATTGCCGACCATCATATTCTTGCTGTTCCCCATCCGCTCGTATGGATCGTCGAACGTGCAGAGCCAGTTATGATTGAAGCAATTGCAAGGCAATACATTACAGGAAGTATGTGGAGAGCATATGAAAAAGGCGAGCGTGAATTCTGTGGAAGGCACTTGCCAGAAGGATTGCAACAGCACCAGCGCCTTGCAGAAATGATATTTACACCAACAACAAAGGGGATTATGAAAGGTATCGAAGGCGTTCCTGAGGAAGAGGATGTGAACATTTCAGAACGGCAAATTACTCAAAACTATCGTGCGTTTGGCTTTAAAAGACCAGAAGATTTTTATCTTTGTGAAGCCATGGTAAGAAAAGCATTCACTCTTATCAGTCAACAAGCTGCTCAACATGATCAAATCTTCGTGGATACGAAATTTGAAGTTGGATACAGTGGTATTGAACTGATGTTCATTGATGAAGTTGGTACTCCAGACTCCTCACGCATGTGGGATGCAGCCGCATACAACCAGGGAAATGTTGTTGAACATTCAAAAGAAGGATTCAGACAGTTCCTCTTGAACACATATGATCGTGATATTCTTCTCAATAAAAAGAGAATGACAGAACGTAGAGCTCTTGCAGAACAAATGCGCGTTCCTATCCAAGCAATGACAGACGTCTCAAGAATATATATGGATCTTGCTGAAAAATTGACAGGAAAAAAATTACCATCTATGATGCGTGTGCGTGATGAAATAATCGAAGCATTGAAACCTTTAGGAGTGATAGAACAATGACGCAAGAATTAGAAGCACTCGTGCAGATGGAATATCCTGGAAGATTTATTATTGTTGGAAAAAGTATTGCTGATGAAACTATTGTATGTTATGGGGTTACAGGAAGAAGTCCGTCAAGTCAGACCAGAACATTCGGAAAAGGAAATAACACGTATACAATTAGAACGCAAGTTACAGATATGAAACAATTAGAAACAGGAAGTCCAGCGCTATTAATTTATCCTGCCATCGCTTTTCATCAAAATGCTGTCGTAGCAAGCAATGGTGCGCAGACAAAACTTTTATACACAGAACTAAGAATAAATATGGATCTTGAACATTCTCCTGAAATGTTAAGAGACCATCCAGGAATGCATCGTGTATTTTGTAATGATGTTATGAATCGTGCATTGGAACAATCTTTCTATGAATATGATGAAAAACAAGATCGTTGGATTGATCTTGCTTCATATGAACCTGATGATCCTAATTTTACACCACGCATTAATCTCGTGACCTTGGGAAACCAAGCAGCATTGAGCGTTATTGGAAAAAGAGATCAAGAACCATATACATCTCAATATGAAATAATTCTTCAACCAGGATTAGGAAGATTAGTTTCAACCTATGAGGGAGAAAACAAAAATCCTTTGCCAAGTTTCAAAGGAGTTCCACGTCATGTGATCCTGCCTTGGGAAACACCAGAAGAAACTGTTCGTCAGGTATTTGAGGCATTACATCAAGAATTAAGAGTATGTGCTATAACGGCATATGTGGGAAAAGAAAATATAAGAATTGCGCGTATCGATAGGCATACCAATGAAGTGAAATCATGAGGGGAACAGACGTAACAAGTTTCAGAAGGGTATATCGCCTAGCAACAGCCAGTGAATTGCCAGACAAATTAACATTAACTTTCGAAAAAGAAGCAGAACTTCGTTATGGTGAAAATCCCAACCAACCTGCAGCACTATATCGTGTTGAAGGACAAAGCCTTGCAGAGTTAACAAATATTCAATTGGTAAAAGGCGGCAAAGGAGGGATGTCAGCCACCAATGTAATGGATGTGACGCGTGCCTTAGAGATTCTCAAATATTTTCCAAATCCATCAGTAGCAGTGATGAAACATTTGATTCCTTGCGGATTTGCAACTGCGCGATATGGAGAACCAACATATGATCAAACTGAATGTTACAGAAAAGCGCGCGATGCAGATACACGTTCTGCGTTTGGATCAGTTGTTGTGTTCAATGATGAAGCCAATGTTTCAACAGCTAATGAAATCTTAACAACATTTGTCGAAGCAGTTGCCGCGCCATCATACGCGCAAGGAGTAATGGATATCCTCGAACAAAAAAAAGACTTACGCGTATTCACGTATGCTAACCTAGATAAAATTCCGAAATTTGAAGGCGATGATACAAAAGGATTGTATGATTTCAAAATGCTCCCTACAGGTCGCGTTGTCATACAAAAGCCTTATCTGTCAAGTATCAAGAGTATTCATGACCTTATTCTTGATCCTTTAATTAAAAAAGATGGTGCAGATTATGTTGTTTCTCGTGACCCCCTAGTTCCAGAAATGCAGGATATGTTAACGGCATGGTATGTTAATCTTGGTGTCAGAAGTAATGGCATTGTCATGGTAAGAAATGGCGTAACCTTGGCAGTAGGATCAGGTCAACAAGAACGTGTTGGCGCTGTTGAACAAGCCATTGTCAAGGCACACCAGAAAGAAATGGATCGAAGAAAAATGAAGTATGATGCTCTCGAAGGTATTGTCGATAGTAAAGAACGCTTCCTTAAGCCGTTGCAAGGAGCAGTCGTGTCATCTGACGCATTCTTCCCGTTTAGAGATTCCATTGATCTGTTGGGAAGGGAAGGCGTAACAGCCATTATCCAACCTGGCGGTTCCATCAATGATCATGAAGTAATCCAAGCAGTAAATGAGCATGGTATGGCTATGGCATTCACGCTGGAGAGGTGCTTCGCGCACTTTTAATATGATAAGACTACCAAAAGATCGATTCTTTGAAAAAATAGAACGACAAGAACTAGCTTTGACATATGCAGATATTCGCCTTAAAACAACATATTCAGAAGTCATGCCACATGAAGTGTCTCTTGAAACAAAATTTTCTCGAAATATCTCCTTACACATTCCTATTGTCAGTGCAGCTATGGATACGGTGACAGAATATGAGATGGCCATTGAACTTGCTAAACTCGGTGGCATAGGAGTTATTCATCGTAACCTCACACGAGAAGAGCGTGCTAAGCAGGTTGCAAGAGTGAAAAGACATTTGAGTGGTCTTATCGCTGATCCCATCTATGCCTTTGCTGATGAAACGATAGAACAAATTTTAGCAAGAAGAAGTGAGAAAGGATACTCATTCCACACCTTTCCTGTTCTTGATAGAGAACGTAAATTAGTAGGAATTTTAACACAAAATGATTTTGATTTCTGTATGGATAAAACAACATTGGCTGCAGCAGTCATGTCAAGTGATCCTATCACAGGAAAAAAAGAAACGTCTATTGCAGAAGCTTTTGATATAATGTCGCAAGAAAAAAAGAAAGTATTGCCTCTAATTGATGAAGCTGGATTATTGTGTGGGATGTATGTGCTTACTGATGTCAGGCGCATTATAACGGGAAAAAATGGATCATACAATGTTGACAAAAATAACCGTTTGCGTGTTGCAGCAGCCATAGGCGTTGGTGATGATGCGTTAGCTGATGTAGAAACGTTAGTAAGAGAGTCTATTGATGCAGTCGTGATTGACACGGCACATGCAGATACGAAAGGAGTATATGAAACGCTCAGAAGAATTAAAGCCCAATACACTTCTCTTGATGTAGTCGTGGGAAATATCTCAGAGCCTGAATCAGCAAAAAGACTGCTTGACGCTGGAGCAGACGGTATTAAAGTAGGTCAAGGTCCAGGTTCTATATGCACAACACGCATTGTTGCAGGTGTCGGCTGTCCACAGGTAACGGCAGTATATAATTGTGCAAAGATTCTAAGAGATTCCGATGTTCCTCTCTGCGCCGATGGTGGCCTTCAACATTCAGGAGATATTCCAGTAGCCATTGGTTTAGGTGCATCCTATGTGATGATGGGGGGTATGTTAGCAGGTACAAGAGAAGCGCCTGGAGAATTAGTTTTAAAAGATGGACGTCAATGGAAAACGTTCCGAGGAATGGGTTCTTTAGGAGCGCTCCAAGAAAGCCAGGCATCACGAGAACGTTATCGTCAGCATGATAAAGATGCTCCTCTCATTCCAGAAGGCGTTGAAGGTATGGTTCCTTATCAGGGAGAGTTGCACGATGTTGTCTTGCAATATCTCGGCGGATTGCGAAGTGGCATGGGTTATACAGGATCGGCAACGATTAAAGAGTTACAAGCAAAAGCAGATTTCAGAAGGCCAAGCAAATCAGGAATACAAGAAGGACATCCATCTGTGGAAATGACGCGTGAACCACCAAATTATAGCAAAGGTCAACAATGAAGCAAATTTTGGAAGCGATTGTCGGATTAGAATGGGGAGATGAAGGGAAAGGAAAGATTGTTGATGAGCGTGCAGCTTACGCACAAAGTATTTCTCCATCAAAAAGAACAGTCGTCGTCCGCTTTCAAGGCGGTGCAAATGCAGGTCATTCCTTATATGTCCGCGATGCGCAGCATGCACTGCAGAAATTTGTTGTGCATGCAGCACCGAGTGGATTAACAACGAACAGTGATATTGCCATTGGTCCTCACGTTGCTTTCGATCCAGAATGTTTTGTCAATGAAGTAATGCAAGCCAGTAAGTTGTTCAATTACAAGGGAAGAATAATGATTTCTGAACGTGTAGGAATATTAATGGAATATCACAAATTATTGGATGCTTGGAATGAGACTGGCACGAATGCAATTGGTACAACAAAATCAGGTATTGGTCCTTTCTATCGTGATAATGCACATCGTATAACAAGAATAACTGCGGCAGATTATATCTCTAAAGATTTTCCCTCTAAATTACAAGCAGTACTTGATGCAAAGAAACATGAATTATTAATGGCAGACATCACAAAGAATGTTACTGATTATGCCGAACATTTGCTTTCTATTCATGATCCTATCAGACAACAGCTCGCTTCATCAATAGAACGCCTTGAATATCGTTTGCAGGATTATGTTGAACAAGGAAATCACATTATTATTGAAGGTGCTCAGGGAACCATGTTAGACGTTGATATGGGTTCTCTTCCAGAGGTCACATCATCTCATTTGTTAATGCCTTATGCTTTTCCTTCATTAGGATTATCTCGTAGAGACTTCAAAGTGTATGGTGTTGAAAAAGTGTATCCAACCCGTGTTGGTAACGGTGCTCTACCAACCTTAGCAACAGATTCTTTTGCCAATGTTTCTCAAGATGCAGGTGAAGTGGGAGCAACAACAGGGCGAAGAAGACGTGTAGGTTATCCAGATTGGGCATTGATTAAACGTGCTGTTCGATTAAATGATTGCGATGGCATCTATATCACGCGTGTCGATTGCGTGCAAGATCGTGACATGAAAGCATGTGTAGGATACCGTGTAGGAGAAGAAGTGATAGATGAAATGCCTTTGGATCTGAGCAGACTAGAACCAGTATATCTTAATCAAGCATTTAGATGGCATTTGTGGGAGGGTCCTAAAGATCTTTCTGATCCTCTTAAAGTTGATCAACAGTTACGAAAATCACGCGACATGTACGTACAAGGAAGCAGAGATGATCTTCCAGAAGGATTACAGCAATATCTATTCCGACATGAGGCATATATTAACGAATGTCTGAGAAATCCTTGCCCTATTGTAGGTATCTCAATTGGTCCGGGAAGAGATGAAACTGTTATGCTCATGAAAGAAAAACAAAAAACAAGAAGAGAATAATATGGAAAAAACACTGCCACGCCTGCTTAAACCAGAAGGAATCAAACTTGATCCAAAAGATTTGGCAGCAGGAAGGTATGGCACTCATGAGATGGCACAGATATGGGGTCCAGAAAAAACATTTGAATATTCGTTACATGTACAGGCACAAGCAGCAGTGACCTTAAGCAACATGCATCCAGAAATCATTCCCCCAGATGCCGCGCAGGAAATTCTTGCAAAAGCAAATCTTCAGCACATCAATCCAGATCGCATTCGTGAGCTTGAAGAAAAAACTGGACACGACGTGATTGCTATCAATACAGCATTAGAAGAAGTGTTAAGTGAGGCAGCGCGTCCTCATGTTAATAAAACACGAACAAGTGCAGATACAACGCAGACTGCGCGCGCTCTTCAATTACGAGATGCATCAGATGTAATTATTGATTCTTTAGAAAACTTAAGGGATATTGTCCTTGAAAAAGCAGTAGAATGGCGCGATGTTCCTCACATGGATGTAACACATTTGTATGATGCCATGCCAACAGTAGCCGGCAGACCATTTGTGCATTATGCTGAAATCTTATCTGAAAATGCAGGTTTACTAACAGTATTCAAAAATCTTCTGAAGGGAAAATGGTCAGATGCCACGGGAAATCATCATGGCGCAAAAACATTAGGAATTGATGGCATCGCATTGGAACAACAATATTGTGAAGATCTAGATCTTGAGAGAATGACGGCATCTGCACAAGTCCCTGATTTGGAGAGAGAAGCAGATCTTGTGTTCGCATTAGCAAGAACGTCAGAAACACTCAATAATCTTGCAAAATATATTGCCTGGGGAAGAAGCGATGATGTGAATGTCTTTGTGAATGCAAGTCCTCAAAAAAAGAAGGGATCTTCAGCCATGCCGCATAAAGATGCAAAGAATGGCAATCCAACAGTGGAAGAGCAAGTGATGAGCATTCGCAATTACATGCATGGCTGGATGATAACTGCCCTGAATAACTGTGAATTCCCCTATGCAAGAAATCTTGCTGCATCTGCAAATAGTCGTATCCAATTTGAAGATGGCTTCAAGTTCTTAGATCATGGCATCCGACGTCTCACCAACACCCTATATTGGTTAGGATTAAACAAAGAACGATGTGAAGAGAGAGTATTGAGAAGTTATGGAGCAGTCACATCCGCGCAAGTAATGACTTATCTCACCGATCCAAGATTTACAGAACGTCCTATGGCACGCAGTGAGGCACATGACTTGGCTGCGAAGATAGCAACAGAAGCATGGACGTCAAAGAGACAGTTTAGAGATATAGCACTGCAACATGAAGAAATTACATCACGTTTACCTGAAGAGACAATCAGAAAAATTACAGATCCTCTTCAGTACATTGGAGAAAGTCAAAGAATAATTGATAGTGTTGTCGAAAAATATTATAAAACAGAAGCAAAAAAACTATTCCTCGAATAACTATTATTTTAAATACTTCAAGAACGGCACATGTTCAATGCCCACTTTCCCAACATATAAAGCATCTAAGCTTCCGCCTTTTTTGATATATTCTTTGACTTGGTAATAACCCTGCAAATAAAAGTAATCCTTCGTCAACGCTCCAGGTGTTGATGTATCGCTCATACCGCGTTTCGTTCTCATCGTGATGGTAAACGCATCTTCTTTTGGAAAATACTCGCATAGGGTAGTATACACCGAACTAAACGAACGTTGTAACGATAAGTCAACAGCAACAACGCGTCCAGCATAGCGTTTTAAGATAGCATTGCTGAGTAATCCTGCTTTCTCTTCCATATAGACGGCTAATCCTTCTTCAGTCATCAAATAATTAGGAAAACCAATCAAAAACAATTTATGTCGCCGTTTCTTTGCATTTTCTGCGCGCGTAATGTGTGTTCCAATCTCATGAACAACCAAGCGTTTCAAATCATTCTCACTAAATCGTCGTTTGGGATGGATGAATAAAATCTTTTCACCAACATCAAAGGAAGCTCCGGCCACCATTTCTCGTTCCTTGACTTTCCATTGCAGCCCTTGATGGAGCATAGCATCAAGAAATTTCTTCACAGAAGACATGCCTTGGTAATGTCCTTCCTCTTCTTCCGCAGGAAGAGTCAGTAATGTTCGCGCTTTCTGAACCAAGTCTTTGCTTGGTCTTCCATACAAGTTCAAAGCACAGGCAGTAAAGCGCGGTGTGCCAATATGTTCCAGCATCATCACTGTTTTCAGCAATTCATTCCGCTTATGATGCAATAATTTTCCAAAAAGAGAATCATCGAAATGCAGTTCCATCAGTTCTTTCCGAAGGTCAAACAAATTATAAGGTGAAGTTTTATAGACAAGTTTTGGATTATAAGAACTATCTGCAAACACCTTCTTTTTTTCTTCTTCAAGGTTCAGCGGGTTCACCAAAGAAAATTTGATCTTCTTGTTCAGAAAGTATAAATGGCGATCCAGCTTGTCTAGATCACTGTCCATAGATCCATCAATCATTCATGATTTAAAAGCATTTATTGTCTTCATAATAATCATATTGTAAAACTTATAAAGAAGAAAGAAGGCCATAGGAAGAATGGAAACGATGATCCCTTTTGATAGCAAAGAATTGCAGCATATGCATTATGGAAGTCCAAAAGGCGTTGAATACTGTCTGATCCTCCAAAATCCAAATTTTCGTGCTAAAATAGATGCAATCATGAAGTCACATAGAAACGAGAGAGGTTTTAATCTGTTATTTCCAAAAAAGAGGAACGTCCCTCAAAGTGAAAAAGAGCCAGATGGGTATATGATGGAAGTTATCGAAAGATCGCCTCGCAATATGCAGTGTTATGATCTTGGAGCAGAATGTTACATACAATGATGATCAATCTTCATTCTGTGCGAATATTGATGGCACGGAAGATTTTATTTTTCATTCAACTGAAGCGCAATACACGTTGGAGCAACCGCCTGTCCTTGTAGGATCTCTAGCCAAATACAATCTCTGTGATAACGCGGTCGGGGAGACATTGGAGCGAAGAGTGCGTGTTGCCTTTGTTGAAACGCCAACATTTAAAATGAGACGGTAAGCTCATAGACGTGCGTAAGTTTTTTATAGAGTTCTTACTTCTAAAATAAGAAAAAAAGGTGTACGGATGGTATTAGAATCACTCATTAAAGCAAAAAATGCCGAAAAGCATCCTTCCTATCTGTTTGTTCTCGGCATCATCTATGGGACAGTCGGTATACTCTTCGAACTTTGGTTATTCCATGGAAAAATTCCTAATCTCTTCATCTTCATCACCGTCTTTGCATCCATTCCATTAATCCATAAGATCATTACTTTAGAAGAAAAGAAAGATCGTTCCATTGCCAAAGAAAGTAATTTACTGAAAGAGCATAAGAAAGCGCTCATATCGTTCATCACATTGTTTTTAGGCATCTTAGTAGCATATACATTCTGGTACACCGTTCTTCCTCAAGAAGAGACAAATGTGATCTTTGCTCAACAAATGACAGAAATTCCAGCGCTGCGACAAAGTGTGGCCACAGGTCATGCCATCGCTCCCACCACATTCTCTGCAGTCTTTGCAAATAATCTTAAGGTGTTAATCTTAAGTGTTGTCTTTTCATTTTTCTTTGGTGCAGGAGCACTGTTCATTCTTGCATGGAATGCTGCGTTGATTGCTGTGGCATTGGGATCGTTTATTCATGATGCGTTGGCAACAACACCAAACGCCGGCCTATGGTATATTCTTGGCACGGTATCGTATGCATTCTTTGGATACATGGCACATAGCATTTTTGAAATCAGTGCGTATTTCATTGCCGCCCTCGCAGGAGGAATCATTTCTGTGGCAGTGATCAAGCACGATCTGTTTCACAAAAACTTCCAGCGTATTGTGCAGGATGCGTTATGGCTCGTAGCATTATCATTGATTCTTTTGGCAGTTGGAGCCTGGGTAGAAACAGGCATGAGTCCCATTATTTTTCAATAATCACTCCTCAGAGAAAAAGCTAGTTTTATATAGGATAACGACTTTCCCAAATGAAAGTATATTGATAAGTTTAGATGGGGGCGGACACCATGTGGGTAAAGACACGTACATTTGGAATACTTTTTCTGTTTATATTATCTATTCTTGGTTCAGCAAGTGGATTTGAGCCAAAAACAAGGGAAACTTCTTCAACATCAATAGAAAATGTTGAAATAGCTGCGTTGGAAGTAAAAGTAGCTGATGTGAAAGATGTCCATGAAGGACGCAAGGCGCGAGAACGTTTAGAAATGCAAATCAACGCACCTACAATCATTAAAAAAATAAAAATGACGGCAGTGAAGAAAGAAACTCTTCCAGAACAAACAACTAAAATTTCTTCGACATCCTTAGAAACAACAACCTGCCATGTTGCTCAATCAGAATATGCTCCTGCGCGAACATTTGACTGCAGTGAAGGCATTGCCATGAATGATGACAAGGAAACATCATTGCGTGCTGATCGGGGAAAGAAATATGCATACCTTGAAACATCCTTTGATATTCCAGAACAAGAAACAAAGACAACATTGCGTGTTGTTCATGATGCTGAATTCCCAACACAACAAGATATCAGCATTTACTATCGTGATCCAGAAACAAAAACATGGAAACTTGCCTGTCATAATCTGAAGGAAGGAACGCAATATTGTGATGTCACGCCAGCAGCGCAAGCAAAGAAAGCAGAATTCAGAATTGAAGCGTATGCGCGTGAAGGAAAGTCACAATGGTCTGTCAATAATGTTGCATTATTGCAAGAAAAACAAGAAGATGTTGAAGAGCCTATTGGTTTATTGTCCATTAATCTCTTGACAGCTTCACCAACTGTGCCACAATGCTATCCTTCATTCTGTCCGCCTACGACGCCAACAGAACCAACACCAGGAGAAATTATAACAACCTTGGCGCGAGGAACACCATTGGCGAAATCACCTCCGCAATCAACGCCATCGATATCATTTTCAGGAAATCCCATTCCATCATCAACAGCAAATGATGTGATCATTCCAGAAGTTCAGGAAAACCCTTCTGAGCCTTCTCCTATCACGGCTGCCGCAGTAGGGAATGTTTTATCAAACAATAAGGCAGGCGTAGGATTGTTATTGTTGTTTATGGTGATTGTCGGAACGATGGCCTATCGGGCTCGTTCCAAAAAACGCAAGTAATTTTTTAAGGGATAGTTATTTTTTTCTATCCCAGCGCAATTCCAATAACGCCATTGGCCCACAAGATCAATAACGCACCAAGCGCAAGTAAAACAAGACCAACAACAAGGCGCATCCATTTCTTTTCTTTTTCTTTCCATTGATGGATCTTTTTTGTGCTCACACCAAAGTAAGCCAAGAACAAAATCACAATAAGAGGCAGCACAAAAATAAAGTTATACACGGCCAACAGCCAAAAGACCGACCAGCTAAAACCCATCTTCGCTAACAATGTCGTAATGGCAAGATAGGGTCCTCCCGTACAAGGTAATTCCACTGCAGCAACAAAAATTCCCAAAACAATGCTTCCTGGTATGGAGACATTCTTCACAAGTTTCTTGATCTGTTCAGCGCGTCGTGCAGGAATACGCAAACTAATGCCTTTGCCATACCAAAAGAAATCTTTAATCTCAAGCAATCCAAGGATAACAACAAGTCCTCCTACAATCCAGCTCAGTTCTTCAGCAATATTCATTTTTTGAATAAAAAAGAGCAAGCCAAAGCCAGCTGCTAAATACGTCAAAAAAACTGCGGTAATGTAAATAGTTCCCACATACAGCATGCGATGTCTGTTCTTGGATAATGACAGCAATGTAGCTATCAATAACACTAAGACTCCGATAGCGCAGGGATTAATAGAATCAACTGCTGCTGTCCCAAAAACAACAGGCCATGTCGGAAGGGTAATGTCAACCATTTACGCCTCTTGTGGAAGTGCGCATCCGGTTTTTTCTCCGAGTTGTGCGAATGTCGGTTCGCTAATCAAGCGAGAGCCATCAGTAAATTCCCACGTGTCATATTTGTCAATGCCCTTCTCAATGCAGAGTTCTGATTGTTCATTCTCTCCGCGGGCATCACACTCGACATATTCGATGTATTGGAAGGACGTGCCAAATCTCTTTTTTGTGTTGGCGCAGTGTGGACACCAGAATGTTCCGTACATCACTGCTCCTTGTTCTGTTAAGCACTTGGCAAAAGTATCAACCTGTTCTTGTGGATAGGATGTTCCACATCCCGCTAAGACTAATAATCCAACCACAAGCAAAAGAAAGATCATTTTCATTGGTGTTCCCTCCAGACAAAGATACATGAAACAATCAAAATAACGTCAAGTCCCAAGCAAAAAATACAATAGGATTTGAGAATGAAATGCTGAATATACACAAGATACAATCCATAGATGATACCAAATGTTAGTAATCCTCTCATCCATGAAAGGACGGTATTCTTCTTGATGAACCAAAAGTCACGTTTATGCGTATAAGCAAAGCTCATGCAAAAAACAAGCAATAAGGTCAAGAACCCAAGGAAAGCATTCGAAGTCAAAAGATCAAGCAAGAAATGTTGGTCTGCGATATCAATCAAAGGAATAGGAAGGTGAAAGTCCATCGTCAACAGATAAGAAATGCCATCTACATTGGCATAAGGACTTTTGTTCACAATATTGCAGTCAAATTCGCTTCCAAAGCTGCAAAAAGCAATATCACTGACGCTGAAATGTTCATATAAAAGGAACAAAGAAATCAGCATACCAACAACAAGAAGTACGCGAAGTAAAATGATTCCTCTTTTCTGGGCTTGCGCCATAAAAAGAAAGAGAATACATGCTTTATTAATCTTCTGTCAGAACTTTCTGGAAAGAAAGCAATCTTTATATGGTTAAAAAACATCTTTTTGAGATGCAGAAAAGGAAAAAGAGGGAAGCATATAAGACAATTCTCGGTCTCACACGTATCTGTCTCGGGTTTATCTTTCTTTGGGCATTCATGGACAAGACATGGGGTCTAGGATTTTCAACAACACCTGAAAAAGCATGGCTGCTGGGAAACTCTCCCACATTAGGATTTTTGTCAGGAGCAGCAGGTACCTTTCATACTTTTTTCAATAGCCTTGCAGGAAGTCCTCTTGTCGATTGGCTGTTCATGATGGGATTATTATTGATTGGATTATCACTCATGGTAGGCATCGGAGTGAAAGTTGCCGGCTACAGTGGAGCATTGATGATGCTCTTGATGTGGCTTGCAGTCATACCTCCCAAAACAAATCCCATTCTCGATGATCATATCATTTATTTGTTAGTGTTAATCATGTTTACGGTGACCAAAGCAGGACATTATCTGGGATATGGCGAATGGTGGTCAAAAACATCGCTGGTAAAAAAGAATCTCTGGTTGGAATAGATTTCTTGTTATGCACCGGATATTTTCTGTTATTTACGGAAAGTTTTTGTGAAACTCTTAAGTAGACAATCATGTTTAAATAATATCTATGAAGAAAGTACATGAATGAAACAAACTCTGAAAAGAAAAACAACAAAAGAAAAAAGCCGTGATGAATATTATGTTTTAATTGAGAAATTAGAAGAAATTCAATGGGCTCTGGAAGGGCAATGTGAGAATATTGATTGTGATCATTTTGTGTACAAAGATCTTTTAAAGAAAAAATATGGGTCAGTTCTTACACATAATTTTTCCTGTCTTCCAAAACTGAAAAGAAACAAGGACGCACTCATGAGACTTCTTTCTCTCTCCAAATTCAAACCTTTCAGGTATGAGGCTTGTTATGTGTGCAAAAGTCCAGTTGACGAATTAAATGAAAAATCTGTTCTTGTAAATTTTACAAGGCCTACCGGCTCTAAAGGTTATATTGAATTGCAAGGAAAATGGGTCCATAAGCAATGCAAAAAGAAAGTCATAGAACCAGAAGGATGGCAAAAGAGGTGTTGAATGGACAAACAAGAGGTGACCACAAAAAAGCCTAAATGTAGTCACCTAAAACAAAAACATTCAAATATGTAGCCATCTAGAGTTCTCAAAAGAAAGTTAATAAGTGTTTATGACTTCATAGAATGTTGAGTACGTTCTAGCATTTCAGCGATGTTTGCAACCTGGCCAACAACAAGGTCGTCGTTTTCCAGCTATCAGTTCATCACGCATCCTTGTGATATGGTCTCTTCTCGTTTCAGGTTTTTTGGTGGAGATAGTCCAGCATATCCACTCATTGCGCGCAAGTGGCGTAATATCTTTCCATGCTGCTTGCGCCGCCGGAACAGAAGCGAGGGCTTTTCGTAAATCTGCTGGCATGGTATGTGGCGCCCCAGTGACGATTTCTTTTTTGGTCATAAATAGAGTTGCCAAATATTCTATTTAAATTTTTCTTAAGTTCAGGGAACATTTACAGTATAGCCCATCAAAAGGTTATCTTTATATAGGAATAAGGGCGGGTAATAATAATGGGAATGTTAGAAACGCAGTATAAAGATCATATTTACGTGATATTTCGTATTCTTATTGGAGTTTTATTCTTTGTCTTAGGATTGCAAAAGATTGCAGGATTATGGGGAATGCCTGGTGGTCCAGCCGTCTTTGGAACCTTAGTCTGGTTTGCCGGTATTTTTGAGTTAATGATTGGTGCTGCATTGGTATTTGGCGTCTTAACACGATTAGCATCTGGTTTTGGCGTGTTGATGATGATTATTGCGTATATCTTAGGGCATGCATTGCCTAATGGATGGAATCCAACAATGAATATGGGTATGCCGGCCATAGTCTTTGGTCTTGCGTTCTTAGTAATATGTGCATATGGCGCAAAGAAAGCAAGTCTGGAAAAGAAAGTCTTTGGGAAAGAATACTTTTAATTCTTTCTTTTTTTAGAGAATTATGAAACTTAACCAATGTACAAAAAGTCAGATGGGACCTTTAAAACTCCTATTTACTAAAAAGAGTTAAAAATACAATTTAGATACTCAGCGAAGTGGTAACGAGCTAAGATGAGTGTTTATATAGAGCTTAGAAAAAATTATAAACTCTTAAAGAAGAATTTTATGCTATGAAACTGCTTAAATCTAATGATATTTGTCCACTTTGTGGTGGAAAAATTCCACAAGAAAAGATAGAGGAATTTGAATCTAAACGTAAGGTCGAAGAATCTAAAATTAAAAGACAATTAGAAGGACAATTTAAAGAAAAATTAGAGCAAGAAAAAGATCATTGGATAAATGAATTTAAAAGACAGAAAGAAACATTTGAAGAATTTTCAAAAAAACTAGAAAAGCAACGTGATACGGACATAAAGAAGATAGAAAAAGAGTACACGGAACTGGTAAAAGAAAAAACAAAATTAAAAGATGAAGAACTTATCAAATTAAAAAAAGATTTGGAACTAGCAAAAATAGAAGAGAAGAAAATAAGAGAAAATGTGAAAAACGAGCTTAAAAATGAACATAATTCTGAAATTAAAGAAGTAATTGAAAAAAAGTCCGAGGAGATAAGGGAAGTCAAAAAAAAGTATAATGAAGAAAATGAAAAATTAAAGAGTGATCTGGATTCCATGAAACGTCAACTTGATAATAAAACTTCAAGTGAATTAGGAATGGAAGGGCAAAATAAAGTAATAGACTTGCTTATTCGACAGTTTCCTCGTGACGATATACGAGAAACGAAGCCGGGTAAACCTGGTAGCGACATATTTCACAAAGTATTTCACAATGGGGAAGAAGTTGGATTAATCATATATGAAGTTAAAAACGTGAGCACTTGGAACAATAATTTTATAGACCAAGCCAAAGAAGAAAAAACTAGGCATGGGGCTGATTCTGTAATATTAGTTACAAATGTTTTTCCAGGAAAAGAGAGATTAATAACAAAAAAAGAAGATATTTTAATAGTTGATCCCAGCAAAGTAGCGATTATAGCTGGCCAGATAAGAGATTTTCTATTAATGTTACATAAATCAAAATTATCAAACGAAGAAGTAGAAGAAAAAATAAAAGAGCTACAAGAATATCTAACGAGTACAGATTACAAAAATGCAATTGAAGATCTTTTCAGGTCAATAAAAGATTGGCGAGATCTTAGGGAAAAAGAAAAGGAACACCATGAAAGACATTGGGTGGATGAAGAGAAATTAAATAATAAGATATTTGATAAATCAACAAGGATTCATACTAAAATTTCTTCTATAATAGAAAGTCGTCTAGAAAAAGTACCAATAATTATCAAAAAGAAAAAAAATTATCAAAATGAAGAAAAATAAATGTCATTTCAAACTAATTAGTTAAAATTACTCAAAATCGAAATATCCTTAGTAAAAATTTAATTAAAAACATAAACTCAACGAATATTCCAAAAAGAAAATGGGATTAAGCAGAGCAATTGTAAATCCAGTAGGGCCGAATCATAGTCCTTTCTTATGGATATTGCTGCACATTATGATTTTATTAATAATTTACATTATCGCGCTTATACCTATGGCAATTACGGGCATTATTTTTAATATAGATTCTCACGAGTATGGCGGGATACTTCACGTCATATGGACTGCAATTCTTATCTACTTTGTCCACTTTGTATGGAAGCCATTTCGTGAAATTTAATTTCGATTCTGCTTGTAAGTAGGTATCTGAATGAGCATTAGTATAGGTAATCACATAATCTATTGAACTTTGTTTTTATTAAAATGATCTATTAGATTATATATTCTTTTACAGTAAGGGACAAAAAGACGTAAATTAGCATATGCTAAGCCCCTATCAATCTTTCTCCCAGACGGATGCCCAACATCATTGCGACAAGTTCTTATAAAATTGTAAATGCCGTCAAGTTGGATTTCCATATCATCACTAAGGTTTTTTGGAAAATATTTTCTTTCCTTTAGGAAATCAAACTCTTGTCTTAACAAATATATTTTTTGTTTTATTTGTAGATTCAATTTATCGGTAAATTCTTTTTTCTTTTTATCATCAGACAAAGCATTAGTATACGCCTCGAAAAGAAGTAAAAAAGCTTTTTCAGAAGCCCCTCCAAGCATAACTGTAGATGATAAAAACAATCCTCTTAAATAACCATGCAATGCTTCCGTTATATACATTAAAATGATATCATCAAGAGAAGTTATTTCTGATCTTAGATATTGTAAGTAACCCTCAGGATCATAAGGTTGTGGATTCTCTTGATTTATGCACTCTTTTCCATATCCTGTGACTTTTAAGAATGGTGGACCAGAGTTATGTTCATTTATTCCCCAACCTAAAATACCTTCAATAACAAGATCATTGATAATCTCTCTAACTTTCTCTCTATCTTCTCTAGGCATTTTATGTTCTGTAATTTGGCTGCCATAACCCCAAATAGGAAAATTTTGATAATATCCTTTTTTAACTGCCAAGTCTTCAACAGCATTCAATAAATTTATTACTTGAGTCTCTTCAGAATTTTTTAGTGCTTCAAATACTAAGGGTCTTAATTCCTCATAATCCATCTTTATCCTCAACTAATTTGTAATAAACTGCACTGGCCGAGATTTGAACTCGGGTCGATGCCTTGGCAAGGCACCATTCTACCAGGCTAAACTACCAGTGCATAAGAAAGCCTTCTTCTATATACCTTTTTAAAGATTATTGTAAGTTAAACACTTCATAAAGGAGCTAGAACACGCTTATAATAGGTATCTGAAAGATGTGCTATTTCTTTGGTAGTGCCTGCTGGATAGAGCACCATCAGTCTTTTATCGTGCACAAGTCGATCAAGCATTTCTTGTATCTGTTGTACAGGAACGGGATTCACAGTACGTTCACGAAGAGCATAACCATTCACAAAATTAATTGCAGGAATAACCTCATAATCTCCCAAATCATCAACAACTCTGTTGACATACTCTTCAAGTGATTCAAACTTCATGCGATGCATAAAAGAACAAATATAGTCCCTGTTTTTAAACATTTACTTCTTCGTAAACAGCTTCAAATACTGCCCATACCCTTCTTTCTCTAACTTGTCCTTAGGAATAAACCGTAAAGCAGCAGAGTTCACGCAATAGCGTTTTCCCGTAGGCACAGATCCATCATGAAAGACATGTCCTAAATGACTATCACTTTTTGTACTCCGTACTTCAGTGCGCGGCATAATCATCTTAAAATCAGTCTTTACCCTAATATTCTTCTCTTCCAAAGGTTGAGTAAAACTCGGCCATCCCGTGCCAGAATCATACTTATCCAGAGAACTAAACAACACTTCTCCACTCACCACATCAACATAAATTCCTTCTTGTTTATTATCCCAATACGCATTTTTAAAAGGTTGTTCTGTTCCTTCTTCTTGTGTCACACGATATTGCTCAGGTGTTAATGTCTTTTTCAATACTCCTTTGTCATTTCCCCACGCCTTTTCCAAATAGCGTTCACGTCCAGATGCTTGTTTATACAGATTATACTGAACAGAATGTTTCTGTGCATAATTCTGATGATATCCCTCTGCTGGATAAAATGCAGAAGCAGGAAGAATCTGAGTCATCACAGGTTTGGTAAATCGTCCAGAAACATGCAAAGCTTTCTTTGAAGCTTCAGCTAATCGTTGTTGTTCTTTCGTATGGTAAAAAATAACAATTTGATATTGCGATCCTCGATCAGCAAATTGTCCAGCAACATCCGTAGGATCAATCTGTTTCCAATACATGTCTAATAATGCTTGATAACTAATTTTTTCAGGATCATACGTAATCTGTACAGCTTCCACATGTCCAGTACGACCAGAAGATATGTCTTCATAGGTTGGATTTTTCGTTGACCCACCAGTATATCCTGAAACAACATCTATGACTCCTTTTAACATTCTAAAAGGCGGTTCCATACACCAAAAACATCCACCTGCAAACGTAGCAAGGGCAGTGCCATGCGAATGACTAGTCAATGGTTTCTTCATATCCACGTCAGAGGCACAATGCTTCATAAGGATTGTTATAACCAAAAATCTAAAGAATAAGGTTTATCAATTATGTATTAACTATAAAGTAGTAAGATTTATAAGAGAACAAAAACAAACCACTTAAGGGGTTTGCTCATCATGTACAGGAAAGATCTAGAAGAAATACTGGCACATCTTGATATGCCTATTCCTTTCTCAGAAAAGTTCAAAGGTTATCTCAGAGAATGCAAAAAGAACGCTGGTTTTGAAGCAGCATGTATTGCTATCTGCGAAGCTGGTGAATTCGGTGCAGAAGTATCTGCATATCTTCTCTCGCTTCCCCATATGAATGAACTCGGTTTAGTAGGTGGAACTGCTCTCGGAGGAGCATACGCTGTTTATCACACGCTTCGTCACGGGAAACAACACAATCGTAATGCATCTCTCTATGACGCAGCACTCTACGCGGGATCTACAGAATCTGCATGTGTCATCAGCGCAACAGGAGTGGAATATCTCGCAGGAAAACTCGCATCTATTCCCAATAATCCTTTTAGTAAACCAAACATAGAAATGCGTGTTGGTGCATTGCCTCTTGCATTCATCTTAGGTCTTGCAGCAATGAGCGCATTAACGTACAGAAAAGAAGATGAATGTGATAGTTTTGTTTCTGAAAAAAACGCGCTGCCAGATACGATGTATCATCTCACACTAAATATGCCTAAACAATACGGGGTGCAGTTAGAGAGAGATCGTTTAACCATCACGGGAAAACAGAGCACCTTAGAAATACGTGAACATCCTCTTCCACGTTCTCCAAACTTTTTTCATGATAAAAAGAAGCATTCTTTATATATAGCTCGTGCATCCGTATGTCGATATCGTCCAGAAACGAAACAATCTCTTAGAATGATTGTTCGCAGTATCTTTACAGAAGCAGGACTTGACGTGCGTCATTTTAAGAATATTTTTGAACATGGCCATGAATAGAGGCGGTTATAATTATTCATCAAAAGAAACGTCAGGAGCGTTTTCAGCCCCTTCTTCAGCTTCAAATGCTTCTTTACTTTCAAATCCAAACATACCTGCAACAACATTAGAAGGGAAGCGTCGAACTTTCACATTCAAACTCTTCACTGCTGCATTGTAATTATCGCGTTCAACTTTGACCCTATTCTCAGTTCCTGCCAATTCATCCTGCAAGGAAAGGAAATTTTCATTTGCTTTTAAATTTGGATAATTCTCAACAACAACCAATAAGCGTGACAACGCAGAACTCAAGGCTGCATCTCCGCTGGTAAACTCTGCTGGCGTTTGAGCTTGTCCAATCCTGCTGCGTGCTGCAGTAATTTCTGTTAACACCTCTTGCTCATGAATCTGATATCCTTTCACTGTTTCTACTAAGTTAGGAATCAAATCAGCTCTTCGTTGATAGGCGCTTTCAACATTGCCCCATGCTCTGCTGACTTCCTCATCAGCATTCACCAATCCATTATAACTCATCATAAAGAGAAGTAATAAAACAACAATAATACTGCCACCAATAATCCATCCTTTGTTCATCGTGTTTTCCTCAGAGTTTGATCTTCATAAGCTTATCGATTTCTTGATCATCAAGCCACATGCCGTTGCATTGTGCGCACACATCAAGAACAACATCGTGCTTTTTAATCTTTTTCATGGCAATCGTACAGCGTGGGCACAATAACAACTTTTCATTATGATGTTTCATAGATATTCTCCCTCATTCTTTCTATTTTTATAACTATCTACCATTTTCCACTGCTTCCCCCGCCACCAAAACTTCCTCCACCAAATCCTCCAAAACCACCGCTTCCGCCAAATCCGCCCCTGCCTCCTCGAAGTATCTGAGATGCAATAAGCGCAGCCCAAAAAAACTTGTCATCTCTGCCCATTCTTCGAGAAAGATGACCTCGTTTCTTGTTGCGTAGGAGAGAAAGAACAATGACGGTAATAAAAAAGACAAAGAAAAAAACAGCCATGCCTATCTGAACATTCGTAATCTCTGGTCGAGATGCATTGACAGGTACATGCTCAAGTTCTTCTCCAGTCAATTCTTTATGGATCTCATTCAAAACTAATAGTACGCCTTGTCCATACTGTTGTTGTTGAAACGCCGGCACAAGAAAATCACGTCCATAGCGTCCAACTTTCGCATCATTAAAGATAGGTTCTAGTCCTCGTCCAACTTCAAAGCGATATTCTCGATCTTCAACAGCAATCAGTAACAGTAATCCATTATTCTTATCTTTCGTTCCCAATGTTCCTTCAGCAAGTGTGAAAGCCACAGTTTCAATAGGTTGCCCCTCCAAAGAAGGAATCGTCACAACAGCAAGCTGTGCAAGATCTTTATCATATAATTGCCGTGCAATCTGTTCTATCTGTGCTTGTTCTTGGGTAAGAATCTTGGCATCATCGCGAACAAAGCCAGTAAGCTGTTGTGCAAAAACACTCGTTGCGAGAATGAACAAAAAAGCAAGCACGAAAGAAGATCTCATAGCAGAACAAAAGCAGTAATCCTTTTTAAGAATTGTGTTTAAAGAAGATAAAGTAAACCAAGTAAAATAAAATAAAGGCCTATCCAAAAACGGAGAAAATTAGGAAAAACTAAGACAAGGATGCCAAAAATCATATGCAAAACTGCAATGAAGATTTTTCCACCGATGATCTCAAGTGCCATAGAAATCTATAAGTAATAATAATTTATATAATTTTCTATGCAATCAAGCAGATAGTTTCCATATTTCTCGTCCAGATTTCAATGCACGTTCTCCCACAGCAGCTAAATAACGCACAGGATCTTGTGCAGGAATAGTGAAAGCATATCCTTTTTCTTGGGCTAAACGAGCAAGATACTGCGCCCAAAACAATTCAGTAAGACACGACTCACTCGGATGATATTGCATGTCAAACTGTTCTTCTCCTAAAATATCATAGAGTGTTTCAGCGGTCGGACTTCCAAAACATCCTTCACCCAAAGCATAAGCATCAGCTTCTCGATAAAGCTCTAAAGGAAACTCTCGTAAAATATCATAAATAATATGAGGTTCAGCAAGAGGTTGTGGTTTTCCAGTTGCAGGTAAAAGAAGATGTTCATGATAACGTGCAGAAAAAATAAGCAACTCATCTTCCATAAATCCCCTCATTATTCGTGGTTCATTATTGCGTAATTCATCCCATGCTTCCAAGACGTGTAAAGGAAGTTCTTTTCCAATGCGATCATAAATATTATACATAGAATTGTATAATTCAAAAGCACATCCAGGCGGATAATTACCCCATCCTCGAAGGATATCATCAAAACTCATAGTGGTATGCAGGAAATAGGTATGTCCTTGAAGAACGCGAGAAAAAGAAAGTTGTGCTTCTTGATCGTTGAAGATAACACCAAAATCATTGTGTCGCGCAGCTTCAAAAAAAGACCATAAAGCAACATTTGGATGAATAGGATAACGCTGTTTCCATGCGAGCTCATGAAGTTCGCGTCCAATAAAATCATACAGGCTTTGTTCTAAACTATCCATAATCTTGCCTCAAATTAAAAAGGGTAATCGCCCCTCAATACCTCTTCTAAAACAAATTTAATATGATATTTCTGTGAGAAATGATCAGCCTGAATTCTTCCTTGAGTTGCATCAAAATCCATTGCTTCTTCACTATCTGGAGTAAAAATGTCTGTAGGAGTTAATTCCAAATCTTGCACTGATTCTAGGTCTGAGGCTTTGGCTATCTTTCGTGCGATGTCCATCTTATTAGCCCATTCAGGCATCTTAAGGGTTAATTGTTTATAATAAATTTTATTTGTTCCATTAGGCACAGGCACGAAACTACCAATTGCATTTTCAGAATAAGAACCAAAAAATTCTCCATCTTCTCGAGAATGAACGCTTGAAAGAGCTCTGATGAGGTTCATATCAAAAGTTGCGATGACATATCGAATAACGCGCCTGGTTTCGTCTTCCATAAGAATAGAATATAAATTAATTATTTAATAAGATTGTGTTTCTCATCATAATAATAAAAGATCAAAGAATGGGCCTAGGAAGACCTATACTTTTTAGATTCTCCTTTGACACTGCTTTATCGAATCCATTATAGATAAACGAACCAACAATATACAAGATAACAACCCAGAGTGTTAACTTCCAACATCTTTAAACAATTCTATTACGCAGCTTCCAATATTCCATCATAAGGCCTATTTCGTGGGAGAAATCCTCAACAGGAAAATACTCGAAGGGTCCAGTATCTACAAGTTTCACAAAACCCATTGCAACAACTTTCTTTCCATGATACCGTTCAAAAAGAGCCTTGTACAGATTGAGTTGAAGGACGTATTGAATATAGTTGCAATCGTCAAGATGATCTATCGGTGCCTTGGCTTGTCGAAATGAATTTTCCATTTTGATATTATTTGTGGTTTTCCAATCAAAGAGCATAATGCCTTCTGGCGTTTCAATAACGAGATCAATTGTTCCAGCAATCATCCATTCTTCAGAGAACACCTTCATCTCTGGCGTCATTCTTGCATGAGGTAAAGATCGAAGAAAGTTAATCGCTTCTAGGACTTCGCGAGGATACTCTTTTTCCTGTTTACCATTAATATAATCTTCAATGAATTTGTGGATCTTTGTTCCCCAGTCTCGTTTCTCTTCCCATTGGTATAAAATTTCTTCTGTTCTTTTGCCATCCCTATCGGCGACGTAGCTCGCCCAATAATCTCTATCAAATGGTTCAAAGAAAGTTTTAATACACTGCGTCACGCTTGTTAGTGTATTGCCTCTTAAGAGATATTGATGTTTTATAGGGTCAAATTTTAATTCATCTTCTTTTACGTTAATTTCTTTATTTACCTCTAGGTTCTCTTGTTCCTCTTTTTCCATCAATTTTTCAACGCTGAACTTATTTATAAGAATTTGGAGAATGGAACCTGAAGGTATAATGGGCCGAGGAGGACTTTCCTTAAAGACTGCAGGTTGATAAGAATGCAATCCTTATATTTGAACCTCCGACTCTCACCTTGTAAGGGTGATGTCATAACCACTAGACCACCGGCCCAATAACGTAAGGTCTTTTCCTATTCTTTTTAAGATTATTGGAAAGTTGTACACCAAAAGAAAATAGTTTCCGAGTAAAAGAAAGGTTTTCTGATATCTCTGCAGGTAGTTTATTGAAGAAGGAACAAAGATAGAACACCATGCAAAACTTTATATATTCTGTAATACACGTATTACGTATGATCATCGAAACAAAAGTAAAACGGCAGGGAAATTCAAATGTCATCATTCTGCCTAAAAAATTAGGATTCAAACCGGAACAAGAAGTTAAGGTAATGATCTTGAATAAAAAAGCAGCAACCGTCGGAGATATTGCCGGTCTTTTCGAAAAAGAATTGAAAGGTATTGATGTACAGAAAGAATTAAAGAAGATGAAGAGAGAGATCTGGAGAGAATAGTATGTTTTTATTCGATAGTTCTTGCATTATTGAAATATTGAAAAATGAACCCTTAGTTGTAGAGAAGTACAAAGATCTGATACTTACGACTATCTCTCTTACCTATGGCGAAGCTTATTTATACTGTTTAAAAAAGAATTTTGATATAGAACAATTAAAAAAATTTTCCGTGAATATTGTAGAATTTACTATGGATGATATTGAAAAAGCAATGGAATTATTGTATGTGCATAAGAAAAAAACAAAAGACTTTAGTTTCGTTGATGCAGTTGTTTACACCGTTGCCAGAAAGAATAATTTAACCCTTGTGACAAAAGATTTAGGATTTAAAGGACTGTCAAACGTTGAATTTATTTAAAGATTATGTTGTAGAATCTCGTAAAGTACTTGGTTGATTACAAGGTAAAATGGAGTCTAAAGCCGGAACCAGGTTTTTCCCATTCAAAAAGAAATAACACACGCCACGTGATGGATACGTTGCATCTCCCATGACCCATGCTGGATTTTTCTCTTCTTGAAGAAAGCGTTTAACCTGTTCTGATTCAGCATACATTAATTGTCCTTCGAGAGGACATCCATGAACTTTGTCTAGAAAAAACCGTTGAAAGCTTTTGGTAAGATCTGGTAAAGTAGTATAAGCACTGTACGTTCTGACATCAGTGAGAATATGGCGAATCTCACCAATATAGTCATTAAGTTTATGTCCATTAACTTTCAAGACATCAAGCATCACATCTAAATCTCCAAAGTGATGACGCACAGATCCTTGGGCAACTAAAGCGCGTCCAGGACGAAGAATCTGACCAGAATTTCCTAACGTTTGATAACGTCCTTGTTGTATAACAATATTATCTGGCTCATGAAATATTGCAGGAACAGCATATTCTTTTAAGGTACTAACAAGCATATCACAAAAATCTTTGCGTAATTGTGTGAGATCATGTGTTAATGCATCAGGATGTGCAATAGCAGAAAAAACAAAATATCCTTCATCAAGATACACTGCTTGTCCACCAGAATGTCGCCGAATGATCTGAACGCCATATTTCTTGCATGCTTCTGCATCAACATCAAGAGCATAGCTCTGACTCCGTCCTAAAGAAACAGTCGGAGCCCAAGTACTAAATAACAAAGTTGGTGAAGAAGTTCCTTTACTAACGCCTTCAAAAACTGCACGTTCAACTGCAGTATGATGTGCGCTCTCTTGCGTTCCTAAGTGTATGATACGCCAAACAGTTCGTTCCAAACTCATCACCTTCAAAGATAAACATCTCTATATATGATTTATGTTAATATAATGATTATTTCTCAATTAATAGTAAATCAGGATCCTCTAAATGCTCTATCAGCGTATTCACAAAATGTGCCACTTCAGCACCATCAACAATCCGATGATCAAAGGTCACAGACAAGGGCAAAATTTTCCGTATCACAATCTGTCCATTCACGACGCGTGGTCGTTCAACAATCTTTCCCAATCCCAAAATTGCACACTCTCCAGGATTAATGATAGGTGTCCCATACAACCCGCCAACAGATCCATAATTCGTAATCGTAAAGGTTCCACCTTTCAAGTCACCAATATCAATCGTGCGTGTTCGTGCTTTCTCAGATAAGTCTTCAATCTCTTTTGCTAAATCCAGCATGCTTTTCTGATCAGCTCCTTTAATCACAAACACCATCAATCCATCTGGCGTATCAACACCAATACCAATATTGTAATATTTCTTGATAATGATTTCAGATCCTTCCTCATCAGTCTCCAACGAAGAATTCAAATAAGGATATTTCTTTAGCGTAGCAATCAACGCCTTCATCACGAAAGGCAAATAGGTCAACTTAATCTTGTCTTTAGCGGCACGTATTTTCTCCTTGTCGCGTACAACAGCTAAGTCAGTCACATCGGCTTCATCAGTATGCGTCACAGAAGCAGTTTCCACAACAGATTTTACCATATTCTGTGCAATAGTCTTGCGCATGCCTTTCAAAGGAATATGTTCCACGTATCCATACATATCATACTTCTTCACAACTTTAGGTACTCGAGGAACTGGTTGTTCTGCTGCATGATGTACATCCTCTTCAGTTATCTGCCCACCAGTGCCAGTTCCTTTAATGGTGGTGATATCAACCTTCAGTTGTTCTGCTAATTTACGCACTTTAGGCAATGCTTTCACGCTGGCAACAACAGGTTGCTCTTCAAACAAATCCTTCTTGCCTGTTAACACTTGTTCAGCTTCTTCTAAAAATCCAACCACGGAAACAGATTGTTCTTTCTTTGGTGCACTCTTAACTTCTTGAACCTGTTCTCCTTTTTCTCCAATCACCATCAGTACTTGTCCAACCTTGATAGTTGTTCCTTCTTGTGCTCGTAATGCAAGAACAGTTCCGCTTTTTGGAGAAGGAATCTCAACAACGGCTTTATCAGTTTCAACCTTGGCAATAGGTTGATCTTCTTTCACAACATCTCCAATCTTGACTAACCATTGAAGCAATTCTCCTTCAGTAATGCCTTCACCAACATCAGGAAAAATAAAGTCGTATGCCATTAGAAACTCATCACCTTCTTCACAGCCATCTGAATTTTAAAAGGATCGGGCAGGTATTCATGTTCAAGAGCATACAACGGCATCACCGTGTCATAGCCAGTCACGCGTTCAACAGGAGCCTGTAAGTTCAACAATGCGCGTTCAGTAATCAGCGCAGCAATCTCTGCCCCCATCCCACAGGTGCGAGGCGCTTCATGAATGACAACAGCGCGTCCTGTTTTTTTCACCGAATCAATCATGGTCTTGGTATCCAACGGAGATAATGTTCGTAAATCAATAATTTCGCAAGAAACACGTTCACTCTGCAAGGCATCAGCAGCTTTCTCAGCTTCGCGCACCATCGCCCCATAACAAATCAAAGAAACATCGCTTCCAGATCTTCGAATATCTGCTTTGCCTAAAGGAACAGTATATTCGTCTGTTGGCACATCTTGCCTGATGGCACGATAAATGCGTTTAGGTTCCATGAACACAACAGGATCAGGATCGCGAATAGCAGAAATCAACAATCCTTTCGCATCATACGGTGAAGAAGGAATCACAACTTTCAAGCCAGGAACATGGACATACAATGTTTCAAAACTATCAGAATGATGTTCTAATGCTCTGATCCCGCCGCCATATGGAAAGCGCAACACAAGAGGACACGTATATCTTCCACGTGAACGAGTGCGCAATCGTGCAGCATGAGAAACTAATTGATCAAAAGCAGGATGCACAAACCCATCAAATTGAATCTCTGGAATGGGTCGTAACCCATATGCAGCTATGCCAATCGAAGTTCCTATAATGCCTGCTTCCGATAAAGGAGTATCAATAGCGCGTTGCTCTCCAAACTTCTGTTGCAATCCTGTCGTCACACGAAACACGCCGCCTTCTTTCCCTACGTCTTCTCCTAAAACAAGCACGCGTTCATCCTTTGCCATCTCTTGCTGCAAAGCTAAGTTGATAGCTTCGACCATATTCAATTCAGGCATGTTTTTCCCTCGCTGCATCAGTTTGTTTCAAGGAATCATACTGCTCTTTCAATGCTGGCGACATCTCTTTGTAGGTATATTTGAAAATATCTTCTGGGGTCATTGTGCTGCGAATTTTTTCTGCTTTCTGCACAGCAGCACTGACAAGATCTTCAGCCTTTTTCTGAATCTCTTTTTCTTTAGTATCAGTCAAAATATTTTTTTTCCGTAAATATGTAATAAATCTTTTCACAGGATCTTTCGTTTCCCATTGTTTCACTTCCTCATCACTACGATACAAAGTAGGATCATCCGACGTAGTATGCGGACACATGCGATAAGTTACCATCTCAATAAAACTCGGTCCATTGCCTTGATAGGCATGTTCTAACGCAGCTTTTGTAGCAACATGCACAGCTAGCACATCATTCCCGTCAATTTGTATTCCTTGAAAACCATACGCGAATGCTTTTTCAGCAATCGTGCGGGAAGCAGTTTGTTTGCTGCGTGGAACAGAAATAGCATATTGGTTATTCTGGCACACAAACACGGTCGGAGTTTTCATCACACCGGCAAAATTCATTGCTTCATGGAAATCTCCTTCAGATGTTCCACCATCGCCAACAAACGTCACGGTAGCAATCTTGTCTTTCTTCATCTTAGCAGCCCACGCGACACCAACAGCGTGCACTGTTTGCGTAGCGACAGGCACACAAATAGGAAAGATATTCAGATCATCAGGCATCCGATTACCTTCTTCACTGCCCATAAAAACTAAAAAAAACAAATGCAAAGGCATTCCTCGCGCAATCATCACACCAGTTTCTCGAAAAGAAGGAAACAACCAATCACTTTTCTTCATCGTAAAGCCAACACCGACTTGTGCTTCTTGACCAGTCACTTGAGCAAATGTTCCCATGCGTCCAGAACGTTGCAAACTCAACGCTTTTATATCAGCAGCACGGGCTATAATCATGTCTTCATACAAGCTCAATAAATCATCAGCAGAAAGTTTTGGTTCTAACTCAGGTGCAACAATCAAGCCATCTTTATTCAGAATCTGCAATTGTTTTCCTTCACGAGGATCAAAATCATCAAACAGCATAGATTCACCCAACAGCCCACTGTTTCAGTCGTTCATATGGTGCTGATCCGCAAATAAATTTCCCTGTTTTTTTGTTAAAGAAAAAAGGCACGCCACCACATCGTCCTTGGTCAACTTCCTGTAAAATACGTAAGTTTGCCTGATTATGCCATACTTCAAATTTTGTCAATTCTTTTCCCAATTCTTGTTCTAGGCGCTCAATCAAGGGCTGCATCTCTTTGCAATGAACACATTCAGTGCCATAAAACTCTAATAAATTGGGGTCTGCAGCCATTTCTCACCTCTTCTTAACATTAGAATATGTAAGGATAAACAGAACTAAGACTATAAAAACCTTATCGAAGTGGTGAAAAAGGATTATAAAGCCTTAAAGAGCTCATTTTGAACAGAGGTGATGTACCTATGATGGGTTGTAATAAATGTACAAAAGCAAGTGGATGGATTTTCTTGATCTTAGGAGTACTCTTCTTGTTGCAAAACATGCAATTCTGGGACTTCTGGGGAATCCAATGGTTTACTGCTTTGTTTATCGTGATGGGCATTGCACATATTGGAATGTCCAAATGCGCAGACTGTCAAGCAGTAATGCGAGGAACAGGGAGAAAAAGATAAACTCCCTTTCTTTATTTTAATCTTTTCTTACATGTTTCACACACGCCAGCAATATCAATCTGCACATGGCAAACTTCTCCTGTAATGTCGCCTAAGAAATCAAGTTTTTTATGCGTCAAGTGTTGAATCTTCCCGCAGTGTTCACAACGAAAATGAATATGATTCTTCTGACTCAAAGAATAAATTTTCCTATTCTTGCACATAAAAGAATGAAGTAGTCCTTGCTCTTCTTGTGTATTCAAAAAGCGATACACAGTCGCAATGCCAATACCTTTTTTTATCACATGCGCATGAAAGTCTTCCGCATTAAAGAAGGTATGAAAATGAGATAATGCTTCTTCCAAAATTTTCTTTTGTTTAGTTATTCTCATAAAGGTATACAAAAGGAAAGTGTATAAAAGCTTATTGATAATGGTTATCAGAAACATTTTTAAAGGTAAAATTCAAGAAAGAGCATATGGAATCGGTATGGGCATACACGCTTGTCAGCGTCTTCTTGGTCAGCTTCATTTCCTTCATAGGAATTGTGATCCTTTCCTTGAAAAAGAATCTTATCGAGCGCATGATGCTCTTTCTAATAAGTTTCGCTATCGGTGCATTAATTGCCGATCCATTCATCCATATTCTGCCAGAAGCCTTGGAAGCAGGATATGATCCTTTATCTTTTGGCTCTTTTGCATTGATAGGGATGTTCATCTTTTTCATTGTTGACAAAGTATTGCGATGGAGACATAGACATCTGCTGGGTCATCACAAAAAGCACGACGTCAAACCGTACGTGTGGCTTAATTTGATGGGGGATGGAATTCACAATTTTATCGACGGCGCATTAATCGCTGGAAGTTATCTGATCAATATTCCTTTAGGAATTACAACCACCTTAGCAGTCATTGTTCATGAAGGCGCACAGGAATTGGGAGATTTCGCCGTTCTTATTAGCGGAGGTTTTAGCAAAGCAAGAGCACTCTTCTTTAACTTTCTCTCTGCGTTAACAGCAGTAATAGGGGGAGTATTAACGCTCCTGCTTGAAACAAGAATGGAATCAGTAGGGCAATACCTTATTCCCTTTACCTTTTCAGGATTCTTATACATTGCTTTGGCAAATCTTCTTCCAGAATTGCATCATGAAGAAACTCCAAAGAAATTGGCAATTCAAACAGCAGGAATTGTTCTCGGCATGCTCGTCATGGTTTCCTTGCTGTTATTAGAATAAGTTTACAAAAGATCAAGTGCTTGCAAGATTTCTCGCGTATGTCCTTCTGGTTTTACTTTTTTGAACACTTTAATAATAACTCCTCGAGGATTAATCACGAATGTTGTCCTCTCAATACCCATATAACTCTTGCCCATAAAGCTTTTCTTCCCATACACCCCATATATCTTAGAAATCTTCATATCCGTGTCAGCTAACAAAGGAAACGAAAGGTTGTACTTTTTAGTAAATTGTTGATGGCGTTGCTCATCATCTAAACTCACACCTAAAACAACAGCATTTCTCATCTGAAAATTTTTTAAATCTTCATTAAAGGAACAAGCTTCAACAGTGCATCCAGGGGTCATATCTTTAGGATAAAAATAAAGAATAACACATTTTCCACGAAAATCAGAAAGACGAATATTCTTCCCATAGGTATCATGAACAACAAAATCTGGTGCTTCCTGGCCTTCTGTAAGCATAGAAAAAAAAGAGAAAAGGAGTATATAATTATTGCTGTTCACTTGCTGGAAACAGCGCATTAACATACTCCGGACCGCTCATAAATTCTTCTTGTTTTAAAGTGTCTAAGATGTAATACACTTGATGTTTTTCAACTTTAAACTGCTCTTCAAGATATTCAAGGAAATCTTCAAGCTCTTTCATATCTTTGCAAAGAACATCAAGAATGTAATCACAGCCATTATTGATTTTGAAGGCAGAATTAACCGATTTGTTGTGTTGTACAAATTGTGCAACTTCTTCACGATTGTTCTTTTTAACCTTCAAGACAACCATAGCACGAGTGGCAAAGCCTAAGGGTTGAAAATCAACCAAGGCCGTATACTTAAACACAAAAGGTGTTGTAGTTTTAAGCTTGTCAAAAAGAGTGCTCACAGGGATTCCAGAACGACGGCTCAAATCAGTTAGTTGCATTCTCGCGTTTTTTCTCAAATAACTTAAGATTAACATATCTTTACGTTTGATTTTTAACATCTTCATTTCCTCCATTTTTCCGGCATCTCCGGAATGTTAATGTACTTCACAGAAATTTTCTATATATATTTTATCCTTATATTATAATAATGTATTATAATATTATAACAAATAAAAAATTAAAGTAAACTCGTCAAAGACCCCCGAGTTGTTTATTAATCTAAACAAATTTTTTCTTTTAATGGGCGCATTAGCACAATGTGTAGGTTTATGGCTAGCAGAGGGTGATAGGAAAACAAAAAATGAAATTACGTTTACAAACAATAACTTAGACTTAGTAATATTGTTTAAGAGAACGATAGAGAACTTATTCTTCACAAAAAAATCAAAAATCTATGTTTATAGTAAAGAAAAAGATAAACCAAATTTAAGCTTTCCAGATACAATTATTCATTATTACCTAGACGATAGGGCAAATAAACCTTGCTATTTATTTCGATTTAACTCAACACATCTTCTAAAAGAATGGCATGAAATTGTAAATGAAATATCAGAGATACAGGAATGTTATATTGATATTCTTAGGGGTTTCTTCGCTGGGGAGGGGAATATTAAAAGAGGTTCACATAACAGTAGATGCATAAGAATGGCACAGAAAAAAGAGATGCCAATAATCAACAATATACTCAATTTTTTAGGAGTTACATTTAGGTTTAAAGAAAATGAAAGTGGATATATTATCACAGGAAAATGGAACTGGGATAAATTAGCTACGATTGATGTAGCTTCGCTTCATCATAAAAAACATATTGATTTTTGGATTTCATACAGAGATTTTAAAGAAGATCATTACCAAAAATTTTACTTAAAAAATAAAGTTTATGACTCCCTATATCAGCCAAGAACAACACGTGAACTTTCTAAGATATTTCATCGAGGATTTTATAGGGCCGGCGAAGTATTAAGTGATCTGAAACAAGAAGGCAAGGCAATGAATTTTCGCGTGGGAAGCATCGATTATTGGACTAATAAAAGAGATATAATCATCATTTCTAAAAGAAAACAAAAATATCTCAATCTTTTAAGAGATGGAAAGAAAACTATATATACTCTTGCAGAAGCTTTAAAAATTAACAATAGACCAGTAGAGAAAAGATTGTTGGAATTGCAACATCTCGGGCTTATTGAAAAGAAAAACAATGAATGGAAAATCACAAAAATAGATAAAAAAATTATTGTAATATGAGTCTCATACTTGGCGTTGATGAGGCCGGTAGATAAGGATAAGACATTCTTTCCTTAACCGAGAGGCCCCGTCATTGGCTCTCTTTGCATAGCTGGAGTTCTCGTAAAAGAGGAAGATTTAGAAAAAATCAAAGAGTTAGGCGTCAAAGATTCTAAATTATTAAAACATCCAAAGCGTGTCGCATTAGCAGAACAGATCAAAAAAATAGCAGATGAGTACAAAATTATTGTCGTTTCTCCTCAAGAGATTGATGAAGCAGTCTTGTCAGAATCAAAACAGATGAATCTGAATTGGTTAGAAGCACATAAAATCGCTCAAATAGTCAATGAATTACAGCCAGATAAAGTCATTCTTGATTGCCCAAGCCCAAACATCAAAAAATTCACATCATACTTACGGGAACTCATTGATGACCAGAAAGTAGAAATTATTGCAGAGCATAAAGCTGATGTGAACTATCCTATTGTCAGTGCTGCTTCTATTCTGGCAAAAGTAAAGCGAGAAGAAGAAGTTGCCACTATCGAAAAAAGAACAGGCCAAAGCATCGGAACAGGATATGCAGCAAATCCTATCTGTCAAAAATTCTTAAAGGAAAATTCAGAAAAATACCCTGATATTTTCAGGAAGAGTTGGCAAACATGGAATAATCATAAAAAATCTCAAGCGCAAAAAAAGCTCGTTGAGTTCGATGAAGAACATGGAGAAAAGATTGAATAAATGCCTAAACTAAGCAATGCCGTTCCACGTCAAGATCCTCTTCAAGATCACTTTAAAAGTCCTCAAACACCCTCATAAGCTTTATAAACAAACTTTGAGCTATTATGAGCATGGTGAAGATAAACCGATTACACCTCCATGGCTTCAAAAGCTTCGCCAAACCTCTAGATTTAGAGTTCCAAGATGGTTTTAATTGCGTTTTAGGTCCAAACGGATCGGGTAAAAGCAACGTCATGGATGCCTTATGTTTTGTTCTTGGAAAGTTAAGTGCCAAGAGCATGCGTGCTGAAAAATCTGCTAATTTGATTTTCAATGGCGGTAAGCAAGGCAGTCCGATGAAAGAAGCAGAAGTCAGTCTTTTCTTTGACAATAGCAAAAAAGAGTTTCCTATGACGGTAAACCCTCCACTTCAAGAAGTAAAGATCACAAGAGTTATCAAACACAACGGAAATTCTGTCTATAAAATTAATGATGAAGTTAGAACACGTCAGCAAGTTCTCGAGTTATTGTCAGCAGCAAAAATAGATCCTGATGGTCATAATATTATTCTGCAAGGAGACATTGTCCATTTCATGGAGATGCATCCTGAAGAGCGTCGTCAATTGATCGAAGAAATTTCAGGTATTTCCGTCTATGAAGATAGAAAACAAAAAGCCATGAATGAGCTGACAAAAGTCGATGGCAAACTCAACGAGGCAACCATCATCTTGAATGAACGTGACGTATATCTTAGGGAATTAAAAAAAGATCGCGATCATGCTTTAAAATATAAGGAATTGGAAGGCAACATCAAAAGCAACAAGGCAACATTCTTGCATGTGCAGATTGTCGAAAAGCAAAAAAAAGTAGACCTTGTTGAAGCACGCATTCAAAAACATCAAGAACGTATCAACAAAATTAAAGCAAAAAGTCAGGAATTACGCGACGTCATACAAAAAAATAAGCAGCAAATAGAGAAAATAACAAAAGAAATTGAAGAAAAAAGTGAAAAAGAATCAGTTGCCTTGCAAAAAGAAATTGAAGGCATGCGTGAAAAACTACTCCAAAGCAGAGAGCGTTTTAATACTGTTCAATCAGAAATTACTAGGGTAGAAGAAAGAAGAAAGCAGTTGCAAGCAGGGATAGGAGATGTAGAAGCAACAGTCGCACGTTTAGAAAGTCAGGAAAAAGAAATCAAAACAAATCTTGTAGTATTGCAGCAAAGAGAAAAGAAATTAGAAGCAGAAATTCAGGACATGCGAAAACGCCATATGGGTGGCGTAAGCGAAGAGTTTGAAGTAATCGAACAAAAGATCACCAAAGCAGAAAATGATCTTTCTGAGACGCAAGAAAGACTGCAAAAAGTATTGCAAACAAAATTCACGCTTGACGCAAAAATAGCATCTATTGAAGAAAAGATCAAGAATTACCAGCAATTGGGCAAAGAGATGAATCTAGAAAAAACAAAAATAGAATTCAAAAAAATTGAGGAGCAACTTGGAAAAACCTTCATAGAAGAATCATCATGTTTGTCTCAATTAAAGGAAACACAGCGTCAATTAGGTGAAAAAGAAGCAGAATGTTTCAAATTACAAGCACGAGAATCAGGAATTCGTGAGTCTGCATCGAGCGATAGAGCAGTGGAAACAATTTTGCAATTAAAAAAAGAAGAGAAATATGCAAAGAAAATCTTTGGAACAGTGAATCAATTAGGCCATGTCGAAGACAAATTCGCATTGGCATTGGAAGTAGCTGCTGGAACACGCATGAAAAGCATTGTGGTAGATACTGATGAAACAGCAGCATTATGTATCAAAATCTTGAAAGAAAAGAAAAGTGGCGTGGCAACATTCCTACCTTTAAACAAAATCACAGGAAAAGGAGGAACACCAATCAAAGGAAAAGGAATTCATGGATCAGCATTAGAATTAATTACATTTGATAAAAGATTCAAAGATGTTTTCTCGTATGTATTTGGCGGAACAACAGTTGTTGATGATATTCCTACAGCACGTCGCGTAGGCATTGGTAAACTCAGGATGGTAACATTAGAAGGCGACATCGTAGAGTCAAGTGGAGCAATGATTGGAGGCCATCGTGTGCGACAAATGGGCTTGCATTTCCAGGAACAAAAAGCAACAGGCGCTCTCAAAGAAATTCAAGAACTCATTGAATCCTTGCAAAAGAAAAAAGATCTTCTGGAGAAACGTCATGAAGAATTGAGAGAAAAAGGTGAACAGTTACGCAATCAAAAGAGTGAATGGGAAGGTCAAATCCTCAAAATCGAAAGCAGCATTGGAGATATTGATATTAATGCCCTGAAAGAAGAAGAAAAGAAGCTACGTAATGACAATATATACAAAACACACACACAAATAGAAAAAGAGATTACTGAATTGCAAGAAAGCATGCAGTCTTTAAAGCAAAAACGAGATCAGATGCGTAAAACAGCAGCAACGCCAGGATCCTCGCCTTTGGATAAGCTAGAACAGCAGCGTTCTGCAACAAGAGAAGAACTCGTTCAGCTCCAAACAGAGTTGAAAAACATTCGTTTACAGGTTGAAAACATCTACTCCCCAGAGAAGGAAAAAACACGTCATATCTTGAAGCAGCATGAAAAAGAAGTAGTAGAATTCAAGGAAGAAGAAAAGAAGCTCAGTGATCTCATCAAGAAATTTAGCGCTGCCGTACAAGACATGGAGAAGAAAGATGCTCAATTCAAGCAGGAATACAAGGATCTGTTCAACCAAAGAAACAAATTAAACGAACACATCCAAAAAGGAGAGTTGCAGATTGCAGAAGAAAACCACGTATTAGAAGAGCTGCAAGAAGCTGGAAATAATGTTTCTATTGAAAAAGCAAAGATCATCGCAGAAAAAGAAGCATTAGATCGAGAGTATGAAGAATTCAAGGGTGTTCCTCTTCGTGAAAGTATCTCTCTCGAGAAGTTAAAAGATGAAATAAAGAAATTTGAGCAAATGCTCCAAGATATTGGCAATGTGAATATGCGTGCCTTAGAGGTCTATGAAGATATTAAGAAAGAATACGACGGATTACTAGAAAAGGCAGCTAAGCTGCAAAAAGAGAAAGATGATGTCTTGCAGATGATGTACGAGATTGACAGCAGGAAAAAAGAAACATTTTTGAAAACATTCAATGTTCTTGCAAAAAACTTTACAAATATTTTCATGCAATTGTCAACAAAAGGAGAGGCAAGTTTACTGTTAGAAAACAAGGAAGATCCATTGAGCGGCGGAGTGGATATTGTCGTGCGCATCACAGGAAACAAATATCTCGATATCAAGTCATTAAGTGGCGGAGAAAAAACACTAGCAGCTCTCGGTTTTATTTTTGCTATCCAGGAACATCAGCCAGCTCACTTCTATTTGTTAGACGAAGTGGATGCAGCCTTGGATAAAGCAAATTCAGACCTATTGTCCAAATTTATCTCAAAATACTCAAAAACAGCGCAATACATCCTTATTTCGCATAATGACATGATGATTTCTGAAGCCGATGCTATTTATGGCGTCAGCATGCAAGAAACAGGCATGAGCAAAGTCATCAGCTTAAAGGTGTAATTTCTTTCTCTTCACAAGAAAATATTGCAAACCTATAAAACCAAGAAGAACAATAAGGATAAAGAGCGTCATGCGCGGTTGTTGTCGTGGTTGTTCAAGGACAGGTTGTCTCGGAGATAATACTTTCTTTACCGTAACAAGCTGTGTTTTTGTTTTTGTTTCTCCACGATAATAAACAATAGCTCCAAAAGCGTACGTTCCAGGTAATAATGAAGAAGGAATGCTGAAGGTTTTATCAATCGTTAAAGTATTGTCAACATCAATATTAGCTTGTTCTTTGTAAATGATGGTATTGGTTGCATCCATGAGGACAAATTGTACGTCAACAAATCCACCATCTAAATTGTTAATGACGAGAGTAGAAAAAAGTTCTGTTCCTGGCTGAACAACCTTAAATTGTTGAGGAAGAGTAAGAACAAGATTATATAATGCTCCAGGAGAGTATACGTCCAAAAGGACAGGAATCTGTTTCGATGCTAACGCTGTTTCCACAGTAATGACTGCAGTAGTAATGCCTGCTCGTTCAGGTGTCATGGTGATAATAGTTGAAGTTTCTTCTCCAGGTCTCAAGGTAAAAGAAGATTTGCTAAAAGTGACAAAATCTCGATTAGCACTCAAGATAAAAGTCATGGTAAGATCTCCTATGTTTTTAATGCGTAGGGATTCTCCATGTTCCGTTCCTTCCATCAACTCTACAGAAAAGACAACTGGTTCAACAGAAAAGAAAAGATCAGCTTTCCCTCCAGCTCTTCCTCCAGCACCGTCTCCAGTTTCATTTAAAGTGATATTTCCTCCTCCCTGTGTCACATTGCCTTGTATAGTAAGAGAAACAGTCGCAGTTTGTGTCGTTGCTTTTCCAGTATAATCTTGAGAAGTGTGTACAACAGAGAAAAAAGTATAAACGAGCATAGAAACAGCTAAAGCTAAAACGATGAAAAGAATAAATGATGAATCCTCTTTTTTCACAGATGAATCAAGAATGTTCTTTTTTATATGCTTTGTGTTCGAATCAATAACGTCCCGGAATACAAGCCTAGTGGTTGTTCTTTAGGAATAAGAGCAATGATACGAACAAGGTAATCAAGATCAGGTTCTAAAATAAGGGAAGAAGGTTCAATAAGAATAAAGGGAAGATCAGAAGAAAGGAAAACATTGCTTCTCTCTTGAACACGAAGGTGTATGGTGCGTTCTGCCCTGCTTCCTGGGAGAAGCGTCCCAAAATGAAGAAGTGATGAATTAACATTGAATCCGGCATAAGGCCCAACAGAGACAATAATTTGGATAGTTTGTTCAGGAGGAGAATATCGGATAAGAAATGAAAATATAAGGAAAAGGAACGCAAGACCAAGAAGAAAAGCTAGAAAATACGTTCTAACACGTCTCCTCTTATAATTTAAAGTCAATATCTTCACGTCCAGAAGATGGGTGTTTTTTTCTGAGCCAGAAATAATCAAAAGCAAGAAGGATCAAAATGATCACAAGTACAAATGAAAAGGGAGAGTAATTATTGGAAGGTTTCTCAATGATGAAAGGAAAAGAAATGCGCGAAGTAGCATCTTGATAATGTAGTATTACTTCTGCATCATAAGATCCAGGCGAAAGTGCTGTGCCATCAAAAAAAGCAGAGAGGCTTTGTTTTCCCCATGGAGAAAGACTAGCACTTGGCGTCGTTAAGGTATGCACAATTGTTCCAGTAGAATCTTTAAGGGTAAGGGTTGCATAAACTTCTTCTACGGGATCATTCCAAAAATTTTCAAATTCTATAAAGAGTTTGAAAATTTGTTCAGTATGTGGCTGGATTTCTGCACGCGTGATATTTGCATAGAGATGACCAACACGAAAAGTAATCTCTTTTTCATCTGTACTATCGCCGCCATACTTCCCATATGCTTTTGCAGTGTACACGCCAGGTTCATACGATGCGGTGTCTAAGGCAAATTTCAACTCCTTTTCTTCTAAAGGTTTAAGGTTAATAGTTTGTGTCAATTGTTCTTTTTCTAATTGGTCATAATAAGTGACAAGTCTAACGACCATATTCTGAATGGCATATTTTCCAAGATTCTGTGCTGTCGCGATGATAGCGAGAGGGTCATGAACATTCGCATCATGGCCACTCAAAGTAACAACAGCATACGTTCTCGGATAAGGAGAGGTAACATAAATATGCCCGCTTACTGCTCCAAAAGTCGCTAACCCTCGTATTTCATCTAAAGGAAGTTCACGTGCAATAATCTCGATATCATTTTTTCCAGGTTTTATCTTAGGAGGAAGATTCAGTGTTAAATCTATTTTCTTGCTTGATGTTGGTCCTAAATAAAAAGAAGAATTGCTATGAAGAATGATATATTTCGCAAGTTCGCCATTAAAAGAAAGAAAGGTATTGAGGGGAAAATTTCCAGTATTTAAGATAGAAAAAGAAATGTTTAGTTGTTCATTCGGTATAAAAATTAAATCAGTCGTAACTGGTGATATTCCAATTGCATTCACAACATGGGGTAGAGAAAGAAGTATGCCAAAGAAAAAGAGAAACTTACACACCTCACTTTTCATCTGCATGACGGTAGTTTTTTTCTATATAAACCTTTAGGAGGAATGGGCGTCTGCCCTAATTAAAATTGCTGGGTCCGTATAGGTGGTTGCAGTAAGGGAGCTTGATAGATTGAGAAAAATGCTGATATTAAAAGAATCTGCAGCATCTGTAAACGTTAAATTTCCACATATGCGTGTTAAACCAGTGCTGAAAGTCGTACGAGTTGTAGTGAGGTTTGCCGTAGGACAACCACCTTCTGCAGCGACTCCGGCCCATTGATATGTTGATCCAGAATCAAGCCAATTGGCGACAGGTGTTCCATTAATGGTTATATTGAGGTTGGTGTTGCCATCATTTTGTACGAGAATAGGATTTGCCCTGCTAAAACTACCAACATTAGTGGTGCCTGAAGTATTGATAGGTGTTCCTGCAGCTCCGCCAACTAAAGTTCCAGATCCAAACTCAACAATGCTAGGATTGATAGTGATCGCGGATGTTCCCTGTACAGTCACATTGACAGTTGCAGTTTGTGTCGTAGCAAACCCAGTGAGTAAAGAATAATCTCCTCCAACACTGGTAAAAATAACAACAACACCTCCAAGAGTACTTACTAAGGCGAGGATAAAAAATAGAGTGACAGTACGATCAGACACTTGTTTCATAAGTCTCTCCCCGCACTTTCTTCAGAAGGAAGGACAGTTAGCGCGATCATGCCAGTATTACCCATGCGTGTGGCTGAGGGTTGTTGTGGTGTCGATCGCACACTTTTCATGGTATCAATCGTTTGTTTGACAATCATCGTTCCTAAAACAGAAACAAAAATAATAACAATGAGAATAAGAACAAGAATATTATTTGAAACTTCTCTAGAATATCCATTGGAATCCTCTTTTCTGCCCATATTTTTCATCATAATACCTTTTTCTTCATTTATAAATTTTTGGTTAAAGTGTTTTATTTTTTAAATGTTTTTTTATCATATGAGTAAGTAACAAAAGGAGAAGAATAACAACAATGCTTGCAACTATCCATAATGAAAGTCTGCCTGTTTTCTCAGTAAGAGGCTCAAGAGCTGCTTTGCCTGCAGGTGATGTCAAGGATGAATCTGACGGCGCATCAAGAGCCTGATTTCGTTGAAGAGGCGGTGAAGAAGAAATGTCAATGCTATGCTCAAAAGAGAGTTCTTTTCCATCATAATGAAGAGTGATGTATGCTTGATATGCTCCAATATGTTCCGGTGTTAAGGTGACAAAAAGATCTCGTCGTTCTGTTCCAGGAATAGTTGTGAAGTCAGTAACAAAAGTGTCACTTCCAATATTTAGAGTAGCATATGCTTCCTTGATATCTTGCTCACCAAGATTTTCTACATGAATTTTCATAAGTGAAGTTTCTTCGTTGAAAGTAACTTCTGCAACAGGATAAGGTTCAGGGTAAGGAACAAAAACGCGAATGGTTGTTAAAACTCCAAGAGCAATGTCAACAGAAGTTTGTCCACTTGATGTTAGTTTTTGTTCTGTAATAAGAATGGAAACATCATGAAATCCAGGTGGTAACGTTGCTGGAAGAGCAAGGGTGTAAGGAACAGTCGTTGATGAATAAGGTTCTATAGTAAGTGCAGAAGGAATGGAAAGATAAGGAACTAAAGTACCCTGTGCAAGAAAGCTTACTGTAAGAGGAACTGGTTGGCTGTTAACGACAGTAAAACCATATGAATATTCTTCGAGAGGAACAAAAGTGATGCGATGAATGCCTGGAGTAACACCTAATGAAAAAACGAAAGGAGATAATCCTAATAAAAAAAGTACAAAAATAAAAAATGTTTTTTTCATGCTCATCGGCCTCGGTAATATGCTGACATTAAGATGCGTGCACTCTTTAAACCTGATGGTTCATCAGGCGGCACTGTAACAGCGAAATGTACGTTTGCTTGTGCAGTTTCATTAAAGTCATAGAGAGCAATCGTATTATTCGTAACAGTAATATTGGTATTGGAAGTTTTTGATTCCGTAGTGTTAAAAGGAACAACTGCTTGTCCGCCTGGGTCAGCAACTCTAAATCGGAAATATGAGGAGGGTGCTGTTGGAGTACCGAAAAGGAAATTATTAGAAGAAAGGTTGACTACGATCAATGAATTGCCAAGATTTTCTACGATAGGCACTTCCATAAAGGCTTCTTCTGTGTCACTAGAAATTCCTAAACTTAATGTGCCAAAATCAATAGTAGCTGTAGCTTTATTGCTTAAAACAATGGAAACAAGTAAGGTAAGATTAAAAGGAACGGCAAAAGAAGATGCATTGGAACCGTCAGTAGCACGCACAGTCCAATTGTATCTAAACCCGTCATCAAGGAAGAAGTCAAGATCGTTTGTTAAAGTGCGATTGGTGATATTAATATTGTTGATGGTTTGGCTGTCATCTCCAGTAGGACAAGAGCCTCCGGCTGTTGACAAACACGTAATGTTTAAAGTATAGTTAATCATATCATTGTCAGGGTCGGTGGAAGCAGACCAATTAAAGAAAGGAGTAGTAACTGTTGTGACATTATTGTTCGGGGGGTTTAAAAGTATAGGGATTGTAGGAGGACTATTGACAACAGTAACTGCAGATGAATTAACTTGGTTTCCTAAGGTCGTTCCATCAAAAGGAGTAACCCCGCAAGTCCAATTTTCGTAATGCGCTTGTAATGTAGAGGTGGCAACGCGAGTGCTTGCTGCATCTCCAGTGACAGAGATGTTATAGGATTCTGCAAGACGGGTGTTATTATAAAATGAGATATTTGCCGATAACCCTGTAATGCCGTTGTCATCATGAACAGTAAATGCACAAGTGAACTGATCAGTGGTGTTTGCAGGTGCAGGCGTAAGCGTTGGTCCTACAGAAACAGTAGGTGCAGCATTGAAAGTAAACATCCACATAGTTGAAACATTTCCATTCTGTTCACTGTCAGTAATATTGCCTCTCCAGAAATACGTGCCGCCTGGAAGGCGATACGTGTTTAAAATTTCAGTAGCAGTTAATGATCGATTAAAAATAGCAACTTCATCAATAGTACCATTGAAAGGAGATTCTTGTATGGTTGATACTGAGGACATTCTGCCAACAAAGAAAGCTTCATTATTGGTAGTAATGGATGAAATGGTAGTGGTAGCAAAATAGTTTCCATCGCGATAAATATCAACAGTTCCATTGGCCAACACAACAACAGCCATATGGACGAAAACATTCATGCTTGTGAAAAAATTAGAGATAGTTCGTGCTGTTCCATCAGCATAAATAACTAAACTCCCTCCATTTTGTACAATCTGAAAGCCCTCTGGGGTGGATGGTTCAGGCGGTTCAATATATTTTGATAAAATGGCGCGCAAGCCTTGAAGAACGTGTGGCTTAACCCAAGCGATATACGTTTTGCTATTGCCTAATCCTATCAACTTATCTTTATCGCCTACATTAATCCTATTGACAGTTATAGACCCGCTCCCATTGCTCACATACGCTCCCCCTATTTTTCCACCAGTTTCATTGATATGGCCTATCTGTGCACCTATGGCAGCCAATGTTCCTATATTGTCTAATCCTGTAAAGTCATACACCTGCGTGGAATTCTCACCGAAAGCGCTATTGTTGTCAAGATGGAAAAGCAACAAAAGGTTAGATTGGTTAAGAATGTGTGGAGCAGTCCAATTGTAAGCCAATGTCAATCCTGGAGATTGTCGTTTTGCTCTGTAAAGAAGATGTTCTGTTGTGATAGTGGAACTATTCGTTCCGTAGAGTTCAATATTTAAAAGATCGGTGCTGTTGTCATCATTAACAGTAGCATTCAACACAATCGCACCAACAGCAGTAAAGGCAGAATTATTCGCAGGCGCATTCAAAGTAATTGTAGGAATCGTCGGAATGGTCAAATTAAAAACATGGGTAAGAGAAGTGTTGGAATCTGAATTGTCGCTAGCGTTGGCATACCATTGATAATACCCACTAGGAAGACGATACGAGTTCATGATTTCTGCAGCAGAAAGTGTCCTGTTAATAATGACAAATTCATCAAGGAAACCATTGAAATCTTGTGTTCCTGTTCCTTCACCAAAAATAACAGTGTTGTCATTTGCCGAGATGCTTGCCAGTGATCCAGTAGTGTGAAGTATTCCATCCCTATAGATACTAGTGTAGCCTGACGCGTTGACAGTAACGGCAACATGAATATTCTTACTGGCGACAAAGAAGGTATTGGCGATTATGGTTTGTGAATCTCCCGTAACATCAATACCGTCGTTTCCTTGTTCAATGACAAATCCTGTTGATGCTCCAGAGTTATACTTTGCCATAATAGTTCTCGTGTTTGCTGCTCCGCCAGTAGCAGCAACATTAACCCAAAACATATAGGTCTTGTTAAATCCAATCACAGCATCTTGATCTCCCAACGTGATATTGTCGTTGGCTCCATCAAATCGATAACCGCCACCAAATGGTGTTATCGTCCAATTAAACCGTGCTCCCATCGCAATACCATCATAATTATTGCTAGAATAATCATTAACCAACGTCGTATTTTCTCCAAAGAGTGATCGATTATCAAAATGAAAAAGAAGTAAAGTATCTGTTTGGTTTTTAATCACAGGAGCAGTCCAATTGTAAGTTAATTGTGTACCATTAGTAACGCCAAGGTTAATCGAAAGAATGTCAGTAAGAGAAGGAGCTGTTCCATTTGTTCCATAGAAAACAACCTCTTTGATGGTAGCATCATTTCTATCGGCAATAGTAGCATTCAACACAATAGCTCCAACACTCGTAAAGGCAGAATTATTCGCAGGTGCATTTAAAGTAACTTCTGGAGGAGAAAGAGAATAAGTGGCAGTAATGAAAGAAGGAGTGCTTTCAGAAGCATTAATAGCCATCCTGTCCGTCTCAGTAGTAGGACAAGTGGTCACGCTTCCCACCTCTCCCGTGCGTAATCCGACAGTAAATTGGTCTGAAGACAGATTGGCTTGTAAACGCGCATTGGCGCTAGCGCCGAGAGTGAAGGTATAAAAAGTATTGGGGGTAAGATTCATGCTTACATAAATGGGGCCGCCAGCATCTGTCCATGCAGCCTCTGCGCCAGTATTACTTCCCCACCCATCCATTTCTGTGATATTAATGGCAGTATTATCGTCTTCCAATCCTCTCACACCAAAACTATAATTTGTCTCTTCAATAATCACATTATCTGCGAGAGAGCTGACATCAAAGTCAACATACGCTCTGTTTCTTCTAAAACGATCGGGGGTGCATCCATCTATACCAATTCCAAAAGTGGCAGTGCCTCCAAAAGTTTTGTCATAAGTAGAGGTGCCGCTCGTTATGTTTGTTATATTTCTTGTGGTGATATCTTCTGCAATAGTTGTCAGGCTGATGGTGGGGTCTATTTCAATAGTCTCTCCAATGCTCTTATTGGTTTCTGGTTGCAGCAAAAATGCTTCCGTAGAGGTATCGATGCTGATAGGAGTGACATCAAAATCTTGCTCTTCAGCATCATCAAATCCTATGCGCACGCCATCAACAATGATACCGGCGCCATCTTCAGTGATTTCTTTGTTAGCCTTGACTTTAATGAGGGGAACATCTAAAGGCGAAGTGTAATTATAATGATGAATCCACTCATACCCGTGTCCTTTAGTCTTCACTTCTGTTTGGAGAAGTTGTGCTCCTTCTAAAGTGATGTTAACCTCATTATCAAACCAATGAACTCTGAATGTGTCTCCATCAACCTTGGAAACTTTGACAACATCAGTAACAAGTTTGTACTTGTCGTCAACATCTTTCATATGAATGGGCCGAGAATAGATATCGTGAGTACAGCGTGAACTCTCACAAACACGTAACCAATTAGGACCTCGCTCAGCAAGAGGTGAAGTAAGTCTTTCCAAGGCATCATCATTCATATCTTGAATTTGTAAAGGTCGTTGTATGATGGTCAAAACAGCATCATCATTGGTAAAATTCGATTTCTTAAAAGGAGGCAGAGAAGAACTTCGCGATGTATTCAAGGGAAGGGGCGTCAATATAAGGGCATTCGAAAGATCCGTTTCATTGAGGGAAGCGTTCGTTGTAGAATACACCTCTGCAGTAAGAGTAGAAAGGTGGAGTGTAGATTTGTGCACTTCAATAAGAAGGGTGGCAATATCGGCGAGATTAATCTTACATATAGTACAAAAAGCATTCCAAGAATGTTCTAAGGAGTCAATGGCAGTTTCATTGGTAATATTGGCATCAACAGTGTCAGTAACAACACTTCCAGTAAGAAGAGAAGAAGTGATGAGGGGAGTAGCTTCTGCCCATGCAAAAGCGCCTTGAGTGATGATAGTTCCATATTCTTCGCCAGGAAGAAGATCTTTTGCTTTTTCCCATTCCCCTAAACACTTTTCCAAGGTCGCATCCCAAAAGCGGCAGAGTAAGAGAAGAGGAGATTGGGCAGTTGTTCTCCATTCTGCTTCTGAAAAGGTAAGGGCAGTCGTGTCTAATGCAAAAACTTTTTCAAAAGTCACATCTGAAGGAATATCTTTTTTTTGTATGATAGACTCAGCATAGACGAGAGGTGTTCCTTGAAGATCTTTAAAACGTAAAGAAGTAAGTTCAGCATTGGTAAAGGTGACGGTAGTGGTATTCGTTTGTGGGTCAAGAACAAGAAGAGGATTCCAGGACTTTCCTTTGGAGTCAACAACAGTAAAAGACGTTCCTTCTTCAGAAACAAAAAATCCTGTCAATGCATTCTGAATGCCTTGTAACGGTTTGTCTTCAGCAACGTTTGAATAAATGAGATTGCTTTTATCATTCCAATAAATGCTGGTTTTACCATCCCCGCTATATGTTCCAGTAAGGGAAAGAGAATGTAGTGCAACATCTGGAGGCAAGCGAAGAGCATAAAGACTACTTTCAGAAACAACAAGATCAACATTTTTAGTCACCGAGAGCGTAGGAAGAGATTGCGTAAGTTCTTCCACAGCAAATCCAGTTAAGCGTATGCCACCTGAAGTTTTTGTAAGGAAAGATTCATGCTCTTGTGGAAACTCTTGTATTGGTACTGAGAAAAAGAATCCTATAACCACAAAGACGAGCAATGTAAGAAGATAAAGTTGATGATGGTGTTCCAGTACTGGCTTTTGCGAAGAAATTGAAGGAATAGATTGTTTTTGCAAAGATCGAGGAGGTGTTCGCCCTAAATACACAGTTTTGATCTTGCCATTTTTCAACCGTATACTATCATAATAATAAGGCCCTATCTTTTTCCCTCTTTTAGTGATATATTTCTTATACAATGGACTCCCCTTTTACGTTTTTCCCAGAAAATGTAGTGCAACCTATCCTATTTAAGCATTATGGTAAGAAAAACTAAAGCAAATTAAGTAGAAGTGACGAGAATCTGCCAAGATTGGCTGCTCATGCCATTATGAGAATCACTTACCCTAACAGTAACAGGCACTAAAGTTGAATTAACATTCCTTGGTTTGCGCGCCATCCAGGTAATCAATCCACTAGTGGTATTAATTCTCATGCCACGCGGTCCTTGAAGTTTAAAAGTTAAAGGATCATTATCTGGATCTACAGCTTCAACATCATAAATATAAAGAGTATTGTTAAAGGCAGTTGTCACAGGTGTTGAAGTGATAATAGGCCACATATTGTTCCAGCCATTGATGTTAGTAAAAGGGAATGGATCTTGATTATTGGGGAATGTTTTAGGTCCATCACAGAAGCCATTGAAATTAGCATCGACACATCCTTGTGCTGGCGTATAATAATCAGACCAATAATTCCCTTCATTACTGAAACTCCAAACGTTGAATGAGCCAAAGTCTTGAGCATGATTAGGATTATTAATAAAATTATTGTTGTAAATTTGGTTATTATTTGCGCCAGAATTAATCAAAATGCCTCTCGCAGAATTGTTCCTAAAGTTGTTCCCTCTCACAATCGATTGAGAGGATGAATCGAATCGAAGTCCATTTGAGCTTAATTCCAGAGTATTGCCTTCAATGAGTGACTGAGAAGAGGAAATGAAGCGTACTGCATTTTCATTAGGAATATTCGAGATAACCATATTCTTGATGGTAGTGCCTAGAGAGGATTCCGCGCGTATTCCAGAATTCTGCGAAAGTACGGTCATAACGGTGCCTCCATTAAAGGCATTATTGTTAGATTGGAATAGATAAATTCCATGTTGGAGTGTTGAATTAATAGTGCTTCCAAGAATCTGATTGGCATGAGAAGATTGGAGAGAAATACCAATGCGTGTAGTAGAAGCACGAAACAAAGAAAGGTTGTTATTTGACGAGGATATGAGTTTTATTCCTTCGTCATAATTGCGTACATTACAATTCTGCAAGGTTACTCCAGAGACACCATCCATGACAATACCATCATTGAGATAAATAAATCCGGAACCATCAAACGTGGATCCCTGACAATTGAGAGTAAGGGCATCTCCAGTAACACGAATGCCATCGCGGAGGTTATAGATTTGGTTGGCAGGTAAAGTAAGAGATGAAGAAACGGTGCAAGAATTACGAATTCCAGCAGAACATTCTGTATTAGCAGCATTATTGACGGTGAGGGTAATATTCTGCATAGTTTTAAAATGATATGAATCTTCTACAGTGATAGTTGCGAGACCAGATCCATAGGTTTCTGCATCGGTAAAGTTCGTCTGCCAAGTAAGAAGGTTGTTCTCATTGATAAAGAGGGGATGAGTGATAGAATAAGTATAAGGAGGCACGCCCCCGTAAACATTCATAATAAGGGTAATATCTTGTCCCTCATCAACAATCGGATCACTTACAGGATCAAAAAACAAGTCTCCAGAAAAAGTAGAAAACAATGTGGTGCTAGGAAGATGGTCAACACCAAATCCACTAGTCGATGTTCCAGCTCCAGTATTCACATCATAATAAAGGTCGCAGATATTATCAAAGTTAGTGTCATTGCATCCTTGTGCTGATTGGCTAAAATCACTCCAATAATTTCCCTCCGTAGTTACATTCCAGTAATTTGATCCATAATCTTGTGCAGAATTAGAGTTAAGAAGGAAATTGTTGCGGTAAATGCGATTATTATTGGAATTAACATCGGCCAAAAGGCCAATAGAGGATGTACCGTTGATGGAGTTGCTGTAAATATCATTGTTAGACGCTTGTTTTAATTCTATTCCTTTTTGTGAACTAAGGGTAATAAGATTTGAGGAAACCTGTGAATTATGTACTTCCTGAAACAAATAAATGCCCACCGCATTATTTGAGAGCGTGTTTCCAATAACTTTATTGTTCATGGCCCAAGGGTTGCTTGTGCCTTCAAGGCGAATACCCTTATTTTGAGAGCGGATGACATTAGAAGTAAAGTTATTGTTGTCGCCACCGCTCATACGAATTCCTTCACCAGTATTCACGAGAGTGTTGTTGTGAACAATCCCATTATAAAACTCATAAAGGTCAATGCCTGCTGCGCTGGGTTTGCTTAAGTTATTAATGTAATTTCCTTGAATAGTCACATAATGTGACTGCGTCGGATTAGGATCATAATCATCAATGATGCGAATGCCATTGAGGTCATTACTATAAATATTGTTATTCAAAATATGGCTATTACTTAGATTATATTCTATATTAATGCCATTACGATAATGGGTGATGTTGCAGTTTCGTATGGTAACTCCTGTCATTGCAATAATATGGACCCCATTACTAATTGAGGATCCATCAAGAACAGCACCACTGCAGTCAAGCTCAACATTTGGTGAAACGATAGCAATGCCACTTGGAAGAGCATATGTTCCCGGAGTAAATACAGTGTTTTGGGAGATACTGCAAGAATTAGTGGGTGTTGCACCACACTCTACAGCATGAACAAAAACAGGAAACAATAAAGAAAAACTAAAAAGAATAAAAAGAAAAGGCAAGTATTTCATTGGAAAGTATAATGCGCTTGGCTATATAAAGATTATGAAAAATAAAAAAGAAGAGGAAGAGAATTATCTCTTCGGTGAATAATAATATGTTTGTCCTTCAGCTGCAGTAGGTGTTTCTTCATCAGCTTCTTGTGTTTTTCTGATGGCAATAATAACGCCTAACACAATAAGGACAAGCACTAAAATGGCAAAGATAATAGCCAATACCATCTTGAAGGTTGTTGGAGCAGCAGATGCTTCTTCTGCTTTCTCTACTTTAGTTTGTAAAATCACATCGGAAACAACTTCAGTGCCCAACATCACACGTGCATTGAAGGTGTAAGTGCGAGCTTCTGCACTGTCCATAGGTGTAACGAAAACTGCAAATTCTCCAGTAGAATCAGGTAAGACTGTTAAAAAGCCTGGTTCAACGCGAGCATCTGCCCATTGAACACCATCTAATTGAATGGAGTAAACGCCTTTTTCAGTACCCAAGTTAGCAATCATGATTCTGTACATGACTTCAACACCACTCTTGGTGGTCTTGGAAGTGGATTCAGGGTTAATGACTGTTTCAACAGCTGCTGCTTGTGGTAAAGCCTGAACTAAGATTTTGCGTGTTTGGGAAACTTTTGAATTTCCTCGATTGTAAATCACATCAACCTGGACAGTGTATTCTCCAGATGGTGCATCTTCAGGAATGCGTAAAATAAACTCGATCTGATCTGAGCTTTGTTCCTGGAAGAAATCTTCAGACAATTCCTGTTGTTGGCTGACAAGTTCTGGAATGAATCCGGATTCACTAATGCCTAATTGAGGAATACTCATAACAACTTTAACATCGTTTTCTTCCTTTTCTCCCAAGTTCTCAACACGGACCTTTCCAAAGAAAGGTTTGCCTGCCTGAACAGTGGTAGGAGAAAGAATAACGTCAAAAATATTCAAAGCGTGACGCTGTTCGTCAATATTCAAGGTAAAGCTTTGTTCTTCCTCATCAAGAGGATCTGACACTCTGATGCGTAATGTGTAATGCTGTGAAGCATCAATGTCATCAGGAATGTGTAAGTGTAAGGTTTTCTTGTAGGTGTTTCCTGCATCAACAGAGAACACAGGAGTAATATCAGAGATAGGTCCGAATTCATAACCAATAATTTCTGCTTCAATACGAACATCATCAGTGACGGTGCCATTGGCAGTTGATTCACCGAAAAGAGTGACTTCGATTTCTAAATCTTCATCGCGTTCCACATCCAAATTGGTAATGGCAGTAATGTCAAGATCATTGACTTCAACTTGTTTAATCTGATAATTAGGTGATGTTGCAAGAACAGATGGAAGCATTGCAACAAGTAGTAAGAAAAGTGATAATATCAATCCTGTGTTTATTTTCATTGTGGATAGGAACCCCCTTGAATCTCCATAGTTTTTTTCTGTTTTCCCCTTTTGTTGTTATTTCTGAGTTACGAAGCTTATATAAACTTTTCGGTGGTAAACTATATATTATAATACTCATTCTCGAATATTCATGTTTTCAATGTAGAGTTTAAGCAAATAGACCAAAACTAAGATAAAAAGGATGATGGTCATAATGATCAAAAACCATGTTTGGTTGCTCCATCCTTGAAGCGTTTTTACAGGTTCTAAGCCACTTTGAACCATTAAGGCAGTATCTGTCATTCCTGTCATTTTTGGTTGTTCTGGACAGCCTTTAAAGGTAAAAGAGGCGAAATGACGGCGTATTTCATTATGGAAAGAAGCAATAATCTCAAATTCATAATCTCCTGCTTCAGGTTCTTGAGATAAGAGAAGAGGAAAGGTAATAGATTCTAATCGTTGAGGCTGCATGCCAAAGATAGGAGCAACCTCATCAATGCCTAATTCAGATTGAATAAGCTCAAGCTGAACTGCTTCATTTTCCGTTCCAGAATTCCTCAATTCAACAACAACATTCACATGAGGATTACAAGTTAAAGAAGAATCTCCAATAAAAACATTTAAGAGTTCGATCTGATGAACTTCAGAAGAAAGGCTTTCTCCAGCAAGTACTGAAGGAAATAAGAGTAAGGAAAACAAAACAACATAAAGAGGTAGTGTGATTTTCACGTGAATCCCTGGTTTTCTTATAACTACTTGGCAATGGTAGTATTATATTTAAGCTTTGTGGTTCGAAAATCTTATATATTCTTATTCTTCTGTACAAGAAATGAAAAAAGTGGTCCTTACAATCTTTCTTCTCTTCATAGTAGGATGCACATCCTCTGTTGCAGAAAAACCATTCTTTGCAAGTCAGCCAGGATGCGAAGAAGTAGGTGGAGAGTGGGTAGAAACACCTTTCGAAAATTATCGATGTGCAATTGATAATCAACCTGATTGCGAACGTCTTAGTGGAGTATGGGAACCGCAAGGTCTTCTTGGGCAACATGCATGCGTCTTTACATTCCCTGACGCAGGGAAACAATGTACAATATCAGAGGAATGTTTAGGTGGATGTGTCATCATCGATGGACCACAAGGAGAATGTAAGGAAACAAATTCCATATTCGGTTGTTGGACCTTTGTCGATGGTCCGGCATTATGTGTGGATTAAAAAGGAGGAACAGCATGATACAGCCAGATATTAATCTTCTAGCAGTACTTGTTGCAGCAATTGCAACCATCATTATAGGATCGTTGTGGTATTCTCCCTTATTATTTGGGAAGATATGGATGAGGTTAAATGGAACAACACAAAAACAAATGCAGGAAGCAAAAAAGAAAAGTATGGGAATGCTTTACTTCATTGCGTTTATCACATCACTCGTGACTGCGTATGTGTTAGCTCATTTTATGACCTATGTCGAAGTAACAACGCTATCAGGAGCATTGCAGTTTGGTTTTTGGGTATGGTTAGGATTTTTTGCCACAACGCAATTAGGGATGGTGTTATGGGACAATAAGCCATTCAAATTATATCTTCTGAACACGCTTCATTACCTTGTTTCTTTGTTGGTGATGAGTATGATACTAGGATTGTGGAGATAAAGGATGCGAGTCTTCTCATTATTCTTGATTTTTTTTCTTGTTTTTTTAATAGGTTGCGCAGAAATACCTATAGAGAATGGAAAGATAAATTCTTTTGACGAATGCGCTCGTGCCGGCTATCCTATTATGGAATCGTATCCACGCCAGTGTGCAACTCCTGACGGAAGAACATTTGCCGAAGAGGCGGTCACAGAAATCTGTCGTTATCCTCAAGAATGTGGTCCAGGATTTTATTGCAGACATGGCGTCTGTACGGAAGTGCAGTATAACAATGAATGTACAAAAGATGATGAGTGTATGTTGATAGATAATACGCTCGGATTCAGCTGTTGTTACGCTGGAGCATGTCAAATAATTAATTACTCTGAAGACAAGTGGACTGCAGTTAATGCGCAATGGTTCGCACAGATGAGACAAGAATTCTGCCCATCAAAGGAAGAATGCGGTCCAGCACCCATGTGCCCAGAACATTTTGCGAATGAACAGTTCAAAGCAAAGTGTACGACGCCCATATATTGTATACGAGCACCATGTCCAGTAGGATTGTGTGAGAAAGTTCCAGTCGAATAATTACTAAGACATACGACGCAATTTTTCATCTAAAGATTGAAGCTCACTACGAGCAATATCTCGAAGAGGATCATCAATCTTTCTTCTACCAGTATAAGCTTCTTCCAATATACTTTGAATTTTCCTTTGCGCTTCAGAGAGATTAGAACTATTTGCAACAGCATCTCTGATAAATCCAGAATACTTTAAAACATGAGAATTATAAGGATCATAATCTTTTGAACTTTTGTCATAAAAGATCATGATAAAAAATTGAACAAGAGATATTATAAATATTTCTAAAAATGGGGCTGCCAGGATTCGAACCCAGATCTGATGGTGCCTCCTAAAACTCTGGAGCCATCCATTCTGCCGTTATACTACAGCCCCTATAGATGAAAAAGATCGCAAAATTCCTATAAAAAGCTTCGTATCTACTTGAGAAGGGCACGAACAACTTCATCCCAATAATAAACACGGGTGATGGTAGAAGGAAGATCACTACATTGATTCCAAGGCTTATCAAGAAGGTACACACGTCGACCATTTGCGCACATAAGAGCATTTGACAAAGAATCTTCAACAAGAACATCTAATTGACGTTCTCGGCAGATATCTAATTTTGTACGAGATAGCACATTAGTGTCTGTTCCATTAAAGTGAATAGCGCTAAAACATCCTTCATAATGTCGCTCTATCCATGTCTCTGTTTTTGCAAGTAATCCTGGATGTCTGCTCGAAACAATCTCAAGAGCATTTGATTTTCTCAATTCACGCACAGCTTCAACAGATCCTGATACAGGTCGTATCTCATCAAAAGTAGGAGTGTCCCAAAAATCCATCATTCTTTGCCAGGTGACTGCATTAGTTTCTCCAAGAACATGATAGAGTTCAGGACGAGTACAATCTTCAAAACATAATTGTGTTCCATATAATCTATTATGGTAATCAAGAAAACTCCCAATAAATTGTGCTAGTACTTCGTCGCAATCAACACCAATATTCATAGAGCACTGTGCAATACAATCATTTAAAAAAGTTTACTTTAACTTTTTTCCTTCTTTCGTCTGGAAGGTGGAAGCAATATCAATAACATATTTGCCATCTTCTAATTTGTAAATCAAGGGTTCTTTCTTGAATAAATCGATCAGATCAATCTCAAACTTTCCAGGTTTCAAGATGCGAATAGATTCTAAATCCAGCACAACAGGTTTCTCATGCGTATCTTCTCCAACGAGTTCCAAGGCATCTTCCTCAATTTTCTCTTTCTCTTCAGATGTCAAATGCACAGTCATTTCTTGGACTGCTTGAATATCTGCTTTCTTCATATAAAAGAAGAATTTGCCGCCGCAAGGACAGCCTGCTAAAATTTCTTGAGAACCGTCTTCATATATTTTTGAACAACGAACACATTGATGAGACATAGCTTACCTTCGCCTTCTCTTAGATGATCGTGATGATGATCGTCGTGTGGCAGTAACTCGAGATCCAAACCGAGGTGTAATGGTGAATAACTGCATCTTCTTAGGATCTCGTTTAATTTCCTTCACAACACTGGCAGGTCCAATGATGGTAATGCCATCTCTATTCCCAATCAACATTTTGACCATGCCTTTCTTCATCTTGTTAAAGAATTGCAAGTCTCGCTCTTCGGGAAAAATAGTGCAAATTTCAATGCCGCTGAATTTTCGATCAATGTTCAGCATCGTATGCTGAATTAATAATGTTTCTTCTTCTGGTTGCAAGCGTCCCTGCATCAACACGATCTTATTGTCTTTAACAATATTTAATAATTTACCAATACGCATATCAGATTCAAGATGTTCAATTTCAGCGTAGGGAACGAATTGCAGCGTTAACATACCATCACCTCATTATTTTCCTTTGATCACTCTGAAGAGTGATTCGTAAAATTCCTCCAAATTTTTGCCTTTTTCAGCAGAAATGCCAACCACATCATATTGTGGGAAAGCATTCTCGATCTTTTTAATGTTGGCCTTCTTTAAATCTATTTTGTTTCCAACAATGAGCACAGGAATATCGCGAGCTGCCAAGTTTCCAATAATGGTAATGTTAACTTGTGAAAAAGGATTAATCGTGGAATCAAGCACAACCAAGACACAATCCATATCATCAAGCCATTTGATGGCATCAATAACGCCTCGTGTGGCTTCTTTAGCACGCTGTTTAGCTGCTTTAGAACTAATCTTGTATTTCATAAACTCTTCATAATCAATCTTAGTGGCAATACCAGGTGTATCAACTAAATTAAACGTCAATTCTTTGTCATTGTGTTTAATCACGATCTGTTCTTTAATCTGAACTTCTCGAGTTTCATGAGGAATCTTTGACACGGATCCCATTTTTTCCCCTAACCAATCTTTGCAAATGCGATTGGCGAGCGTTGTTTTGCCTGAATTAGGCGGTCCATACAAACCAAGTTTAACATTTCTTTTAGCACTAAATAAGTCATTAAGAACGCGCTTGATAAAATTGCGAATAAAGCGAATCACGCTCGTATCCTCTTCTTTTTTACGCTGTGATGCCACCTAGAAAAGGACTTTGCGCTACTTTTTAAGCATTTCGCCAGTATATTGATGTAGTTTAAGAAAGTGATTAATAGTGGTAGATGTCATCTACAACACGAAAGAAAGTTTTCATTTCTTCATCCGAAAAAGGAGACAAGCGTAAGAAAGGTGAGTTGGAAGGTGGATTGCCACAATAGATGCCGAGAGTACCGCCTCCACGCGTATTATGATGTTGCACTAAAGCCACAGCAAGGTCTTCCAATTGAGAGCTTTGAACAAGGGTAGCACCTTCAGAATTCACTACATAAAGTTCATTACCATTGCGTCCAAGAAAAGAATGGCGAAACATAATAATGTTCTCAAGAAGTTCATTTAAAAAGCTTTCTAGATATCAATCACAACGCGCGTTTTATATCCTTTCTTGTCCTGCGTGATTTCAAACATATGCATAGTAATGGCTTTGACATCATTGCCCAAAGTCTGCGATTCTGGGTGAATGGCGTCTCCTATGAGTGTTGCTGTTAAGCTAAACGTTTTTTTCTTTTCTTCAATATGAACAGTCACTGTTCGAAAGACCATAGAATCAGTATCTTTCAAAAAAACAATTTCTGAAAGAAAATCATACAACAGGCGTTCAAGCGTATCAGAAGTTAAAGCAATTTTTCTTTCTATGTTCTCTTCAACAGTGGAAGTATCAACCATGGTTTCAAAAACTGCTTGTGCAGCAGCTTCAAACAGTTCATCAATATTATTGCCTTGTGCTTCAAAAGCAACATCTGCGATGGCAATGTCAGGAAGAAACCGAAACGACGTTGTCATAAAGAAAAAAACGCCTAAATCTATATAAATCTTATTGCTTTCAGGTAAAAACATAATGTACTCAAGAATAAACCCCTTAGAAGCACGGATGATGTTTTACGGATTAGAACAGCCAGAATTGTTTAGTGAAGAAGAGTTGAGAAAAATTGTGCAGCTAACAAATGATATCCAACAAGCTAATACATGGCAATGTGGATCATTCCATGATTATCATCAATATCTGCATCAAGTAAACAAAGAAATGCCGTTAAATGAAAAACAATGGTGCGTTATGGCAAAGTATCTTGCTAAAATATTAAATATCTAATCAACCCTTTACGTTTCCAATAGGAAGTAATGCGGCAACCATCTTGGTAATGCCTGCCCCATGAAGCGTCTGAACAATATCATTGATGTCTTTGTAGGCTTTTCCGCCTTCTTCAGCAAGCCCAGGCATCGAAACAGAACGTACATAAATGCCGCGTTGTTCCATATCTTTTTGTAACTGATCTCCACGTATCTCTCGACGTGCTTGTGTTCTTGACATTGTTCGTCCAGAGCCATGAGCTGTTGATCCAAACGTTTCTTCTTCTGCTTTCTTTGTGCCTACAAGAAGAGAAGATCCCGTTTCCATTGATCCTCCAAGAATAACAGGTTGTCCAGTTTTCTGATACAAAGGAATTAATTCTGGATTGCCTGGTCCAAAGGCTCGTGTTGATCCTTTTCTATGCACAATCAGTTTTTTCATCTTGCCATTCACTTTGTATTCTTCTACTTTGGCAACATTATGGGCAACATCATACACTAAATTCATCCCTAATTCTTCTGGTTTTTTCTTAAAAATCTTGCTAAATCCCTCGCGAATGCGATGTAAAATCACTTGTCGATTAGCGAAAGCCATGTTAGCAGCGCATGCCATGGCATGATAATAATCTTGACCTTCATCACTAGAAAAAGGAGCACAGGCTAATTCGCGATCGGGGATGCGAATATTATATTTTCTCATCGCATCATCAAAGATACGCAAGTAATCGGTGCCAATCTGATGGCCAAACCCTCTACTGCCACAATGCAACATCACAACAATCTGTCCATCTTGTGTAATGCCAAACTTCTCTGCAATATCGGCATCATGAATGTTTTCTTTCTTCACAACTTGAATTTCTAAATAATGATTGCCAGAACCTAACGTTCCTAATTGGTTAATGCCTCGTTGTTTCGCTTTGTCAGAAGCTTTCGAAGGATCTGCTCCATCAATTTTTCCATGTCCTTCACATTTCGTAACATCTTCTTCCCAGCCGTATCCGTTATCAACACACCATTTTACACCATCACGCATAATATCACTAAACTGTTGTGAGTTGAGCTTGACGAATCCTTTGCATCCAACACCTGCAGGCACAGTCTTGAAAAAAGTGTCCACTAATTCGCGCAGCTTCGGTTGGACATCTTTGTACGTCAAGTTTGTGGTAATCAATCGCATGCCACAGTTGATATCAAAACCAATGCCGCCTGGACTAATGATTCCTTCTTCCACATCAAATGCAGCAACGCCTCCAATCGGAAATCCGTAGCCCCAATGCCCATCTGGCATGCAGAAGGCATAGTTTTGTATTCCCGGTAGGCAAGCTACATTTGATACCTGGTCAAAGACACCCATGTCCATCGCATCAAGCAACTTTTTAGAAGCATAGATGCGCGCTGGAACATTCATTCCCTTCTTAAAAGATGGTGGAAGTTCCCAGATATAATCCGTGATCTTCTTCATCTCTTTTGGGACATTTGGCATGGATAATAAAAAGAAATAATGGTTTATAAAGTTTCATACGTTATCATAGCGACGTAAACGATAAAGAGGGGATAAACTAAAGTGAATGGGCACAACTTCTCGTTTGCCATGATAAGAATATGCGCAGTATTCTCGCACGCCTATAAAAACCCCATCACAAATCTTGCACAATCCATCACGATAACTAAGGGTGATATGATTGTTTTTGGTGCCTATAAACCCGATAACAGCTTCACGGTGAGTATTATCTTGTCCTCGTATATTCTCAATGACCATATCAAGAGAGATTCTGTTCCCGCTAATATTTACTTTTTCACCAAGTTGGAGATCTCTAAATAGGCCCATAGAAAAGAGAGTCTATCAATTTATTTAAATTTTATGCTAAATTATTATTGTCTAAGGATAATGACAGAAAGAAGGATCTGTTGCCCCTCTCTGTGCACAGGCTAATAAGAATATCCCTGAATTACCTGCGCCTTCTATTTCATAAGGACTATTATAATTTTGTTGTAATCTTTGTAACAAACTTGGTGCAGTGCTTTGTCCATCTAAGATGTCATAAGCAGCACGGTCAAACAAGTGATCAGCGCTTAATAATTTACCATAGGCCATGCTATACTGCGGTTCAAAGTTTGCTGGTCCGCCATGAAGAGCAAATGCTTGCAACTGCGGTGGAATACTATTCCAAGTACAGTAAATGGTATTAGTGTTGCTGAGAGGCGTAACAATGATGTCTGTACGTGGTGAAGTCCATGAATGACTCCAAGAGTATGAATTTGAAGGGTCAGTGTAATCTACGAGCAGTCCATAGGCATGTTGGCGTCGCACATTAAGCAATTCTGTTCCAATAGTAGGATCAGCATTCTTGTATACGCTTTCATAAATGCCTCGCATGACATTGTCTCCCATACCCATTTCATTGCCGCGCGCAGAACGTGCAGTATTATTTGTTGCCTTACTGACACTCCAACCAAGAATGCCTGTACAAGGAATCTGGCTTGGTTTCAAGACATTCATGACAAAATAATTATACCATGTGGACTTTTGAGCGTTTCTCCAAGTGTTGTCTTTAGACATGGTATAAGCGCCAACCCAAACTTGCATAGGATGCCAGTCTCCTCTGCCTAATGTCGTTCCCTTTCCTTGTGATCCCATGCCTATGAGGCTTCCACTATTATATATAGGATTAGGATTGAATCCCATGGGTAAAGTAGACTTTACTGCATGAGCAATTTCGCCGAGAGCAAAAACATCGTCCTTAGCAAGCGCATCATTGGATGCATACACTGCAGAAAGTTGATTCTTGGTCACGCGAATAAGATGTTGTTCATCAATGTCGTAATAACTCAAATACGTATTTTTCCATGATGGAACAAGATTATTTTGTTCTACATAATTCTTTTGATATTGTGGTGCATTCCTGTATCCAAAAGGATCACATTTGCCATGAGAGAGTACACCAGGGCAGTTATAATTTGGATCAGTATCGCCGAAAACACGCCAAGGCACTGCATTGCCTTGTGATGTGGAAGTAGCAGCTTCTTCATAACGTAGAGGCTCACCATCTCCCTTGTATAAGAAAACAGAATGTCGATCAGTATAAGCTACCATTTCAATAAGGCGTGCTAAATAACCCTCGCGTGATGCGGTCATCATAAAAGATTGACCGGATGTTAAATCAATATCTGTTCCGCCAGTCATACCACCATAGGTAACGCCAAAAGGACTAAAAGGTCCAAGATCACCGACATTAAATTCTACAGATGTCGTTGTCAATCCATGTTCATAAGCATTCTTTAACGTCTGATAATTGCCTAAAAGCGAATTTCGAATGTTAGATAGTCCGATGTAATCAAATCTTGGTAAGAAAATCTTCTGCGGGAAATAATTGCCTGTTAAAGGATTATTCCATGACCATGTTTCTCCAAATCCTTGAGTGGTACTTTGATCAGGAATAACGAAGCCTAATCCTTCTTGGCTAAGAACAGATTGCATAGAAACGAAATCAGCAGGTTGTCCGATCGCCATACGACGGCTTGTTTGCGCACGCTCACTTATCATGCTCATCTTTCCACCGGCTTCTGGTTTGATGATAGGATAAACCATGAATTGGCCTTCAGGATAAGGTGTCCCCATGCTAGGATGGTCAAATAGATAATCAAGAGCATATCCCGTAGGAACAAGAATTTCCACGTCTTTAAAGTAAGTAATATTAAGAGCGGCATTATCAGGACTTGTAGGATGTAATCCTGCAGCAGCATTACTAATTCTTAAATCAAGTTGTAAAGCAGGATCTTGAGTAACGCCAATATAAGCATGTACCCCTAATAAGTGAGGTAATGCCCCATTAGGTGCTCCTTGTGGTGTTCCTGCAACAGGAGTAAGAGTATTATAGGTGCGTACTTGAGCTGCTTCCTTTCCAAAGCGTAAGACTTTTGGTGTTCCATAACGTTGCTGGAAGATATTAGCAGTATAAGTGTGACCGAAGACATCATGTGCTCGTACAATCAAAGGCTGCGTAACAAAATTCTTAATATGTTGAGGGGCGTTGACAGGACCATTTGCAATAACTTGTTGGACAGAAGCACTGCCGGGTGAAACTGGCTGTACATTAGATGAAATAATAATTTTGTACTGAATACGTTGACCTGGTGCTGCAGAACCTCTATTTACTCGTGCAATAACTTCGACAACATCAGGATCTCCATTTGCTGCCCGTGTAACAACTTCTGTTTGTGCTGGAACAGTAAGACCTGTTGTATCCATCACGCTAAAAGGTGATTGTCCATTTTGAAGTTGAGCCATGGTGACGCTGCTAGGAGCAACAGGGACAACAGCGCGAAGAGTAAACTGGGGTAAAGTAGGTGCTCCTAATTCAACAGTAGCCACATGATCTCCAGTAGCCGCAGTACAAGAAGGTGTTCCGAAACATACACTATTGCCACAACAATCTAAGATGTCTGTGCAATCAACAAGTGTATCACTATCATCATCAATACCATTATCGCAAATCTCTAAAGATCCTGCTACTTGACAAGTAGGATCAATGAAACAATCAGGATCAGAACAATCAGTAAATCCATCCCCATCATCATCTATACCATTCGTACAAATCTCTACGACACAAGCAGGGTCTGTTACACAATCTGGATCATTGCAGTCTGATAATCCATCTCCATCATCATCTACACCATTCGTACACAACTCTCCAGCTGAAGCAATCAATTGTGAAATTTCCATGCCCGATAATGCATGATTAAAGACATACACTTCATCAATGCGTCCATCCATATAATTCAAAGTATGCCGTCGTCCAATATTAAGACCGACGCCATCAGTAGGATCAATAGTTGCAGATACACTAAGAGGAGAACCAATAGCATTGCCATTGACATAAATCTTCATCATACTGCCGCTGAAAGTTGCTGCAACATGATACCATTTATTGGTTTGGAAAACATAAGGTACTTCTAAAACATTGTTGGCATTAATCGAGAAGCGAATTTTGTCTTGGAAAATGCGAAGGTGATATTGTTTACCGTTAGTTCCTTTACCAATAATGACAGGATCTGGAAGACTATCTGCAAGGAACCATGTTGCTAAAGTTAAACCGCTCGTAGGATTAAGTGTAGGATCATCAGGAATTTCAACATAATCATTAGTTCCGTCAAAATTTAAGCATTTGCCAACACGACAAGCCGTGCTCCATATAGCACCTATAATATTTCCAGTATTGCCATTTCCTGAAGAATCTGCAGTAGTTGTTCCTGTTCCTTCATCAAAGCCATAGACAGCAATGCTTCCAGGCATGGAGACACAAGAAGGATGAGAACTGCAGTCTGGATCATTGCAGTCTGATAATCCATCTCCATCATCATCAACACCATTCGTACAAATCTCTGGTTGTTGACACGTTGGATGTGCAGCACAATCAGAATCTGCGCAGTCAGTAAATCCGTCGCCATCGTTATCGATGCCATCAGTACATATTTCTGGTTGCGAAGCACATGCAGGATGAGATGCACAGTCAGGGTCAAAACAATCTACTCTGCTATCTCCATCATCATCAACACCATTCGTACAAATTTCTCCTGTAGGTCCGCTATGATGGTATCCTTCAGGTTCGGAAACAGTAAATCTATTTCCCCATTTGTTGACAACAAGGAAGTGAACATCAAGATCTCCGCCTAATTCTGCAGGATCTACTTCAAGTAATGCAGGGCCTTTGTAAGTATAATCTACACGAACACCATTGCTAAAGCGTCCAGCAGACGTGACATCGCCAATAAGGACGACAGTGTAAGGATTTTGTGCATTAATTACTTGGTCAGGATAGAAGTTATATCCGTGAAGTGCAATCTTGTCTATGTTTGTATCATAAGTAACACTTTGTAATAAAGGTTCGCGAGGCACTCCTAATATTTCTACGATAAAAGGATTTGATAGATACATATTTTGATTAACATAATTAACAAGAGTAATGCGGAGTTTATTGACTGCTTCCAAATCAAGGGGAAGTCTAAAAGTAATTTGATTAGGCGAAGGTCTGCGTATACTAATAATATGATAATTTTCACTCCATCCTTGTTGCCATTGATTCATAGGATGTTCAAGGCTCACTAAAGCAAAAGTCAGAGGTTCGTCTCGAGATTCATCAAAAGGAGGCAAGAAATTCTCTCCAGAAATGGTCAAAACACAACCCTTGCTATTACATTGATCTGCATCTAAGGGTTGTGGGCTAATATCATTGATAGAAGGGATATTAGGATTACTTAATCCTAAGAAAGTACCAAAACGTGAAAGGTCAGAAACAAGACTAGCAAAAACAAGATTTGCGCGTCTCGTAATGCGTTTTTCAACAGCAGGAGGAACTTGTTCTAAATCTTTTCTGGAAATTTCTCCAAGTTCATATTTAGTTTTTTCAGCAAGCTTTCTCAGGTCTTCTGTTCCAGTTTTGCGTTCTTGCGCATTAGTAAGAATGTCAGGAAGATTAGGAATGGCACGTTCTTGTGGTTGTCGAGCGCGAGGCACACGGTCATTACGGATGTTGTCTTCATCGTCTTTGGAAAGAACAACACGAATCTTTTCTTCGCGAACTTGACGAATAGTACGTTGTGTAGAAGCATCGAGAGGCATAATCTCTGTGTCTTCAAGGGAAACTCCACGCATAAGTTGTACTCGTTCTATTAAAGCTGTTTCAGAAAATTGTGCTTGACTAAAGGGAAGCAGAGTAAGAGAAAGGAGAATGATGAGAAAAATATGTAATGAATAGTGATATCCCCCTTTGTTCAATCCTTTCACCTCTTTTGTAATTGTTATTCTCTTCTATATAAATGTTACTATTATGATGATGCATGTGCGACAACAAAACGTTCTGCAACAATCTTCCAATCAAGAGCTTTGAAAAATGCCGCAATGTAATCTGCACGCTTGATACCATAATCAAGCATGAAAGCATGTTCAAATACATCCATGACGAGTAAAGGTACAGCACCAGCAAGATGCCCGACATCATGTTCGTTAACCCACACATTAAATAATTTTTTTCCCAAAGGATCATAATACAAAATAACCCACCCAATGCCGCGCATAGCTCCTGTTGCTTTGAATGCAGATTCCCATGTTTCATAGGATCCAAAATCTTTGGTAAGCTGCTGTGCAAGAGCGTGATTCTTGGGAAGAGATGTTGGTTTTTTTGACATATTATCAAAATAATATTCGTGCAGACGCATGCCGTTGAATTCCCATCCGAAGCGGCGTTTGAGTTCTGCAAATTCTGGCGTGGTTGCTTTCCCTTCCTTGACCATGTCCATCATGAGTTCAAGAAGTTTGTTGGTATTGGTAACATATCCCTGATACAAGGTAAAATGGTTCTTCAGAAGTTGATCACTAAATCCTAAAGTTCCGAGCAAATGATCAAAATTTTTTGGGTCATAAGGCATTCAATATGCAAGCCAACAACTATATAAAAAGGTTATGATGTTGGAGAATGATGGCCCATCTTTCTCAAGGCTTACATCATCTTCATCAACGAAAAAGAATCTACAGAAATCATCAGCCATTTCCACATTCTAATCCGTGGGTGAGAAGGCTTGATGGGCTAGTATATTTCATGACATTTTTTACATTGGCCATGACCATTCCGCAGATTATAGAAATTTGGGTGAGAAAGAGTGCGGCGAGTATATCAATCAGTTCATGGATTGCATATCTCATCAATGCATCTGTATGGTTGATATATGGTATTGTGCATAAGGAAAAACCAATTATTATCGGGAATATGATATGGATAGTTTTTCAGATACTAATTATAATTGGTGCGTGGATGTATGGGGGAAGATTATTTTAGATTTTTCCAACAAGATCCAAACTAGGCTTCAATGTTTTCTTTCCAGGAGTCCAGCTGGCAGGACATACTTGTGCAGGATTCTCGCGAACAAATTTCGCTGCTTGTAACTTTCTCAAGATTTCTGCTGCTGAACGTCCAATGCTGTTATCATGAATCTCCACAGATTTCACAACACCGTCAGGATCAATGATAAAACTTCCTCGTAAGGAAAGTCCTTCAGATTCAATATACGTGCCAAACTCTCGGCAGAGTATTCCTGTTGGATCTGCAAGCATAGGATATTGTACTTTTTTGATAGCAGGTGAGTGATCGTGCCATGCTTTATGAACAAAGGTGGTATCAGTACTAACACTCATAATTTCTGCATTGAGTTTTTTGAATTCAGGGTACAGTGCAGCTGCTTCTTCAAGTTCAGTAGGACAAACAAAGGTAAAGTCTGCAGGATAAAATAAAAGAACTATCCATTTTCCTTTATACTTGGAAAACTTAATAGTTTTAACTTCATCTTGATGGTAAGCTTGTATGCTCATGTCAGGTATTTTATCGCCAATACGAATCATAGGTAATCCCCCTTGAGTATTAACAAAATTCACATACGTTTTTTGATGTTTTCTTTTTTGCAGGTTTTGCTTTTTTTTTCTTTGGAACAGCCATAAGACTCAAACCCCCTTTAGGAAATATCACGATGTGTCTCGTACATGAATGCAACATTCTTATTATGCTTCCTTATAAGTTTAGCGGTTTCCTGAGAAATGTCGTGAGAATTCACTTCTTTTTTCTTTGCAATCCATTTCTTAATACCCTGCACAACCACCTCACAAATTTTTTCAGCGTGGCGATGTTCAACATGGGAGCTCAAACATGCAGCATAGCATGAAGCATAGACTTTTCTTTCATCAAAACGTTCTGTATGACCGTGGCGTTTCACAATGTGTTTCATAGAGTTCACCCAAAATTAATGGTACCATTGGCAATAAGAATCAATAACCATCCCATTGCTACTAACAATAATCCAATACATAATCTTATGTAACCCCTATTCGCCTGCTTCCACTGTTTAATTTCATAGAGTTTTTTTCCTGAAGCGACAAGGATGAGAATAATAAGTAAAGGTGCAACGAAAATAATATTGTACCAAACAAGCAAAAGAAAAGCAGTGAAATCAAAATATTGCGAAAGTAAAGTGATGATCGCGAGATAAGGTGCACCGGTGCAAGGAAGTTCCACTGCAGAAACAAATACCCCAAGTAAAGCAATGCCAATGACTGTTGTTCGTTCACTTTGTTCATGAATCATCTTGGCATAGCGTTGAGGAATTGCTAAAGAAAATCCTTTGCCATACCAAAAGAAATCTTTAATCTCAAGAACGCCAGCAGCAATAATAATAGAGCCGACAGTAAGAGCAATGTACTCAGTAATATAAAGAGGAATATTAGCTAAGAAATATAATAAGCCTAACCCGGCTGCAAGATACGTAACAAAAACTGCCAAGATATAGATGCTTCCGAGCAAGACCATGCGCTTAATACTATGTTTTCCTGCAAATAAGACAGATAACATGAGAATAAGAACGCCTATGGCGCACGGATTAATGGAATCGACTACTGCAGTAAGTGTAACAACGCCAAGCGTTGGAAGATATGCTTCAACTGCCATAATGATTACCCCTCATAAGTCCACTCCTTCGCAACCCAGCTTGCGCATAAGCGTTCTGTAGTGGCGGCATCACCAGGACTAAATTCAATAATGATACAATCACCGGGTGGCACATAAGGTGTTTGTGTGATAACATATCGTTCTGGATGTGTGATGCGTTTTCCATTCACATAGACTTTTAGGGTGCCAATTTCATTACCGCATAAATCCCCATTCACGAATAAAGATATTCCTTGTTCTGTGGGATAAAGAAGAGTGTCGCTTTTAAGTGTTCCACCAATGGTGGTAAAATATCGTCCTAAAGCAACATCTTCCAAGCTGTGTACGACTCCTTCCACATGGATGCGATCATCACCATGTTCATGAAAAGTTGATGTTCCAATACGGTTGCTCAGTCCCTTAGGATTAACAAGATCAAGTTTTTGATTGCAGGCCCATACTTCATAATCTGCATGCCAGTGCACAGGACCTTTAGTATGCGAAATCATATTGCCATAGATAGTAGATCCAATTAAGAAAAGTGAAGCGCCAATAATAGGAATGATAAGAGCCAAGAAAATTGGTTTTTTGTAATGTCGAATACTTTTTTCATGCTTAATGGAGATAACAACCAAAATCGTTGCTAAAACAGTCACAAAGGCAAGAATATTGATATTCCATCTCTTAATCATGTCAAGAGATGATAACGCCTGATCAGACCATGAATCTGACAATTCTGTATCTTCCTTATGGTCGTCTTCAATCTCTCCATGGGCTAGGTTTTGCACAGAAAAAAGAATAAAGAAGACAAAAGTCCATACTAAAAAAGAGATATCTATTTTCCCTCTTTTTTCCAACCAATGCATTAGTAAAGAAGAAGAGTCATCTGCTTTTTAAAGGTATTGCAGAAAAAACAATGCATGTGCGATAGAAAACTATTTATAGGAAACTTGACATATACTCCTTAATTATTATGGGGGATAAAATGGATCACAGTATGAAAACCATGGTAATGAACACAAAAGAGAAAGAAGAATTGTATAAAAAAGCAATCAATGAAATCAAAGAAAGATTGCATCATACTGTCGGCGTTATTCCGCGCATGGCTACAGTAGCAGCAGTATTAAAAAATACACTTCCTTATTACTTCTGGTGTGGATTTTATTTTGCTGAAGAAGAAGAGTTAGTCATTGGACCTTATCAAGGAACGTCTGCATGTGCAAACATTGCATATTCGGGTGTATGTGGGACTTCCGCCCGTCGTGAAGAAACAGTTGTTGTTCCCGATGTGCATAAATTTCCAGGGCACATTCCTTGTGATGACAATTCAAAATCAGAAATCGTGGCGCCTGTAAAAGATTCTGAAGGGCGCATCATTGCAGTATTTGATGTTGACGCAACAGTGGTCAATGCATTCGATGCAGTCGATAAAAAATTCTTGGAACAAATTATGCCGATTGTATTAGAAAAATGAAGGCAATAATAAGATATTGCCCTCGATGCAAATCTCCAAAAATAAATATTGATGCCGGTATTCTCACTGGTTCATATTATTGTGGGAAATGCGGATATCAAGGACCAATTGTTCTTGAGCAAGAAAAATAATTATCCCCGTGCAGGAATAATGGCCGCTACACGTTTTCCGTCTTTCAACGCTCGATTATACAATTCACAAGCATTTTGACTTTTGTCTACTTTCAACACAATCTTGCGCATGCGCATGACGTCTTTGATGTCATCAGCAACAGCAATCAGTCCTCCAGGTCCTTGTCCAATAATAAGAAGTTCTGGATTGATCTCAAGAAGGTCTTCAAGATCGTTCATCGTAATCTGTCGTTCTTTGCATTCCCACAATTTTATTTTAGAACCAATAAGCTTCACATTATCATAAAATTGTTTATTGTCAATTTTGAACATGCCGTACTTAAATTCTTGGATCATAACAATAAAGAAAGATTAAAAGTATATAAATATAGTGGGCTTTAAGGCAATAAGCGTTGAGGTTGTTGAAGATCATGCATGATTCCCTCAAGGCGAGAATAACTCTCTTTCACCGTTTCGTACACATGATGCCCTTTTTCTGCAATATCTTGTAATCCTTTGCGTGTAACCTGCAAATCTTTCCCAAGAACAATAATTTCGCGATAAAGATCAAGAGTATAATGCAAGTGTTCAACGCGTCGTTGGACAGTGTCTGCAATAATTTTCATCTGCTCATAAACATGATTGCACCCAAGAACATGATACAAAGCTTCTTCACGGTAGAGTTGATAATCCTGTAGCGCATCACTTCCTAATTGTGTAGTCAAACGTTGCTGACTCCAGCGAGGAAATTGCTCGAGAAAAGTTGCATATGCTGTGCACGCTTCTTTCTTGTCTTTGCTGCGCAATGCTTTTGAGAAGTCTGCAGGAGAGTCAGAATGTTCTGAAGAAGTATGTAGTAAAGTTTCAATGCGTCCATTGACTTCCGTAAGATAACCTACTTGTCGCTCACGCACGTCTTCTAATTGGTGTACCTTATCTTGTAAATCGTCTGCCACAGCACTGGCAATCTGTGGTAAGGTGGTAAGAGTCTGAAGGACACGATGTTGCTGAATTCTTCCTAGCATGCGTCTGACAGTGCCGAACCATGAATGATAGGAGTGAATCTCTCGAAGGGTTGTGCTCAAATCTTTGCGTCGCGCTTTCAATGCAAGGCGTGTTGGTTCAAGAATCCCTGTTAATTGATAAAAATCCTTATGAAGAACAAGGTCAGTCATTTTTCCTCCACAGACAAGCGTTGAAGAACAGAAGGCAAGGTCCGATCTTTCAAAACACCTTCAAGACGATATTCCAAAGTTCCCACTTGAAATTCTTTTTCAAGAATGGGAAGTCCGGTATCATGATGATGATCGTAGAGATAAGGCATATTGTTCCTTCTCACAACACTATAACGTTCATCATTATTGACATATCGGCAAAAAGAATAACCGGCAACAAATACAATGAAGCCTAATCCGGCTTTTGCAGATACACCTAATGCTCCCATGATGTTCCTCCAGAGCTGTCAATAAAGAGAGAAGCAAAGCCATCAAGTGTTTGTTTGCTCCACGATTTAAGGTTTCCATAAGCTGGAAGGTATGAAGAAGACTGTTCCTCAAGAGAGAACGTGGAATCCTGAGGAAGAGTATGATAATAAGAAGGGCGGTCAGAAATATACGTACGTAACAGTTGAATGTTGCGTAAAAAGATGCGTTCTTCTGAATCATGTTGTTGTAATAATAAATCAATCTTTTTCTCCAGTCGTAACACTTCAGAATCAAGGGAAGGTTGCTCATCTGAACCACAGCCCAACAAAGGTAGTCCAAAAATAAAGGGAATGATGCGTGTGTTCATAGACATCAAGAAGCGCAGCTTATTAAAAGACCTTGTGGGAAAAATTACAGAATATTTCCTATGCGCTCGTATTTTTTTCTCCAAAAATAAAAATATAATGACTTTGCAATAGTTTTTCCGAATATTTTTCATAAAACTCTTACCACAATGTTTATATGGTTCCCCGATGTTTCTCCAAGAATGGATGTGCATGAAATCTTGGTGACAATAAAGCCAACAAAAAAAGAAGAACAACAGCTCAAACGTGTCGTGCAAGAAGTCTTAGCCAAAATAAACATTCCAAACACAAAGCCAATGTTAGGTGGTTCTGGAGCAAAACAAACATGGCTGAAGCACACACACGATGTTGATATCTACGTAAAGTTTAATCTTCCAGTATATAAAGAAAAATCAAGCGTCTTAGCAGACATATTAGAAAAAGGGTTGAAGAAAAAATTCTCCACCATAAAACGTTTGCATGGTTCTCGAGATTATTTTCAGATCGAATACAGAGGATACATGTTTGAGATTGTACCTATTCTCAATATTCAAAGGCCAGAACAAGCCCAGAACACGACAGATTTTTCTCATCTGCATGTGCAATATGTGTTGAAGCATGTGAAAAAAAGAAAATCATTGACTGATGAGATAAGATTAGTAAAACAATTTGCCAAAGCAAATCATGTGTATGGCGCAGAGTCATACATTCGGGGATTTTCTGGATATGTGCTTGAACTCTTAACCCTCCATTATGGATCGTGCATGAGACTATTGCAGGCTGCAGCAACATGGAAAAAAGAAACGATAATAGGAAGTAGTGCAAAGGCAAAGAAATTGAATCCGTCAAAGCTTTCTCCGCTTATTGTTATGGATCCTGTGCAGCCAGATCGAAATGCTGCTGCCGCCCTTTCAGAAGAAAAATTTTATGATTTTATTATGACGGCACGCGCATTCCTGAAACATAAATCACTTTCTTTCTTCAAAATGAAACATATCAATGTACATCATCTCAAAAAGTTAGGAAAGTTAATACACTTTGAGATAAAAACTAGTTCTGGAAATAAAGATATTATAGGAACACGATTGTTGAAAGTATTTACTTTTATTAAAGAAGAAATAAGGCGTCATGATTTCACACTCATTGCAAGTGCATGGGCATTTGAGCATGAACAAAAAAGAGCAATGTTCTATTATGTAGTCAATCCTCATCTCTTGCCACCAACGAAAACATATGTTGGTCCACCACTAACAAAGAAACAAGCCGTTGAAGGATTCAAGAGGGCGCATGCAGATGTACATGTTAAGAATGGATTGATCTGTGCGCGTGAAAAAAGAAATTATCGTGAGATTGAATTTTTAATACAATTCTTAATAAAATCAGAATTTGTAACAGAACGTGTCAAAAAAATAGAATTTCTTAAAAATTAATATCCATTATAACGAATCATCTTAACAGCATACACATCGGAACTGGTATCAACACAAACACTTGCATTTAATGTATCCCTAAATCCTTGGATAATCCATCCGCCTTTTGTTCCATCAGGATTTGTGAAAGAATTATACACATTTTTAAGACCATTTATACATCCATCGAGATAATTAGTAGTACCGACTAGATCCCATTGTTTATGTCCACACGTTTGGCTTGCAAAATATCCTGTTCCTTGGTTAATACCCCAACAATCAGGGCTATTACCTCCATTATTGTCAACACCTATGAAAACATCATGAATCGTAACCGCAGAGGGATCAACAACGCCACAACAATATCCTTCTGCAACTCCTGGGATAGCACTCGTAGGGACAAGAACTGAACTTATATTACAATATCCGGTGCTAGCAACAACAGGCTTACAAACAAATCCTCCACTTCCTGCAGGTGATGATGCTCCCAATGCACCAGTATCAATTGCTTGTTGAAGGGTCATCTCTTGATTATTCACAGCAATCCATACCGTATCAGCACCATGTCCAGGATTAGGAACAGGATTCACATACGAATAGACCATATAACTGACTCCAGCAAGCATCACAAGAGCAAGAAGCGTATAAAAAGTCTTGTTTGAGAATAAGTGTTTAGATTTTTTTGACATAATGTCGCCTGCTTTTTTTTAATCTTAAACTCTCAGAATTTATAAACATTTCTGATCAAGAGTCAGATAAGATCAGGGAAACAAGTTGTGCCACAGCAAAGAAGAAATTCAGTAACTTTTGTTTGTTTTGTCTGTGGAGGGTTGCAATGAACACCGTGTCCATTTGAATCAGAATCAAAACAACGTATCGGGCATTTCATGGGAATAGGCTTGCCTGCTACAGAACTCGCATCCACAAATTGTAAGGTGAATGTTGCATCTGTTATTCCTGGTAATTGCAAGGCATTTGGCACACGTAGATAATCGGTGATGTTATACCACAAAATCCGTCTTCCCACAGCTTCAGACATACGATCGAGACCTCGTGTACGAAGAACATATTGAAGGTAGTTATGGCATTTATTAATATCAATTTCATCAAGGTTAGAAGATACAATGCTTGACCCTAAGTCAGAAGGCATGAAAGGCTCGCCATTTATACTAATTTTATACGAACAAGTTTCTCCACTTCCTGAGCCATCCCATCCAGTAATGTTGATAGTTCCAGGAACAGATTGCATAAGTCCGCTTGCAGATCCACCAGAACTTCCTTGTCCAAGTGCTCCAGTATCAATTGCTTGTTGAAGGGTCATCTCTTGATTATTCACAGCAATCCATACCGTATCAGCACCATGTCCAGGATTAGGAACAGGATTCACATACGAATAGACCATATAACTGACTCCAGCAAGCATCACAAGTGCAAGAAGTGTATAAAATAAACGATGAGAAAAATGTGAAACTTTTCTTGCCATGTACACACCAGTTTTAATAAATTTTTAAATGTCTCAGCCTTATAAACATTTCGTCATTAATTCATTATAAAAAGAGTATAATAATGCTTTGTATCTCCACAAGATATTTAAAGAAAAACAACACCAAAGAGAAGATGCAGCGTGATACTCTTCTTGATAATTTTAAATTAAAGCAAGATTCTATTTTTGATCTCGGTGAGTTGTATAAATTATTATTTAGATGGTTCGAAAATAATGGGTACTCTTTTTACGAAAAAGCATATCATGATATTGACACGCCTGGCGGAAAACAGATCATGGCTTTTTGGGTGACAGAGCGGGTTATGGATTCCTACATAAAATTCGTCATTGAAGTAAACTTTTTTGTTAATGGATTATCAAAAGTGGAAATTGAGCGTGGAGGAACAAAAGTTTCCACAAACAAAGGAAGCATAGAATTTCGCATTAATGCAGTAATTAATAAAGATTATGATAATAAATGGGACACCATGCCTATCTTCAAAAATGCACGCAAGATATATGAGATGTATCTCGCCAGAGATCGCATCGAACATCTAGAAGGAGAGCTTATTGGTGATTATCAATCCTTAATAGATGAAATTCGTTCGTTCTTGGCCTTGCATAAACTCTAATGTTTTTTTCGCAGACGAAGAATCAATAAAATAACAGCAAGAGTGCTGGCAGTATCTGCAACATTAAAACTGGGCCACCATCCTAAGTTAATGAAATCAATAACATGTCCTCTGAAAACACGATCAATAAGATTCCCTATAATCCCTCCAAGAAGGAGAGCAAGCTCTGGATAAGGATATGTTCTGAAAAGAATAATAACCACCAGAGCAGCAATGAAAGAAATAAGGGAAAGTAAAAAAGTTGAATGAGGGAAAAGTCCAAAAGCCGCTCCAGTATTAGTGGTATAGGAAAAAAAATGAATTGCTAGATATTTTGTAAGTTGGTCAAGAAAAGCAATCATACAGGCTGAAAAGTAAAGAAATAATTTTTTCATCATTACCACATGCGGCGTTGGAAGCGTGTGTTATCTTGTTGTGATGCAGGTGGTTGTTGCAAAGACTGAACAAGTCGCTCAAGCATATCGATGCGTCGCAAAAGTCCATCAAGCTTGGCATCAATAACATCGATTTTGCTAAGAATAATTTCATAAGTGTTATCAGTAAAACTGCGAGGAGCTAAAGAAGGTTGAATGATAGGTTGTTCGGCAACAGGAAACACGGGTTGTCGAGGTGGCGGAGTCATGCGAGGTTTTGGTTCATTATAAAAATCATCAAAGCCCATGTCAGGTTGCATATCTTGAAGATCTCCTCTCTTGACAGGCTGATCTAACTCTCGTGCTAATCCACTTGGTCGATGTTTTTTAGAGAATAATGGCATGACACCCTCTTTGTTGTGCTATAAAGATAATAACATTTATAAGTGCGGTGCTATTTAAACTTTTTGTCTTAAAAGAGGGAATGATGGCTTCTGAAACAATAACCGAACCAGGCAAATTAATAACGCCAGGAAAGTACAATGCTGGTGAAGCGCGATATACTATTGTGATGGATAGTACGCAAGCTGGTGTCGAAGAAAAATATTTTTCTATTCTGCGTTTTTTGCAAAACAATGCGCCTTTTGGATTGGGATATAATCCTAAAGATATTGAAAAAATAAAAGATATTTACACTGCAGGAGAAACAAGCGCATATTGGGGCGCCGTCGAACAACGCCGTGCAGCGCAAATTGACAAATTTCAGCAATTGATGGCCAATGTAGGAAACATGGTCAAGACACTGTTTCAATTGATTCGTGAAATGCGTATTATGGAAGAACGGTTGGAATATTATGGCCGCAGCGAGAAAGGAGAAGAAGCTGCAGAAGTAGCCTTGAAAAGCGTTTGGGTTGATATGGTAGAAGGCGGTGGAAAAAATCCAGGATCTGTCATCGGACTTGCAATGAACGTCGGCTTTGTAACCTTACCAGATTTATTCTATTCAATTCATCCAAAAAAAATCGAAGATGTAGAAAAAGAAGTTGAAAAGCTAAGTGAATCCTTCAACAGAAAAGTACGCGAAGTCTTGGCGCGTAAGTTAAAACAATATTTAATCTGGAAACAGAAAACATATCAAGAGTTATTGGTGGGCAAAAAATTCAAGTTAAAATATTTGCGCCAGCATTATCATGTGATTAAGATCTATCTCAACTGGTTGCGTCCCTACTTAAGGAACGTCCAGCGTTTGCAAATGCAAGATACATCTTCAGACAAAGATATCATTGCTGCTTTTGACACGTCAAAAATTGAGTTAGAGATTATGGCAATGAGAAAGGAATACCGTGTCGATATTCGCCCAGGAACATCTGAAAGTCGTTCATTTGAAGAATATTTCCCAGTCATACGCGTCCAATGGAATTATGTCGCTATTCCTGAAATGGCATATCAGCAGGATTACCAACGTGGTGCCGTGCATCGAGGTCGCACAACGATTGTCATTGACGCATTCATTGCAAAAAAAGACGAATTAGAAAACTATAGAAAAAAACAAGAAGAAGAAGATTTAGAGTTATTAAGCGCCGTTGATGAATCTTTGGTTGCAATGAAGGAAGATATTGACAAATATCTCAAAGAAGCAGGTGAAGAAGAAAAAAAAGAGGAACAAAAAGAACAACGAGGATCAATATTTGCTCCGTTTACAGACGTATATAAGGGGTTCAAGGAAATGTTCGGTATAAAAAAAGACAAAGAAAAAAGGAAATCAAAATTTTATTTAGATCAAGAGAAAGAGGCAGCGAAAAGTGCTGCTTCTGCCGACGCATACATTATTTACAAAGCATTCAAAGGCAGCCATGGCATGTTATCGGAATAGATATAAAGTAAAACAATCTTCTTTTCAAAATGAATATCAAAGAATGGAATGAGGTAAAGAAAAATCTCAAAAAGTTACCAATAGAACAAGAACTACGCCTATTACATGCATCATTAGCAAAAGTAAAAGACAAAGAAGTTGAAGAAAAAGTAAAACAAGAGATTAAGGAACTGGAAAAACAGCGCGATGAATTAAAAGAATGGAAAAAAGCTGGCACAACACCAGCGCCGCAGCCTTCTCGTCTTTTAGAATTAGCAGAACGTGAACAACAACCACAAGAAAGAAGAGAGCAGCAATCGCCATTAGAAAAAACAGTAACGCGAGAACCAATTCCACAGCAAACAGAAGGTCCAAAACCAGTAGAATACCTATCGGGCAGTAAACAAGAGTATAAAAGTGCCTCCTATGAAAGTCTCGCATGGAAAGCAGAATCAATGTACATCAAACCAGAATTGACAGAACAACAACAGAGACAAACAGAACAACATCGATTTGCGACAGAAACAGACCGTCTGCGAGACCAATCTGACCCCATGAAAACAATAGAAACGTATAAAAAGAAAAAAGACTCACGATGAGGAAAAGAGGACAACAAAAATGCACATGGATTCTGATTATTGGAACGCATTGGACCAAGGTAAAAAAATGCGTGTTGATCCAACAAAGATAGGTATTTCTCACGGTGTTGGTGATGTGAGCGAAGGACTAAAAGCAAATGTGTTTCGTGGCGCAAAGATTGTCGAACTGGGATTTATGGGTGGCGGAAAAGGTTCACGTTCTCAGCCGGGTGGTCACACGCCAGAAAGTTACGGTATTCGCGAGCGACAAGAAATGCGCGAGTTGGCAAAGATCAATGAAGTGGAAGTTTCCACGCACGCTTCTCCAAATATAGGATTTGCTGCAGGTTGGCAAGAAGGAGAATTCCGGCCAGAAGCGCGAGAGTTTGTCTTGCACGAAGTGGAAAGGGCAATTGATTTCGCTGCCGATGTCGGGCAAGGTGGTCCAGTCGTGATGCATATTGGTGAATTTCCACGTCCGATGTGGGATTTAGAAAAGAAAAAAGGTGGAGAAGATCCTCTTTTCAAAGCATATCCTGAAGAAAAAGAAAAAGCCCCTATTATGGTTGTTGATGAGCGAACAGGAAAAACGCAAACCATTTCACGCAATATGGAAGTTGCAGTTCCTGTAGCGCAAGAAGGGCATGAAAAAGATGATCCTTGGAAATTTCCAAAAACAGATCCAAAAACAGGACGTGTCGAATTTACAACAAAAAAAATTTCAGATTTTGAAAAAGAAGCAGTGAGCAAGGGAAAAGAACCTGGAAAATATATTTTTGAAAATTTTATGAAGCGTCAAATGGAATTAGCCGAAGGACAACAAGATCGTTTTGAAAGCAGAGCGAAAGAAATAGAGCAGCGCTACAAAGACATTGAAGAAAGGAAAAATAGGCTTGAAGAAATGAAAAAAGTTAACCCAGACATGGCAGAATATCAGGCGCGCGAGCTTGCAAAAAAAATGGGGTTAGCGCCATCGGACGAAACAGATCGTTATAAAGATTTTATCGAAAATCCTTTTGGATATATTGACAAGGCTGTGCAGGACATGAAAATTGAAGCAGATGCTCATCATCATGAAGCGCGTTCGGTAGCCTCTCAGGCATATGAACTGAAGCGTGAAATTGAAAATAAAAAACCAATTGTCGAATATGGGTTAAAGCAAACTGCAGACACAATATCACGTGCTGCCATGACTGCATACGAAACGGAAAAAGAGCGTCATTTGAAAAAACCATTATGGATTGCTCCAGAAAACTGGACTCCAGAGCAATATGGAAGTCATCCTAAAGAATATCGAGATATTATTAAAGCATCACGTGACAAAATGGCAGAAGAATTAGTAAAGCATGGCACAGAGAAACAAGAAGCAGATGAAATCGCAAAGTCGCACATTAAAGGAACATTTGATATTGGTCACGCGAATTTTTGGTATAAATATTATGAAGGTCCAAAAAAAGATTTTGATCAATGGTTGACAAAAGAGGTGGAAAAATTAACAAAGGACGGTATCATTGGCCATGTTCATCTCTCCGATAATTTTGGTTACCATGATGAGCATCTTGCGCCTGGAGAAGGAAGTGCTCCCATCCAGCGTTTCGTTGAAAAATTAAAAGAAGCAGGATACACAGGACACTTAATTTCAGAACCTGGTGGTCAAAAAGAAGGCCGTTATCATCAGGCATTAACAGAAACCTGGAAACTTTTTGGCTCACCAATGTATAGAATCGATGCTACATCCCAATCCTGGACAGATATCGAAAGTTCCTATTTCGGCAGATCTCAATCACCTAACTTCATTGTAGGAGATTACGCTCCTTCCAAAGATTGGACGTTGTGGAGCGAAACACCTTTAGAGTAATAGATTTATAAGAGATCAGTTTATTCTAGTTCTATGCTGGAATTAACTGTAGATCATAGTGCTGGTGGCTTGCGTTTAGATCGATTTCTGAGAAAACATTTTCCACATGCTCCGCTCTCATTAATTTACAAATCCCTAAGAACAGGCGTATACAAAATAAATGACAAGAAGTGCAAACCAGACTATCGTTTGCATGCAGGCGATAAAGTAACATTATTCCTATCTCCAGAAGATTACGAAAAATTAACAAAAAAAGAATCAACAATAAGAATAAAGAAAACATTTGACATTCTCTATGAAGATGAAGATATCCTGGTAGTTAACAAACCACCCATGCTTGCTTCGCAGCCAGGTACAGGCGTTGAGCAGCAGAATCTCATCAACCAAGTGCAATTATATCTTCACAATACAAAAGAACATCCTGGGCTTGCTCATCGCTTGGATCGTGGAACATCAGGTATTGTTATTATCGGAAAAAACAAAAAAATGCTGTTGGAATTGCATAAAATATTCAAGGAACAGCAGATAAAGAAATATTATGTTGCATTAGTCGTTGGTCATCTGAAACAAAAGAAAGGAATAATAAAATCCTATCTCAAGAAAACAACAGAAGGATTCCAGCATCACATGGTAGTGTGTGATCATCCAGAAGAAGGTGCAGTAGAAGCGGAAACGCATTATCGTGTCATGGAAGAATCATCATTGTATTCTTTGGTTGAATTAGAATTAAAAACAGGAAAAATGCATCAGATTCGCGCTCAATTAGCCCATCTCGGACATCCTCTTGCTGGCGATAGGGTGTATGGAGATGCGCAAACAAACAACAAATATGCACAATTGCTTCGTCGTCAATTTCTGCATGCAATAAAAATACAATTCAAGCATCCTTACACGCAGCAAGAACTTATAGTGACTGCTCCTTTACCAGAAGATCTTGAACACATGATGCAAAAAGTAGGAATTACGTTCTCGCTAGAATCCTACGGAAAGATCAAGTAATTTTTGTCTGATTTCCAAGAATTGTTTGATAATGTCAGAATTAGAAATAATACCTACAAGCATTTTGCTTTCATCTAAGACAACAAGTCGTTTGACTTTATTTTTTCTCATCGTTTCAACAGCATGAGCAAGACTTTCATTCACATTAATGCTAATAATGCTTTTAGTAAGAATGTTAGCAACAGAAGTTTTTTCAGCATTAAGGTTCTTAAGAAGAACACGATTTAACACATCTCTATCAGTAACAACGCCGATAGGCATTTTGCTGATGGTATCTTCAACAACAACCAGCATACCGATATCATATTTCATGAGGCGTTTCGTAATTTCACTAACCGTCTCTTCAGAAGTACAGGTAACAACGTTCTTACTCATAACCTCTTTTACTTGCATAAGAAATAGATATTTGAGGATGTTTAAATACCTTGCCCCTATGAGTCCTTAAGTCTTAAATTATGTTTTTCTAATAGAACCTTTACTTCGTTTAAACTAGTCTGCCCAAAGTTAGGTTGATTCATGAGATCTTGCTCACTAAAACGTGTTACATCATCTAATGTAAGTGCATTTAGATTCATTAACAATCTTCTTGCTCTGATGCCCAATTGAAAATGATCAAGTGGGATCTTTAAGGGATCAGATTCATCCTTCTCTGGCGTTCCCTTAAGTCTTAAACCATATCTTCCTAAAAGATTATTTAACTCACTTAAAGTTCCTTCGGCAAAATTTCGATAGCTACACAGTTCTCTTCCGCTATATTGAACAACGTCTCCTAAAGTAACTGCACCTACACGTTCCAAACATGTCTTTAATCGAAAACTTAACTCAAATTCATCAAGTTGAATTTTCAAAGGATCAGATTCTAATGGTTGATAATAATCTTCAATTTTTAAAAAAGAAGCCAATTGTCGGCCTCGTGATGGATGACGCAATCTCTGCATTGCTTTCAATTGAATTTGACGAACTCTTTCTCTACTAGTGTCATATACCTGCGCTACTTCATCTAATGTTCGTGGACGATTATCGCTAATTCCATAGTAAGTCTGAATTATTTCTCTTTCTCGCTCTGTTAATGTTCCCAATAACTCATCAACTTTTTGTTGCAATCCACTATTTCGCTTCTGCTCATCCTGTCGTAAGTTCGCTTTTTCTATTTCTGCGGCAGTAGTTACAATTTTTTCTAGCATCTGTTTTTTACTGAAACAAAAAATGTTTAATTCAGCACCATACTTCAGGATTTCCAAGGCATACGAAGATAGCCTTTTGTGTAATTCTAAAGGTTCTTCTCTTAACAGTTCAGGTTTACGAAAAATAGATCGTGCCAAGACAGTATATGGGCTCTCATTAAAAGGAGCAAAGTCTGCTGCTTGGTTTGCAAAGGGTCTAAAAACATATTCTTCTATACATCTCCGAGCTCGATCGCTTAAAGAGAGTTGGTGAGCATAAATTTGCTGTGCATAAAAAAATTGACTATCTTGAGTTTGTGCAATGCTTTCTTTAGGTATCCATTTACTTTTTTGTCTAGATATCACAGAGATATTTGCAACACTAACACCATACTCTCGTGCTAAGTGGCTATGAGGAATTCCTGTATTAACAAGGTGAGCAATTTCTTCGCGTTGTTCTTGTGTGAGCTTGTTGTTAGGTCTATATTTTGTCATATCTTATTACAGAAAGCAGTAGTTTATAAAGGTTATTATTTTAACTACTCTAGAGAGATGACAATATAAAGTGATGTCTTTTAAAGAGTTATATGATAGAGGTAGAAGATGAAAGAAGCAAAGAAAATAGTATATCTGGATTATGCAGCAACCACGCCGGTAGCCCCAGAGGTCATAAAAGCTATGCAACCCTTTCTCAGCGAAGAATTTGGCAATCCTGGAAGTTTTAACACCTTAGGAATGAGAGCACGTGACGCCGTCGATGCAGCCAGAGCAACAATCGCGCAAATACTTCACACAAAGACATCAGAAATCATCTTTACAGCAGGCGGCACAGAAAGTATTAATCTTGCCATCAAAGGAATTGTTCGTGGAAATAAAGAAAAAGGCAATCATATTATCACAACAAAAATAGAACATCAAGCAGTCCTACAAACATGTCAATATCTAGAAAAATACGAAGGTGTTGAAGTAACATATCTTGATGTCAATGAACAAGGATATGTGAATCCACAAGACGTCGAAAAAGCAATCAAAAAAAATACCATTCTGATTTCAGTGATGTATGCAAATAATGAAATTGGTGTGATCGAGCCACTAACAGAAATAGGGATTATAGCACACAAACATGGAATAGTTTTTCATACAGATGCATGCCAAGCAGGATTATTAGAAGTAGATGTCACAAAATTAAATGTTGATCTTCTCAGTTTGAACGGAAGTAAGATTTATGGTCCTAAAGGAACGGGAATTTTATACAAAAAGAATGGCGTTCCCATTCATCCTATTGTGCATGGCGGAGGACAAGAACAAAATCTACGCTCAGGAACAGAAAATGTTGCAGGCATTGTAGGATTCGCTACAGCATTATCATTGCTTCAAAAAAATAAAAAAGAAGAAAGTGAACGATTAACAAAATTACAAAACAAACTAATACAAGGCATGTTGAAAACAGTTCCAAATACGATGTTGAATGGTCCAAAAGAAAAAAGATTGCCAGGCAATGTAAGTATCACTTTTGGAAATGTTGACACAGAAGCCTTGCTCATTGCATTAAATGACGCAGGCATCTACGCTTCATCAGGATCTGCCTGCACATCGAAGAAAATAGGCGCTTCCCACGTCTTACTGGCAACAGGAGCATCTGCAAAGCGTGCAGAGGGCACCATACGATTTACACTAGGAAAGTATACAACAGAACAAGATATGGGGTATGTGTTAAAAATAGTACCGAATATAGTGAAGAAACTACGTTCGATTTAATCCTCTGGTTTAATACGTAATTCTAGATCTTGTTGTTCTCGTGGAAATTCATGAATATATGCAGATATTACAGATTCTAAGAATGTAACGGCTTGCTGTTCCATTTCTAAAACTTTCAGAGGATGTTCATAAAGATGATCAAGTTTGCTAGGTTGAGTGTACAAATATTTAATCTGTCTGAGAGGTCCAACATCAACGTCTGGAAAAATAGTAGGTAAATCATCTAATACGGAAAAACGGCTTCTTCTTAGCCGATCATCGACAAGATACAGTACGCGTTTGATGCTACTACTTACTGCATCTAAGGTCTCATTAAAGCGTTCTAAGAAACGTTCATAATGTTTATGCCGATCATGTTCGGCAAAGAGAAGAGTGTTGCGTACTTTCCTCAAACTAAAACTTAATGCCGTTTCCTTGTCTGTTTTTTGTTGAAGGTAAGTAATTTCAGGACGGTAATCTTGGCCGACAAGGATGCGTCCTTCTCTTCGAAAATAATCTTGAAAATCTTGTGTAAAGGGATTGAATCGTCCATCAGCTCCAGTAGTGGTATCGAGAGTAGTTACTTGAAAAGGAATAGGGTAATTGCGCAAAAGTTCATGCAAACCCCGTGAGATGCGTTGTACTTTGTTCTTATCTAAAACAACATGATCGGGAAAAAAGAGAACACTATCAATATCGCTTCTACCAGGAATGTAATCTCCACGCACATAGGATCCATAAAGCATTAAACCTAAGCCTTCATCGAGAGTAGTAATACTCTTTTTTATTCCTTCAACAAAAGCTGTATAATCTTCTTCCTTTGGTCTGCGTTCATTATACCCTAATACCATAACGTGTCGTCCTTCAGACCATTTATAAATTTTTAGAAAGGAATCTTTATTAAGAAGCATACTCATAGTAAAAGCAATGGTCAAAAAACAAAGAAAGCAAATAAAGAAAGTATTGCCTAAAGGAAAAGTCATCAAAAAGCCTTTAATGAAGAAACTAAACAAAAACATTATTCCTATTACAACAACAATAACATCTACAGAAGGAGGATGTGCTGATTCTTTAACAGCATCGATGCAAGTAGAAAAAGATAAAATTATAGAATTTTCAATCAAGCCAGCAAGACATTCATGCCCAGAAGTCAAAAAAGTATCTGAAGCAATAAGTCATCATGTCATAGGAAAGCATATTGGAGATGTGTACACGATCAAAGAAGAGTTATTTGATGCAAAAGCTATGCCTCATCATAGTTCCATTCTAGTCATTCATGCGTTACGCCAACTTATTCTGCAGTATGAGTCTCAAAAAGCAACAGGAGCATTGCGTGAAGCCATGTCGTTGCTTCAAGAATATGATAAAGATCTTCCAGAGCGTAATCTAGGAACGGACTACGAATATTAATTACAAAATAACCAGAATATTTCCGGTTTTTTACAGACAAAACTTATAAAGAAGATCATCTTAGATAAAAATATGAAAGAAAAATCAGAAAAAGGAAGCTGGAGTGCAAGATACATTGGGAAGCAACCAGAATCATATGAAGGCACATTCAAAAGACCGAAATCAAGATCATATGAAGGCACATTCAAAAGACCGAAATCAAGATCACTTTCATATCACATGACGGAAGAAATAGAAAAAATAGCAGAAGATCTAAGAAAGGAATGGGAAGAATATGATCAAAAAGCAAAGTCTGCGTAAATTCGTTTTTAATATTTATGAATATCAGGCAGAGGAAGACACGAGAGATTACCAAACCTATATGAAAAATGAAAGAATACCGGAAGAAATTGTCATAACACAGTTGCGTGCAATGTTACGATATTTTGAACGAAGATATTTTAAGGATTTTGATGCGTCTCTTTCTACAATAGCAAGAGAATAAAAGAGAAATGTTTATATAAACCGATAGATAGTTCGAAAGAAGAGGTGTTGTATGTATCTTCTTCCTTCAACAGAGCGTCCAGAAAAACTTGATGTAAGCATTGTTATACCATATACTGAAGAGCAGATAAAAAATCTTCTTTCAAAAAAGAAAGACAAAACAAGCGTCGAGGACATCATCGCTTCAGTCATTTCTGATGGTGATTTTAAGGGAGAAAAAGATCAACTTCTTGTTGTACATACGCATGGAAGGATAAAGCCAAAGCATCTTGTCCTTCTTGGAATAGGGAAGCAGGAAGAACTCACTCTTGAAGTGGTGCGAAAAGGCTGTGCTCTGGCTGTTCAAAAAGCAAAAGCAATGAAGTGGGAAAGGTTTGCAATCATAACGCATTTTGAAAAAATTAAGGAGCAAGAGGCATTGCACGCTGTTGCAGAAGGATTATTATTAGGTAATTATAAATTTTCAAAATATAAAACAGAAGATAAAACAAAAGCAGTGAGAGAGGTCATTATTCTTGTAAAAAAGATAGATTATGTCAAAGATATTCTTGCAGAAACACAGATTATCTGCGAAGCCACAAATTTCGTGCGTGACATGCAGAATGAAAATGCATATGTAATGACGACATTGATGATTGAAAAAATAGCGCGTGATGTAGCAAAAGAACACAAGCTAAAAATCACTGTATTGGATGAAAAACAATTAAAAAAAATAGGAATGAATTTATTATTGGCTGTAGGTAAGGGCAGTCGCACTCCACCGCGCCTCATTATTCTTGAATACAAAGGAGCTGGAACAGAAGAAGCAACAGCCATCATTGGAAAAGGAATCACTTTCGATAGTGGTGGTTTAAATCTGAAACCAACAACAAAAATTGAAACCATGCGCAGTGATATGTCGGGTGCTGCAGTCGTGTTGGGAACATTACAAGCGGCAGCGCAATTAAAGTTAAGAAAAAATCTTATCGGCGTTATTCCAACAGCAGAAAATATCATTGGATCTGGCGCATACAAGCCAGGTGATGTGTATATGTCATATGCAGGAAAGTCAGTCGAAATAGGAAACACTGATGCAGAAGGGCGTTTAATCCTTGCAGATGCATTGGCATACACGGAAAAAAATCTCAAGCCAGCGCGTATCATAGATTTTGCGACGTTAACAGGCGCCATTCTCATTACCTTTGGAGAGTATGTTGCAGGCATCATGGGCACAGACAAGGAAACCGCTAAAAAAATGTATGACGCAGGATTAAAAACCTATGAACGTGTCTGGGAATTGCCTTTGTATGAAGAATATATGGAAGAAGTAAAAAGCGATATTGCCGATCTCAATAATATTGGTACCGGTTATCCAAATGCGAGTTCAATTTCAGCAGCTGCTTTCTTAAGCAAGTTTGTGCAGAAAACTCCTTGGATGCATATTGATATTGCAGGAACAGCATGGTATAGCAAGTCTCGATATTACATGCCAAAAGGTGGCACAGGATATGGTGTGAGATTAATGATTGAATATTTGAAGAATTCCTAAGCAGAATGTTTATATACCTACCAAAATCTAAGAAAAAGAGGTGATCGTACGTGCGTTTTGAGGTAAAAGAGAGGGAGCAAAAGAATCTTTCTCGTTACGGCAACGATGATCTTGAGCTTGCCCGTAAGTTCGCTCGTATTGTTTATCATGAATTTGGAAAATTTGTTTCTGCATTAGTGATGTTTGGTTCTGCAGCACAAAACAGTAATAATCCTAATCGTGATATTGATGTCTTAATTATTCTTGACGACGTAAGAATTCGTTTTTCAAAAGAACTCGTGGAAACTTATCGTATCATCACAGAAAAAGCCATTGCAGCAACTGATCCTAAACGACTGCATGTACAGTCCATGAAATTAACGGCATTTTGGGAATATGTCCGTGCCGGCGATCCCGTTGCGATGAATATCCTGCGTTCTGGTGTCGCATTGATAGATACAGGTTTTTTCGATCCTCTACAAGCATTGTTAGATCAAGGAAGAATTCGACCAACCGATGAGTCAGTCTGGACATATTTCACCATGGCACCAGCGTCCTTGCATCGTTCAGAACAGCATATCTTAACGGCTACAGTGGATTTGTATTGGGCAGCAATTGATGCCGCGCACGCAGTGCTGATGGCCATCGGAGAAATTCCTCCTTCACCATCACATGTTGCAGAAATGTTAGATCACGCATTAGCACGAAAAGGATACATCTCAAGAAGATCAGCAAAAACAATGGATGAACTCTACAAAGTATTCAAAGGAATTACACATCGAGATATTAAATCAGTATCGGGAAAAGATTACGACCGCTACCGTAAAGAAGCAGAAGTATTTGTGCAAGAAATGAAAGACTTTATTGAAACACATAAACATTCCAGCACATTATCTTAACGAATGTGTGGCTTCCAATGTCGTAAATATTCTTCTCCTTTCGTCTGTAATGTCTCTTCATCATAATTATGTTGGGATTCATCTAAGATATGCAAGCCGATAGTAAGAGCACAATTTCTTTTTAAATGGGCATCTAATATCTGCAAAGTATGTACTCCCGTTCTCCAGGAAGAAGTTTTACGTGTTGCCGCAAGCGTTTCTGCTATATGTATATACTCATTTCCTGAAATAACATATTTAACATTCTGATCTTGAGAAACTGTAGTGGTTCTCTGATGCGTTTCTTCTACTCTTGCTTGTAGAGTGTCAAGATCATAAACATCGTCAAGATGCTGTAAAGGTTTACGAATGTAAGCATAGATCAAAGCAAAGGTGTCTGGATCATGACGTTTCTGTGTTCGTGTGCGATAATCATCAAGGCGATAGATAGGTGTTTCAGGCTCTTGGCTTTCTGTACTAGGTGGTCGTTGAGAATCACGAAAAATTCTTTTTTCAAGAGAACTATTTGGTTTTTTATCAATACCACAGAGGTTGGCGAAAATATCTAATAATCCCATAAAACCCTAATAGTGGAGAGATTTATTAATGTTATGGAGAAAAAATCATAAAAATAACAAAAAAAGAAAGAAAAGAGAGAAATTATTCTCTCTCATATCCATTCTTGTCATTGAAATACATGGTGGCTTCCATGATCATACGTTGAATGCCATTGCGATCATCTGGAAGTTTTCCAACACTATCCAAGCCAAGCTGGACAACATAATTCTGTCGCACTTGCTGTTCATAGCGTTGTAAAGCAGAAATTCCTTGTAAAGGATCTTTAAGTTTTGATGCTTTCAAAGCTTCATCAAGAAGATTAGCAAGTCCTACCAAGTCATTTCCTGAGAAAATGTCTCTTGGCAAGTCATTTAATCGTGCACGGTTTTTATTAAGTGCATCAGAAACATCAACCTTGTTAGCTCGGTAGCTATCAATGCGGCTTTGTTTCAATTCTTCCAACGCTTGTGCTGGTGTTTTTTCGTCTGCCATTTTATTGTATACCTCCTGCGATCACAGGCGTGATCATTTGTTTATAATCAAGACGAGTTTTGCAACGAGGGCATTCCTTGGGAGTTTCCTTCCGTGGGGCCCATTGATAAGTACATTTTTCACACAACATTTTGAGTATCTCCTGATAATAGCTTTATCGTTATTATCATATTCATAGTCATAGTATTCTACTATATAAACCTTTCGTTTGTAACCACTAGAGAATGGTGATTAAATCTTGAGAAAAAGAACGAAGAACATGAAATGCAATAAAAACTGTTTATACGCCTAATCTCGATAAAAACAGACGTCTATACTCGAATATATAAATGTTTAAATATGAATCAATATTCAGTCATAACTCTAGAGGAGAGACACATGCCACGAAAGAAGGCAACACAAAAAAAAGACCAACATCTTGTTTATAGAGATGAGAAAGGAAATACTCTCTACGGGTTTAGTCAGGAAAATCTTGAACGTACAAACCGTGAATTACGACAAACAAATATCTACTTAAAAATATTAGTCCTTATGGTTTTGATTCTTTTAGGAATCTTCGCAGCATCATTAATATGGGCTGACCTGAACAATGTCATCACAGCGATGATCTATAAATAACTTATTTCTTTCTAACTTGATGATACACTTCTTTCACTAAAGGTATCAAGGAAAGAACAATAATGCCGGCGACAAAAAGTCCAAAGTGTTCTTGCACATAGGAAAGTTGTCCAAAGAAATATCCTAACAGAAGGAATAATGTCACCCAAAGAAGCCCACCAATGATATTATATAAAAAGAACACAGGATAGTGCATTTTTCCTATGCCTGCAATAAAAGGAGCAAATGTGCGAATAATAGGAATAAAACGTGCTAAGATAATTGTCTTTTTGCCATGTTTCTGATAAAATTCTTCAGTATGTTGGATATAATGTTGTTTGATCCACGCGCGCTGAATAAGATACGTTCCGAACGAATGTCCAATCCAATAATTAAGACTATCACCCACAATAGATGCCATGCTTAAGAGAATGATCAGCAAGAAAATATTAAAGGAATCTTGCGCAGCAAAACTGCCAACAACAAAAAGCAAAGAATCTCCAGGAAGAAAGGGAAAGAAAACAAGCCCAGTTTCTAAGAAAATAACGAGGAACAGAATACCATACATCCATACCCCATAGGACTGGGTAAGAATAGCAACATACTTATCCAGATGCAAAATCATGTCAAGAAACTTGGAAAAAACCATATCAAAAAAGAATGCCTGCCTTTCTTAAAGATTGTGATGAAGAGAAGGCTCTTGGTAAGGTAGAAAAAGCTTCTGTTTAAGCCAATATTGCTGAAATTCCTTTATTCCCAATATAATTTTTTAAAATTATAATCTATTAAATTAGCATATTCTTTTATTTCCTTTTCATACTTATAAGGAATATATTTCGATTTACACAACTCAAACCAGTTTAGAGTTATGATACAAACGATTATTTTTGCTTTTAAAAGAAGACTATCATCTTGTCTGGGAATACGATAATGCTTATTTTTCTTATCTTTTAAGTATAAATGCGCATAGTCCAAAATCGAAGGCCCACGAAATGATTTTCCGAAATCAATTATATAATACTTGCCACCCTTGTTTAAAATTTGATCTTTTCCCCAGTCTCCATGAACTATAGATCTTTCACTTGAAAAAACATCACTAAAAATCTCCTTTAATTTAATGTAGTTTACTTTACTCAGGTTATTATTTAGATTCTTCCTAACTTTTTTAAAGTCTTGGTAGAACTTTTCAAAGTTGTAGTCTTGAAAATATTTATTGTGTATGCTCTTTGTCTCATTATGGAATTCATTTGCTATGTCAATCGCTTTTTTAATTCCTATCTCTTTTTTTCTACTCGGAATATAATCCATTAAAAATGAGGTAGAAGATTCTTCTTTTTTGACATAGTGTATTTTTGGAATCTTTATCTTACTAGTTTTTTTATATAACATCTGCTGTCTTTTTATTTCATCAGTGAAGTCATTATGAATTGTCTTAAGGATATATTTTTTTCCATTGGTTTCTACTAATTCAACCTTGGATAATGGCCATTGATACAAGATTTTTAAGGTATTTAGTTTCATTTAATCTCTTTCAATGGAGTTCTGTCTTAAAAAGATATCCTGTGCAAGAATAGGGTCTAAGAGAAAGCATTAAAAGTCCTCTGATGCAAGAAACACAGATGAATGCGATCATTGTTCATTATGCGGAAATAGCCATTAAAGGCAAGAATAGGCCATGGTTTGAGAAGTTATTAATCCAAAATATTGCCAAACAATTATCTGGAATGAAATGTATCATCAAAAAAGTATTTGGAAGAATTCTTATCGAACCACCATCCTTATCAGAACAAGAGCAAGCCATCTACACAGAACGCTTGCAGCATGTTTTTGGCATCTCAGATTTTTCTTTTGTAGAGAGCATTCCACAAAACATGGAAGCGATAAAAAAGACAGTGTCGCGGCATATTCCTAAGTATCCGGCTCAAACCGTGCGAGTATTAACAAAACGTTCCAACAAGCAATTTCCGTTAACGTCAGTAGATATCAACAAGCAGATAGGAGAACATCTGATTGAAAAACACAACAAAACAATAGACTTAGTAGATGCTGATCAAAACATTTACATTGAAATCGCAGAAAAATACTGTTTTGTCTATTTTGAAAAGATTCCAGGATTAGGTGGGTTGCCTATTGGTTCTTCTGGTAAGGTCATTGTTTTATTGTCTGGCGGCATCGATAGTCCAGTAGCAGCATGGTATATGATGAAGCGTGGTTGCCAGCCAGTCTACCTTCACTTCCACAGCCATCCCTATACCAATATTGCTTCACAAAAGAAAGTAGAACGCTTGATTGAAGTCCTCGCAAAATACCATCCAGAATCAAAAGCATATTTCGTTCCTTTCATCGATATTCAAAAAGAAATTATGAAAAAAACTGATAAGAAATATCGTGTTATCATGTACAGAAGATATATGGTACGCATTGCAGAATTGCTTGCACGACGAGAAAATGCAAAAGCCTTGGCAACAGGAGAAAATCTCGCACAAGTTGCTTCCCAAACAACAGAAAATATGGCTGCCATCGAAGATGCAACATCAATGCTCATGCTACGCCCTTTAGTGGGATTTGACAAACAAGAAATCATCAATAAAGCAAAAGACATAGGAACATATGAAATTTCCATAGAGCCTCATGAAGATTGTTGTTCGTTATTCATTCCAAAACACCCTGCCATTAAATCAGAAGTTCAAATCTTACGTGAAGCTGAAAAAGAAATTCCAGAACAATTAATCAAAGAATGTTTAGATAAAGCAGAAAAGAAAAAAATAACACATGCAAAAACAAGCACTAATTAAGTATTGGAAAAACAATAAGATCATCACAGATGAACGTGTCATAAATGCATTCGCAAAAGTTCCGCGTGAAGATTTCCTTCCAAAGTATCTCAAAGAACGTGCATACGAGGATGTTGCTCTTCCTATTGCAGGCGGTCAAACAATCTCTCAACCTTCTACGGTGATGATCATGACGCAGGCACTTGCAGTTGAGTCTGGGCATACAGTCTTGGAGATAGGAACTGGTTCCGGCTATCAAGCTGCCATACTTTCAGAATTGGTAAAACCAAAAGGTCATGTGTACACGACAGAGATCAATAAGGAAGCATATGAATTTGGAAAGAAAAACCTCAAACAATACAAAAATATTGCCGTGATCTTTAGTGATGGTTCAATGGGTGCAGAAGCCTACGCTCCCTTTGATAGAATCATTCTAACGGCTGCAAGTCCATCCATTCCAGAACCCCTCATAAAACAACTAAAAGATAAGGGAATAATCATTGCTCCTCTTGGAACACCATATGAACAAAAAATGGTCATTGCAACAAAAAGAGGAAAGCATCTAACTACAAAATCAATAGGCGAGTTTGTCTTTGTTCCTTTGACAGGAAAATATGGATTTAAGCACTAACTTTTTCAACTTCAATAGAATAACGTCCAGGCAAACGTGGCATAGCTCTATGCAAGGCATCTTTAGCCGTTTGAACAGCGGATTCTTCCACATGAACGGTAAAAAGAATTTGTCCTTTTTTCAATTGCGCTGCAATACCGACAGGTCTTCCAAAGGCGCGCTGCATACCAGTCTGCATACGATCTGCTCCTGCACCAGTAATCATTTTGTTTTCACGTAACACATGATGAGGATACACTCTTATTTTGAAATAATAATTATTTCCTAAAACAATGCCTAATCGTCTACTCACAACAAGACGTCCACTTTCCAAAGAATTATGCCTGACTTGGATAGGATCTCGGTTAATAAGGTGAACACAATACGGAAAGATTTTTTTGGTGTCTCCCATGTCATAACGTACGAGTTTTGATGCGGGAATAGCTTTGATATATCCTTTAACCTTATATTTACTTCTTCGAGTATAAGCTCGTTTAACATTGGTATAGGAATGACCTTTTCGTAATCCTACCATTTATTTCACTTCTACCTTGCCGAGGATAGCTTGCCCAGGCATGCCTTTTTCAAAAGAAACGCGTACAACACCTTTGCTTCCATGAGTGCTAGTGATGGTTCCAGTGATAGCTTTTCCAGCAGGACTCTTCCACGTGACACTCTTTCCAATATAAGAAACTGCTTTTTCTTTGGTTGCGACGCCAGGCAGCTCCATAAGCATCTGATTTTCAGATTTGGTATGCTTGCCGCCTCTAAAGTTCACAATAAGTCCTTCCATAGAAATAATCATCTCAAAAGCCATTTAAAAAGCTTGTTGTTGATCACGCTGCTTCTTGGTACTCTGCTACTTCTCGATACAGATCAAGAACCTCTGCATGATGGAGCTCACCACTGTCAGAAGAAGTGCGGAAACATGAAGCACAATACTCTTTGGACTTATAACCAATATCGTGTGAAGTTTTGTTCTCAATAAGAGTTGTATGAATATAAAGAGAAGGTTGTTGGCAAGATAAACAAGGCATTTCACAAGCTACTTTGCCTTCTAGTAAATGATGCTGCAGATCAAAGAGGGAAAGTTGAGCCTGTAAGTGCTCATCTAATGAATGAAAATCAAGAGCTTGAAGCATAAAATATAAACAGAAAACTACTTTATAAGAGTGCTGGCAAAATCTAAAATTATTTAAAGAAGTTCAGTCTAAAAAAATATATGGTCTTAGGGGAAGGGTATCAAACAAAAAGAGTTTCATCAAGTTCCTCCCCTCGAACTGCAGAAGAGACATTATTTCTAAGGTATAGAAGAAGCCATACGCCCGTATTAAGAGATGATATTGTCTACAGATATTTTCCACTTGTTAAACATGTTGTGGATCAAATGAAACGGGGTCTTCCTCGTACTGTTGATCTTGGAGATTTACAAGGTGCTGGATCGTTAGGACTTCTCAATGCTATTGAATCATATGAACCTAGTCGTGGCGTTCCTTTTCAAAGTTACGCTGAAATAAGAATACGTGGAAGCATTTTAGATGAATTGCGTCATGAAGATTGGCTTCCTCGTCATCAGCGTACGTTAGTTGAGCGCATAAAAGAGATTCGTGAAGAACTTGTGGGAGTATTAAAACGAGAGCCTTATGAACAAGAGATGCTAGCCAAAGCAGAAGAAAAAGGCGTAACATATGAACAAATATATCCAATAGTAACAAATGGTCATAAAGTATTATTACCCTCTGCATACAAAAATAATGTAGGATTGTTAAAACCATCTTCTTTTTCAGCAATCAACGATGATGGTTATATTGAACAATTAATTATCGATTCAAGCTCCCTGCCAGAATACCAAATATCTGTTCTAGAGGTAATAAAAAGAGTATATCAAAGTTTAACTTCTCAAGAACAACAAGTCATACACCTTAGATATTGGGAAGATCTGCCTTTTAGAGAAATAGGAGAAATATTAGGTTTTTCAGAATCACGAGCGTGTGATATTCATAATGATGTAGTTAGACGTTTAAGAACACAAAGCCCTATGAGATATAATATTGAATCACTTCTAGAATCAGCAGCTTAGTAATTAATCAAAATCTCAACATCTTTGCCATATAATTTTCTTAAGTTTTCAAAGATAGGCTCTTTTATGAACACCTTTTTAGGAATGCGTTTTGTTGCAAGTAAGTCTTCAAGTTCTTGCACCGTGCTTTTGTGTAAGTCTCCTAAGCTTCCATTAGGTAATATCGCTGCTTTGCTAATTCTTTTTTCTTTAGCATCAATATCATCAATGATAAAAGCAACATCATCCAATAAAAAGACTTCTCCGAATGTATTGCCATATTTAATGCGAATCTTAGCACGTTCTAACTCTGCTCCGCGCTTGCGTTGAATATATTCAACCATGCTTCTAAAGAAACTGGCACTTTCACGAATAACTTTTTCAATTTCCATTTTGCGCATGGTCTTATAGCCTTCTCGAATCTTCACAATGGCATCAACATCATCAAGGAATTTCTTTGGGAATGTTCCTTTTTCAACTAATTTTTTGAATTCTTTGCGAATGGCTAAAGGATCATCTTCCTTGACAAAGATATTATCGAGCGCCAAGACATCATGCACGATTTTCATGCTCGTGGTAAAGAATTCTGTTGCTCGTGTTTTTTCTGTTCTCTTTTCTATTTGGTTGAAGACTTTTTTGATTTTTACCAAATAATCTGCAACTTCTTCTAACGTTTGATCAATTTCTTTTCCAGTGACTTCTTTAACAGTGCCATGCTCAATGCCTTTGAAATATTTGAAGGTTTTGTCAACAATTTCAATATCTTTTTTCGTTAACAATTTCTCACGAGTCACAAAAATATCTTCCAAGAGTTTAATCGTTTCTCGATGTGTAGCTGGCGGTAATCCATATAACATTAATGCTGCTTGTGCAGGATTCATTGTAGCATAATACAAATCTTCTCCAATGACGCTCATTAATTTTCCTTTGGCTCTCTGCACGAGGCGTTCTCCAATATCCATCATCATGTCAATGGCTTCTGGACTGGGTTTGATGCGTCCCATCGTTAACAACAATTTCCAAGGCATAAACACGCCCCGGTCATATAACGGAACACCGTCTCTCAAGAAGGTAAAGATGACGGGATTCGCTTCTTTGATAGATTCCCAAAAATCAGTTAAGATATACACTTGAATGTGAAAACTTTTAGTAACTTTGGCAATATCTCCAGCTTCAAAGCCCATCGTACGAATAATGGCCCCTAACTTATCACGTAATTCAAAGCGAGACATTTTCTTAACATCAGTATCATCAATCACAACAGCAACATCGATATCATTCCCACGTCCGTCTCCTCTAAACAAGCTGCCAACAGCAACATAACTGACAACATATTTCTCAAACTTGCGTAACACCATATTCTTATGAATCTCACTCACTTTGATAGCCTTCAACACATCACGAGGATCATAGAAGGGTGCGCTAAAAGAAATGAGTTGTAAAATTTCATATTTGGCATCAAAACAGCTTTCACGCAATTCATTCATCAGCATAATCTGCGGTTTAAAATCCTTATCAACTTCTTCAGCAATTTTATTCACGATAGAAGTCATTTTCTCCCGTAATTCAAAAGGAGATATCTTTTGCACATCAGAATCATCAACCAACACAAGAAGATGAATGTCTTTGCTATCCTTTTTCTCAGGAGGTAAGAGTGCAATCCCAATAATATACTCTTCAAATTTTTCAAGAAGTTTCTTCTGGAATTTTTCTACCTTTTCTTTCAATTGGTCAAGTTTCTTTTTTATTTTTTCTAATTCTTCCTTGCTCATAGGTGGCAGTTCTGGTGCTGCAGCTGCCGTTCCAGGAGAAGAAGACGGTAATGGAGAATTCTGATCCATAAGCTCATCTTCACTATGTTGCTATTTAAACCTTTTGACATGAAATCACGCAATAGGTTTATAAATCTGTTTTTATTACCACTCTTACATGAAGACGCTACGTTACAGCGATGTCCTATGGATCGTTCTCTGGATGGTGATAGTAGCTCTTCCCGTATGGGCGGCGCTTTCTATTACAGAATCAGAATTGTCATTTGGATCAAGTTCGCAACAAAAAGTCACTGCCGGCGGTAGTGCTCCCACAATATCCAAAACATTCACCTTAGGTGGAAGTCCAATCGGATATGATAACGCGCAATGGTCATTTGCATCGCAGAATGGATTTTCCCAAAGTAATCTTGCTCTCATGGGCTTTTCAAATGGTCAAACGATCAACGGTTCACAACCGATACAAGTAGTTGTTAATCTCACCATTCCGGGAGATTTTGATGCAGTCAACAGTGATTTTGAAGAAGCAGCATTTGATGTAGGAACAATCACAATCACAGGAACAGAACAAAATACCAGTGCTCAAGGCCAAGACACCATTCCATTAAAATTGCAAGTAGAAAATGAAGTAAGCATAAGCAAAATAGAACTCAAAAAAGAAGATGGATCAACATCAGACATTACCTCTTCTTCAACAGTCGAAGTCAATGCAGATCAAAATATCGAGTTTATCTTTTACATCAAGAATAACTTTGATAATGGAACAGATATTAAATTTAGTAATGCAGAAATACGCATGGACATCGAAGACATCGGAGATGATGCTGCTTCTCTGACAAATATCGATCCTGGAGAAGCAAAAGATCAGGAAATATCATTCAGTATTGCAGATGATGAAACAGGAAATTTTGATGTAACCATAGAGGTCGAAGCAACAGATGAGTTAGGTGGCTTGCACGGTCTCAAAGATGAGTTCACACTCGATGTGAATCCAGCCCCACAAGCGCCGCAAGATAACGACAACGATGGCATTCCAGATGCGCAAGATCAATGTGCCAACACACCATCATTCTGTCCAGCATCAAGTAACGGATGTCCTCCGGACAGAGATAATGATGGTGTCTGTGATGCTATTGACACCGTCGATGATAGTGTTATTGCCCCACCTCCACCTCAAGAACAGCAAAATACTGAAACCCCTATGCAAAAAACAACAAAAAATGCTACAACGCAAACAAAAACAACGACCAAGAAAGCAGTTGAAGAAAGTGCGTTATTCTTATCCTTCTTAGGGGGATTTGTTGCTGGCGCATTGATAGCAAGCGGATTTTACTTCTTTTTACGTTCACCATGACAGAAAAGAGAAGGTCTCTTCTTGAAGATATGGTATTTTCTTTTGTGGAACATCCTAAGACAACAGGAGTAGGCATAGGCATGTTGAGTATGGTCTATCCCTATCAAACGAATGATTGGACTCCTTATTTCTGGACAAGTGTAACACCAGCATATGCTGCGTATCTTGCATTAGGTATTCTAAAAGATCATATGTTGCATTCACAATATGGCGCACTTCCTTTAGTTGGAAAAGAAAGAATAAAAGAGATTATATTTAATCATACAAAAGAAAGTTCTCTAGGAGTAGGCATAGCATGTGCGGCAGCATACGAAATGATAGGATCACAGCATGGAGCTTTCGTTGAGCAACATCCACCTTTAACAATTTTTGAGTACGCTACACAGATAATATTCCCAACAACAACAGCACTAACGCAAGTAGGGCTGATAGCATACAAGCAATATGATCGCATCATGAATGCAGTGCGCACGTGGAAAGAACAGCAACAAGAAAAAGATCTCGTGGAAAAAATATGGAATTTTCCATTTGAGCACCCAGTGATAGGAGGAATAGTAGTTGGTGCGACCACAACAATGTTTGCATTACCTGAAGATAAATCAGGAAATTCAACGGTAGAAAATGCAATCGCGCTACTCGTAGGGATATATGCGGCTGCATTAACAACATACGGAACAGCAATAGCGGGAGGAGTACTGCATTCAAGCAGCCTGAGCTTACACAAATATCGAGCCAAGGCTTTTTGGCATAAAATACGCGGAGAAAGAGAGAAGGAAGTAAAGAGTTTGGAAAAAACACTTACAATCCCAACATCACACGCAATGCTCATAGAAAGACATCTTCGATTGGCAGATAAATTATGGAGCCATGACCAACCAGAAGAAGCGGCAAAACATTATCAGCAGGCGGCATTATTGTTCTCCCACCCAGAAAACAGAACACTTTCTTCTGCAGATCTTTTGCAAAGTATGGTCTTTCTAGGGCAAAGTTCTGTGAAGAATAAATTCAGAAGAGTAGGAGAATCAATGAATGAAGTCGTGGAATACACTCCTTCTCGAAGAGCGCGTCAAAGGTTCATTTTCAAACGAGGGAAAAATCCTGTGACCATAGAAAAAGAATATGATATCAATAGAGCATGTGAAAGAATATGCAAAGCAGAACACACCGGAATACAACCCCCAACATCGATAGCATGTTTTGATGGACCAGATAATCTCACCTATCATGTGATGCTCAGAGATGATGCATCATCTTTGGAGCAATATGTTATTCCAAGAGGAGTCTTAGCAGAGCAAGGAATAAGAAGTCTCGAGCTGCAAAACACAGAACAAATTCAGCATCATTCACGGTTGATAGCACGTCTGCATGCCGATGTCACGAAACATGTGCACATAGATAGTGAGGGATGTTTCTTAGAAGGAATGGACGGAAAAAAAGTTCGTTTGCATCAGCGAGAGTATCAAGAAGAGTTTCTCTCTCGTGTCATTAGGGGAAGAGGGTATGATACGCATCCTCGCTTGGGTTCTGTAAAATATACGCCAGAACAACATCCAGAAATAAAGGCATTCGTTGATGCTGCAGGGGAATATTTTAGCCCCTTAGAAAAATACAAAGGGATGTTTACGCATGGAGATCTTGCATTGCGTCATTTTTTCATGAATGGAACGCTTATCGACTTTGAGCACGCAGCATTAGGAAATCCTTTTGTTGATCTCGCTGGATTTTATCTGAATACTCTCGCAAATCCATCTCATTTCATAACGCCCTACCTTGAAGAAATGAAAAGTAGAAGTGGAAGAATATTTCCTGATGCAAATGAGCAGATGGAAAGGGCATGGCTCTATCAAGCATTTTGTCAGGCAGGAACGATGTTAGGAAGAATGCCCACAGGTATGACAAATAGAATGGTGCGCCATTTTCGGATTCAACGTTGGTCGGATTTGATGGGAGAAATAATGTTCATGATGCAGCAAGAAGGATTAGATGACCTGCAAACAAAATTCCTAAAAGCCTTAGAACAGGGAGACCTCAAAAAATCACCTTACTTTGATTATAGAGAACTGCTTGCGAACTTTGATGAGAGAATATTAATGTCCGAATCCCATACATAGTTCCATATCTTTCATATACTGAAGAATGGATCGAAGATGATGGGTAAAGACAGGAAAAGACTGTTTTTCTTGAAGGTGTACAACAGTACGTTCAAGCTGCAGACGTTGATTGCGCACGTCAACCATACGTTCCGCATCAAAACTGTAATATACGTTCATGAGCATATGATAATGAAGAATAAGAAGCTTGTAAAATTCTTCAAGGTCTTTGGTTAAATGTATTTTCTTGTCTGCAGCATACATGCAGAGATCGCGATACTGATCAGCAATATTCTCCAAGCACAAAAGCAGAGTATGCAAAGAGGTAAGTTTATGATCAGAAATTTTGCCACTTTTATTCAAGATGCGATAACTAAGATTAACAAGTTTGTTATTCGTTTTTTCAATAGTTGCAATTTCACGTAATGCTGGATATTTTTGCGTCTGCAAATGTTGTAAACTTTCTTCTGCTATCGTTTCATTCATGAAAAAGATTTTTCGCAAAACAACATCAAATTCCTGCTCCATCGCGTCAGCAACATTGCGAATGATGCAATATTTCTTTCCTTGTTCGATGATTTCAAAGCCAAGGTACATGTCCAATTCTTTTTTGATTTCATCAAAATCAAGTCCCTCATCACACGTAATCTTGATTTCCGTATATCCTTGGTGATAAAAAGAACGTAAATAACGCTTGAGAAATTCATCTTTGTTCTTAAGATGAAGCTCAGTCCTTTCTGTTTTGGGAACTTCACTAGGATGAATAATCAAAGAGCCTTCTTTTTCTTCAATATGGAGTTCATGCCCCTTTTCGATGTGCTGTTGCTTGACCCATTTGCTGGGTAAGCTAATCATCAAAGTACTGGGTCCTATGCGCGCAACCTTGCGTCTCATAAAGACAAAGAGAAAGACCAATTATATAAGGATTTCTCAAAATATTATAATATTCGAATGAGAAAAATAGCAGGGGGTGGATTTGAACCACCGACCTTCGGGTTATGAGCCCGACGGACATACAGGCATTTCTAATGTCTCCTGGCTGTCCTATTGCAGTTTGTGAAGTAGTCTTCAACAAATCCCTGCTAATAGCCAAGAGTTTGTTAATTATCATCAAAATTAGTCTTTTAAACCTTTCTACAGAAATGGATCCGAAAAATTTCTAAACTCATCACACTCGTCAAGTACCTCTGAATTGTTTATAAGCAGATCAAAAACAACAAATTAATGGAAAATTATCTTAATATTAAAAAAAGAGATATCGAAAAGTATTTTGCAATAAAGAAAAAGCAATCAAGATGGCACGTCACAATTTCCAATGGTGCCAAACCAATTTTTATTGAGATCCCCTTTGTACTTGATGAAAGTATCGCAAAGCTTGCAAGGTTAATTCCCGATGGTTGTCTTACTAAAAATCTTAATAGAATATTTTTTCATCAGAAAAAAGATCCAAGAAAAATTAAATTATTTAGTACTTTAATAACAAGATTATTTTCAAAAAATATAATCTTTTGGAGAAGAACGAGAGATGATGGTACGGGAATCTACGTAAACTCCATCACGCTTGCTTCTTTCTTATATCTCTTAGTTGGTTTTTCAAAAGCTGGAGAACAAATGCGAATTCCATCTTGGATATTTAATTCTCCACGGAAAGTGAAAATAGCTTATCTGAAACAGGCATTCGACATGGAAGGAACAATATTAAAAAAATTAACAGAGATAAGATTTGGAACTAAAGATGAAAAATTTGCTTTGGATATCAAAAAATTACTATTTGTAGTGGGGATTCAATCTTATCATACCTATACTACACGTCCAAAGCAAACATCTGGCCAACACAGAGTTTCAATTTACAGAAAAGAAAATTTTGAAAAGTTTAAAGAAATTGGGTTTCAAATTCCCCATTTAAAGCAAAGATTCAAATTGCTTCTTAAGAAATATGCCCTTTAGATTTCATTAAACCCCTAAAAAGCGTCTTTTTTTCCTCTCACAATAGGTAAAGAAAATCATACAAATTTTTTTAAAGAGTCTAGACATGAAGAGCGTATGGACACCATTTGGCATGCATTCTGGGTCTATGTGTTATTCAGAAAGCATAAGGCAGTTAATCTCGCACTCTTTGGAGCTATTCTTCCCGATATACTCAATATGGTAATTCTAGGATGGAATTTCTTGATGTTGGGTTTTACATGGATGATATATGCCAATCCAGTCATGCCTGTATGGGCATTGACAGTAAATTATCTTGTACATTCATCTGTTGTTATTCTTTTCATAGGCATTCTATTATGGTACATCAAACCATCATGGATGCCCTTTGCATATGGTATGGGGTTGCACGCCATACTTGATTACATAACACATCATACTGATGCATATCCTTCGTTTTATCCATTATCATCCTGGAAATTTGTTTCTCCTTTTTCCTATTGGGAAACATCATATTTTAGTCAGGAAATATTATTCATTAATCTCATTGCAGCAATGATAACAATAGGAATACTGCTAGTCATGATAGAAAAAGCGTCAATGACAGAACGTTTTTTGGCTCTTTTTGGCATTGCATATTGTATCATGTTGGTTGTATTTTACACAATTAATCAACGAAGTTTTGAACTCATCGTTAATGGAATTATCCCTTTACTTTTCTTTATCGTATTCTTTGTGAAAACACTGAAAAAATGGCCGTTCTTTGTTCATACTTGATCGTAAGATTTACGAAAAAAACATCGATATCTTTTTTAATTGATTAATGTTTCTTAAAAAATGATCTCTTCAGAAATGGCGGAGTTATTGGGAATGCATGTTGGCGACGGAACATTATATGCTACATTCATCTTTAGTTTGGGAGTTAAGAGGAGATATAAAAGAAAAAGAATATTATGAGAAAGTAGTAGCACCTTTACTTTACCAAATATTTAAATTTAAGGTGAATCCAAAGTTTCGGAGCGGTGGAAAAAATGGTTGTTTTGGAATTCAAACCACCAACAAAGATATAACTTCCTTTCTCTTAAAGTATGGATTTAAGCCAGGAAGAAAAAGCGGAACAGTAAAAGTCCCAGATATTGTTTTTGAGTCTACTAAAAAAATTCAATTATCTTTTCTACGTGGTTATTTTGACACTGATGGTTGTTTAAGATATGAAAGAATAAATAGTAAGTTAGAGAGGAATTATCCGAAGTTAGAAATGGGGTCTCTTTCAACTTTTCTTATCCATGACCTGAAAAATTTATTTAAAAAGCTTGGATTTAGGAATTATTCTTGGGTGGACAAAAGAACAAATACCTCAAAAGTGTGTATTGCAGGCAAAGAAATGTTACGTAAATGGATGGAAGAAATTAAGCCGCACAATCCAAAACATTTAAATAAATACCATTTGAATATTCATTCTTGTGCCGAGGTCGCATAACCTGGTATTGCGTAGGATTGCTATCAGCACGTGTTAGAATCTGTAGTAAGCTAGATATGAAAACACGTTCCTCGCAGATATCCTATGTCCTTTGGATGTGTGGGTTCAAAAATGAGGTTGCTCTTGTGACCTTATGGAAATTCCCATCCTCGGCGCTTTTTTATTTCTGCATAGCACAAAATATATAAAAGATCATAGATGTTTAGTTTCAATGAAGAAACACATCATAGTAATAGCAATATTAGTAGTTCTCTTAGTAGTCATTCAAGGATGTAGTTTGTATGTCTTAACACAATCAAAAGAACAACCAGCAACCACACCAACAGCACAAAAACAATCAATAAAGCAACCAACTCCGCAAGTACAAATTACCGCATCAATAAATGAAAATGTTGTCAATGAATCTATCGAAGAGAAAATTGAAGGTGCATTCGAAGGTCAGTATACACCAGATTTCGTCTTCCAGCTCATGACAGGAGAAACCATCATCAAAAACCGCGCATTAAAAGAACGTCCATTAGTATTGTACACACTCACAACATATTGCCTTCCCTGTCAGGAAGAATTACACGAAATGAAACAAATGTATCCTTTGTATAAGAACAGAATTCGCTTCATTGCAATGTCTGTAGATGCAACAGAAGACAATGAAGTCTTGGAAAGATTCAGAAGCACCTATCCTTCATCAACAAGCATCATTGAACTTGCGTTGTATAAACCAGAAACACTCGCATCGCTGCAAATGACCCACGCAGGAACAAAAATAGGAATACAACAAGATGGTCAAATCATCATTCGTTCTGATGATGAATTCGAAAAGAATGATTGGAAAGATTTCTTTGATGCAATCTTAGAAATAGAATAAAAAGAAAAAATTATCGTCTACGTTTTTTAGTAGTAGACGTTGCCATTGCAGCTGTTCCACGCTTATTACCGCGTGTTCGATCCATGTAGTAGCGCAATGATAATCCGATTAAGAACCCTGCAATCAAATAGACGAGTGCCGGATTGAAACATAACGGTTGATTAAAACCTGGTGCAACCATGCCATCACCTCTCCGTTTTTAAGGCACTTCTCTTCTTTTTAAAGATTGTTGTATCACTTTGAAGTAATGGATAAAGTAAAATTGATAAAGCATGGTTCTTCTTGAAAAGAGATGACACATCAGCTTTATCTTGAGGACGCTTATATCAAAGAAACAGATGCTACAATAACGCACGTGGGTGATGAAGGTGTTATTCTTGACAAAACCATTTTTTATGCTGAAGGGGGTGGCCAGCCATCAGATATAGGCATGATCACCAAAGGAGATGAAAAATATCAGGTAACATTAGCAAAGAAATCTCCGGAAGGTATTCTTCATCACATAGACAAACCAGGTTTGCAGATAGGCGATAGAGTTCATCTTTGCATAGACTGGCAACGCCGCTACGCATTAATGAGATATCACACGGCAGCGCATCTCTTGAGTGCAGTCATCTACAAAGAAACACAATGTGAAACAACAGGCAACCAAATTGGAAGTGATAAAACAAGAATGGATTTTTCTTTAGATATTTCAAAAGAGCAAGTAGAGTCATTTATAACGAAAGCAAATGAGTGGGTTGCAAAAGATGCAAAAGTCAAGGTCTATGTTCTACCAAAAGAGGAAGCAATGAAAGATCCAACATTATTCAAATTAGCAATCAAAGAGTACATTGAAAGATTGAAAGAAGTGCGTGTCGTCGAGATTGAAGGCATTGACAAGCAAGCAGACGGTGGAACACATGTGCATTCATTAAAGGAAGTTGGTCCACTGAAGTTAGAACGCGTAGATAATAAAGGAAAGAACAATAAAAGAGTCTATTTTACTCTGGAAGTGCTGCATGAATGATAGTAGCATCTTGAACATAATGTCTAAAATGTCGAGAACCCATAAAATGAGATCTTCCCTCTCCTTCTAAAGCGATGAGGTCTCCATGAGCATCACCCATAATGCCTTCTAATCGTGAAGGATCAGTAACTCTAAATGTAAGTCCTTGGGGGGTATGATAAAGATCGCCAAGATGGTTTCCTTGTTGATATGCCGAATAAAAAACGTGTTTGTGTAAGCTCATGGAGTAGTGATGTCCTGATTGATGATTTATAAAGCTTTTCTAAGTAAGGAGGGAGTGTAAAGGAGAGAACGATTTCTTCCTTGTTCTTTTGCAGCATATAATGCATCATCTGCCTGATGAATCATGGTAGAGAGTGAAGGTGTGGATATTGTAGTAGGGTAAACAGTTATCCCAAGGCTAATAGTCTTTCCTGTCTGTGTTTCCATTCTTCCACGCATACGTTCTGCTACAATCATAGCCTGTTGAGCTGGTTGAAGCTGAGAAAGTTGGTTATCATAAACAAGAGGCAATATGGCGACAAATTCTTCTCCACCCCATCGTCCAACAGAATCTCCTGAACGTAAAGTGGCTTTGAGAAGCTCAGATGTATCTTGTAAAAGAAGATCACCAGCATCATGACCTGTAAGGTGACGATATCCATCAGTATCATTGACGCGCTTGAAATGATCAATATCAATTAAAGCAAGAGCAAGAGGATGGCCATAACGTTGGATTTTTGATTGGGCATGTGCAAAAGCTTGCATAATGCCTTGACGTCGAGGTAAGTGCGTTAAAGGATCAAGTTCGCTCTGTTCAAGAGCAGAAGCGAAAAGATCTCGAATCTCTCGAGCACGAGCTTTCTCTAAAGGATTTAATAAATCCTCTAATCTTTGTAAATATTCATTTTGCATTATTCATTTCTCCAAGGTTCTTTATGATTCAGTAAAAAAGTTTCAAGTTCACTATCATCTCCACTTCTGAAAGCACTATCTGCCATATTTTGAAGATCTGGTGTTATACGTGGAGATTTATACATAAAATCAAGAAGAGTATAATTGCCCTGTCCATAGGTCTTTAACCAATCAACCATATCAGGCGCTACAAATTGTCCACGAACTTTAGGTTTAAGATTATCAACAATAACATCCACATCACCATCACTATCAGCATCAATGAGAGTGTATGTTGATCCTTGGAAAGTAGTTGGTTTGTAGGGTGACACTTTTGGAGTTTTCCAACAAGTAATTGTTAGTAAGGAAAGAGTTCCAACTGCTATTCCCCCGATGAGTAATCTCTTAAAATATTCTCCAGATTCATTAAAATATTCGTCAAGTCCATGTTTAATCATCATGTTTTTTTCCTTCCATTTTTCAGAACGGAATCAGAGGCATCAAGCGTGATGGGGGAACATCAAGAATGCTTGAGTCATGCCTCCCTTCCGATCGAAAATTACGGATGATATGTCTACTACTATCAGAGCTTCTATATAAATCTTTCTATTTGTAACTACTATAAAATGACAATAATAAAAGGGAAAAGCTTTTGATTGGTTCCTTGTTCATAGAAACGATGAAAGCGCGTCTTGTAACAGCCTTAATCCCTTTTATTGGCCTTATTCTAGGATATGTTCTCAGAAGAATAGCTCCTGAAGAGGCAAATCAAGGAAAAAAATACTTTATCAAAACGCAACAAATCATCTTGTTCTTACTCGTTATTGTTCTCTTATGGATCAGTCCGTTAACCATCACAACTGCCATAGCATTTATTGTTGGCATTCTAATAGCAAAACTCATTCGTTTCCGTTATCTCTATCTTGGAGGTGCAAGTGTTGCAACAATGATGATAACAAAAGAAACAGCATTGTTGGTATTAACATTAATCTTTCTCTATGGGTTACCTTTTGGCACCCAAGTGATTAAAAAGAATCCAACATCTGCCGTAGTAAGACATGCAATACTCTTTGCAATTCCTTTTGTTCTGTTAGTAACACCATTCGCTTCTTCACCACTTCTTTCTCCACTAATTGCAGGAGCATTGTTCTTGAGGAAGTAATATGGTATTGTATCTCATCGGATTAGGATTAGGAGACGAACACGATATCACACTGAAAGGATTAGATGCCATTAAAAAGTGTGCAAAAGTATATCTGGAATCATACACCTCTCGTCTCAGCAATGAAAATATTCCTGCATTGGAAAAGTTATACGGAAAGAAAATTATCCGTGCATCACGTTCCACTATAGAAGAACAAGAAGCACAAATACTCAGAGAAGCACAAGAACAAGATATAGCAATTCTTATTCCAGGCTCTCCATTCTCAGCAACAACACATATGGAATTAGTGTTGTCAGCACGTAAAAAGAACATTACATTGCATATTATTGAAAATGCATCCATACTCACAGCAGTTGGTATTACCGGATTATTCTTGTATAAATTTGGAAGAGTAACAACAATTCCTTTCGAAAACAAGAACATCACAAGCCCATATGAGGTGTATCTTGAAAATAACAAGCAAGGATTACACACTTTATTTTTATTGGATATACAAGGAGATAAAATGATGTCTGCCAAAGAAGGATGCGAGTATCTTCTCAAGCAAGGATTGCCTAAAACAACAAAAGTAATAGCCTGTGCTGCCTTAGGTTCAAACAAGCAAGAAATTCAAATAGCGGAAGCGCAAAAAATAAAACTTTCTCCATTTCCACAATGTCTCATTGTTCCTGGGAAACTTAACTTCAAAGAAGAAGAAGCGTTAGCATTGTACACATGAGAGTCATAGAAGTGATCGTTAAACCGCGTGCCAAGCGCACCGAAATTCTCCAAGAGTCTGAAACACAACTGAAGATTGCTATCAAGGCGCCTCCAGAAGACAATAAAGCAAATCTTGAATTGATCAAATTTCTTTCAAAACAGTATCGATGTAAAGTTGAAATCATCAAAGGACATACAAGCAAGAAGAAACTTATTCGTCTTGTTTCTGAACAAAACCAAGCAGATTCGTAAAACTTTTGTCTAAAATATTTCCCGTAGCAGCATCAATCTTGACATTGAATAAATGCAAAGAGTGCATAATCGCGCTAATATTCCAGCGAGCCTGCTCCTTGCATTGTAAAATAATAATAAACTTAATGATCTGTTCTTGAGGATAATCACGTTCCAGTACATCGCGAACAAGTGTCATGGCTTCTTCTTCGCTCAGTTTCACATGCTCTAAGTGTAGTTGTTGAATAACTTCCTCTTTTTTCTTTAACGCTTCCACGCCGTCTTGTTGCAACGTCACAATCCCATGATCAACGACAAAAGAGGAGATAGTATCTTTTTTTGGATCATAAAAATCAACTTGCAAAGGTGGATCTGGATTCTTCTCGCGGATGCGAAAAAAACTGCACAAAAAAGAATCTTTATTCTTTGTAATCCATTGCTGATACGCTTGAGAATGCGTCACTAAATGAAAACTTTCATTCAAATTCATAACTTCCGCTCACGAATGTCTTTCACGATCCCATCAATAAAACTATCGGTCTTGACGCCAAACTGAACTTTTCCGTCTGCAGTTCTGACTGCTAATGCTTTCTTTTCAACTTCTTTCTCGCCAATCGTAATCATCAAAGGAATGTGCTGCAGTTGCGCGTCGCGTACTTTCTTTTGAATCGTTTCATGTCTGTCATCGAGTTCAACGCGAATGCCTCGTTCTTTCATCTGTTCCATAACCTCGCGTGCAAAAGGAACACATGTATCATTCATTGTCATGACAACAACTTGCACCGGACTCAGCCATAAAGGAAACTTTCCTGCAAAATGTTCAATCAAAATGCCAATAAAGCGTTCCATTGATCCATAAATAACGCGATGAATAACGACGGGAGTTTTTCTTGTCCCATCTGCTGCATTGTAATATAACTTAAATCTTTTAGGTTGTTGGAAATCAAGCTGAATCGTTCCCATTTGCCAATCGCGATGCAGGACATCTTTCATCAAAATGTCTACTTTAGGCCCATAGAAAGCACCATCGCCTTCAGCAATCGTATAAGCAACACCACTTTTCTCTAAAATCTTCTTCAACGTTGTTTCTGCCTTATTCCACGTTTCAACATCGCCCATAAAACTTTCTGGTCGTGTCCCTAAACGGAACGAATATGCCATATTGAAAACAGAATAAAATTTCTTGACAATCTTGAATATCTCTTGGTATTCATCAGCAATCTGATCTTCACTAATAAAAATATGTGCATCATCTTGCCTGAATTCACGCACACGCAACAATCCCTGTAATGTTCCTGAAAGTTCATTGCGGTGTAAAGTATCAGTATCAGACAAACGTAAGGGGAATTCATTGTAACTTCTCATTTTCGATCCAAATACAACCATAGCATTAGGGCAATTCATGGCTTTAACGCCATACTCTTCCCCTTCTTTGGTTTTGATAGTAAACATGTCATTCCAATAATGTTCAAAATGTCCAGAAGTAACATACAATTCCTTTTTATTCAACAGCGGAGAAACAATTTCTTGATAACCAAGTTTTTGATGTTCTTCTCTCCAAAAATTAATCAATTCATTGTAAAGAACTACGCCCTTAGGTAACCAATAAGGCATGCCAGGAGCTGTTGGATGAAACATAAAAAGATCAAGTTGTGGTCCAAGAATTTTATGATCTCTCTTCACAGCTTCTTCTTGTAAGGTTATATACTGATCAAGTTTTTCTTTCGAATCAAACACCACACCATAAATGCGTGTCAACATCGGATTCTTGTTGTCTCCTCTCCAATACGCGCCAGCAACTTTCGTCAGTTTAATCGCTTTCAGGTCTTTAGTATTTTTTGTATGATTGCCTTCGCATAAATCAGTAAACTCTCCATGTTGTGCAATGGTAATCTTTCCTTTCAAGTCTTTTAACATATCTAATTTGAAAGGCTGTGCTTTGAAAAGTTGTTCAGCAGTTTTTCTATCAACTTCTTTCTCTGCAAAAGCAATATTTTTGTTGATGATTTCTTTCATCTTCTGTTCGATCTTAGGTAAATCATCGCTGCTGACTGTAATGTTGCCAAAATCATAATAGAATCCTTCATCCAAAGGCGGTCCAATAGCAAGTTGAGCTTGAGGATACAAGGCAACAACAGCACTAGCAAGAACATGAGCGGCGCTATGTTTTAACGCATAATCCACAATCTTCTCTTTTTCTCGTGGTCTTCTGTCCACCATGCTTTTACTCTCAAGCTGATGCTATTTAAAGATTATGATGCTTGTAGGGAAAAGGTTGAGCCGATACGTTTTTTAAGGCCAAATGCCTGTTTGAAGGCATGGAAAAGAGGATATCTGCTCTTTGTGTAGTAATTCTAGGGTTATTGATGGTTCCTATTGCAGGTGCTGAAATATCCATGCAAGGACCGGGAAAATCTGTGGTCAACATCGGAGATGAGGTCACTGTTTCTGGATATGTGATGCGTAATACCAACACCATCGCAACGTTAAAATTCATGTTAAGTTGTTCAACAGAATTGCAACTCTTGGTCAAGTCTATTTCTCTTCAGGCGAATGTGCAAAAAGTATTTTCAGAAGATCTTGTCATTCCTTCCTATCTCGAGGGCACATGCACCATACGCGCAGTGTTAGAATCTTCAGGAAATGTTCTCGAAGAAGCATCATCGCCAAGTTTCACCATTTCACGTGATCTCACAGGAACATTAAGTTTGGATAAAACAAGTCTCAAGCGTGGTGATCCGTTAGGTATGTCCGGAACAATCACAAAATTAGATGGAACCTCCATTGATGGTGTTGCAACATTGCGTTTCAAGCAAGGAGAGACAGAGGTCTTTATTGACACTACTGCCATAACAAATGGAGATCTTGCATACACGCTAACAACAAATAATCTTCCTGCAGGTTCATTCATGATTGAAGTGACGCCGCAAGATGTCTACGGCAACACGAAAACATTTACGATTGGTCCTTTTACCATCTCAGGAGATATTCTTCTCTTTGCAGAACCAAACAAACTTCACTTTAGCCCTGGCGAACATGTAAAAATAGAAGGAACAGCAACCATTCTTGATCTCCCAGTACAAAAGGCAACAGTATGGTTGGTATTAGGAGAAAACAAAATTGAAAAGGAAATATACGATGGTCGCTTCTCAAAATCCATTCAAATACCCTACACGATCACATCAGGCACGCAAACCATCACATTGGAAATAGAAGATCTTTACGGAAATAGAGGTACACTACCTCTTTCTATTATTGTTGATCCATCGCCAACAAAGCTTGATTTTACAAAAGAAAAGGACAGTTATCTTCCTCATGATACGGTTAAAATTACCCCCGTTCTTGTCGATCAAGCTGGCAATGTCGTTGCAACAGACATCGGCATCATTATTAGCAATCCTAAAGGAAAAGAACTCTTCTCTGATACGATTGCGTCAAACACAGAATATGAGTTCCAACTGCATGAGAATGCATTGCCAGGAGCATGGAATGTCAAGCTCTTTGCCATGGAAATGGAATATGAAGGAACCATCTTGGTGGGCGAGCATATTGATCTTGACTATCTGATCATTAATAACACGTTATACATCACGAACAAAGGAAATGTGCATTTTTCAAATCCTATTAAAGTGGAATATAAGAGCCTAGAAAAGAAATTCACGCTGGTTAAGGAATTCACGATAGGAGCCAATGAAACAGTTCATCTGGACTTGGCAAAAGGCATGGAACCCGGCATCTACGATATTTATATAGATGATAAGGTCTTTGAAAATATACCTATTACCAAAAAAGGAAGGTCGACAGAAGACATGCTTGTTATTATCCTCGCCATCATTGCCCTAGGAATCTTTTGTGCATTAGTTTGGTATCTCCTAGGATGGATGAAACATGGAAAAAGACCAGCGCACTTTACGATGAGAAAAAAAGAATCCTGGAACAGTGGAAGAGTTCTCGGTGTAAGTCATCCGCGCAATGAGCAAGAGCATGTGAGTATGTTTAAAGAAAAGATGGCTTCTTCAATGGAAGATCACAAGCACAAGATGCATTTCAAAATTAAAAAAGCAAAAGAACCTGATGAATATATTTACGAATTGCCCCAAAAGAAACAACATGTGGAAGAGCCACGCAAGCACTATCCTTCATGGGACTTAGATCGTACATCTGAACCTCCAGGATGGAGTGATCCTTCGACACAACGTGGTGATCAAGAGCGTAATCAACCTGAATATTCATATGTTGACACGCCGTATGAAGATCCACCAAAAAAAGTAGATGCTTCTGAGAAAAAGAAAAGTGGATTGTTTAATATGTTTGGCTAATTTAATTATTTTCCAACATCAAACACACTCTACACAAATCTTTCGCAGCAGGTTCTCCGCATTCCTTGCATGATCCAATCTTTTTATCTTTGAAATGTTTGCGTAAATCAGGTAAGACTTCAATAAAAGAATTAATAATCCCTTGTTTAGCACCAGGAAACTTCATCTCCATCTCATTTAAAGTCTTCCCCACAGATTCTCGTAAATTATCGCCAAAGTTTGGGCATTCATGATAAATAACTCTAAATTCTTTCAACTTAGAATAAATCGTTGTTTCTTTCTCAGTCATAAAATATAAGGGTTTAATACGAGGAATAAACTTATCATGCATCAGCACACCAGTAATGGGCCCTAATTTAGCAGACAAGGCTAGATTCCCTTTCACCTGATTCATAAAAATACTTTGTGCTTCATCATCCAAATTATGTCCTGTTGCTAATTTATCAACCTTCAAGCGTCGTGCTGCTTTATTCAAGACATATCTTCTTAATACTCCACACACGCTGCAAGGATTCACAGCATGTTTCTTCAAGTATTCATCTAGCGTAAAGCCAAATTCTTTTTTATATGAAGTAATTTCCAAAGGAATGTCATGTTCCTTGCAAAAATGCTTCGCATCTTCTAAGGTTTGATCACGATACCCATGAATGCCTTCATCCACTGCAATAGCAACAAACATATTGCCTTTCTTCTCAAAGAATTTCTGTAACACATACAAACACGTAATGCTGTCTTTGCCGCCAGATAATCCCACGCCAATCTTTTCTTTATAATTAATCATCTTATATTTAGTAATAGTCTTGTACACTTTCCGTTCAAAATATCGAATAAAACACTGTTTACATAAACGTTCATGATGTAACGTCACATACACAGGATGTGCTACGCATTGTTTACAGCCCATATATAATGCGAACGTGCAAACTTTTTTAAATCCTTTGCTAAGATTAAAATTTAGTTACCACAGAGGAGTCTCAGTAAGTTTATAAGCAACGATGAAAGCAAAGAAGATGATGGGAAAAAGCATTCAAAAAATAGTTATTGTTCTTGGAATGTTGTTATATGCCGCAATTCTCGTAAATGCAATGCCTCAGCAAAGATTTCCTGAAGATCAAGGAGTAATGGAAGGAAGAACAGTCCTCGTTCAAGATTTAGAAACAAAAATGGAATACAGTGCCACAATATTAGCAATAGGAAGAACAGTTCAAGGTCAGTGTGATGATACCGACAATGGTTTCAAACCAAATGACATATCTGAAATCTGGGTGTATAACCCATTGAATCTCGGAAAACGTCACTTGAGGGAATTTACCTTCAAGAGCGGATTAGTAAAGGAATTTATGTGTGGTGAGCAAGGAAGAATAAATGGCGTCATACATGAGAACTTAGCATTCGCATTCTGGTATCACCCTGCTCCGCAATAACGAGTTATAAACTCTTTTTAAAATCTTATTTAAGAATAACTTTTCGTACACCAAAATTCTCGTCCTTAAAGTCAGGTGTTCCTTGGCAGCTCAAGATAGGCCCATAATCCCGGTCAATAGCATAGTAAGGAATACCATCATCAACAGGAGGAAAAAAGCGTAAAATTCCTGGGGGGGAAGAGCAGAGAGGAATACCAAAAGAATCACTATGTTCCAGCCAATACTCAAGATCAACTTTCTTAACAGGTTCATGCATACGATAGTCGGGCAATGTTAAAGAAAATAATTCATGTTGTCGCTGAAGGTTAAAAGCATAGTATTCATAAGAAAAATGTTCAGAGGCCACCACAAATCTACCACCTAAACGCTCGCCTCGATAAGGGCTTCGACAAGTAAAAAAATGATCAAAAAGCTCGTCAATCACACGAGAAGAAACTTTTTTCCCTTTTCCATTATACACGGTTTTACGATTAAGAAGATCAAAAAATTCACGCAACTGATCAACAGTCATCAATAATCCATGTTCTTTCATAATGCGCTCTTCTTGTTCATCAAATCTTATATTCGAATAAAAAGGAGGAATAGAAACAAGCAGATCAGGGTGGGTGTCAGAAGCTTCCAACAAAATATATTTAGTAAGATCTGGATCTGGATGCGGAAAATGGAAAAAAGGAAAGTGTTTGCCTAACATAATTATCCGCCAGAAATGACAGAAAAGATGGTGACATTATCTCCATCCTGAATGACGGCATCTTCAGTAACAACTTCTTTATTTAAAGAAACTACAACTTCTACAGGATTAATCTTCATGTGTTCTAGTAAAGTTGTAACGGTTGCATTCTTTTCTAAAGTAATCTTCATATGTTTATTTGTTCGTTCAAGGAAGACGGTAAGGTGCATAAGAAGAAGCAATAATAAAAGAGTTAAAAAGGTTGTGATCAATGCCCAAAATAGCGGGCGTACAATGATTTCGCTTCTTTTTCCGTTACAGCAGAAATTAACACACGATCTTTGAAGATTTTCATGCCTTGAAAAACAAGACAAAAACCTAGATCTTTGACGTTTCCATTCTTCTGTAAGCTTTGTTTCAAGGTTTTTAAGCGAAAAGGTTGCGAAGCAAAGATCTGAAATTGTCCAGTTCTGCAAAAGCGTACAAGCTGCTGTTGTTTTCTTCCATCAAGATGGGGAAAATCGCCACGGCATGTTAGGCATGAAGAATTTTTCTTTACCAGTAAAACATCAAAGCGACTGTTCATAAGTTGTATGTGAACAAGTCCTTGGGCTGGTGTTCCTAAAAGATATTGTATGCAATGCTGTGCTTGCAAACTACCCACCATATGTGTTATAGTATTTAACACTCCAATGGTATCGCAGGTGCCAACATCTACTTTTTCTTTCACAATGCACTGAAAACAAGGTTTCCCTTGCCCAGTAAAAGTCATAACAAATCCACGATCTTGAAGTGCTCCGCCATAAATCCAAGGAATTTGATGTTTCAAACTATACTCATTAAGAAGAAAACGTGTGTCAAGATTGTCCGTGCCATCAACAATGATGTCTGCTTTTTGTAATAAAGAATCAATGTTAGAAAAATGAAGGTCTTCCACATATGCTTGAATTTCAATCTCAGAATTAATGGCCTGTAGATGCTGTTGCGCAGCAAGTGCTTTTGCATGTCCTGCGTCCTGTTCAGTATACAATGCCTGTCGTTGTAAATTGGTCAGATCAACAAAGTCTCGATCAATAAGAATCAATCTTCCAACACCAGCACGGCAAAGTAATTCAGCACTCACGCTGCCTAAAGCTCCCACGCCAACAACAGCCACTGTTGCTTTCTGAAGCTTCTTCTGTCCAGTTTTTCCAACTGCAGTAAACAACATCTGGCGATGATAACGATCCATAAGAATGTTATAAGAAAAAGGATTTTAATGCTTTCGCTTACAACAAATCTTCAGAAGTGCGTAATTCTTTCCTATACTTAACGATCTTCCATACTTCCATGATAAAGAATCCTGTGCTGCCTAGTAAAAGAATCTTCCACCATGCAGCAAATCCTAGAGGAATAACTTTGAAAGCAACATTCAAAGGAGTGTACAAAAGAGCAAGATGCATTCCTAAGGAAAAAAGAACAGCAAGATTTAGCCACATGTTGGAAAGAACGGGCTGGAAAGGTTTTGTTGTCCGGCAGCTATATGCTCGAAATAACTCAAAAACAATCATCGTACTTAACGCCATCGTGCGTGCTTCTGCTAGGTTTCCTTGATGATCTGCCCATAAGAAAATACCTAAAACAACGAGAGTTCCTAACAATCCTGTTAAAAGAAAGTCTCCAATGAGGCCATGAAAAATACTCTCCGTAGGTCTACGCGGTTTTCTTTTCATCACATCTTCTTCAGCTTTGTCGATGCCTAAAGCTAGGGCAGGCCAGCTATCGGTCATTAAATTAATCCATAGAATCTGCAAAGGTAACAGAGGTAAAGGTAATCCTGCCAACATGGAAATGAGAATAACGCCCACTTCAGAAGCATTCGCACTCAAAAGGTAATTGACAAATTTCTTGATATTATCATACACAATGCGTCCTTGTTCAATAGCAGCAACAATGCTGGAAAAGTTGTCATCAGTTAACACCATATCAGCAGTATCTCTCGTCACATCAGTTCCTTTCTGTGACATAGCAACACCAACATCAGCTTTTTTCACTGCAGGAGCATCATTAATACCATCGCCCGTCATCGCAACAATTTCTCCATTGCGTTGAAGCGCTGTTAAAATACGAACCTTATGTTCTGATGTTGTTCTCGCAAAGATAGCTCGTGTTTTCACATATTCTCGCAGATGATCATCATCAATATCATCAAGTTCTTTTCCTGTCATGACTTCTCCGCGTAATCCTACTTGGTGCGCAACAGCAGCAGCCGTCAACGGATGATCTCCAGTAATCATAACAGAGCGAATGCCTGCCTGTTCACACATATACAATGCTTCTTTCACACCTTCTTTAGGCGGATCAATCATGCCCATCAATCCAACAAAAATCATGGCATTGCCTTTCATATATGCCATTGCTAACACACGTAAAGCATCATTGGCCATTTGATGATTAGTTTGTTCGATCTTATGTTTATCTTTGTCAAGAAGACGTCGTGTTTTTCCTTCAATATCAATAAAATGACATTTTTCTAAGATAACTTCCACTGCCCCCTTGTAATAAGCTAAATCTTCTCCATGAAAAGTTGCCATAAATTTTGTGTCAGAATCAAAAGGAATTTCACCAGTCCGAGGGAGTTTCTGTGCATCACCTTTCAAAGCTGCGAAAAGAAGTGCTCGTTCAGTTGGATCACCCGTATCAACAGTAGCATTGTTGCAGGATGCAGCAATAGTAAGTAAACGTTTAAATGGTTTGGTATCAACGCGTTCTCCATTGTGAAGAAAAGAACCTTGCGCAGTATAACCCTCTCCTGTAACGTCATAAAGCAAATGATTCACGTACATGCGTTTAACCGTCATCTCATTCTTCGTGAGTGTTCCCGTCTTATCAGAACAAATCGTGGTGATGCTTCCCAATGTTTCAATGCTGCGTAATTTCTTCACAAGTGCATTTTTCTTGATCATGTGTTGTACACTTAAAGCAAGACAAATGGTAACAACAGCAGGCAACCCTTCAGGAACAGCAGCAACAGCAAGACTAATGGAAGTCAGCAACGTCTCAATCCAGGACATATCTCTCCAAATACCAATGCCAAAAACAAGCGCGCAAATACCAACAATAAGATACCCTAAAACACTTCCCACTTGTGCTAATTTTTTTTGCATAGGTGTTGCTTCTTCACGGACTGCTTGTACCATTTGTGCAATTTTCCCCAATTCCGTCTTCATGCGGGTTGCAACAACAACGGCTCTTCCAGTTCCCCGCACAACAGATGTTCCAGAAAACAATATATTTTTTCGTTCAGCAAGATCAACAATGCCTGGCAAAGCAGCAACGACCTTATTCACAGGCATGCTTTCTCCTGTTAAAGTAGCTTCATCAGTTTGTAAATTATTTGCTTCAAGAACTCTCATGTCTGCGCTAATTTTATCTCCGGCTTCAAACAGGACAATATCTCCCGGAACAAGTTGAGAAGAAGAAACAAACATAATTTTTCCATCACGCATGACGCGCGACTTCAAGGCCGTAAGCGATCGCAACAGTGCAATGGCGCGTTCAGCTTTATACTCTTGAAAAAATCCTAAAACTGCATTGAAAATCAAAATGGCTAAAATAACATACGCATCAAGATTTTCACGAATCAAAAAAGAAATAACGGCAGCAATAATCAAGATATAAATCACAACATTATTGAATTGTCGAAGAAAAATAGCCCAAGGATGAATTTTATGGTCTTCAGTAATGACGTTTTCGCCATATTCCTTCAAGCGAATCTCAGCCTCATGAGAAGCTAATCCTTGTTCAGAAGTTGCCTGGAGATGGAGAACTTCTCGTACCTCTTTTGAATAATACTCCATGATTCTTCCGGCTCTAAGGCGCTTTAAATAGTTTTCTTACTCCATCATTAAAACGGTGGGTTTTTATAGGAAATCTCTCTTTCTAAAGCAAAAAGAGTGAGGAAAGTGGAAAAGAAAAGCCAAAAAGAGAGAATCAGTTTCAGCGATATTTTTGATAAGGGATTTAAAGAAATTTTAGCATCGCAAATAATAACGGTTGGCGGAGGGTTAGCTGCAGGGATACTCCTTGCACTGTATACAAAAAAATTACTTTTAATTCCAGGTATCCTCATTTTACTTCCCGGTTTTTTAGAAATGCGTGGAAGTATTAGTGGTTCTTTTGCATCTCGTATTAGTTCAGGTTTATTCCTAGGCGTGATCAACCCTAAATTAACAAAAATTACAAAACTGATCCGGGGAAATATTATTGCTTCATTTTGGCTTACGTCTGTGGGTGCCTTAGTATTAGGATTACTCGCTTTTGGATTTAATTATGTCGTGCTTAAAGTGTTTACGCCACAATTAATATTCATCCCTATCATAGCTGCATTAATCAGTAATATCCTTCAAATTCCCCTGACATTGATGCTAACATTATATCTCTTCAAGAAAGGGCATGATCCGAATAATATCATCGGTCCTTTTATCACAAGTTCAGAAGATCTCATGAGTATTGTTTCATTATTGATAGCGGTGGTTCTGATATGAAACTTTTACGCCATCATCTCGAAAGATTGAGAAACGTGCGAAGAAGTGAGCACCACCCCCTTATATATACCATCCATAAAAAACATAAGGTTGCGAAGCGTACACTCTTTTACATTAAAGAATATGGTCCTCATTCACACGTTGCAAGGACAATTCTCAAAGAAAGTATCGCTATCATCCTGCTGACATCAATAATTAGCGCATTTGGAGGTTTGATGCTTGAGCGTATTAAGTTGCTCTTTATCCAAATTGTTCCATTGATTATTATGCTGCCAACATTGAATGCCATGATTGGAGACTATGGAATTATTGTTTCATCACGATTTTCCACGATGTTGCATGAAGGAAAAGCAAAAAAAGATATTTGGTCAACAAAAGAATTGAGAGTATTATTCGCACAAATGATTGTTGTAGCATTCGTGACTGCTATTATCAGCACCACGCTTTCTTTGCTTGTAGCAAAAGGAATATATCATGTGGGAGATTTCCTCACAAGTATAAAGATGATCTTTATCATCATCATCGATGTTGTCTTATTAATGGTGCTTTTATTTGCCACATCGGTCATAGCGGGCTGTTATTTCTATTACAAGCGTGAAGACCCTAATAATTTCCTCATCCCTATATCGACAGCAATTGCAGATTTTGGCAATATGGCCTTATTATCCTTTTTAATCATCATTTTTTTCTAAAAACCATATAATGAAGAATAAAAAACTTTAAAAAGAGCAGAAAATCTCATAATATCAATGAAAAAGAGTAGTCAGAGTATTCTCATTTTAGCGTTACTAGTGATGATGGTGTTTGTTGTGGGCTGTGTTCCAAAAGCGCCAGTACAAGACGATCAAACTGCTGAGAATACCAATGAAGAACAGCCGCAAGAAATTCCTTCTCAACAACAAGAACAGCCTAAAAAACCAGAATATAAAGGCCCGGTAACAGAAGTAAGTGCAGCATTATCAGAATGGAAGATTGTCCTCAATAAAAAAGAAGTCAATGCCGGCCACATCAAATTCATGGTCACAAATGCAGGTCCAAGATGGCCCCATGCCATGCGTGTGGTAAACACCGCAACAGGAAAGAGTGTCGGTGATCAGGTATCAGTCAATTTGGATGAAGTAGATTCTGTTATTATCGAGCTCGAAGCAGGCACCTACGAGATATATGATCCCTTGTCAGGTAATAAAGAAAAGGGAATGACAACCACCTTAGTAGTTCATTAATTCTGGTAATAAATCTTATATAGTCTTCTCACTTCATCTGAGGATGAGAAAAGAGGGTTGGTATCTTATTCTTATAGTGCTCTTGAGCACATCGATCTACGCTCAAACATCCATCGATAAGGTAATTATTGGGTTATATGAAAGTACAATAATCAATGGAAAAAATATCACGCTTGTTGGCATCTTAGGAGAATCAGCAAACTTTCGCGTTGATGCAGATGTAGGGACCGTTGCCAAAGGATCAATACAAACAATCAGCGGCATCGATATACATCTAACAGGACTATCAAAAAATCCAGCAATAGCCATCATAAACGTTACAGTCCCATTCAACTGTGGAGATGGCAATTGTGATAATGTAGCTGGTGAAGGAACATCAATATGTTGTAAAGATTGCGGATGTTTGTCTCCAGAAGACGTATGTATAAGTAATATCTGTGTACAAAACATCACGCTTCCAGGGGCGACCTATGAATGCCAAGAAGACTTTAATTGTTATAAAGGCCCGGCGTTATGTACCTCTTTTTTATGTGATAAATCATACATCCCTTACCGTTGTGCTACAAATAAAATAACGATATGCCAGCCAAATGATAACTGCTGTGCAAAAGGATGTACGGTAGAAATGGACGCAGATTGCGCAAGCATCGATATGTGTAACACAGTGGCAGATTGTGAAGATGATAATCCATGCACTCAAGAGGCATGCATAGGAACTCCAAAACGCTGCGAACAAGAACAAGTGATAGGGTGCATCAAAAACGGCATTTGCATCGCTGTTGGAGAGTGGGAGGAAATAACATATTGTGATGCTTCTGGAGAGTTTAAAATCATAAAAGATGTAAACGCCTTATGTACTCACGATTATGAATGTCTTACGGGAGATTGTATAAGCGGAGAATGTGGAACAAGCATCGTGAAAAGAATCTTTGGTTACATTTTTATCACAAGCATCATTGTTATTGGCATTGTCACGGCAGTATACCTGTATGTCACTTCTCGACAGAATCAAGAAAAAGATTAGAGTGCAGTAACAATCTCATCAGGATAGACAACAACGCCTTTGGAACTAATATCAAGTTTGACCGTCTTCTCGGGAGTTTTTGTCCCCCTCATCTTCAAAATTTCAACAGCGCGGTTGCGCACGCCTTTTTGTTTGAAATGATAAAATAAGATGATGCTATCAACCTCAAACTGAAGTTGCGCAGTGAGCTCCTCAGGGGAGAGTTGGATAGCTTGGCTCGTGAGAACGGCCGTACAGCCCCAGCGATTAATCAATTCAAAGAGAGCAAGAGAAGATTCTTTTTGTGTTAATTCATCTTTAAAGAGTAAGGCAAAACTTGTAATGGAGTCTATGACTAATCGCTTTGCTCGCAACTGAGAAATCACCGCATCAATAGTACCACCGCCTTCAACAAGGACGCGTTTAATTTGTTCTGGAGTATACTCAAGAAAGCGAAATAATCCTATGCGTTCATACTTCTCTAAATCCCATCCAAATTCAAGCATGTCATCATAGAGTTTTTGTTTTCTCTCTTCAAAGGTGATATAAACGCCGGCTTCGCCAGCTTTCAATCCTTCCATAAGAAATTGAACAGCAAAGGTTGTTTTTCCAGAACCAGCTCCACCGCAGACAAGGTTAATGCTCCCAGCCTTGAATCCGCCTTCAACAAGTTTGTCTACTCCTAAAACGCCAGAAGAAATACGCTGAAATTTAGTAGTGGGCATCCTCTTTTACCTCAAAAGGTAATCACATCTTGAGCTATAAAAAGCTTTCTGCAGATTAAATCTGGAAAAGCCCGCTTAAAAGCTTACCAATTAAAAATCTCACGAGAAAGAATAAAACAAGAGTCAAGACAATGAGGATAGGAATAAATTTTAAGCCTTCTTTTTCTTTTCCCTTGGAGATAAGTCCTAAAATAAGAGATCCCATGATAGAAGTGATAATCATGGAACTGATGGTATAGGAATTGACGAAACTAGGTGTAAGTGATACTTTCGTGAATGTCAAAGGTAATTTTCTGCCGATTTCAGAAGTCGGAATTTCAATTTTTGAAAAAATATCGGTAATGACCTGAATAAGGAAAGAACTTAATCCGAAAAGCATGGGAGCCCCAAATCCTATGGCAGAAAAAATAAAGATAACATACACAAGAACGCTCGAACGTACTCGTTCACCAACAAGTTTTTGTTGTCGAAGGTTCGAGGCACTATGTTCCAAGAGATCAGCCAATTCTCCTCCAGCATCCATGCCAGTAACAATCAATTGGAAAGTCTTCATGAGTTTATCAGAGCGGATCTTCTTCGTCATGTCCATAAGTGCTTCGCTGAAATCCTTTCCTGTTGCAATTTCTTTTCCTACTTCATTGATCTCATCACGAAACTGACCAAATTCTGGACGCGCAGCCAAGAGTAATGCTTTATCAACAGTCATGCCTGCACGCAGATTCGCTGACATGAGTTGAAGAGCATCAGGTAAGACTTCCTCAACAAAGCGTGCACGTGCATCTGCCTTGAGCATGAGATATGTATAAATCGAAGAAAGTGTCAAGATAAAAGCTGCCAAAAAGAGAAGAAAAATATTAAAGCTAAAGAAAATGCGAACAAGCGCAGAGATAAAAAGGGATAAAAAAAATGCAATGATAGTAATCAGGCCTAAATAATGGTCAAGTTCGACAAGAATGTTGTTGTAAAGTAATAACTGCCTGAAGTTCTCTCGTATTTTCCTTGGATAAATTCTGCCAATAATGCGGTACATCTTATTCGAGCAATGCAGGCCTCCTTGTTTTAATCATGCCCAAGAACAGGATCTGGAAGAGAATGGTAAACCCTAATAATCCAAAAAATAATGTCTTAGTCACAACAGGCGATAAGGCAACAAAAGAAGATAAGACAATGATAAAGGTCACTCCAAGTGAAGGTGCAATGATAGCAATCAACATATAGAACAACGCTAAAGGACTAAGCTGTCCTCCATAACGTTGAATTTGTGTTAATTGTTCGTCACCAACTGCGCGCATGACTTCCTTGATAAGCGATGCAATATCAGCTCCTTCTTTCATCCCATTGACAAGTTGCCATAATGTTCTTCTAAAAAGAACGGATGGATTTCTGACAGCAATGTCTTCTAAAGCATCAATTTGATTACGGCCAGCATTAATCTCTTGAATAGTATTCTTAAATTCAATAGAAATGGCACCATAACTGCCTCGAGCAACATTGACCAAAATATTAAACAAAGGAATGCCTGAATTGAGTTGAACTAACATATCCTGAAGTGCAGGAAGAAGGTTTTTGTCAATCTCTTTTACGCGGCGCATCGCTGCTAATTTGGGATAAGCCATTTGCTGTAAAAAAACAAAAAAAGTGAAGGTGAGAGCAATAAGAAAAGGAATATACAAGCTGGCGCCAAACATCAATGTAAAGAGTGCCAAGAAAAACATAATAACGCCAAAGATAGTTAAGGAAACTAAACACAACGAAACATACTCTAACGAAGTCATCTTTGCTTCTGCTTGATTTAAGTAAACATCAATATTAGGATAACTTTTGGTCACGCGCTGTGCAAAACCAAGATAATGATGAGAAAATCTATAGAGAACCTTCGAGGGTAATAGAGAAAATGGAATTTTAAAAGCCAAAGAAGGTCACCTCAATCGCTGACGCGCTCTCCCGTCATTTCCAAAACTGCGTCAGGATTAATGTAGTACTGCCTCATTATCTCTCCTACTTTGTCAACGTGTCTGATACTATTTTTAACCATCCAATTGAGGATGCTTTGCTTTTTTTTCATGTCATTTTCAATCTGCATCAGCGTCATGCCTGTATGTCTGCTGAGTTCTTCAAACAAACGCAAAGAAGATGAATGTTCAACAATTTCATCTTCAGTTGGTTTCCAACGATACAGAATGTTAGGGCGTACACCACCAACTCCTTCTTCAGTAGAAGGGATAAACTCTCCCATTTGATAGACTCTTCTCAATCCTTTTCTTCGATCTCTGAACATGACGACATTCAAATTGACACCAACTAAAAGATTGGCAGGAACTTCAATCGGCGGATTGATCAAACGTTGAATTGTTTCTGCAATGCTATCTGCGTGCACAGTAGCATAAACGCTATGACCTGTGTGCATGGCCTCGAAGAGAACTTCTGCTTGGTCTCGTTTACGCATTTCTCCAAGGATGATACGATCAGGACGCATACGCAAGGCATTGACAAGCAAGTCTAACATGTTGACCTCTCCCTTCCCTTCAGGATTAGGCTGTCTCACCGTCAAAGGACACCAGTACAAGAAGCGAGGCAACTGTAACTCACGTGTATCTTCAATGCTGACAATGCGGTGATTAGGTGGAATAAATGGCATCAAGACATTCAAGAAAGAAGTTTTACCTGAAGCAGTACCTCCACTAATGAGAATATTCATTTCATACTGCATGGCAATCCAAATAAGAGAGAGAACTTTTGAATTGCATGTTTTATTGGAAATGAGATCGGTCATGGTCCATGGATCACGCGCAAACTTTCTGATGGTGATCGTGTGTCCTTTGGTGGAAATAGGGAACAAAACTGCATTTGCTCTGTCTCCGGTTAAAAGATGAGCATCAAGCAAAGGATTTAAAGTAGTAATTTGTCTGCCAACACGTCGTCCAATAATATTGGCATAATTTAAAATTTGTTCTTCGCTGGGTAACTGAACATTCGTTTCTAACCATCCATAACGTTTATGATAAACCCTCACAGGTTCTTTCGAAGAAGTAATGACAATTTCTTCTAAATTTTCATCAGCAGTTAAATATTCAATATCTCCCAATCCAAGCATGTCTTGCATCAGCACATTGATCAGTAAGAGCGCAGTTTCCGGAGGAATATTCGGAACTTTCGTTTTCAAAATCTGTTCAGCGCGCTCTCCGAATTTTTTCTTCATGGCATTAATGGCTTTAGGATCGAGAATTTCTGTTGTGCTGACAACCACATCGCGAATAAGGCCATGTTTAATATTTTCAAGAAGGGCTTTCGTCGCAGGAGCAACTTGTGGAATCTCTACACAATATTGATGCATCTGCCCTTTGCCGCCAAGAATAGCTACATTGACAGTGATATTGTCAATGGTAATCTGATATTCCTCTACTTTTTCCATCGTATCTCCATATCTCCAACCGTAGGATAATATATTTCAACGAGTCCTTGGTCACGGAGAATTTTTCCCCATTCTTCTGCTTCCTCTTTTGATATGCCAAAAGCGCGTGCCACCTCATTTAAACGAAGTGTTTTGCGTTCTTGGAGTAATGCGTACAGCTTGTCAAGATCAGTCTCGTAATGTCTTCCAAAGGAGGCAAGCGTCGACTTAATCTGCTCGACATGCTGTTCTTCGACTGCAGTATAGACGATCTTTCTCTTTTTTAAGGTTTTCTTCAAGCTAAACAAAATAAATCCTGCCACAGCAAAGATGATAATTGACAATCCCACGTACACCATGGGCGAAGCATATTTCAATAAGGTGATCCAATAGGGAATAAGGAACAATTCTTGAACATATAAAACGACAATATAAACGAGCGACGCCAAAAAGATAAGAGAAGAGTAGAGTAATCTTTTCTTTCTCAGCTGCCATCGTGCAGATCGTGAAGCACGACGGTACAACTCTTCAGGCCAATGAGCCTGGAAAACAGCTTCTTTAATTTTTTCTTCTGGAAATCCTTGACGAATGGAATGTATAATAAATGCGCGTAAATTTAAAAATTTAGCAGCGTCCTGATCAGTCTGTGTCTCTTTTGGGGCAATAACAACAAGATCTTGTTGAGATAGTGCTTTTTGAGGTTGTTCTTTTTTTCCCTTAATAACGGCCACTTCAATTTTTTGTGGATGGTGTAAATACGAAACAAATGCACGTTTCCAATCTAAGATCTGATTAAAAAGTTTGGAAAAAAAAGAAGAACGTCGTGGAGAAAGAGTATGAGCAACTGCTTCTCGTGTAAGGGGAGATTCAACATAAGTCACGTCGCTTTTTCCAGCAAGAACACCGGGAGGAGTCAAGGGTAAGGGAGGAATTTTTCTTGGCACGTGCTCTTTATGGAGGAGATACATTTCAAAAAGAGCATAACAAGAAATGATAACTCCAACACCTAAGAGAATAATAAATAAGGCAAAGGGAAAAAAGAGTGAACTCAGGAGAACAAGCACCCCCACCCCTAAAACAAGCTTATAGATGAACATCCAGTTCATAAAGAAGTGTTGCCCCCGGCGCTTTATTAACTATTGTCTTACTTGTGCAATGGTTACAATAAACGATAATTAGTTGCTTTGCCAATGCGCAAATCCTTTGAACTAAGATTGAATTTATCATAACTATAAAAAGTAACATTTCTAACAAGAGGAGTAGCGTAAATAGAAGTAACGACAGCGGTAAAATTATATTTATATGGTGCTATTAATATTTGTCCCCATCCCGTAAATGGACCGGAAACAGCAGTGCTAACACTTACGATGGGCCATGGCGTAGGGCCAGTAACATTGATGGTAATATTTTGTGCAGCTCTACCGATAGGAGCAGAAGTAAAACTACTCATTTTGCTGTCAACCGTTGTTGCATTCGGGCCGTGGTATTCGACAGTAATATTCACAGTGCCTGGAGTGTATGTTCCCCAACTCACATTGCCATCAAAAGGTCCATAAAGTTGAATAAGATAGGTATCAACAGGATCCGATTGCAAAGAGCGTGTGTACACAATTAAGCTGTTGGAAAAAGGAGGAACTGTCAATTGATGAAGAGATGCTGGAGTCTTCATGTGAGCATAAACATAAGAGATATTTAATTCAGGCGTAATGATGCCTGTTGCATTAAGCATTGAACCGCCATAATATCCCTCTGATAATACTATACTCGCCGTGAAATTATAATTGGGATGAATAGTACGAATAAACTCTTCGCTGACATTAAAAGAATAAAAAAAGAAACGAAATTTTTCATCAAAGTGTGTAGAGTTGCTAGAAGGAATATGCATGGTAAAACGTTGCTGTGTTTGATCATGTATGATGCTAAAATTAAATGTCCCAAAGTACATGCTGCGATAAGCACGCTGCAAAGAGCGTTCAAGATGCAGAAGGTTGTTCATCGAACCGAGTTCATAGATTCTATTCTCAGAATCTTCCGCATTTTTTAAGATAACAGAGCCAAGTGCAAGAATGATAATGCTTAAAAAAGTCATGCCTAAGGTAAGAAAGGCTCCACGTTTATGTATCATAAGGAAGTGCCTCCCTTTAGCCAGATGCGATAGCGGATACGATGGGTCCCTTCAATAGGATTCTCTTTAATATTAAGTGCCCATGGTTTTTTTATAGTAACAAAGTGTTCACCGCTTCCAATGAAACGGTCTTTAGGGAAAAGATTGTTAGCATACATGGTCTCATTAGTTGAACCTGCATAAGCCTCGCTCCCTAAAACACGGAACCAATGAGCACATGCTCCATCAATGCGGACAGTAAGATTATTTTGTCCTTTGTTGAAGGGAAACATTCCCACAACAGTAGTCCCATTAGAATAAGGGTTTATATCGGTTTGTTTGCCATTAATTTTAGTTTGGACAAGTATACCATACTGCCCGATGCCAGTTATATTCATTTCAACAAGCGCATCCATTTTGCGTTCAAGAGGTGCAGTCCAAAAAGATCCCCACACGCCACCACAATGAGGTTGTGCTCCAGGCAAGACAGGATCAGAATCAAGCACAGTTTCTTTTAAATCACTCACAGAAACCCACATTTCATAATTAGAAGGTAAAAAGCGAGAAAGATTAAGTTGCGAAGGCATGATTTGATAATTCATCCAAAATTGACTTTTAGTATTGTTAACAACAATAGCATCAAAAGCCCCTAACTGTTCATACACAGTGATGATATCACCGGCTAAATTCACCGATTGAAGATGAGACAAGGAGCTTTTGCTTGCAACGCTAAAATAATACACACTGTTAATCACCATGAGCACAACAACCGTAACGGCAATAGCGCCATCTAAGGCAAAGATCAATCCTTTTTTGTGGTGTGGTTGAGTGTTCATGGTTTCCAGATGGTAAATTCTAAGATGTGGGGTTGTCCTCGGTAGACGACCAAGCGGGCAAGATTAACTGCATATTTCCCTGAAGGGATAGCTCCTCCGCTATAGACAATGATGCCATTTTCTGTTTTAAGAAGAAAATAATATTCATAAAGGGCAATTTTCATCACTCTTTTGAGATCGTGATAGGGAGATTTGGATGGATCGCTCAATGCAGCAAGTTTCGCAATTTTGGCTTCTGAGAGAATGTGATCATCTTGTGCTAAGCCGAACATCTGAGTGGTTTCATTAGGTAGAGCCCACGCTTCCCAGTCCTCAGGATAACCTGGACTACGAATAAAGCCTTCAACAAGGTGATAACTTCGAAGGAGCATCGTATCATAATCTAAGCGTGCTTCTAAACGAACATTGTACAAATTCCAGATAAGGGTCGTGATGGTAATGAGAATAATAAAAACAGCTACAGCAATAAACAAATCAGTAATTGCTGCTTGGCCATGGCGAGAGAGTTTCATGGAGGTTACTGGTTAACAGGTATAGGTTCGTGCACAATCCCAACACTGTTAGAAGCGGCATGTTGTTGAATGACAAGAATAGTATATGCGCCTTGTCCTGGTTTTTGAGTGAGGGCAAAGCTAAGCTGCTGTGTCGTATCAATTTGAGAATCTTCAGCGGGGATAAGAGGTCTATATTCATAACGGATATGTTGGCTCGTGATGGCTTCTGTTCCTTCAAGGATAAGAACCGCATGGTTAATGTCGAAGTGTTCTCCCATAATAGTAAGTGTTTCTGCATCATACATATTTGTAGGTACAGCTTCTTTAATAAAGGGGGCGTTCATAGGAACAACATCGCCATCAATATTAGCTACAGCAACGCGTCCTGGTTCTAATGTTCTGGCTTCAGATAATTGAATGGAAGAAGGGATGGTGATCTGCTTGTCATTGGCAAGAGTAGCAGTCACATAACCATCAAGTGAAATGTCAATAGATTTTACATCATCAACATCGAGATTTTTGACGCTTCCCGTTCCAAGATAACTAACTTCTTCCAAGGTCGTAGCAAGATGAACAGTTTCAGTGACGCCTTCAACAATCATTAAATTTTCTCCTAGAGAAAGAAAAGAATAGTCAAAAAAAGGAATGACGAGAAAGATAACCATGCCTATGATAATAAGGTATTCATAAGTAATCTGACCTCTTTTTCCGATACCCATATGGTAATGTAGGAAGTATGTTGTCTCTTTTAAATGTTTCTTCATGTAATAGTAACGTTGCCATTGACATTAAGGATGCTATGAGAGAGCAAGGGGACAAGATTGGATATGTCACGGATATTGGCATTTACTCCACAAGTGACTTCAACAGGTCCAGGTCCAGTGGGAAGAGTTCCTACAACGATATATCCCTCTCGTGAAAGAGAGCTTCGTTCTCTGGTGTACACGTTCGCATACGTTCCAGGTCCTCCAATAGCAACGGATGCAATATAATTGGAAAGTCGTAAACACTCATCACGTTTTTGAAGATATTCATCGGTGTGAGAAAATTGCAGTCTCCAGCTGAAGCTGACTCCTGTGAGGATAAGAAAAATAACAAGCATGACGCCAATAGAGTAAATAACTTCAATACTGATCTGTGCGCGTCGAGAGAGCATCATGGTTTCACGCTCACATTGACGACATTGTCTGCAAGATGTTTGATAAGAATGCGGTATGTTCCAGGGAGAATAGGCAAGCTTCCTGTGACATTGCCGACAGTCTTGAACCCATAGTCTGAATTTCCTCCTAAGGCACTAACCTTGAGATTGATACTGTAATTGCCGACGCCAGAGCTTAACACTCCATAAGGAATAGTAACCACGACAACATCTTGCGCACCTGGACCTAAAGCATACACCACATCAGCAACTTTTGCCACACGCTTAACAGCATTATCAATTTGATTCATCTTGACACGATAACTGGATTCGTTCAGAGCATAATATACAACAGGAATCAAAAATACCATTAACGTGCCTACAAGAATAACATACTCAATAGCAGCCTGCCCTCTTTTTTTTCTCATCTATTCCTACAGGAGAAGTAGTAATTATAAAAAGCTTTGCCTCGAAGCAAGGTATTTAAACCATGCTGATTTAAAGGCATGGATGAAGATACGAGTGTACAGCCGTGCCGGTGATCCCTATTCAGATATGGTAAAGAACATTCTAAAATATCACAACATTGACTTCGAAAACGTTGAAGTGTCGCGTGATCAGGAAGCATTAAAGCAGCTGATGCGTGAATCAGGTCAATCAAACACTCCCGTGCTTGTCGTTGATGGAAAGGTCTATGTGGGATTTGATCACGAAATGATCAAGAACGTTCTAGGCATACCCAAACAGCAATCCCAATAAGGCCATTCTCGTGGGAATTCCATTATGTGCTTGTTTAAAATACAACGCATTTTCACTTGCATCTAATTCATGTTTTAATTCCCCCACACGTGGCAAAGGATGCATAATTTTAACGGTTGGTTTTGCTTGTGCTAAAAAGTTCATTCCTAATTGATAACTTGCACTAAGTTTAGTATATTCATCTTGAAAAAGAAAGCGTTCTTTCTGAATACGCGTAACATAAAGAAAGTCTAGATTTTTTGCAACTTCATGCAGATCATTCGTTTGTGCTTTTATTTTGTGTGAAGTAACACTTTTCAAAATATCGTCTGGCAATCCTATTTCTTGTGGTGAAATGAAGTACATGTCAACATCAAAATGTTTTAATGCTTTAACAAGACTATGTACGGTGCGTCCATATTTCAAGTCTCCAAGAAAGCCAATACTAAACCCATCAAGTTTCCCAAAAGATTGGAAGATGGTAAACAAATCAACAAAGGTCTGTGTAGGATGTTGGTTGCTCCCATCGCCCCCATTAATGACCGGTATTCTTGCAACATCAGCAGCAGCATGCGCACTCCCCGCTTCAGGATGTCGCATCACAATGGCATCAGCATAACCATCAATGACCTTTATCGTATCTTTCAAATCTTCTCCTTTCTGAATGCTGGTATCTTTCCAATCTGAAAAACCAATCACATTGCCGCCTAAGCGTTTCATTGCAGTTTCAAAGCTTAAACGAGTGCGTGTGCTTGGTTCAAAGAAAAGAGAAGCAAGGATCTTTCCATTTAAGAGGTGAGGGTCAAAATGTTGAGTATAGGATTGGGCTACCTCAACAATGCGCAACAAATCTTCTTTGGAGAAATCTTCAACAGTGAGAACATCGCGTCCTTGAAAACCCATTCTAAAAAGAAAAAGAACGGTCAACTCTATAAAAAGTTATCGTCATAAAAACACATATATTCAACAAGTAAAGAACAAAGGTTTATATAGAAAAAGTGTTTCTATTAAACCTATCAAGAAAGGGGGGTGGAAAATGAAAGGGGAATACTGTCCTGGATGGTTAGGATGGGTCACATTTATTGTAGGTATTCTATACTTACTTACTGACTTAACTGTAATCAACTTCTGGGATATTAGTTGGTGGTCAGTGATGTTCATCTTATTAGGAATGTCCGGTATCATGATGGGAAAGAAATAGTCCATCAACGGTAAACGTTATAAAAACATTCCTTTTCTTTTTCTTTATGATTCCAAAGGTCTTAGTTGGATGTCCCACAGCAGACGCCTATGCTTATTGTATTGAAGAATATGCTAAGAAGGTAAAAGAATTATCGTACAAGAATTATGATGTTCTCATTGCAGATAATTCAAAAGATGACAACTACAAAAAAAGGATGGAAGCACTAGGATTAAAAGTCATCAAAGGTCCTCATCTTCCCGATGTAAGAGAGCGCGTGATTCATTCAAGAAATATGATTCGAGAAGTTCTATTAAAAAATAAATATGACTATTTCTTAAGTTTAGAACAAGACGTCATTCCGCCATTAGATGTTATCGAGCGTTTGATGCGACATCAACAGCCCATCGTTTCTGGAGTCTATTATAAAGAATTTGTGGTGACTTATAAACTCAAAGGCAAACCCATCAAGACAACAAAAAAAATCATGCCTTTGATCTGTACACTCCTTCCAGGTATGGAGCATACTGATCGTGCACATCTCTGTTCAGCTGAAGAAGTAGCAGGAAATAAATTTTTTAAAATTCGCGGAGCTGGTTTAGGATGTATCCTCATTCATCGTTCGATATTAGAACATGTAGCATTTAGAAGTGATGTAGAACGTGGAACATTCGATGATCTCTGTTTTTCTAATGATATGTATAAGAAGAATATCCCTATGTATGTTGATACATCTGTTAAATGTCGGCATCTTATCAAAGAAAAGTATCAAAAACTGTTTGATAAATCATAATGTTGCAATATCTTTAACCTTGCCAAAATGGCGTGCTTTGCCATCAACAGTATACACCTCAAAATTCATGACGCCTTCCTTCAAATACGGGCTTAAATAATGCTCCTGCAAGACATCGCTGCCTTCAGTCAGCAGGGTAAAAGAAGGCTGCACAATCAAGGTTTTATCGTGCCACATTCCTTTCAAAAAACATTTGAATTTTTCTCCTTTGCGTTCACGAAAACTAATAGCAGGATGTTCGTGTCCAATAATAAGAATCTTTCCAGGGGTTAACGTAATTTTATGACCGTGCACAATAGTAATATCCTCTAAAGTATACTGATCAACAACCCGAACACTTCGTTTACGTGCAATAGGATCAAGGGCAAGATCATGATTTCCCTTAATAAGAATGAGTTCGCCATTCTCTCCAAGTTTCGAAAAAATAAAATCAAAAAAACGCAACGTATCTCTCCATTCTTGGTTAGTAATAGTGCCAAACTCATGCTTAATATCACCATTGACAATAACTCTTTTGACCTTCACCTGATCTAAAATATTCTCTAAGCGTGCAAGGATGTCAGATAACTGAAATCGAGGAACTAAAATACCTCTACGTTCAAGATTTTCTTCATAACCTAATTGAGTATCTCCTAAAATAAGGGTATCTTTGTATAACAACGCTAAATCAACAATCTTCAATCCAGGAACTAATTCAACGAATTTAGAAGACATGTTTCTTTCCAATCTTTGCTAAAACTTCTTGATGCATACGTCGTAAGAAATCAACTTTTTCTTCCATGCGCATGACATCAGTAGAGCCCTGTAAAACAAGATTAAAAGCAAAAGGACTTGGTATGCTGGTATGAATCTGTTTAATCTCAATCTTTTCATCCTCAACCTGTTTGATAATATCGGTGGCATGTTTCAAATCCATCACATCATCCAACACTTCTCGTCTGGCTTCTTTTAAGATGCAAAAGTCATCACTGATTCTTCTTACTGCATTCAAAAGTATCATGCTGCTGACTTGCTGTCTCCCCACATGTTTGTGTTGACCTTTGTATTCACGTAAAATCATCAAAGAACGTGCTGCACAATGTCGAAAGCGTCGTTTCAGCACTTCACTTTTCTCGATGGCACGTTTCATAATTTCTGGTAGTTGCACAGATTTCAATAAAGAAAACGCACGCATCACCTGCATGGGTTTCTTCGAAGCAACATAAAATCCATTATCAGTAATGCCGATTTCAACATCATATTTTTGTATTTTTCCAATAGCATAACCCAGAGCTCTGCTTAGCACATCATTCACTCTTCTGCCATAGAGCGTATGGAACACAACATATTTCTTGCTTTTTTCATTGCCATCAAAATAATGTTCAACTATGATTCTTCTATCATGAGGAATGGAAGCATACAAATATTGTTCATTGAAGTATTGATAAATCGCATGCGCAGCATTCTGATCAACGTATAGGGTGTTAAAAATATATTTGATGATGTCTTCCTTGCTATGGTTGTTAACAAAGAAATCTTCAATATAACGTCTAAAGTGCTGGATATCAACAGCCAAATCATAGCTTAAGGGCAGCATCTCGCTAAACCAGCTTGGAACTGTTGGCAATTTTCCGCCGCTTGGCTTCACTTGCGCAACCATGCCTCGGCTAAACAAAAATTCATACGTATCCCCGCCTAACACAAAAACATCTCCACGTGTTAAGCGCTCTAAGAAACCTTCATCAATCGTGCCAATGGTCTGTTCTTTAATTTTCACTTTTACAGCAGTTTCTTCAGGAATAGTACCAATATTAGTCATGTAAATGACGCGTGCCATCTTTCCTCTTTTTCCAACATCGCCGGATTCAGGATCATACCAAATTTTACCAAAAATATAACGATCCTCCAAGCTGACAAATTCTCCTGCAAGGTACTTGATGACTTCCATAAAATCATCTTTAGGTAATTGATGATAATTATAACTGCGTGTCACCAGATCATACAATTCATCTATTTTCCATCGTTCAGTAATCGCCATGCCATAAATCATCTGTGCGAGCACATCTAAACAATGCATCGGAATGTGAAGGCGATCAATCTTTTTGTCAATGGCATTTTTTAATAAGAGACTACATTCAACCAGATCATCTCTGTCCATAACGATAAGTCTCCCTTTCACAGTTTCATGAAGAGAATGACCTGCGCGACCTGCTCTCTGTAAAAAACGTGCAACACTTTTAGGACTTCCCAAACAAACCACAAGATCAACATATCCGATATCAATGCCTAATTCTAAAGAGGTAGAACATACTACGGCTTTTAATTCCCCCTGACGTAATTTCTCTTCAATTTCAAAACGATGTTTTTTGCTTAAACTTCCATGGTGGGCACCAATGTTTTCAATATATTTCGTAGGATACATCATCTTTAACGTGTGCACAACACGTTCTGTACCTGCACGCGTATTCGTAAAGATCAACGTTGTTTTATGTTCCTGAATCAAATCATGCATCGTACGATACAATGCCTTCTGCATTGTCTGATGTTCCACATCAATCAAATCTGGTAGAGGACTAATCACTTTCAAATCAAATTTCTTTGTTAATTGTACTTTAGCAATCTTGCAATCTCGTTCTTTTCCATTGGCATATCCTACAAGATAACGAGCAACATTTTCCAAAGGTTCAACAGTTGCAGATAATCCCACGCGTGTTAGTTCTGGTGACATGCGCTGTAAATATTCTAAGGCAAGAGAAAGATGAACGCCTCGTTTATTGTCTGCAAGTGCGTGAATCTCATCAATGATGCCCCATTGCACACCCATCAACAATTCTCGAAATTTAAAGCTACTCAACATAATGGCTAACGATTCTGGTGTGGTAATCATGATGTGCGGCGGTTGTCGTAACATTTTCTGTTTCTGTGTAGGCGTCGTATCTCCTGTTCTTACACCAACACGAATAGAAAGAGTCTTGCCTTGTTGTTCTGCCAACTCCTTCATCTCTTTCAAAGGTCTTTCCAGATTAATGGAAATGTCATTATTCAAGGCTTTCAATGGTGAAATATACACGGCATACACGCGGTTCTCCAGTTTCCCTTCCATATCTAAGCGAACAAGTTCATTCAGCACGCTAAGAAAAGAAGTCAATGTCTTCGTTCCACCTGTAGGAGCACTCACAAGAATATTGTTCCGATCATGGACTTCCTTGACGCCATAGAGCTGCGGCAGGGAGAAATCTTTGTATTTCCCAAAGAACCACCTTTTCACTAAAGGATGCAAGAGCGTCTGAACATCCTCAGAAGAGTGCGGTTGCTGCATTATAGTAATCATATAAGGATTATTGGAAAAAAGATTTATAAATGCTCTGGGGGAAAGTGACGAGTAAGGTTGATAGTGATAGGAAGAAGATATGACAATGTACGAAGTAAGGCTGTATATGCGTCCAAGTGCTAAGTGTTCTATAGGAAGTGAAGAAGTTCAACGAAAAGTTATAGAAGCACATGCGCAATCAAATCTAGAGATGGCAGCACAAAACCCAGAAGTCTACCGAGAAGGCAATCATTATGCATTCGATATAAAGGATAGTATTCTGGCAGATAGACTTGCAAAGAATTTGAGAAAAGTTCGTGGTTTTCGAGTAGAGGTGTCAGATATCACAGAACTCCTACGACATTAACATACCTTCGTTCCTTGTTTCTTAAAAAGATCATGATGCACATAAACAGGCACTTGAAAGCGTGTGGCAAGGGCTAAAGCATCACTCGGTCGTGCATCGAGATTAAGGAGTTGTTTCTCATTCTCAACAAAGAGCTGGGCATAATAAAGTTCATCCTTCACTTGAAAGATCTTCACAAATTTGATATCAATGTCATAATGGTTCATTACATCGTAAAAAGTATCATACGCATCAGGTCGAATGTCTAATGCTCCTTCTAATCCACGTTGAATGCTGTGAGTTTTAGAAAGACTTGTTGTTAAAATAACTGCAGTGCAATTATCAACCAAATAGATTTTTCCAGGTGCGATCCCAACTTTGACTTTGATGTAATCATCAACAGATAAAGGATCATCTTTCAATGCTAAAGGTAGGATAGAAGAAGCTTCTTGTTGTTCTGCTTGTTCGGAAACAATTCTTCGTTCCATCCAGGAAGTAAATCCAGCTAAAACAAGAGTAAGACTAAGTAAAAGAAGAGCTCCTATCCACAACCATTTTTTATGTCGTCTGCGGATCCACATCATGGACTCCTTCGTATCCGAAATAATAGCGTGCTGCATCAGCCAACGTTTCTACTTCAAGAACAGGAATGCCGACAGTATCGCTTAATGTTCCCTGAGCAGGCACATAAGTAAGAGTGCAATAATCATAATCATCAAGGTCTCCGCAGGATTTTTCCCGAGCAAAATGTGTAACACTATGTGCTCCTCCGGCAGGAACAATGAACGCAGCAGCACCAAATTGTTTGGCAGCAACAGCTTTCTGAGGAATGCCTTGCACCATGCCGATAGTGCCATCTTCAGAAATGTCTCCCGTCATCACAAGATCAGTGCGCGCAGTCGCATTCATCAAGGCAGTGGCAACAGCGATAGCCATCGTCGATCCAGCACTTCGTCCGCTGACAAGTTCGGCATTGGTGTCAATAGTAAAAATCACGTCGATAGTCTTGGAATCAACATGCGCTAAGCGTGAAGCAGCTTGTACGGCAGCGCGAGCGCTCTGTTGGGTATTCAAATCAGCAAGAACGTTGTTGATGTTCACTAACACAAGACCGTTGCCTTGCTTGACTTGGGTATGAAGCTGCGCTCCCACGCCGTTGCCTTGGGCATCCACAGCAACAAGGTTATTGGTAATGGTCTGCTCCCCTGCGAGATCAACAGAAGATCCTGTAAGCAAAGAATCTCTTGAAAAGAATATTCTGCTGTAAAATCCTAAAAAGAAGATAATGATAATTACAAGAAAGATGCTGCCATACAACCTCAAAGAAGTGTTCATCATGCCCCCAAAAGGAGGAAAAGGAAACGTATCTTTAAAAATCTTCTGACAACTCTTTTAAAGAACAAAATACCTTGAAGGAAGATGTTTATTCACAATATCGATCCAGTTCTGTTCTCGATAGGGCCCATTGCTATTAGGTATTATGGAATCATATATGCGCTTGGTTTTCTCATGGCATATTATGTGTTCAAAAAGGCCAGTGAAAAAAAGATCATTCCATGGACACAAGACGATCTCGAGAGGTATATGCTCTGGTTGATGATCGGAGTGGTAAGTGGAGCCCGCATCTTCGAAATACTCTTCTATCATCCTACATTCTATTTCAGCAATCCTTTGGAGATGGTGCAAATATGGCATGGCGGATTATCTTTTCATGGTGGTCTTGTTGGTGCATTCCTAATAACATATCTTTTTGCAAGAAAAAAAAATATAGCATTTCTGCAACTTGCAGACATTCTCGTTCTTCCAGCAGCATTAGCATTAGCATTAGGAAGAATTGCGAATTTTATCAATGGAGAAGTGTACGGCATTCCTACAAATCTTCCCTGGGCAGTGCAATTTCCAACAGATCCTCAGCCTCGCCATCCATCGCAGATCTATGAAGCGATAAAAAATATGTTAATCTTTAGTGTATTGCTTTTGATACAGACAAAGAAACCGCGTCAAGGAATAGTGTGCGCGACATTTTTTGTTCTTTATGGAACAGTGCGTTTTTTCATAGAATTTGTAAAAGAACCAGAAATGATGGTAGGTCCGTTAACCATGGGTCAAGTTCTTTCCATTCCGATGGTGATAGGGGGAATATGGTTATTTTATTATTTATTTCATAAGAAGAGTGTTTCGTAGTTCGTTCAAATTATGATTTGTTTCAAGGACATATTGTTGAAGCTGGCTTTTTGTAACGGCTTGTTGTGCATCTAAACGTCGAATAAGATCATCAGTACGTTGCAAGGTCACTGTTAAAATTTTTGCAATGTTGGAAAAGGAAGGAGCGAAGTCTGCCAAAGTATCAACTTTGATCTTGAGTTCATGAAGAGAACGTTCAGTTTCTAAAAGGGTAACAAGGACTTCTTGAGCTGTTCGTGCATCAAGAACAGGAGATGTTAATGCAGGAAGAGTAAGTTCAGGCAGGGAAGTATCTAAAGTTGTTTGTTGAGGGAGAGGTGAAAGGTCACTGGGAAGAATGCCTTCATCAACAATGCCATCGCAGTTGTTATCTACATTATCGGCGATTTCTAATGCTCCAGGATAAACTAAGTAGTCATAATCCCCGCAATCAACGCCGCCGCAAGCCTGGCTGTCATAGCCATCTTGATCAAAATCGCAATTGCTCGTGCAAAGGGTATTTGAAGTGCAGTCAGGATCATCGCATCCTAAAACCAGATCACAATCATAATCTGTATTGCCACTGCAGTCCTCTGCTGCATCAGGATTGATAGTGCCATCGTAGTCATTGCAGTCACTGCATGCATTGACACCATCGCCATCGTTGTCAGTAGTAGCGCATTGAATGCATCCTTCATCTATTTGTCCATTGCAATTGTTGTCTTTGGCATCTCCACAAACTTCTGGTTTTGCAGGATGAACAGTATTATCATTGTCATTGCAGTCATCGCCGCCAGTGCAACCAAGGGCTAAATGGTTATCATGGTCAATATCATGAACAGGATAAGTAACACACACATCACAGGCATCTCCATAAGCGTCATGATCTACATTTTCTTGACCAGGGTTGTAGACATATATGCAATTATCTTGGTTATCACCTATACCATCACCATCTGTATCAACATATCCACAAGTGGAATAGGGATCACAAGCGTCTCCTATGTTATCTTGATCGCAGTCTTCTTGACCAGGGTTGTAAGTATACCTACAATTATCATAAAAATCTGGCACCCCATCATTATCAATATCTTCATTACTAGCAGGTGCGCTTTGAAGTATGTCTATTGTGATATTGGTAGTTTCAAGAGGAACATCTCCAAATTTCCCAGTGATAGAAGAAACATATCCAGTAAGAGTTTCAAAGAAATGATAAGCATCAAAAGAAAATGCTGATACCGATGGAGGTGAAAGAACTAAGAGAAAAATAAAAAGATAAACAAAAGCTCCTCTTTTCATTCCCACAAGACTATAGCACCTCAAAACGAAGAAAGAGTAAACTTCTTTATAAACATTTCCTAAAGAGAAGGAACTATCCATTTCGATATTTTTATAAACGCAAAGATGCCCCATTATGATCACAAAAATGAAATTTGAAGGGCATTTGGAGTTGGGTAAGGTTATTATACTATTGATGTTGATCATCACATTTTCTTTAGCAGTGTATCCTACGCCTACAGTTTCTAGCACAGAGTACCAAGAACAATCGGTTATTCAAGTTCGTAATCGTGCTTTAACATCAGAAAATGTCATAAACTTAAGAGAAATGGTAAAAGAATTACAAGAAGCATATGTAATTGTGGAAGTTCCATTCCCTGTTGCTGAAGAAACATACGAAGCAATCCAAAAAAGAGTACACATTGAAGGAGTCATTCCTCCTAACATGTATATTATCAAAAGCAACCCTAAACAGTTGAGTGTATTGCAAAGTGCAAAATTAGTCAACAGAATATGGCGTTACACAAGTGCTGAAAACAAAGACAGTTATTTATCTGGAATGACAAATGTAAAAGTTCGTGTTACACTATTCGAAACAGCTGGCAAAGAGAGTATTATACAACTATTAAATAAATATGGAACAACAACGGTGTTAGCAGAAAACACAATCATCGTAGAAACGTTAGGTCAATACGTAAGTGAAATTGCACAGATAGAAGGAGTAGAATGGGTAGAAGAGGAATTACAACCAACGACATTCAATGACGCAGCAGTGGTTATTACGGGTGTAAGTGCTGAACGACAAGATTTTTCCGTTTATGGTAACGGTGAAACAATAGCCATCGCAGACACAGGATTAGATCGTGGTGTCAATGATGCAACGATGCATAATGATTTCCAAGGAAGAATTCTTAGTATTGTTGATGTCGCAACTTCTTCTTCCACAGGACCAGATGACGACCGGGGCCATGGAACACATGTAGCTGGTATTGCACTGGGTAACGGCGTATTGTCAGGAAGCAATCCTTCAACAAATAATTATGATGGTTCTTATGCAGGCGTTGCTCCAAAAGCAAATCTTATCTTTCAAGCAATTGGTGTAGATGATCCAGGCTCAAATGCATTATTGCCTCCAGCATTAATTGCAGGTTTATTCCAGCCAGCATACAATCAAGGTGCGCGCATTCATTCTAATAGTTGGGGCGTCAATTCATTTGGCATGTATACGCCTTATTCGCGAGACATCGATCAGTTCATCTGGGATCACAAAGATATGAATATATTATATGCTGTTGGTAACAGCGGTATGTCTGGAACTGATACTATAGCAACACATGCAGTAGCAAAGAATGCTATTTCTGTTGGCGGGAGTGAAAACTACAAACCATCAATTGCTGATCCTTTTGCAATAGCAAATGATACTAATGAATTATATCCGGGTACGGGGAGAGGTCCAACAGACGATGGCAGAATAAAACCGGATATTTTAGTGCCAGGAACAGAAATCTTCTCCACGCGATCTCGTATTGCACCTGCATGGCCTTCAGGGGCATGTACAAAGAATCAAAGTCAATTTGGAGGAAATTACAGTTTAGGTCCTAATTATTCCACTTGTTCAGGAACAAGTATGGCTACGCCGCATGTCGCAGGCATGGTAGCCTTGTTGAGAGAACTTTATAAAACAAATCCAGCCTATAATTTCACAAATCCATCATCTGCATTAATCAAAGCAACGTTAATCAATAGTGCTGTGGATATGGGCTTTGGAATGCCATCGAACGCAACAGGATGGGGCAGAGTGAATATGTCACGCGTCTTACCCTCTTCAAATAATAATCTCTTTGTCAAGGATGTGGCTCTTGGAGTAAGTAGCAATAAGACACAAATATGCACACTTTATGGTGTTGACAGTAGTGTACCAGTAAAAGTAACATTAGTATGGTCTGATAAAGAGGCAGCAGTAGCAGCATCAAAGACATTGGTAAATGATCTTAATCTTGTCGTATTAGACCAACATGAAGTAGAATATTATGGTAATGATTTTACTGCACCATTCAACAGCACACGTGATGATACCAACAATGTCGAACAGGTCATCATTCCTAACCCTCTATCGGGGAGATATACAATAAAAATTGTGGGAAAGAATGTTCCATTCCCCTCTCCACAACCTTATGCAGCTCAGCCATACGCAATACTGATGTCCTACAAAGTACAGCCTGGACTACCATCGGGAAAGATGTATAGATGTCTCAACATTCGCGGATAAACAAAAATAATCTTCTTATTTCTTAGAATGAATAAACTTTTTTCCATAGAGTGTAGGATGTAAACATCACAACTAAAAACAGAAGCACTGACGCTGCATTCAGAATACTATCACCAGCAAGATACATGGACAAACCAGCCCCAATAAAGTCGATAGTAAATCCAGCATACGCCCATTCTTTAATTGTCTTAAACCAAGGTTGGAGAAGAGCAAGTACGCCTAATATTTTAGCAACACCCAAGATAATATTCAAATAAAGAGGATACCCTAAATGTTCCATGACTTCCTGTGATTGTTCAGTCTGCATTAATTCTAAGATACCAGACATCATCATAGCTGCTACAAACAAGATGGTAATGACCCAATACAAAATCTTGGTCGTTCTTAATCTCATATAAAAAGAGAGATAAAGAGTGGTATTTATAGGTTGCGAAAGTGCACATTCTGTAATAAAATATTAAGAAGGAGTATCTAAAATTTTACCAACATCATCGAGGTTCTTCTCAACAGTTTCTAAGCTTTGAAGAATTTCCTGCTTGATTTCTTTGCTTTGTTGTTCCTTTCCACCAATAACAGAAGTTTTCAAACCGGCAAAGATCAAAACAAATCCAATAACAATCAAGATCACAATAGCAATAATAATGATCTCTTCATTCTGAAGCTTTTTTTGTCCTGAAGACATAATACACCTCTAAGCAAAGTAAGACAAAAGGATTATTTAAAGCTTTGGATAAAGTGTTATGCAAGCGAAGTGATAATAGATTAGGATAAAGTTTCAAGCATCGTATGCAATTGGTTAACGTCTCTGCGGATAGCTTGAAGAGCGCGACGAAGTTCTTCTTCAGTAACATCTCCTCCGCGCAAGTCCTGCATAACAGCCAAAGTATAAGCAGTCATGCGTTGAGTATGTCGTCGTAGAGGCGGTGCTTGTTGAGGATGAGTATTTTCCAAAGATGCTACAACGCTGTTAATATCACGTAAGCGAAGAGCCATTTGTTCTAAACGAGAGGAAACATCAAGGGCAGTATTGCTGCTTACAGGTTGTGCAACAGGTTGCTGTATGGTTGGGAAAGAAGATTGAATAGTTTCAAATGATGGTTGAACAGTAGATTGAAGAGGGACGGGAAGATCATCTCTCAGTCCGTTGCAATCATTATCCATGCCGTCAATGCGTTCAGGTGCTGAAGGATAAGTCAGAGCATCATTGTCATGGCAATCAGCTCCTCCGCAAGAGATGCTTTGATAGGTGTCGCGGTCAGCATCACAACGTCGTAAACATGTGGTGTCGCCTGTGCAAGCATCATCATCACAGTCCTTTTTTCCATTGCAATCATTATCTTTGAAATCCCAGCAGATTTCTGGTGCATCAGGATACATACTGTAATCATTATCATTGCAGTCACTGCATGCATTGGAAGCATCATGATCTCTATTGATTGTTTCACAAGAGAAGCATCCAACTTCATCAACAAGTCCATTACAATTATTGTCAACGCTATCGCATAATTCGGTTGCCTGTGGATGGATAGCTGAATTCTGATCAGTACAGTCTGTTCCACCGATACAGGCATTGTTCAAAGCACCATCGCCATCTTCATCATGTAATCGATGTGAAGGACAAATGTCACAAGAATCCCCGGCACCATCGCCATCAAGATCGGTTTGATCGGGATTAAATGCAAAAGGGCAATTATCCTGACCATCATTGACACCATCGCCATCAAGGTCAGAAGAGCTGGTTGCGCAGTTTTGTGGGAAATCATAATCGCAAGCATCTCCAGTTAAATCTCCATCACAATCACTTTGTTGTGGATTAATAACTGTAGGACAATTATCATCAACATCAGGAATACCGTCTCCATCTAAGTCAACAAGGGCAGGTTCAGTAGTTCCTCCTCCTACATCAGTGGTTAGTATGCGTGTAGTGGTTTTAAAAGAGGGTCGAACAATTTCAAAGGTCTTTCTTCCGTCTTTCGCTTCGCTAACAACAACAACGCCGCCTTCAGATTGCACACGCGGGCTAGTCGTAGGTTGATAAGATGATGATCCTTGACTACCTTGACTACCACTTCCTATACTACCGCTATCGGCTTCTGAAGGAGGGTCAGGAGCTGCTGCTCTTCCCGTAATAAACGAAGTATATTTACCCATCAAAGAAGAAAAAAATTCTTGAGCTTCAAAAGCAGCTGAAACAGAAGAGCTAAGAAGCAACACACACAGAAGGCCAAAAACAAGGTAACGAACTGCTTTTTGTGAAGACATAAATACACCCTTTTTTCTTCGTAAAAAGAAAGAAAGAACTATATAAACATTTCTTTAAAAAAAGTGGAGAAAGAAAATGATGGGAATTCTTATTGGTCACTATTAAGTAGTTAAAAAAGAAAGGTTTAAATAGGTAAAAATCATCTAAAACAGAGGTAAAGATGATGGTGATCCCATATAGACTTGGAATATTGAATGTCATATGGATAGTTATCCTTCTAAGTGTAATTTCAGCGCAAGAAGAATCTAATGCACTTCGTCATCGTACTCTCGCTCAAGAAACACAAGTCATAGCAGAACAAGCATCACCAGGATATTACATTGTTGAAGTAGATAGCCCAGTTGCTGAAGAAATATATCGTAAAATAGCAGCGCAAACAACAATCGAAGGATTTCTTCATCCAAAATTTTATGTGATCAAAGCAGATGCTCAAATATTAAAACAACTTCAAAATGAACATCTTATCTATAATATGTGGCGTTACACACATCCAGAAAATTATGATCATGCCATAAGTGCCGATAGTAGACAAGTGCGCGTCTCTTTTTTTAAGTCTGCAGATCAAAAGGAAAGAAATGTTGTTCTTGAAATCAATCCTTCTGAAATATCTGCATTGGCACAACAAGAAGGAGTAGAATGGGTTGAACCAGTACGAGAACATGAAATTGTCAATGATGTTGCTGTTACGATAACAGGTACAAAAGTTGCTCGTCAACGATGGAATGTTTATGGCAACGGTGAAACAATAGCAATCGCAGACACAGGATTAGATCGTGGTGTCAATGATGCAACCATGCACAATGATTTCCAAAGTAGAATAAAAAGTATTGTTGATGTTTCTGGTTGTTGCAGCACAAGCCCAGACGATAGAAATGGTCATGGAACACATGTCGCAGGCATTGCCTTAGGCAATGGAATATTGTCAGGAAGCAATCCTTTAACCAACAATTATGATAACTCATATGCAGGCGTTGCTCCAAAAGCTCAATTGATATTCCAAGCCATGGGAAGTGATAGTGGCACAAACATCGTTTATCCCCCAGCATTAATTGCAGGTTTATTCCAGCCAGCATATAATCAAGGTGCACGTATTCATTCCAACAGTTGGGGTGTGAATTATCCTCCAAGTTTTGGTTTATATCAAGGACAAGCTCGAGACATTGATCAGTTCATTTGGGATAATAAAGACATGAATATTGTATTTGCAGTCGGTAACTGGGCATATCAAAATGGCGGATATCAAAATGATACCATAGCAACGCATGCAGTAGCAAAGAACGCTATTTCTGTAGGTGCAAGTGAAAACTACAAGCCAACAATTGCCGAACCTTCAACACTCGCAGATAATGCAGATCAAGTATGGTCTAGCTCAGGTCGAGGTCCCACAGATGATAGCAGAATAAAACCAGATATTCTAGTACCCGGAACAGAAATTTTCTCAACACGATCACGAGCAGCATATACCAGTGGGATGTGCATCAAAAATCAAAGTGTGACCCCAGGATTATACAACCTTGGTCCTGATTATTCTACATGCACAGGTTCGAGTATGGCTACACCGCATGTCGCAGGCATGGTTGCATTATTGAGAGAGTTCTACAAAAAGCAGCATATCAACCCTTCATCCGCATTAATCAAGGCAACCTTGATCAATAGTGCTGAAGAGATGGGGTATGGTACACCATCAACAATGGCAGGATGGGGGCGTGTAGATCTAACAAATATTCTGCCTCGTCCAAAAGAAATGATAAAAATAGATAATACTTCCGGTTTTACAACAGGTCAAAATAGCACATGTATGATTAATAATGTTAAAGTAAATGCTCCATTTAAAGCCACATTAGTGTGGTCTGATCCTGCAGCAGTGATAGGGTCTATTAAAAATCTTGTAAATGATCTTGATCTTATTGTCATTGATGCGCAAGGAACGATATATAATGGAAATGATTTTACTATGCCATTCAATTCTGTACGAGATGATACCAACAATGTCGAACAAGTTATCATTCCCAGCACGTCAGGTAATAACTACACCTTTCAAATTAAAGGCGCAAATGTTCCCATTCCAAATCAGGCGTTTGCATTAGTTATCACATATGACAAGACAAATTCTGGATCAGGGCCGCAACAAGTGCCGATGGTATGCTTAAGGTAACCATAACATTTTTAAGCTGAAGAAATGTTTGTTAGCTTACAGTATGAAAACAATTTTCATGGTTATGGCCATTATTCTTGTAATTTTCATTGCAGGCTGTTCACAAAAAAATAATCAAGTCTACATCGACCAGCAAGAGTATAGTAACGCAACAATCCAAACATTCCAGGAAACAGGAGATGCGTTGTGCACAGACGAGCAAGGCAAACCAATTATTCGTTTCTTTGCAACATCATGGTGTCCGCATTGTAAATGGATCAAGGAAACGTACATGGGCGTCATGAAGAAATACATTGACGAAGGAAAAGTTACTGCATATTTATGGGAAGTTGATACCAATGACGATCTTCTTCGAAAAGGAGATCAACCCATTCCATCTTCAGAAGAACAGATTTTCAAGAGATATAATCCCAAAGGTTCTATCCCCACATTTATTTTTGGATGTACATACTATCGTGTTGGAAACGGATATGAACAGCAAAACAATCTAGCTGCAGAAGCTGCAGAATTCCATGCCGTCATAAGAGAAGTATTGGCAACATCAGGACAAGCCGAAGAGCCTGCAGATGAAGAAACAAATACATAAACATCTTCTCAGTTGGAGTGGAAGTATCATCCTTCCTTATATTGTCGTGTTTCTTGCTTTATATGGTGTAATGCTCAATCAGTCTTTTTATCATGATCAATTTCGAGAGAATGGTGCATATCTTGAATTTCAAGAAGAACATGTCAACGCCGCTGTAACACAAATCTTAGCATTGTACCGTTCTGGAACACCCGCAACAACAGAATTTTTCAATGAAAAAGAAAAAAGCCATCTAAACGATGTAAGAGGGTTATATCAAAAAGCAAAAGCATGGTGGTTGGGAAGCCTTCTTGCAGTTGTGCTAATCTGCAGCGTCTTACAGGACAAAAAGATGATTGCTGCGATGATAAAACGTAGCGTCTGGATAACTCTTATTTTATTGATATTGCTTCTCCCTATGCTGGTAACAGAATTTACAGCATCATTTACTATATTTCATAAGATAGTTTTTACCAACACCAACTGGATGCTGAATCCAGAGACGGATAACCTCATTCTTTTGTTTCCAGAAAGCTTTTTTATGGCATTGGCATGGAAAACGATGCAGCATATACTGATCTTAGCTCTTGTTAGCTATGGTTTGAGCAAAGCTCTCCAAACAGAAAGTTGTTAATTCCGAAAATCTTCTAAACTCTTCACACTCGTCAAGTAGCTTCCAGAAGCTTATAAACAAATTAATTTTTGAGTATTCATGTTATCTTGGAATAAAGGCAAAGTAATAAAGGAATTAAAGAAAAAAGCAAAAAAACTTAAACACTCACCGAGTCGAAGCGAGATTCCAATGAATCTTTATGGTGCATCTCGTCATTATTTCGGATCATTGAACAAAGCAAAGAAAGCTGCAGGCTTAAAGATAGAAAAGCTGAAATATAACCCCATCAAAAAGTCAGCATATAAACCATCAAAAGATTTCGCTTATGTATTGGGTGTTATTTATGGAGATGGTTCATATAATCTAACGGAAAATAAACATGGCTCATCAGGGCGCGTATATTTAGAGGTCAAAGATCAAGATTTTGCTTTATCTTTTAAAAGGATCTTAGAAAAATGGTCTGGATTAAAAGCAAAATACAAACAAAAAAAGGATTTTCATAAGATTAGTTTTCATTCGGTAGACGCATGTAGAATCTTTAATGAGTTTGCGTTAGAAAGGGTAAAATATTTGCACAGAGGGCTACAACATAAATTCTTACAAGGTTTATTTGATTCTGATGGTGGAATTATTGGTAAAAACTTAACAAAAAGAAAGTATGCTAAGCGTTGGATCCATTTCTCAAACAATAACAGAGAACTAATAAAACTAGTCGAGAATGTTTTGCAAAAATTAAAGATAAAATACTCCATCGCAAAAAGGATTCATTCAGGTTTTAACAGTAAAAAATGGCAATATGAATTAAGGATATATAACCAAGAAGGAATAAATAAATATGCACAATATGTTGGTTTTTCAATAAAAAGAAAACAGAAAAAGTTGAAAGAAGTAATTGCTTCATACGATCGTAAACTATAAAAAGAGTGAATAAAATGAAAAATTATGCAAAATAAAGAAGTCTTACTTTACCGTACATCCACTTGTAGCTGGTGTCATAAGGCTGCAGAATACTTCGATAAGCATAAAGTAAAATATAAATCAATTTTTGTAGATGAAGACTCAGCAGCTGGAGAAGAGATGGTTGAAAAATCAGGACAGCGTGGAGTTCCTGTGATTGATATTGATGGAAAGATTATTGTTGGATTTGATGAACCAGCATTGAAGAAAGCATTGAAAATTAAATAATCAAGGATACCTCAGTTCTAAGAAATATCTCTTATTCTTATCAGCTAATACATTCACATATTTAATAAATCTCTTCATCTCGGGTGTTGTTCTGATCATTGTAAAGGTATTTTGTGCAGATAGCACGCGTAACGCTTCTTGATTGTCTTGAATAAAAGAGATAAAGCCTCCAGCTTCTTGATTCCACCAAGGAGTTAAATCAAAGATAACAAGTGTGCCATCTTCTTCTTGCATTTCATCATGCAGTAAGGTATAATCTTTGTGATGAAAGCTAAAGGCATACGCTTCACGAGGCTGGAAAGAAACTCCCATGAGAGTGCAAGCAAAGGTATGCAAGGGTAATAAAAAGCGCTTATCCGAAAAGATGGTAGAGTGATAAGAGTGATACAAAGGCTCACACACATGTTCATAGCGCAAGCGTTTGACACGATCGAGCATTTTCGTATACCATGTTTTATCTAAGAAATTCCGCAGCTGAACACTTCCCTCTTTCTGAAAGACCTGTTTCAAATCTTCCACAATTTGAGGATCCATATATTCTTTAGTGATCATGGAACCACCCTGCTAATGAAAAGCGTTCTCTGTCAGTCATGACTTCGCTCACCTGATGTAAGGTTTTTTCTTCTTGGACAGGAAATAAAATAAGAGTGTTGAAATGGGGAGGATACGAAACAACAACCTTGCCGTTATCAAAGAGTTCTAAGGCTCCTCCATCCCGTCGTGAAAAATCTGGCTTGCTCAAGTGTAAAGTATAAGCGACACGTCGTGTTTCCAAATGGTCATCATGCGGCAATAAATAATCTTTCATGCGATAGACAAAGCCAGAGCAGTCAATAGCCCCCAACACTTCGATGTCTGTGATTTTCCGGACGTATTCTTTGAATTCCCAGGAGTTCAGCAATCGATACAATGCTGTTAAGTCAGGATCATGTAATAAAGAAAGATCTTTCGTCTGAGAAAAACTAAAGAGATCTGACTCTTGATAAACAAATTCCTGTTGTGCAAGTGCTTTTGCAATCTGGCGAATAAAAGGTTCTTGGAAAAAATCTGATAAAAGAAGATGAGGAAAAGGTCGTTGATGCATAAGACGAGAACGTAAGGAAGCAAGGGTTTTGTCATCAATATATTTCCTTTGAATGTAATCGGAAAGCATAGAAAAAGGAAGAAAACAGTCTTTAAAAACTTTAACACAATCTTTTTAAGAGAGCGTAAAATGATGAGAATATGGCCATCAGAACAACGGCAGAAGTGGTAGAAATACGCGATGAAACTGCTTCAGTGTACACGCTCATTGTCAAAACAAGAGAAATCATCCCTTTCGAAGCAGGCCAATTCTTCTTCATTCATATGGAACGTGATGGTCAGAAAAAGGCCAAGGCATACAGCGTTGCGAATACTCCCGGATCGACAACACTCGAATTCTGTATTAAACGAGTAGAAGGAGGGTATGCCAGTAACAAGCTCTACACCCTAAAAAAAGGAGAAGTTATCGATATCAATGGTCCTTATGGATTTTTCGTAGTAAAAGAAGTAAAACGTCCAGTAGTATTTTTAGCGACAGGCACAGGCATTGCTGCATTGCGTCCCATGATCCATACGATTTTTGCACAAGGAACAAAACATGATGTATGGTTGTTCTTAGGAGTGCGAACACAAGAGGATATTTTATACAAGAAAGAATTTGAACAAATGGCGCAAAAAAATGTGAATTTTCATTTCATTCCCGTGTTGAGCAAGGAAAAATGGAGCGGAGCGCAAGGTCACGTGCAGCAAGTAGTGTGGAACTATGTGAAAGATCAAGATGCCGATTACTACATCTGTGGTTTGTTTACCATGGTGGATGAAGCAAGACAAATGCTCATGATGGCCGGCATTGACAAAGAAAGAATTCATTTCGAGCGTTATACATAAAGATAAAAACCTTTAAATAGAACACGCATTCTACAAAGACTATGCCAAAAAAGCACAGTGATTTAACATGTACGATATGTGGCACAGACATTGAAGTCCCAATGTGTTGTGAAGCCGATATGCAAGTTGAAGAAGAAAAGCTCGTCTGTTCTATGTGTGGGAATGAAAAAAATATTCCTATTTGTTGTGGCAAACAGATGAAGAATACATCACGATAAAAGAGGTCATATGGTAAAAAAAGATGGTATTTTGATGAAGTTATTGAATGAGGCAGGTCCCTCAGGATTTGAACAGCCTATTCGACATTTTATTACCAAAGAAATAAAGCCATACGTCGATGAAATGCGCATTGACAAATTTGGAAATCTTATTGCGCATAAGAAAGGAAGCAAACCAACAGTGCTACTAGTTGCGCATATGGATGAAATCGGCTTGCTTATTAAAAATATCTCAGAAGAGGGTCATATCGCTGCGGCAGCCGTTGGAGGTATTGAACCAGCAGTTCTTCTTGGAGAGCGTGTTAAAATTCAAGTCAAAGGTGGAAAACATATTCATGGAGTGGTCACAACAAAAGAAATTCACAATGGTGATGAAATCAGCGCAATTCCCAATATGAAGGATATTTATGTAGATACTGGATTATCGCAAGCAGAATTAGAAAAGTTAGGGGTAGAGATAGGATCATATTTATTCATCACATCCAGTTCCATCCATTTAGGAAATGAAAATTTTATCTGTGGAAAAGCATTGGATGACAGGTTAGGATGTTATGTACTTATAGAATTAGCAAAAAGACTGGAAAAAGATTCATGCGATATTTATTTCGTTTTCACAGTACAAGAAGAAGTTGGTTTATTTGGATCAAAAACATCAGTGTATTCCATTGACCCAGACTGGGCATTAGTCATTGATACAACGGCAGCAGATGATAATGTGGCGGATCATTGCACAAAGCATATTGGGAAAGGACCGTGTATTACCATAAAAGATTCAGATATGATTGGAAATAAATGCATCAATGATTTATTCAGGGCATGTGCAAAAAAAGCAAAAATCCCTATTCAGCTTGAAATCACAGATTTTGGCACAACAGATGCATTAAGCATCTCAGTGGCAAAAGGCGGCATTCCAACAGGAACAGTAAGTATTGCCATTCGCAATATTCATACAACAGCAGGCATTGCCCATAAAGATGATATCGAGAATGCCATTAAAATCATCGATGCTCTATTGAAGAATCCGCCAAAACTATGTGTTCCCTGAGCCGATAAGATTAAAAATCCTTTTCTCTAAAAGTAAAATATGAAATATTTTTTAGCAGTGTTGATGATAGGCATCATCATACTCACAGCATGCAAACCTGCAACAACAGGAATGGCAGTATCATCAGGCAATGAGACAAATACGTCAAAATCAGTAAAATATACTGTTCCGGATGAATCGCCAAAGAATGCTGCAGAGAGCTGCAGCAACCAATTAAAAGAGTTACAAGAGCAAAAAACAGAAGACGAATACGATCTTCTTCAAATTAAGGGAGAAAAGCAAAAGATAAGCAGAGAGTTAGGATACAGAAAAGAAAATCCTAAATACGAAGAAGAAGTGAAAGCATTATTAGATAAATTAAGAGCATTCGAAGACGAAGCCGATGATCTTTCTGGAATGATTGAAGATACAAAGAAAGCGATTCGTTTACTGGAAGAAAAATGTGGAATAAAAGCGTAAGAAAGCTTTATATAAATCCCTTCTCTCTTCTTTATTATGGTGAACATTCGTAATCTCCAAGTCTTTGGCTGGCGCGCATATCGTCCAGAAAAAAGGCATATGATAGTGGCTTTCCTTGTTCTCTGTGTTGTTGTGATCAGTAGTTTGTGGATTCTTTCTCCAGGAAAGCAAAGTGCATCAACGATTGGCACAGGAGCAGCCATTGCCCCAACACTGGAAGAATCGCAAGAACAAATCCCATCACAGCAGGAAAGCATCAGTGAAGAATTACTGCCTCCGGAAGTGCCTCTTGAAGAGCAACAAACAGAAACACCTAAAGAAAAAGAGTTTTATGAATATGGTGGAAGCTGCGCCTCAGATGTCAAAGACGTGCAAGATGATGTTAGTGATGTCACAACGTATCTAAATCAATATCAGCAAGAGCAGACAACATATCAGTCTGAGTACAGTTCATTGCAAGCAGAATATGAAGCAAAATTAGCAGAGTTAAAACAGTTATATGAGTCGCGACTACAAGAATATGATACAAAAATACAAAGTACAAACAAGCAAGTAACTGAGGCGCAATCTGATTTTGAAATAGCTCAAAAGAATTTACAAGAAACAACAACGCGTTGTGAACCTACTCCTTAAATGAAACGTCTGTATATCCTAGGTACGATGGGAAGTGGAAAGACAACGTTAGCAAAAGAAATTTCTAAAAGATTAAAAATAAAAGAGTACGACTTAGATGATATCTATTGGAAAAGAAAGTTTGATATCAGGCGAGATGAAAAAGAAAGGTCGCAAGTAGTAAAGAAGCTGATCAAGAAAAAAACATGGATCATTGAAGGCGTTTACAGTTCTTGGGGAGTAGAAGATATTCTTGCCAGGGCTACGCACGTAATCATGCTTGATCTGCCCTTTTACGTCTTATGGCATCGCATCATAAAACGCTATCTTGCGCGACGAGGCATGCATAGAGAAAAGCTTTCTGGCGTGTTAGCATTGTTAAAGTATGTGTGGTTATACAAAAGAAGAGGACCACATGAAGGATATCATGAACATATGAGACTGATCCAAAAGTCTAAAGCGAAAGTAATCCACATTACAAACCAAAAAGAAAAAAAGATATTTCTCACTGCATTAAGATCTATGTAAGCTTTAGTTACCACTCAAAAGTTTTATAAATTCTAATTTCATGATGAAGAGTATGGAACAAAAACAATTTGTGTATGGCCTAGTAATCCTAGTAGTAGCATTAATTTTTGTGATAGGTGGTATTGCAGTCTACGCAGCAGCTAGTCCAACCAGTTCTGCCGCATACAAGCCAAGCAAGAGTTCAAATGCATACACAAAAGCACAAGGCGAAAATCAAGTTGTTATCAACAATTATTATGGGCAAAGTCAAGTACAACCCATTCCAGGTAATAACTGCAACCAGCAAGTCACAGGGTATTACAATAATCAACCCATCGTCCAATGTATTCCTTCAGGGAGTTCGTCACAATCGCAAGAAACAATAAACTATCCGTCTCAAACAGTCACAAAAGTAAATGTGCATGTTTCAGGAGGATACTATCCCTATCCTTCTTACTATTCCAGATATTATTCCTATCCAAAGTACTATCCTTATCCACAGTATCCCAAATATCCTTATTATCCACAGTATCCTAAACATCCCTATTATCCTCAGAAACCTTGGTGGTAAAATGAAAAGTCTTGTAACTCAAGTAACGGAAGCGCTAGATCGTGTACCTCAAATAAGACATACTGTAACAGGATATCAGCAAGGTGGATCAAACTTGTATCTCATTAATGTTCAATGTAATCCACGAAGAGTGTTATACACGAGTATTGAAAAGCTGCTTCAATCAGATGCGCTGGTTGGTGCACCAATGAAGAAACATAAAGCTACTTTAGTATACGCATACAGATATGCTTCAAATGGTGGATTCAATGTGGAAGTTGTTGACGTCAAAGTAAATGTTGTTGGCGAAGACTATGTTAAGAATTGGAATGAAATGCTCACATATGCTCAAGAGATTGATGAAGTAAGAATAAAAAGAATGCAGCGAAGAAATAAAAGTATTTAAAGAAGGAATATTCTTTATTGTTCATGCCAAAAAAGAGGATTGCAGTGGTTGCCTTAGGTGGCAATGCTTTAGTCAAACAAGGTGAAGAGATTTCTATTCCTAATCAATTAAAGCACATTACAGAAGCGATGCGTCATATCATTCCCTTGTTGAAAGAATACAACATTGTGATTACGCATGGCAATGGGGTACAAGTAGGTTCTATCCTTATTCGGGTTGAAGAAGCATTGGGAAAAGCATATCGTCTTCCTTTAGAAGTTTGTGTTGCAGAGTCTGAAGGTGAAATCGGATATTTAATCGAACAAGCATTGCACAATGCGCTACTCGAACACAACATCTCAAAGCCTGTCATCGGATTGTTAACAGAGGTTATAGTAGACAAAAATGATCCTGCGTTCAAAAAACCAACAAAACCTATCGGTCCATGGTATACGCAAGAACAAGCAAAAGAATTGGAAAAGAAAGGCTTCAAAATGGTCTTTGAAGTTAAAAGAGGATATAGAAGAGTCGTTGCCTCACCCAAGCCAGTAAAGGTAGAAAACGGCAACATTATCAAAAAACTCATCGAACATGCTATAGTGATTGCAGTTGGTGGTGGTGGCATTCCCGTTATCAAAGAAGGAAAAAAGATGAAAGGTGTTGCCGCAGTCATTGACAAAGATCTTGCATCAGCGCGTCTTGCTCAGGATCTCAAGGCTGATCTTTTACTTATTCTCACAGGCGTCAACAAAGTGTGTTTGAATTATGAAACATCAAAAGAACAAACTCTTTCAAAACTAACAATGAAACAAGCACAACAATACCTCAAAGAAGGTCATTTTCCAGAAGGAAGCATGGGTCCAAAGATCGAAGCTGCTATAGAATTCTTAAAACAAGGTGGAAAGAAAGTAATCATTACTTCTCCTTCTCAAGTAAAGAAAGCATTAAAAGGGAAAGAAGGGACGATTATTACAAGATGAGATTAGCCATATGCGCTGCTATAATAGACAAACATAAAGTTCTTCTTGTTAAAAAGAAAGAAACCTGGATATTACCTGGCGGCAAACCAGAATTTGGAGAAACAGATCTTGAGTGTTTATGCAGAGAAATAGAACAAGAAATGCCAGGAACAGAAATAACCAATATAAGTTACCATCAAGAATTTCAAGGTTGTGCTCCTCATACACATGATCAAATAATAGCAAGAGTGCACAGGGCAGATTATATTTCTTCACCGTTCCAACCAGCCATGGAAATTAATGATGCTCAATGGATATTATATGATAATATAAATAAGTATAACATATCAGATCCTACTCTAAAGGCTATAGAATCATTACACGCACAAGGTTTTCTAAAATAAAAAAGTTTAAATACATCATCAACTATAATCCCGCTTATGGAAAAAGAGGCCAAGAAAACTTCTCAACATTTGATTAATCTCATGTTAGATCGTGAATTAAAAAGAGATAAAACAAAATTTTCAGATATTGATATTAAAGAGTTCCAAAATAATGTACGCACAAAGAAGATGCTTGCAGATCTCGAACTCAGAAATGCAGAGATTGAAGATTTAAAAAAAGAGGGCATTAGAGAAGAAGAATAAAACTAATTCTAGATACCTTTAAATATAAACTTGCTCTTGTAAAGAATGAGGGATAGAGGTGAAACAGCGTAATGTAGTCATTATGGGGGCTGCTGGTCGTGATTTCCATAATTTCAATGTGTTCTTCCGCAATAATCAAACATACAAAGTGATCTGTTTCACGGCAGAGCAAATTCCTGGCATCGCTAATAGAAAATATCCTTCAAAGCTTGCAGGAAAGAAATATCCAAAAGGAATTCCTATTTTCCCAGAAGCACAATTGCCTCAGATCATCAAAAAATACCATATTAATGATGTTTTCCTTTCCTACTCAGATCTTGCTCATCTTGACGTTATGCATAAGGCATCCTTAGTGCTCTCTTGTGGAGCAAGTTTTTCTTTATTAGGCCCAAAAGATACTCAATTGAAAGCAAAAGTTCCTGTTATAGCCATTACTGCAGTGCGTACAGGTTCTGGAAAATCACAAACATCAAGAAAAGTAGCGCAAGTACTACAAGAGCAAGGATATCGCGTTGTTGCAATACGTCATCCTATGCCATATGGAAATCTTGTTGATCAAGAATGTGAGCGTTTTTCCACAGAGCACGATTTAGTACGTTACAAATGCACAATTGAAGAACAAGAGGAATATCAGCCATGGATCGAAATGGAAATTCCTATTTATGCTGGTGTAGATTATGAAAAGATTGTTCGACAGGCAGAGAAAGAAGCAGACGTTATTATCTGGGACGGAGGTAATAATGATTTTAGTTTCTACAAACCAGATCTACATATCGTCGTTGTTGATCCTCATCGCCCAAATCATGAACTACTATACCATCCGGGAGAAACAAATTTCTTAAGTGCAGATGTGATCGTCATCAACAAAGAACAAACAGCACCAAAAAATCAGATTGAACAAGTGATGAAGAATATTAAGAAATATAATCCCCAAGCAGATATCATCCATGCAAATTCAACAATTGTTGTGCATCAACCAGAAAGTATGAGGGGAAAAAAGGTCATTGTTGTAGAAGATGGTCCTACCTTAACGCATGGAGGCATGTCATTTGGCGCAGGCACAGTAGCAGCTCAAAAATATGGGGGAATAATTATTGATGCTGAAAAGCATGCTGTTGGTTCCATCAAAGAGTTATACAGAAAGTATTCCCATCTTAAGAAAATCCTCCCTGCAATGGGATATAGCAAAGAACAAATCAAAGAATTGCAAACAACAATTAATAACGCAGATGCAGATCTTATCATAGATGGAACTCCTGTAAACCTAGGAAAAGTCATTGAAGCCAATAAGCCCATAATAGCGGTAGATTACATTCTTGAAGAAAAAGGCCATCCAACCATAAAAGATGTGTTAAAAAGAGTTAAAATAAGGAACAAATGAAACATCTCCTGTCGATAGCAGATCTGTCAGCAAAAGAAATTGAAGGAATCATAACATTAGCCCAAACCATCAAAAAGAAGCCAAAGAAATATAATAAAGCATTGTATGAAAAGAGTTTAATGACCTTCTTTCAAGCGCCTTCATTGAGAACAGAAGTATCATTTGATGTAGCCATGTTCCAGATGGGTGGAGAAATCGTTGATTATCATTCAGAAACGTCTCCATGGGCAAAAGGTAAAGAATCATTGCAAGACGTAGCAAAAGTCGTGTCACGATATTGTGATGCGATCATGATTCGTATGCATGATCATCAAGCAGTGCTGAAATTTGCAAAAAATTCCTCTATTCCAGTCATCAATGGTTTAACAAGTGAAGAACATCCATGCCAAATTTTAGGAGATTTTTTAACGATTGTTGAGAAAAAGAGAAAGTTGAGAGGATTAACACTTGCCTATGTGGGAGATGCAAACAATAATGTCACACATTCTTTATTGCTAGGATGTGCATTTATGGGGATGAATATCAAAATTGCATGTCCTCCATCGAAAGAATTTCTTCCGCATCCACACATCATAGCATTAGCAAAGAAAATTGCGCAAAAAACAAAAGCAAAAATTCTCTTTACACAATATGCACACGAAGCAGTACGAGACGCAGACATAGTCTATACAGATTCATGGATGTCCTATCGCATTCAATCGTCGGAAGAAAAACACAGAAATAAAGTATTGAAACCGTATCAAGTCAATCCAAAGTTAATGAAACATGCAAAGAAAAATGCCATTTTCATGCATTGTCTGCCAGCAAAACGAGGTCAAGAAGTAACATCTTCAGTATTAGACAGTAAGCAATCAGTTGTCTTTGATCAAGCCGAAAATAGACTACACATTCAGAAAGCGATTCTCTTAAAACTAATGAAATAATCAGTAAAGACGTGTTCTTGATTGATAAGTAAAAGGTTGATGAGCTTCATAGCTTCCAACAACAATGCGTTCTAATTCGTTTGGAGGTGTTCGAAAATAGTCTCCTAAAGCCGAATTAAGGTGTTGAGCATAGCCACTTGACCCCTCATATCCACCAGATTCAATCTTGATGTAGCGAGGTTCTTTCATAAGAAAGAAGCTTCATTAAAGGTTTAAATGCCTTCCTATATAGCTCCTATAAAGTAGTAACAAATAGAAAGATTTATAAGTTCTCAAAGAAAAAAGAGAAGATATGGAAAGTCTAGAAGAATGTCTAAAACTAAACGGAGGAATAGTAATAACCCCAGAAGGAGTATATTACAGCATCGAACATAGAAGGATTGCAAATACTCCTATATTTCGTTTGAATATAGTTGGAACATACGACATTAGATCAAATGAGATTTCTATGCTGACCAAGGCTGAATGTAGAAGAGTTGAAAAAAGGATGCCCACAAAAAGTGGGTCAGAAATAGAGTTTATAGCACAGAATGCAACACACTTTGAAATAAATTCAGAAGACTCCTGGAATAAATGGAATGGATTACAAGCAGGCACGCATCATAATCAAATATACGCATATTTATTAAAAAAAGTAGAAGAAGAACAACCTAAAAATGTTTTAGTTCTTGGCTGCGGCACAGGAGAGTTATTAGATCTCTTAAAGAGAAAAAGAATAGAATCATATGGCATTGATTCGAATGAACAAAATGTTCATGAAGCATTACGAAAATCACGTCACGTAGAAAAGAAAAGAATACAAGATTTATCAATAAATGAAGAGTTTGATATGGTAATCGATGCAGGAGTAATGACTGGAGGTGTTATTGATCCAAAAGATACTGCAAGATGTCTTGATGCATCCACAAATGCAGTAAGGAGTGGCGGTATGTTCATGCAAATACCATATACAAGAAGTTTACTAACGAGTTTTGATTTAGAAGATCGTGGTTTCTTGGTCCATCAAAAAACAGAGCCAAGGAATCTTTTTACGTTAGATTATCCTAAACAAATGTACATGGCAGAAAAGGAATAAATACTATGAGCTTAGGCGGAAGTATAAATCAAAAAAGTCATCCTTTAGAGGAGTATGTGAACACATGGGTAACAATCCATATGCCTACGAGTTCGTATCACGGCGTTCTTCAGAAAATTCATGACCAAATAGGATATGTGACATTATCTCCTTTCGTAGGACCTATAGCATTTCAAACAATGAAATTACCTCCTCGTTTAGGGATAAAAACAGGAAAAGAAATGATTTCCTATGAAGGAATTCCGCATTCTATAGAACCAACAACACAAGAAATAGTTGAAAGTTGGATAGAACAAGTAAATAGAGAACATGTGCTTGCACGTCGAGAATTTGAGAATGTTGAAAGAAAGGTAGAAGGATTAAAAGAATAAAATGACAGTATATTATCACGGCTCAAACGCAGCAAGTTTTCCTGGAGTATTTGATAAACATAATGCTGGATTAAGATCATTAGAAGTTTTATTGAGGGAAAGAAACCCTCCTTTCTCTGGAGAGTTATGTGTTGGAAGAAAAGGGATATCAGTCGTTGAAAAAGATTGTATTGCTGGCGCTATGCGGTATGTATCCGGCACATTTGGAGGTACATATGGATGGAATCCGCAACAGAGTCAAGAACAAATGGAAAAAAAGAGAAAAAGAGTAGTATGTGCTACGAAAGATATGAGAAGTTCTATGAAAGAAAGAGAATGGATAGAGCGTGACTACGATCTCTTCGTTCATATCGAACAGTTACGTGAAAAAAGATGGCAGCAATTAAGCGAAGAAGATAGAGAATTAGTGCAGAATCCATTTCCTGTGCTCTATGCAATACAATATAAGGAGCGCGTAGAATATCATAAAACTGATGTTCCTGGAGATATGGTAATAGAAGAAGAAAGAATTCCACTGCAACAAATAACATTATTTGTTCCACGAGATGCAACAGAAAGGACAAAAAGAAGATGGGAAAAAGTTGATGAAAATCCACGCGTCCTTGCTTTTGATTGGTTAACATCAATTGTTAATAGTATTAAATATCCCAGAAATAAAGAAGATGCAGAAAGACATCTAGAAAGATTGCTAGGCTATAAAACATAATCTTTATAAGAAATAGTAAGTTCTCATTCTATGAAAAAGATGGTGAGAACATACGGTTTATGGATAAAAGGAAAAGAAGTCAAAGGATCTTCTGGTAAAGTCTTTCCTACGTTAAATCCAACAACAGAACAGCCATTAGCATACTTCCATCAAGGAACAGGAAAAGATATTGATAATGCAGTCAAAGCAGCAATAGAAGCGCAAAAGAAATGGTCAGAAGTTCCAGCTCCACATCGCGGTGAAATCCTTCTCAACATTGCACAAATACTCAAGAAAAGAAAACAAGAGTTAGGAAAATTAGTCTCTACAGAGATGGGTAAAATTCTTACAGAAGGATGTGGAGACGTCCAAGAAGCAATTGATATTTTCGAATACATGGCAGGTGAAGGCAGAAGATTATTTGGTCATACTACACCATCAGAACTGCAGCATAAGATGTGTTTCACACAACGACAACCTCTCGGCGTGGTAGGATTAATTACGCCATGGAACTTTCCCTTTGCTATTCCGGCATGGAAAATAGCTCCAGCATTAATCTGCGGCAATGGTATCGTCTTCAAGCCATCATCTGATACGCCATTATGTGCATGGGGGCTGGTGCAAATTTGTCAAGAAGCGGGGGTGCCTTCTGGCGTTATCAACATGGTTACAGGTCAAGGTGAAGAAGCAGGCACGCATCTCATTCAACATCCTCACGTGCAAGGAATCTCATTTACAGGATCACGTGCTGTTGGAGAATTCGTTGTGAAGCATGCAGGATTAAAGAAAGTTGGTTTAGAATTGGGTGGAAAGAATCCTATCATCTTAATGGACGACGCCGATATTGATCTTGCCCTGGAGGGCATTATGTTTGGATCTTTTGGCACAACAGGTCAACGATGTACAGCAACCTCGCGTTTGATTATTCACAAAGACATCTTTAATGAAGTAGAAGAAAAAGTGTTGAAGCGTACAAATAAATTGAAAGTTGGTAATCCATTATATTCGGATACACAGATGGGTCCTCTGATTGCACGACGTGCTGTGGAAAAAACACACAAATATATAGAAATAGGAAAAAAAGAAAATGCTAAACTTCTCACAGGCGGAGAACCACTCAAAGGAAAAGGATTCTTTTACAAGCCAACAATCTTCACTAATGTCAAGCCAACCATGCGCATCGCCCAAGAAGAAATCTTCGGTCCTGTATTATCGTTAATCAAAGCACAAAACTTCGATGATGCCATTCAGATTTGCAATGGAGTAGAATATGGATTATCAGCATCCATGTATACACGTGATATCACCAAAGCAATGTATGCTATCGAAAAAATGGAAAGTGGAATTGTCTATATCAATGCTCCAACCATAGGTGCAGAAGTGCATCTTCCTTTTGGAGGTATTAAAAAAACAGGTAATGGAACCAGAGAAGCTGGACTTGAAGGCATTCATGAGTTCAGTGAAACAAAAACAGTCTTCATTGATTATTCTCAACGTTTACAAAAAGCACAAGGCATTAAATGAAAGCAAAAGTCATTACATCCATTCCAGGACCAAAATCAAAGAAACTTCTCGCATATAATAAGGAACACAATGGTGGCTGGTCTGTTCCTCATCCTTTTGTGCATAGTGGACAAGGAGAAGGATGTTATTTCAAAGATGCCGATGGAAACACATTCTTAGACTTCGCATCGCAAGTATCTTCCCTTCCTTTAGGATACAATCACCCAGCACTGCAAGCAGTGTTAAAAAAATACAAAACAACCCCTATCAAATATGCAGGTCAAGATTTTCTCGTCAAAGAACATAACGAACTCTTAGAAGAATTATTCACTATCACACCTTCAGGAATGAACGCAGCATTCTTAATTAATTCAGGAGCAGAAGCTGTCGAAAATGCCATCAAAATATGTATGCGCAAGCAGCATCACGCTAAAGTATGCATTTCATTCAAGAATGCCTTTCACGGAAGAACACTAGGAGCACTATCTTTAACCAATACAGCAAAGCACCAACAAAAAGAAGATTATCTCGCTATTCCAACAGAGCGCCTTCCTTTCACAGACGAAGCTCCAGAAGTGCTTGATCATCTCCTGACAAAACACAAGCCAGAAGAGATTGCATGCGTCATTATGGAGCCTATACAAGGCGAAGGCGGATACAATGTTCCTTCATCCAAGATGGTGCAAAAAATACGAGCCATGACAAAACAAATGAATATACCTTTCATTGCAGATGAAGTGCAATCAGGAATGGGAAGGACAGGAGAATGGTGGTGCATGCAACATTACAACGTTAAGCCAGATGTCATGGCAGCAGCCAAAGCATTGCAAGTCGGTGCAACCATAGCAAATAAAGAAATGTTTCCGACACAGCCAGGATCAATATCATCAACATGGGGTGGCGGTCATGTTCTCGATCTTGCCATAGGAATAGAAATCATTCGTGTTATTAAAAAAAAGAATCTCCTCCTCAATGTAAAAAAACAAGGAAAATATCTGATGCAGTGTTTGCGAGAACTTGCACGTGAAAATGTTAATGTAAGAAATGTTCGTGGTGTAGGATTAATGACGGCATTCGATCTTCCTACAGGAAAAATGAGAAACGATCTTGTCATTGAAGCAGTAAAACGAGGATTAGTTGTTATCGGATGTGGCATGCAAGGAATCCGTTTAATTCCACCATATATCATAACAAAAAAAGAAATTGATGAAGCAATGGATATTATAAGAGCCTCTCTGAAAGCATGTTCCTCTCCTTTATTCCAACAGAAAGGTCCAGTTTGTGATTTCATGGAATGCGGAGAATCACACACTTAGTAAGAAAGGTATAAAAAGACTGATTTTCTTATAGGATTGAAGAGGTGATTGAGTGGAGAAGTTCTTTACACCGTCAAGTGTAGCAGTCATAGGAGCGTCCCGTAACGTCGATAAAGTAGGTCACGTTATTCTTAAAAACCTCATCACAGCAGGCTTCAAAGGAAAAATATTTCCCATTAATCCCAACGCTCATTTTATCCTTCATCTCCCTTGTTTTTCCTCCGTATTAACAGTTCCTCATCACATCGATACAGCAATGGTAGCTGTTCCTTCATCAATGGTATTACAAATACTTGAAGAATGTGGAAAAAAAGGAATAAAATCAATCATCATGGTCACAGCAGGATTCTCAGAAGTAGGAAATCATGATTTAGAACAACAAGTTCATCACATCTTAAAAAAATACAACATGCGCATGGTTGGTCCAAATTGTTTAGGAACATTGGACACCTATTCTAATTTTGATAATTTATTTTTGCCTCGTTCACGCTTGACACGTCCAAAACCAGGAGTCATTTCCTTTATTTGCCAGTCAGGTGCCGTCGGTTCTGCAACATTGGATTTGCTTGCGAAAGAAGGTATGAAGTTTGCAAAGTTTGTCAGTTATGGGAATGCATTGGACGTTGACGAATCTGATATGTTGGAATATTTAGGAAATGACCCTCAAACAAAAATTATTTGCATGTACGTGGAAGGAATTAAGGATGGAAAAAAATTCATGCGTATTGCAAAGAAAGTAGCAGAAAAGAAACCCATCATCGCCATCAAAGGAGGCGTCACAGCAGCAGGAGCCAAGGCAACATTATCACATACAGCTTCATTAGCAGGCGCATCAGCAATTTACAAAGCAGCATTCAAGCAATGTAACATTGTCTTCGCAGAAACATTAGAAGATCTCTTCAATTATGCAAAGATTCTTGAAAAAGCTCCCAAGCCAAAAGGTTCACGTGTGCAAATCATCACCAACGGCGGCGGTTTTGGTATTTTAGCAACAGATGCACTAAGCACAGCAGGATTGCAAATTATCGAACCTACAGAACAAACAAAAAAGCTATTGAAAGGAAAAATATCTTCTGAAGCAATTCTCAAAAATCCTATCGATCTCACAGGTTCAGTCACCAATGAGCAATATCAGGTAACGCTTGAAGCAACATTGAAAGATAAAAATTCAGATATGATCTTGTTGATTCTTTTGTTGCAAACTCCTTTAATTTCTCCAGAGATAATTCCAATCATAAAAAACACACATCAAAAACATCCTCATAAGCCACTCATAGTAATATCAACTGGCGGTCATTTTACAGAGATGTATGTGAAACACATTGAAGAATTAGGCATTCCGTGTTATAGTTATCCTAACAATGCAGCACGTTCTATCAAAGCACTCTATGAATATTATCATCGACGATAGTATATACTCTTTCTCAAAAATATATAGACAAAGCTTATAAGAAAGAAGCATATATTCTAAGGTAGGTGTTAGGAATGAAACAACAACAAATAGTGGCTACCGATCCGAGAGGACTAGTAAAAGACTTAGATTTTGAAGAGCCTTCTCAACGTCCTTTAAGTCAAGAAGAAAGATCTATAGAAGACTTAATTAATTCAGGTGAAGCAGACCTCAGAGATTTCGAACCAACATTAAGTTCCGAAGCACGACAATCTCCTCCGACAAAATATATGGAAAGAAATCCTTTAGAAGATACTGGCATGCACATCGCAACCTTAAGCGAATTAAGATCATACGGTCATGTTGCTAAAAGAAAGAATTACTAACTAAACATTAGGCAGTTTACACGTTGTGCATTTCTTCAATACTCTTTCTTTCGCAATCTCTAACGCAGCATCGCGCGGTTTCACATGTTTCTCTTCAGCATACTTTAACACGACATGAGTGTTTTTCTGAATTTTCTGTTTCACTAATTTGAACATATCATCAGGATTCTTTCCTTTGTATTCTGCATAACTGCTAATCACACCGCCAGCATTGGCAACAAAGTCAGGAACAACCAAAACACCAAGCTCATGCAATTTTTGTTCAGCATCAGCAGTCATAGGAATGTTGCTTCCCTCAACAATGATCTTTGCTTTAATTTTATTGATATCGCCTATTTTAATAAAATCAGGAACAGCAGCTGTAACCAGTATATCAACATCCAATCCAACAAGATCTCGATTGGACAAAATGGTTCCTGGCTTATAGTTAATGACAGATCCAGTTTTCTCTTTAACACTAAACAGTTTTTTCACATCAATACCTTCCGGAGCATACAACAATCCCCTGCTATCAGAAATGCCAACAAGCTTAGCGCCAGCATCAGTCAGATATTTCGCAGCAAAGCTGCCAACATTGCCCAATCCTTCAATGGCAATAGTCATGCCTTCAATGTTCATGTCTCGATGATGGGCAGCAACAACAGCAGCATGAAAGACACCAAAACCTGTGCTTCCGTATTCATGAGGAATGCCGCATTTTTGTCCGGGTTTAACGCATAATGTTGCAGGTTTGCCAGTTGCAGATTTAATATCACCATTAGCTTCCACAAACCATCGCATTTCTTCTTCTCCTGTATTCATGTCAGGACCAGCAATATACAATTTAGGACAAATAATTTTAATGGCGCGAGCAAATTCTTGAATAATGTCTTTTTTCTTTTGCTTGGTGATGACTCGATCATCAGCAATAATGCCTGCTTTCGCTCCTCCAAAAGGCAAATCTGCCAAAGCATTCTTCCACGTCATCGTGCGCGCAAGTTTGGCAACTTCATCAATAGTGACGGAAGGAGTCATGCGAATGCCCCCTTTGCCAGGGCCTAAACTCACATTATCGATAACAACAAATCCACGCATGCCAATCTTAGGATTATAAACTTCTAAAATCTTTTCTGGCCCAAATTCGTCATAAACAACCATTAGTATGTTCCCTCTGCTTTCAAGTGTTCGAGATAACGTTCGACATTAAGAGCTGCCATGCATCCCGTGCCTGCAGAAGTAATGGCTTGTTTAAAGACAGAATCTTGCACATCTCCAGCAGCATATAATCCTTCGACATTTGTTTTTCCAAGTTTATCGGTAAGAACATAACCCTGCTCGTCTAACCGGACAATATCTTTGAAAAGTATTGTATTTGGAATATGCCCAATAGCAAGGAACAGTCCATCAGTTTTAAGTTCACTAATTTTCCCTGTCCCGTTATTTTTAATCTTTATAGATTCAACAAATTTGTTTCCTTTCACTTCCAATACTTCGGTGTTAAGAATAACATCTACTTTCCCTTTCATTTTCATGACGCGATCTTGCATGATTTTACTGGCACGAAAACTGTCTTTACGATGAATCAAATACACTTTTGTGGCAAACTTCACAAGTGCTAATGTTTCTTCCATAGCGCTATCTCCACCGCCAATAACAACAGCTATTTTATTTCTATACAATGCAGCATCACAAACAGCACACGTACTGACGCCGCGTCCAAAATAGGTCTTTTCTCCAGGAATGTTTAAGAGACGCGCTGAAGCTCCTGTGCTAATCACAACAGTACGAGCATGAAAGGTCTTCTTTCCTACACTAATGTCAAAGCCTTGTTTTATTTTTTTAAAAGAAGTAACATTCTCTTCAAGGTATTCTGCTCCGAATTTCTGTGCCTGCTGTTTGCAGTGGACAATCAAGTCAGGCCCCATAATACCCTCGGGAAAGCCAGGATAATTCTCAACAAGTGTTGTCATGCTTAGTTGATCAGGTTCAGCACCAGAAATAACAAAAGGTTTCAAAGAAGCGCGTGCTGTATACAAGGCAGCAGTATGCGCAGAAATTCCACCACCAATAATAATGACATCACGCATCTTTTCAGCCATAAAAGGAAAATATTAGAATTTGTTTATAAACATATCGCACTACTCAAAGGTCAAGCTATTGCCTTCCACATGAGCTCAAATTGTCTTCTATAAGAGTCAGCAATTTCTTTATTGCGAATGATGATGAGGTAATCAGGGTGTCCCCAAAGAAGAATTTGAACAGTATTACCATAAATCTGCGTAGGATTTTTGTTGAAAAACCGTGCTGGCACCGTTCTATATGCACTCGTTCCCTTGGTGAAAATACCTTTCATCCCTTCTTTAATAAAAACACGTTCCTTGATGTGATAAGCAAGCAGATCACGTTCATATTGATCACAAAGTGTTTTATAATCTATCAGAGCAAGAGTTTCATCAACAGCAGTGCACAAAACCTCTCCGCCCTTCTCTTTAAGAGTTGTAATAATATCGCGAAAAGCAATGCGAAGAACATTCTTTCCCTTATAAGTTTCAACAGAAAGAGTATCATGGGATTGTGTTTGCAAGCGAAGGAGTTCAGGTAAAAGATGTTGATAGTGGTCAACACGCTCACGAAGATGCTCTAAGATGAATTGCGGATTAGCGGCAGAATACAAACGAGTTTTACCTTGCTGCACAGAATGAACATATCCCTTTTCCATAAGGCGATGAAGAAGATCATATGTAAGTTGTCGATAAAACCCTAACTTTTCAGCAAGATCATATGCAGAAAGAGACCCATGTTGCAGAAGCGCTAGATAAATATCAATTTCATGCTCAGTAAGTCCTAATTCTTTGAGATCTTGTTTATTCATTGTAGTATGATTTCATACGAATTCAGTTTATATAAAGTTTATTCTTTACTAAGTAGTAACAAAAGATCACGAAAGTGATCGAGGAGGAAAACAAAATGAACAAAAATTTAACTGAAAAATATGCAGCTTTTGATAATCTTGAAGAGATCATCCTTAAAAGGGAATATAAAAGAATCATTTTTGAAGATGCAACAAGCTTTCTCGGAGCTCCTGCCATTTACGATGCTAAAAATAAAGTAGGTTTCGTAGTCGCAAATGTTGCAATGACACCCCGAGGTCCATATTATAAAACGGCATTTTGTATTAATAAAGCAACAAAAGGAGATGTTAAGTCTCTGAGTTACAAAGTAGGTGAAGGAAGAAGTGCGCTTTTAGCTTGCTCAACAGTGATAGGGGCCGTAGGGTTGGGATTAACAAGCACATATTTTGGGCATAAAATTGGAGGAGACGCCGGAACTATCGTTGGTGCATTTCTTGGAGGATTACCAGGGGCAATTATGTATGGTAGAATGTTGTCCACAGATAAGCTTGCAAAGTATAAAAAGAAACATCAATTCTTAGATGATAGGGAGGCACTTGACCATTTTGGAGAGTTATACAATAAAGAAGAGTAATTACACTCTTCTCTTTTCTTTTTTATTTCTTCTGTGCTCTCAAAGATCCACCGCGTTTATACGGTGTTCCTTTCCCACCTTTGCCTTTGCGTTCTCCAGGAGTTTCATACTCATCCCCTTCATCGTATCCGCAGCTTAAACAAATGAGAAAGCGTAGATCTTCATCGCCTTCGTAATCCACATGTCCGCTGCCACAGCGAGGACATTTCTTCTTAATATTCATAAGATCACCAATGAGGTTTTCCTAATTTCAAAAGCTCCCGATTGACTTCATCTTTGCGCACAGATTTATCAAAGAGTTTGCGTAATTGTGATAAGAAACGAGGATCTTTATAGTCCTGTTGGATCAACGCAGCTGCGAGCTTCTTCATTTCAATAGAAACATCGTGTAATGGTTTATGATACGGCAAAGGTGTCGTATAGGCAATACTTTCAGGCACAGCAACGCTTTCAGGCAAATACCCAACCACAGGAACGCCACAACTGTCTTCAATCTCTTCTAAAGAAAGTTCAAAATTTTTATTTCTCACTTTGTTTAAAATCAGTCCAGTAATCGGTATTTTTTTCTGTAACGCTTGTTTCACAGCATGCATCGTGCAGCTTAACGTCGGCACATCAGGGTTCGTTACAACAAGCAATTCATCTGCCGCAACCATCGTAGCTAAAATTTCATGATTTAAGTTAGGAGATGAATCCACAATAATGATATCATAGAAGTCACGTAATTTAGCAATCTGCTTCTTTAAGAGAAAAGGATTAATCTTGTCATTCAATAATGACCCAGGAATAACATGCAAGTTTTTATTATAAGTGTAAATAGTTTTATGGATAGATGTCCTTCCTTGCAGGGCATCATGCAATGTTTTTTTAGGATTGACAAGCCCTAAATGAAATCCTAGATTAGGAGCTGAAAAATTAGCATCGATCAAAAGAACTTTCTTGCCAAAGTCCGCTAACGCGCTTCCCAATTGTGCAACACAACTTGTTTTCCCTACACCACCTTTGATGGCAATAATACCAATAACTCTGCTCATAATTTGTACACCTCTTTTAATGCTACAACTGCTTTTCCCGCTTTCGTGCGTTGCACGTTTTGGAGAAGAGGTTGTTGTATTTTAATATTTCGCTGTGGTGGCTGTTTGAACACATGGTTATTATTCACCTGTTCAAGCTGCCGTGATAAGGAATCCTTTTCATAGATCTTTTTGAGATTGTTAAGGTAAAGAGAATGTTGCTGTGATGGCTGTGAAGATATGACCTTCTTGAAGCGTTGAATGAGGGGCTCATTTCTTTGGCGTATATGCTTAATAAGATACAGAAGGAGAACTGCTAAGATAAGAATGAGGAAAACAAGTCCTACGACCTTATCGCTTGGCGTCATCTTCAAAAGGCGAGAGGAAGAAGTGCTAACTGCTGCTCCAGTAATACTGTCTAGTCCGCTGCTTGGCGTTGGTGTTTGCGTTGCTGCAGGTGCGGAAGCAGAGGGGGATGATGGAGATGGTACTGATGGAGAACGCTGTGCTGTTGCTGGCGCTTCACCGCTACGATACTTTGAATCAAATGCAGAGTTACCTGTATTAGGAGAAAAGCCAGGTCCGCTGGAGCTCGATGAACTTCCACCAGTTGAGCCACCACTTGTTTGGTTTGTTTGGTTAGTCTGATTGGATCCGCTTGATTGTTCAGGTTGAACAGTCACAAAGTAAGTGGCATTGGATGCTGTGAAATTTTCATCACCATAATACCACAATCCCACAGCAAACGTTCCATTAGTTGTAAAGTTCTTGATATAAGTAAGGGGAGCATTTCCCGATGCCTCAACAAGAGAATCAATGGATATATTTAACGTGCCATTAGTTCCAATGAGTTCTCCCAAGATCGTAATATTTCTTCCTTGCAAAGTTGTGATGTTTCCTGCAGTTCCATTCAAGGTAAGATTCGCCGTACTAGAAAGTTGAGATAACAGATAACTTGTCGTAATATTATACACGTCAGGGGTGATATAACCATCTTGTGCTGTCAGGTTCAACCAGTACTGGAAATATCTGCCAAGGAAGGAAAAAGAACTTGACGGAGCGTGGTAAACGCTTCCAGCCCCTGTAGGTCCTTGGAAAGTTCCATCAGAACAATTACTCAATGAACAACTGCGTACTTGATAGGTAACATTCGTCGAAATAAGCAAACTTGTCAACCCAAGAGCATTGTTAGAGGCTCCATTGTTGAAATCACCGATATCTTTCCATGTGAAACCTTGATCCAAAGAACGAAAAATTCTTCCAGGATCATCAATAACATAGAAGTAATTATTGCGAGCAATATGCAAACGTAAGCCGTCCTGTGAATAAGGAGTAAAACTATTGTTGATAATACCCCACGATGCTCCAGAATTGTTTGAACGATAGATCTGTTTATTAAATAAAATATACAAAGAGCTATTGGATGCATCCATATCATCTACTGCTCCGCCACCATAATCGGAAATGCGTTGTGTCCAATTCACTCCTTCATTAGTGGACATATACACGGCATCATTGCCATCAACAACAAAGAGTGCATCGGTACCATTAATAGCTAATGCGCGAGCATTGGTAGCTCCGCCGCCATTGAAATCACCTTGAACGGTCCATGTTGTTCCAGAAGTATTTGATTTGTAAACAGTGCCAGGTCCGCTGATCACATACAGATTATTGCGTGAATCTGCTTCGCTGACAAGAACGGCGTTTCCAGAAATAGTGCTATTCATGAGTATCCATGTTCGCCCAACATCTGAAGATCGCCAGACTTCTTTTCCAGAATTTGAATAAAGGATATAAACATATTTATCATCAGCCATCATATCGCGTGTGTTTGATCCATGGCCATAATCATTATTTCTCTTTGTCCAATTGACTCCGCCATTATGCGAAGCATATACTGACCCAGTTCCTTCGACAACAAAAAGATATTCCTGTTGAGTGAGTTTTCTATCGAGAGTTATGGACTGCCACGTTGCATTTCTTCCTGCGTCAAAAATCATGCTCGTATAAGTTCCCGCAGTAATATTTTCATGACGGGAGCTGTTGAGTTGAAGACCTTGGAGAGTAATGTTATAGGTGGTGTTGACATATGTTCCTTGATCAAAACTGCCTTGGTTATTCGTCAAAAATTCAAAAGCCGAGGTAAAAACAAGTAAGAAGAGTGCAAAGAGAATCCAGCCAAAAAGAAGAGAACGTTTCATGAAGCACCACTTCGCTTCAGCAGAATGTTGCCTTTGTCATCGAGAACAAATTCTATTTCATCGCCACGTTGCCAACCTTTAGCTTTAACTAAGGTCTGGGGGATAGTAAGAGTAAATTGTTTTTCATTAGGATATTGTAATTTAGAGCGATTGGAACCCATAGCACATTCAGAAGTCTAAAGTAATATATATACTTTTCTATGTAGAATTAAATCTAATAATATACTTATAAATAAATATAAAATTACATATAATCACTGAGGAGCTAACTGTTTCCCCGTCTTTTTTTCTTTCAGCTTAATCACACGTACAGGACAGACTTCTGCAGCTTCTATATTTTCCTTTAAACGATCTTCACCAATTTCAGTATAAATGAGATCCGGCTTTCCGTCTTGGTTCATCACCCAATTTTCAGGGGAAACGGCGCAACACGCAGCAGCACCAATACAAGCCTCTCGATCAAACTCTATGGTGTATTTCTTTTCTCCTTTAGTGTACGGTTCCTTTTGTTGGTCTGTCATAGGGAACATTATTTTAGATCGATTTATAAAACTTTTGAAGCAATAAGGCGTCCTGCTCAATATTAGGACTTTCACACACAACAACGCCTTTAATGTTAAATTCCTTCCAAACTTTTAAGAGATCACGATAGTTAAAAGGGCACTCGTTCAAATCAACATGATTCTTCTCTCCACGTTGTGTAAACTCAATACCTTCCATATGAATGTGCATATTGTCTAATCCTCGTTTGCCTAAATGTTTCTCAACAGCAGTAAGTAGTTTTCGAAATTCTTCTGTCGTATTCCATTGTCCAAGAGTTCTGCTGTATTGATGAGCAAAATCAAAGCAGGGTAATAGGTGATCCATCTCTTCAGCTAAGCGAATCAATTCATAGCTATCTGCAAACTGATTGATCTTTCCGCCTGTTTCAGGTCGTATCCATAATTCATGTCCCTCATTGCGTAACGTCTTGAAAATGTCTTTCAAATATCCTTTAACGCGATCATAAGTTTTTTGATGATCTTCTTTTCCATAATACGCCATATGGTAACAGATGCTCCAACATCCGCATTGGCTGGCGATGCGAGAAGCATCTAATATGCGTTGAACGCTTGCATCTAAGATTTTCTTATCGGAAGCATTCAAATTAATCCAATATTGTCCATGACAGGTTAACACAATCTTTTCCTGTTCTGCAGTCTGTCTTACAAGTGGCGCTTTTTCTTTAGTAATGTTTATAGAACGCACAAATTCTAGTTCCATATTACCTAAGCCAAGTTCCTTCACCTTGCGAATGCCGTCAAGTGTTGTTCCTTTCTTTGCACTCCAAGGAATGCCAGCAGTTCCAAAAGAGAGATCATGCATTGTTTTCATAAGTCAAAAAGAAGAGGAAGATACGTCCCAATAGCATATGCTAATGCAGTAGTAATACTTCCAATAATGACCATCTCCATGCCGCTACGCAAAGGATGTCGTCTTGTAAAATGAGTTTTTCCTACACCAACGATAAAGAGTAAGAGAAGCCCATTGAAAACAGAAATGGGAAATACAAAGTCATGCATAGTGGTGAAAAAGTAAGGAACAAGCGGCACCATAGATGCAATAAGAAAAGCAATAAACATGACAAAACCACTATGAATGGGATTCTGTAAAATAGCTGGGCTAAAGCCGAGTTCTTCTCGTTGCATAACATCTTTCCAGACTTTAGGGTTTGACATAATCTTATCAACAATGCTTTCTAATTCTTTTCCTTGGAATCCCTTCTTGCGATAAATCTCAATCAAGTGTTTGCGCTCAAGTCGCGGTCGCTGAACAACCGATCTATTTTCATCGCCAAGTTCATGTTGTAAGAATTCCATTTGGCTTTTTGTGCTAATATACGTGCCGACAGCCATTGATAATGCGCCAGCAAAAGCTTCAGCAAAAGCGCTAATGATAATAACTTTTGTAGTCATCAAGGCAGCGCTCAATCCAGCAATTAAAGCAAGCATGCTCACAATACCATCATTGACGCCAAAAATAGCATCACGGATAAGCATGCCAGAAGACTTATGGTTGCCTGCCGCCTCTTTCATATCGAAAAATGTTCCTTCAATAGTTTATTAAGATTGTTCCCTTATAGTTACCTTTATAAAGTGACAAAAATAGAGATAAGATATGGAACGCAAAACTTATGATGAAGCATTAGATCTTGCACAGAGAGATTTAAGTCCTCTTTTAAGGCAGAAAGTGAGAGATCTCTTTAAAACTTCAAAGGTTGCAGGGCAATCTTACCGCCATATGGTAGCAGATGTTTCACCTGCTTCTTGTGCTGCCTTAATTAATGATTATTGTAGTGGAAATTTGGCTTATCGCATTTATAATTTGGGCAGTACACGAACTGTGAAGAACATGAAAAGGGTGGCTATGCTTTATGAGCTTCTTGGACTTGATAAAGACGACAAGATTGTAGAACTCACGAAACAAATCAACCCAGAATTTATGTATCCGCTTCCATTAACACTTTCTTTGGAAGGACGCTGTAATGTGCAAGTAAACTTTAAAGAGGAAGGTCTCTTCATTACTCCAAACCAACAAAGCCATCTCGAACGTTTGGCAGCTATGTATGCGTCACAAAACAAAAAACAATAATTATTTTCTCTTGTGTTTCTTCACATACTTCTCTAAGCGTTCCATCGCTTCATCAATAGCATGCAATTCAGTCGCATAGCTGCAACGAATATATCCTTCACCATAGCGCCCAAATTCACGTCCGGGCATCACAGCAACTTTCGCTTGTTTTAACAAATCATACGCAAACTGAAAGCTATTGTCATGCACACTTTGAATGTTAGAAAAAGTATAGAAAGCTCCATGCGGGGTAACAGTCGGTAATCCCATCTCATTCAAGCGTTGGACAATAAATTTTCGTCGTTTATCATATTCATGCACCATCACATCAATATATTTGGTAGGAATAGACAATGCATCTGCAGCAACCATCTGACTAATTGTCGGCGCACATAACGTCGTATAAATATGTGTCTTCGTCATCGCTTCAATCAAATTACGAGGTCCAACTGCATATCCAACACGATAACCGCACATCGCAAAAGTTTTGCTGAACGTATAAAAACTCACAACATGATCCTGCATACCATTCAAGCTGGCCATGCTGATATGTTTCTTTCCGCCATAAATCAAGCGTTCATAGGCCTCATCGCTAAAAATATACAAATTATGTTCTAAAGCAACATCGGCAAGTTCTTCCATCACTTTTTTGCTCATCACCGTTCCTGTAGGATTCGCTGGACTATTGATCATGATGGCTTTTGTTTTCTTAGGATCAATCAACCCTTTCAAGCGATCAACATTAATATCCCATCCTTCATCTTCGCGTAATTCTAAGGCAACAGGAAAAGCATCAAACAATTCAAACATCGGCAAATATCCTAAAAAACTAGGATTAGGAATGATAATCTGCTCGCTCACATCTAAGGTACAGGCAGTAGCCAACAACAGAGCTTCCTGGCTTCCCGTCGTCACAATCACATTGCTGGGATGTGCATCAATTTTGTTTTCTTTCTTTAATTTCTTGATAATGGCTTCCTTCAGTTCTTGTCGTCCTCCTGGAGGGCTATAATGATTACATTTGTCCGCATACTTCTTCGTAAGATCGATAATAGGCTTAGGAGCATTAAAATCTGGTTCTCCAGGTCCCAAAGAAATAACACTATTGTCTTCAGCAGCAAGTTTCAAGAGTTTAGCTATAACGGCATCAGGTAATTGAATCTCACGTTCTGCAATATGCACCATCTTTTTCAAAAGAAAAAAAGAAGACTTCCTTTAAATAATTTGCTTTAAAACAAAAAGAGTAAAAGAAGGCCATTAACGTTTTGTTTTTGTACCACTGTCGAGGAGAAAGTGGAAAAAAATTCGATAAATTTATAAGTCCCTTCCTCTTTTCATGAATATTGGGGGTTAGAGTTCCTAAAAATAAAAAGAGGGGACGCTGACGTTTTTTAGTTCACCCATTCACAACTTCCTAGTCACTGGATCGGGGTAGGTAGGGTTATCTGCTATGTCTTTTCCCTAACACCTCTTTTCCCCTATCTATCCCCTTCCTTGACACTCTTTCTGAGATATCACGAAGATTTTTAAATAAAAAAGAATGCAAAGAACGTACAGTGGACGCATCATTTACACTCGAACAGCCAAAACTTCCACCGCCAGAACATCCTCTCAAAAAAAAGTTTTTCATTACTATAGTAATTCTAATTCTTGCTGCATTTATTATTGCAAATGTCATAGTATTCTTTCCAGAGCTAGTTCCTATTTCGCTTCAATTAAAACAAGAACCAATTCAGAAACAATATCAACCACCACAGCAACAACCTTCCACTCAGCCTAATCAGACACCATTACTTCCATCTCACCAAGATAAAAAAGTGTACACCGGACAAGGAACAAAAATTTATGTAATCAACGAACTATCAAATGATGTGTGGTATATTAATCTTGATGAAGAAAACGTGATAAAAAAGATTCCAGTAGGGAAAAAACCAACATATGGATACTGGGATAGTGAAGGACTATATGTCTCAAATACGAATGATAACACGATCAGCATTATCGACACATACAAAAATGAAGTAAAAAAAACAATGTCTGTTGGTGAAACACCTCTAGGCATCGCTGCCATCAAAGATGAAATTTATGTTGCGGGTGAGAATGATAATATCATAAAAGTAGTCAACAAAGAAACATATGAAGAAGAAGATATTTTCTTTTTAAAGAATCCGCGACAAATGGTTCTCAACACGAAAAAAGATAGGTTGTATGTGACAAATGCAGATTCAAATGAACTTTCAATTGTCAACCCTTTCATTAGGAACATCGCAAAAAACATTGTCGTTGGAACAACACCAGAAAGCATTGCAGTAAGTGATGATGAATCCTTAGCCATTGTGACAAACAAGGATAGCAATGACATCTCTTTTATTCCTTTAAAATTGGGAAAAGAATCTCGTCGTATTCATGTAGGCATTAATCCCGTGCATGTCACTTTTGTGCCACCAGAGAATCAAATTGCGCTCATTGCGTTAAAGGATGAACACAAGGTAGCAGTACTCAGCCTGAACACCTTCGAAGTCATAAAAAAGATCGATGTAGAAACGCCAACATATATAGCAATGATAGGCGACCGAGCCTATATCGCAAGCCACACGAAAAATAAGATATATATTCTCGACACGCAGCGTCTAAAGATCATAGGAGACATTCCTACAGGATTGGGTCCCTTCTCGATCGTAGTGAAAGAAAACAGTAATTAGAGGAAAGAAATCTTTTTAAAGCATTACTTAATCAAAAATTAATAATGGTTGAAGGAAAAACAAAAGAGGAAGAAATGAAAGACATGGAAACAGGAGATACTGAAGAGGGAATATACTCTGACGCTGGACGCGAAGAGTTAATGGAAGAGGAAGATGAAATCACCGATATTGATGAAGGTTTCATGAAAGGATATGAAGACGAAGAGAAAATAGCCGAATGTCAAAATTGTGGAAATCTCCTCGTGAATGAAAAAGTTGTCGAAGAGGAATTTGACAATCAAACCTACATGTTCTGTACATCTGAATGCGCTTCAGAATTCGAAACAAAACGAGCAAAGAAAAAGAATTAATAAGTAAACATCTCTGTAAATTCTTCAACAAAATTGTTAGCGCGTTGTTGATGGCGGAACATTTCATACGTACAAACAAATCCTTCTAAGAAAGCAGTTCGTTCTTCATCGGAAGTCCCTTCAATTTTTTTAGTAATGAAATCTACAAGTGATGGATTCTCATTTCTGATACCGGTAAGATGATACTCAAGATCGACATCGGATTGAAGATTACGGTGGAGCAAACTATCGACAAAAAGAATACTGCCTTTGCTAATTCTCAGTAATCCATCATTCGTTCTAGCAAAAGGTAAGTCTGGCATATTAGTAAAGTATCCCTATGGTGACATATTTGATATCTGAAAATCTGCGTTTGCCTGCATCAGCGATATTGGAATTATCACCGCCTGTGATGGCATACCAACCTTCTGTATCATAACCGGTATCCAACACACGATGAACAATAAGGCTAGACCCATAACTAAAGGCAATAATATCTCCTTGGTGAATATCATCTGTCGTTTGAGGAATGATTTCAATGCTATTCGCACTTTCGTCGAGGACAGGATCCATGGAATTGCTGCCAGCAAAGCGAGCCCAGCTGCCTTGATAATTTCCTAACGAAATTTCAACTTTATTGTCATACACTTTAATCTGAGATTCTTTGATATGGTCGCCAGGGCTTAAGCGTTCCTCGGGAACGGCAAAGATGTTTCCTGCCGGTAATTGCTCAGAAGGAATGTATCCACTCAAAAAGATCCCACTCGTTAATCCTAAAGCAAAGTAAAAGAGGATCAAGAGCATTGTTAAAAGGGTCTTTTTCATAGAAAAAGAACAAAGAACGACGATATATAAAGGTTTCTTTAGTTATTTCTTATAAGTGGTAACATAGATAAAGCTTTAAATAGATGTATGAAACAAGAAGAGATATGAGAGAATATAGCAAAGTATTACTCGCAAGCGCGGTTGCAGGTTTGGGAACATCCCTCATGTTTAGTTTCAAGCCTTCATTATGTGGAAAAAGAAACCTTGAAATTCCAAATCCAAAATCAGTCCAGTATGGTTTTGTCCATCCAAATAAATTAGAAATTCTATGTGAAGATCTTGATCAAAATGGAGAAAAAGAAACAATAATAAAAATTGATAAAACACCATATTTGCTTAGAGAAGTCAATGGAAAGGCACTTATTTCAGAATACGAAGTCAAACCTGCCGAAATTATGTATAAAGAATAAATTATCGTAACCGTATCGTTTCCAAGTTTCTCGGTGCATTCGTTTCAATGTTGTTAATCTTATGCAAAGAGCTTGCTAATTCTAAGCATTTGGTAGCTTCCCCATGATTAACAATCACTCTCTTAGGTTTAGGATTCAAGTGATGCACAAAGCGTAGTAATTCATTCCTTCCAGCATGGCCGGTTAAATCAGTGATGGTAGCAACTTCCATGTTGACATGAATAGTTTCAGGTTGAGGACCTCCACCAATAACAACAGTTTTGTCTCCATTCTGTACTTTACGTCCGATAGTTCCCTCTCCCAAGTAACTGACAAAGAGAATAGTATTCTTAGGATTATCAGCCAAACGTTTGAAATATTCTAAACTTGCTCCAGCATTTAACATACCAGCAGTAGCCAAAATAACACAAGGCCCACCTTCTTCAATAATTTGGTCTTGTTCTTTCTTGCCTGCAACTTTCTTAAACACCTCGCTCAAGAAAGGATTCTCATCATGATGGAAAATTGCTTTTCTTAAGTCTCTATTCAGAAAATCAGGATAGGCAGTATGAATGGCAGTAATATCCCACACCATACCTTGTACATAAATAGGAACACGCTCTAATAAACCTTCACGCATAGCTTTCTCAATGATTAACATAACTTCTTGCGCACGTCCTACACCTAACACAGGAACAAGAATCTTTCCACCTCGACGTACAGTTTCATTCACACGATGAATCATACGCACTTCTGCTTCTTTTCTTGAGCCAAGAATATCTGCTTTTCCACCATATGTGCTTTCAATGATTAAAGTTTCTAAACGCGGAAACATCGTGTTAGCAGGATCAAGCACTTGTGTTCTCAAATATTTCATGTCACCAGAATATACGAGATTATGTAATCCATTGCCAATGTGTAAATGTGCCATGCTGCTGCCAAGAATATGTCCAGAATTGTACAACGTCAAACGTAAATCAGGAGTAATGTCAGTCACTTCTCCCCAGTCTAAGGTAATGGTATGTTTCACCATTTCTTTCACATCTTCAACATCAAACAACATTTTCCTCGCTTGTTTGAAAGCAACACCAATGTAATCTAAAGCAAGTAAAGCAGAAATATCTCGTGTTGGGGCCGTACAATACATGGGCCCTCTGAATCCCATCTTATATAAAAATGGCACAAAACCGCTATGATCAATATGGGAATGTGAAATAATGATGGCATCCAATTCTTCAATCTTGAATTCAGGACTGTCCAGCATAGGATATGCATTGTAGTCATCGTACGCAACATTCACACCGCAATCAAGCAACACCTTGCTTTCAGGCGTTTGCAAGAAGATGCAACTTCTGCCTACTTGACGTCCAGCGCCAAAGAATGTTACTCTCACCCACTCTTCTTTGCGTTCTTTGGTATAGCCATTGTAAATACGCAGTCCAACTTTGTGTAAAAACTTCTTGCGATAATCATTATTTTGAAATAAGACGGAGCGAACATTTTCAATAATTTGGCTGCGTAAGGAAGGAGTTCGTTGAACATGAGGCACCCAAAACGTTTGTTTGCGGATGTCTTTCAAAACTTCTCCTTGTTTACCAATAGCAATGCCTGGTTTTTCTGCTTCAATAATGACAATGCTACGTTGCGGGTCAAACAAGATATTTCCGATAATTGCTTCAGCAGGAACGAGTTTTCGAATAACAGTTTCAGCTTTCTCAAGCTCCATGGTAATGCTGGGATCAGGACGTAATTCAACACGTTTCTTAATTTTGCTCACAATCTCACGAATAACATCTCCCTTCGTCAAAAAGAACTCTTTGTCTTTAGTGTAAAGAATAATATTGGCTCCTTCAAACACCGAATCGCTAACAGAGCCTTTCGGCAATTCTTTAAGGATATCATCTAATATTTGTACCATCGTTCAATACCTATTGAAATCATAAGAAATTATAATTCTAGTTTGCGCTCAATCTGTTTAGTGAAAACTTTCTGAGCGCCAGCTTTCGTAATAGTCCATACATCAACACCTTCACCAGATGCAGTGTCACGCTGGATAGCGGCATTGATAGCTTTGACAGCTACGGACATTCCTTCATTAACTTTGATGTCTTTATGGTATAATGTTTCAAAGACGCCTGTTGCAAACATCATTCCAGATCCATCTGTAGTATAATCATCACGCTTAACCACACTTCCATCAACGCCTATATCATAAAGATGATATCCATTATGATCTACGCCAGCAATAAGAAATCCTGTAATGGCAATAATAGTTCTGAATTGTCGCACATTTTGATAGACGAGTGATCCCAATAAATTTGCAGCCTCATTGACGGTAGGTTCATTGCCGCTGCGAATAGTCTTGAGTTTAAGCTCTGCTTTGAGGAGTTTAATAACTAATTCTGCATCACTTACTGAGCCTGCAAGAGTTAAAGCAATATTATCAGTTACTCTGCGAACCTTTTCTACTCGCTTGTCAGAAACAATTTGCCCGCCAAGGGTAGTACGTTTATCAGCAGCTAAGACAACGCCATCTGAACAAACAATACCAACAGTAGTCGTTCCTTTACGGATACTGTTTTTAAGAGTGTCAGATGTTTCGTAGGACATGTTTTCTCACGTGTGTATAATGTTGCTCTTTTTTATGAAAGCCATGAGTTGCATCTGAATGGATGCAGAATTCAATGAGAAATAATCTAATACTCCTTTATAAAGTTTTCTGTAAAGGGAACTCCATACAAGAGATCAGAGAAGTTTATAAGAAAGAAATGAAAAATGGAGGATATGGAGATACATCACCCCCGCCATAATTCTCTTATTAATCCTGGAGTGTTCGAACTCTATTGCGGCCCCATGAAGAGTGGAAAAACCGGGCAGCTGCTTCTTCGTTTAAAAGTTCTTGATTATGCAAGAATATATGATTACATGTTATTCAAACCTGCAGTCGATACAAGAACATCAGATGTTACATCAAGAATGGGCATTTCTCGTGAATGTATTGCGATAAATGAAAAAAATCCAGAAGGATTATTAGAACGAGTTAATGGTTCTACGCGAGTGGTAGCTATTGATGAAATCCAATTTTTTGATAGTGGAATAGAAAAAGTTATTGCACAGTTTGTGCAGAGAGATATTAACGTCCTCGCTGCTGGTCTTGACTTGGATTTTAGAGGAGAACCATTCGGCCGAATGCCAAATCTATTATGCATGGCTGATAGAGTATACAAAATAGTAGGAGCATGCGATTATAAGGGATGCGAAGAATTCTCTACACGTACACAACGTCTTATAGATGGAAAGCCAGCATCATACCATTCGCCCATCATTGTGATTGATGGTCAAAAAAGAGAAAAATATGAGTGTCGTTGTCTCAGGCATCATGAAATCAAAGACAAACCATAATTATTCTTCTTTCTGTGTTTTTTTTGCACGAGGCAAGTGTTTGTTCACCAGCAAGATGGCTACTAAGAAGCACACGGCAAAAAGAGGTAACAAAGCCAACTGACTGACACTTTGCAAGTACCCTAAGTAAGTCTGTATCTCGGGAAAGAACAATTCAAGTGTAGTTGAGAATGCTTTTCCAAAATACACGGCAGTAGTGATAATAAGCGAAATGAAAAGGAAAAACATACCAAAAAGAAGGGCATTCAATCCGCTTTCCAATTCTAAACGTTCGTATTCTCTGTTTCTCTTCAAGTACACTAACGTAACTAAAGCAAACAACAAAGTAAGTAAATCCATTGCCAGTAAAATTTGATCAAGTACCATGAGTCACACCTATAATCCAAAAAGTCCAGAAATGCTATCCAGCCCTTTCTTCAATTCCTCCATGATTCCTTCATTTTTTTGTTTTCCTTTTTTCTTTTCTTTGCGGTCAAAAACAATAGAATGAAGAGGTTCTCCTCCACCATTCTTCTTATTCTTTAGTTTGAGTCTCTCCTCTTCAAGTTTCTCTTTCAAGTGAGCAACTTCGCGTCGTTCATTTTCCAATTCTTGTCGTGATTCCCGAGCATCGCGTTCACGTCGTTTAGCTTCAGAGAATGCTTGTTTTGCTGCTTCTTCTCGCTGTTTTAATTGTTCCATATACTCTTTTAATTCTATTTCCCTCTTCACATAAACGGCTTCTTTCTTTTTTGCACGTTCCTGAAGAACAAGAACATCGTCGCGGTCGTCTTCAAAGGACTCTCGTTCTTTCTTCAATTGTTTTCGTTGTGCTGTAATTTCTTGTTTTTCTCCTGCTAACTCAACGCGCACACGTTGTAATTTCGATAATTCTTTACGAATATCTGCTTCTTCGTCCTTAAGGTCTTCTAATTCTTGTTTTCTGCGCAAGAAATCACGTTTTTGTGTTTTTAATTCCTCACGATAACGGGCAAGTTCCTCTTCATGTTCTTTGTAAGATTGTTCAGTCTGTTCAACTTTCTTACGTGAATCCTCGCGGTATTTTTGGTATTGTTCTTCTAATCGTTTCTTTGTCTCGCTTTTCTGTTGCTCATAATCTTTTTGTAATTGTGTTTCTTTTACTTCAATTTGCTGTAAGCGTTCTCGTAATTTTTGTTCTCGCTCTTGATAGCGCTTCTTCGATTCTTCATGCTCAGAAGCTTTATTCTGGATTGTTTTTTCTTTCTGTATTAATTGATGCTCTCGTTCTTTAAGATCAATCGTCTTCTTGTTAAGAGCTGCATTGTCTTCTTGAATTTTCTTTTGGAGAATTTCTATGCGTTGAAGTCTTTCTTGAACTTTTTCTTCACGTTGTGTCACGCCACGTAGTTTAACTTGTAATTCTCTCTTCTCAGAAGCAAGTTTATTTTTTAATTCAAAAATTTTCTCCATTTCTGGCCCAACAATATGGCGCGCAAATTCAAGGCGAATAGGATGTTTGCCAGCATCTTCATAGAGTTCACGTAAGGCTTCTTTACGTTCAGTAAAAGCACTGCGATAGCTTTGCATGCTACGCACGGCAAGCAGAAGGAAAATAAGGAGGAAAAGAGTATGATTGAGGAGTGCTGAAATAGTAACGGGAATAAATTTCATAACGGCAAGAAGAAAAGGCAACGTTAAAAGCAGAGTCATACCATACACGCGGGAAGCTCGCAATTGACTAAGATCAGCATCCATGCGTAAACGATGCCAAAAGACAGCGGCAACCACTAAAAGAATAACAGTAATATACTGTTGGATGAGGACGAAATCAGAGAGTGCCATTATTATCACTAGTCTATAGTATATCGATGTGATTACTAAGAGTATATAAATATTTCTGAAAAGCTAGAAAGGGCTGGATAGAGACAAAAAGGAGCATTTTAGTGGTTTTTAATGAATCCTTAAAAAATAAAAATGAATCAGAAGAGCAAGAAAAAAAGATAAAACAAAAAGTTCTCAAAAATGAAGGATATAAAATTCAAAGAGAAAAAGTAATTGCCCCTTTCTAGATATAAAAGAGTCAACAAAAATCTTATAAAGTTAAGAAATGGGTTTTTCATTGCATGACAGTAAATATGGAATCCATCAAAACTGCAGTGCCGAAGCACATTGCCATTATTCTAGATGGGAATAGACGGTTTGCAAAAAGATTAATGTTAAAACCCTGGCAAGGACATGAGTGGGGAGCAAAAAAAGTAGAAAAAATCCTTGATTGGTGCAGAGAATATGGAGCCAAGGAACTCACCCTATACTGTTTTTCCATTGAAAACTTTCACTCGCGACCAAAACCAGAATTTGATTATCTCATGAATCTGTTCGAAAAAGAATATACATCATTAAAAGACGATCCTCGTTTGAAGAAAAATGACATTCGCATCAATTTCATCGGAAGAATATGGTTATTCCCGGAAAAGATCCAAAAATTGATGAAAGAGTTGATGGAAAAAACAAAAGCACATAAGCAGTTTATTGTCAATTTCGCAATGGCTTATGGAGGTCAATCTGAAATTGTTGATGCAACAAAGAAGATTGCAGAACAAGTCAAGCAAGGAACATTAGACATTAATCAGATTAATGAAGAAGTGTTTGCAAAGAGTTTATACTTAAATAGTGAACCAGAAATGATTATTCGAACCGGTGGAGAGAAAAGAACATCAAACTTCTTGAATTTCCAGGCAGCATACTCAGAATGGTTTTTCATTGAAAAGATGTGGCCAGAATTCGAAAAAGAAGATTTAGCGCAATGTTTAGAAGAGTATAAGTCTCGTAGTCGCCGATTAGGTGCATAATTCTGAAGATATCCTTATAAACAGAAAGTCTACATAATTGTATGCCGAAAAAGACAAAATCAAAGAGGGAAGATCTTATACGGGGACTTATTCTAGCAGGTTTAGAAAAATATAACCAAGTCAATGAACAAACTATTCTAGGAAAACTTATTGCGGCTGAGCCAGAAGTAAAAAAAGAAATTCCAGAAACACGAAAGAAAATCGCAGCAATAATCAAAGAATGCCAAAAGCTTGCTCCTACAGAACGAAAAAAAGAATTGGTAAAATATGAAGCACAGCTGCCGACATTTGCTCCACGAGGCAGAGAAGATGAATTGCCAGAATTAAAGAAAGCGAGCTCCTACGCATTCCGTTTTGAACCAAGTCCAACAGGCCCTTTACACATAGGACATACGATCATTCTTCTTCTGAATGCCGAATATGCCAAAAAATACAAAGGAAAATTAGTGGTAAGAATTGCAGATACCAATCCAGAAGATATTTACGAACCAGCATACAATATGATTATCAAAGATGCTGAATGGATTACACAACAAAAAGTCACACCAGTGATTCAGTCTTCGTGCATGGATGACTATTATTTGCATGCAGCAACATTAATTGATCAAGGAAATGCGTATGTCTGTGTTTGTAAGCCAGAAGACTTCAAGGCATTAATAGACAAGATGAAGTCATGTCCTTGTAGAAATCTTCCTATAAAAGAACAAAAAGAGCGTTGGCAGAGCATGTTCAAAGGATATGACATGGGAGAAGCAGTGTTGCGTATAAAAACAGACATTAAACATAAAAATCCAGCAGTACGCGATTGGCCGGCATTCAGGATTAATGACGCGCCTCATCCACGCACTAAAGAAGAGTATCGCGTCTGGCCATTAATGAATTTCGCAGTTGCTGTAGACGATCATGATAACGGCATGTCCCATGTCATTCGAGGCAAAGACCATATTGTCAATATGGAACGTCAGCGCTATATTTTCAAATATCTCGGCTGGGAAATTCCAGAATATATCCACATCGGAAGAATTAATTTCACAGGGTTGCGCATGTCGACATCCGGATTCAGAGAGGCTATCCAAAATAAGTTATTTAGCGGATGGGATGATCCTCGCTTGCCTACGTTAGCTGCCTTCAAAAGGCGTGGTTTCCACCCAGGCGCATTTGCGCGCTATGTCCGAGAGTTAGGGCCTTCAAAAGTAGACAAGGTAGTGAATTATGATGAATTCATGAAAGCAATTTATTCTTATAACCGCACAATCATTGACAAAGACACGCATCGCTATTTTTTCATTGAAAATCCAAAAGAAATAATAATTGCTGATGCGCCACAACTAAAAGTAGAGGTCCCTATTCATCCAGATGTTCCGGCACATGGTGTGCGTCGTTTCACAACGTCAGGAAAATTTTATGTTGAAGACGAACTTGAAAAAGGAAAACTATATCGCCTCATGCATCTCTTTAACTTCAAAGACAAGAAATTTCATTCCATTGAAATGAAGCAAGACTTGAATGCTAAACTTATTCATTGGCTTCCCGTTTCAAAAGATCTCATCAAAGTACAAGTCATCATGCCAGACACATCAGTAAAGAATGGACTTGCAGAACATACGATAGCACAAGTGCAGCCTGGAGAAGTCATCCAATTCGAAAGAAAGTTCTTCTGTCGTTTAGATAAAAAAGAAAAAGATACATATATTTTTTATTATACTCATCCTTGATATTTTCCAGCTTCTTCTTTGATGAGGCGTTCAAGAAAGCCAAGATTAGATCGATGATGTGGAAAGCATAATCCACTAATTCTAATTCTATTTTAGACAGTCGTTCGCATTCAATTCCAACGCCTAAGGTAGGAAAATGATACATAATTCGAAGAGAACTAAATCTTTCTTTATTAACAAGGACAGGGCGAGATGAATGGTACTTTTTTCCGATGCCATCTTGTGTCATAAAAGTAGGAAACGCTGTTTGATAGAAAGAAGAAAAGATTCCTTCATAAATAATACGGTCAACAATCACGTGTATCCTCTTAGTTCATGTTGATAACGAGCAACAAGTCCTTGATAAAGTTCAAGTTCGCCTTGTGCTTCTACATCAAGATAATCTCGCTGTCGTAATGTGGTAATATTTCCTTCATAAAATCCGATAAGATATTCTAATGTTGTTCGTGCTGCAAAGCGATGTGCTACATGCAAAGAATCAAAAATCTGACGATGATAAAGGGCACGAGGAACAACGCACCCTTGCAGATTTATAGGATGAAAATCAGTTTCACAAGCCTCTCGTGCAGGTTTTCCCAATTCATCAATGTAAAACCAATCACAGTCCTCTCCATCATGATCAAGATCGATAATAAAAGCTCTTCCAGTAATATCTAAAACACGTATCATCAGTTGCATAAGAAGAGGACAAAGGAAGGAATTAAAAAGATTACTGGGAGGTAGAAACCTTTTTAAAGCAATTTTATCCCTCATTCCTACACATAATCATAAAACATCATGGAGGAACAAAATGGCCGAAGCATCAAAAGAACTCATGACGAAAGCCTATGAAGCCGTTGAACTTGCCCGTAAAACAGGCAAAATAAAGAAAGGAGCAAATGAAACCACCAAGGCAATTGAACGAGGTTCAGCAAAACTCGTGCTTGTGGCAAAAGATGTCAATCCTCCAGAGATTATCATGCATTTTACACCTTTATGCAAGGAAAAAGATATTCCTATTGTTGAGGTCCCAAGTAAAGAAGAATTAGGGGCTGCAGCAGGATTAAGTGTTTCTACTGGCGCTATTGCAATTATTACAGAAGGAGAGGCAAAAGATCTGATCAAGGAAATTGCCTCCAAGTTGAAGTCATAAAATGGAGAAAAAATATCCCGCAAGGCAAGATCAACAGCAGGAAAAGAAAAAAGATCCCAGATTAACACAGGCTATTCCTGCAGTAATTGAAGAAGTTGTTGGTAAAACAGATACACGTGGTGCTATCACGCAAGTGCGTTGTAAAGTTCTGGATGGTCCTGAAAAGAATAAAATTCTACGTCGTAATGTAAAAGGTCCTATTCGAGAAAAAGATATTATCATGTTGCGTGAAACTGAAATAGAAGCACGATCATTAGTCCAAGCCAAGCGTGGTAAGAAGAGGTAAAGATGGTAAAGTGTTCATTCTGCGGAAACCAAATTGCCAAAGGGACAGGCATGATGTATGTTCTCAAAGAAGGAAAGATTTTCTATTTTTGTTCAAGCAAGTGTAAAAAGAATCAATTAAAGTTAAAAAGAACACCTGCAAATTTCAAGTGGACAACGCAGTACAAAAAATGATCGAACGTACGCTCGTACTAGTAAAACCTGATGGTGTAGAAAGAGGGTTGATAGGTGAAATTCTCCAGCGTTTTGAAAAACGAGGATTAAAAATTGTTGCATTGAAAATGGTAAAAGTAGATAAGGATTTTGCAGAGCAACATTACACGGAAGATATTACGAAACGTCGTGGTCAACATGTACGAGATGCATTACTTAATTATGTAATCGAAGGACCAGTGGTGGCCATGGTGATTGAAGGCGTGCATGCCGTAGAGAACGTACGAAAGATTGTAGGTGACACTGAGCCAAAAGTAGCTTTGCCGGGAACAATTCGAGGGGATTTCGCTCATGGAAGCAATAGTTATGCAGATATAAAGAAAGCAGCCACACGCAATTTAATCCATGCCTCTTCCGGATCAGATGCGCCACAAGAAATAGCATTATGGTTCAAAAAGGAAGAGATATATACTTATCCCGGTGTACATGATAAGCATATAGTTTAAAAAATTCTATAGAGTAAAAAGATGAAAAAGAGTGAGAAAAAAGACACAGCGACGCCAACCTTAATCCATAATCTCCAACGTTTAGCGCACGAGTTCAAAGAATGGAAGAAGTCTCTCGAGTCCTACGAAGAACCATATTGTGAAATTAGTCAAAATCAAAAAGGAGTGCATATTAACATTAAATTGCCTCATGTAAAAAAAAAGAGTATCTCCTTACGTATGAATAGCTCGAAAATGGAAGTAAAGGGAGAAAATAGCAAAACAAATTATTATCGTATTGTGGATATTCCATCTATTGTAGATATTACACGTGCGCGTGCTGTGTTCAATAACGGCATGTTGAAAGTGAATCTTCCTTATACGCGAGCGTTATAGTCCATAGCGCACAGACGTCGGCATTCCAAACGTATGGAACTGATGTTCGCATTCTCTGCAAAGGTAAGGATTATCTCGTGCACTTTTCCGAATTTCCATCCTACAGGAAACACACCGCCTATATCGTCCAACCATGGCATACACCCCCTAAATTTATTATTCAATAAAAAGCCACAATGCATCCTGAACGTATTGCTTCATCCAAGGCTTCTTCTTCATCAAAATGCCGTGACGAACTAATCACGTGAGATTCATTCTCAATGAAGAGTTGATACATGACGCACCCCCCGTTATTATTGAGGCATAACGCCTAAAATGGCCTCATGAAGATCGTGGCGAAGAGCAAAATATCTAAGTGAGATTAGGAGATTTATGGGCATTAAGCGTCAATATATCCGCGCATGAAGCCTTCTTCACTTGCTGAGATTTCATCATCTTCCAGCAAGGTCTCAATCTCTTCTTCGGTGTAAAAACCGTCTTCGTTTTCGTAGGCGAGTTCTTCTCTTGATTTTTTCATAGGTAATCCCCCCTTCATGTTCCAGGCAAAGCCTAGAATGATTAGAGGCAATCGGAAATACTCCGATTTCCAAAGGGAAACGGTGCAAAAGTTTATATAAAAGTGTGTTGTAGTATTCTAGACAACAAAATAAATAAAAAAGGAAAAAATTACAAATACACCAGGTCTTGTGGTTCATAAAAAAGAAAACAGAAAAGAAAGTGTAAGAAGAAATGTTGTCGTAAAATAAACAACACATGAAAGAAGATGCATTAATTGATTTAGGATTCAGCAAGAACGAAGCAAAGGTGTACTATGCACTGTTACGTTTAGGCCCAAGTGCAGCAGGAATCATCGCTGCAAAATCAAATATTCACAGAACAAATGTGTATGATGCATTAGAAAGATTAACAGATAAAGGCATTGTAACATACATTTACAAAGGCAATAAGAAATTATTCGAAGCTGTAAATCCCACGCAAATAATGGAACTATTACGAGACCGTATGACAAGGTTTGAAAAAGTACTTCCAACATTACAACTCGATTATAAGTTGTCCAAAGAAGTGAATAAAGCGCATATTTTTGAAGGCACGCAAGGTGTAAAAACCATCACAGATGATATGCTCAAGGAAGGAAAAGAAATTTATGTGTTTGGAATCCCTAAAGACGTCGCAGAAAAACTGAAAAGTTTTATTAATATATTTCATAAAAGGAGAGCAGAGAAAAAAATATGGATGTACCATTTGTATGATGCAGACGCACGTGAAAGAATAAAACACCTAAATTCATTGCCTTACACGGAAGCGCGATATATTCCTCACGATATTGAAAGTCCTGCAACAACGCTCATTTATGGAAGAAAAATTTGTTTTGTTATTTGGTCAGAGCCTCCTTTGAGCATTCTCGTGGAAAGTGAGAGAATGGCAAACCAATATAGGAAATTCTTCAGCTTGTTATATAAGATGGGGAAAAAAGGAGATTAACAAGAAAGTTTTTCAGTAAAAAAATTTTTGACTTTATGTGCTTGTGCATTAAGATTTTCATCAACACGATCGAGTTCGTTCATAAGCATACGACGATCTTCTAAAAGAGCTTCAAGAAGTTTTCGTCGTTTTTTGTGCGTGTGAAGGGGAATACGATCATTAACAGGAAGGCCGTGTTTATGGCTAATCTCCCAAGAAGTGATAACGCCGTTGGGAAAAAGATGGTCATAGAGTTCACGCAAGGTTGCAGTTTTTTCTTTTCTGCCTCCATGATCGCGGTAGGTGACAAGGCGATGTGCTGATTCCTCAAAATCAGAATCTCTAAAAAGGTCTACTAAGACAACTGCAGGGTGTTTAATTTCTTGTCCTCTAAGATCGGGAATACCATTAATGGAACGAATATGATCCATGAGTTGACGTGCGTAAGTTGCAGGAAAATAATCACCGCCTTTGATAATTTGACGAATCCCCCAGCGATGTATACCATCACGTATCTTCGCTGTTAAAGATGTCTCGCTATATATATTTGGATTAAGACCCCTCTTCTGTGCGACTTCTTGTAATTGATCAAAAGTCAACCCCTGAATCATAGGATTAACAATCACGAAATTTTCGCGCGGCCCGACAACATTAAAATTAAGGTCAGGTTCAACAACAAGGCTGTCACCATTTTCAATCAGACCTAAATCCTTAGCAACAGATTGAAGAACTTGAAGTCCTCTCTTTTTGTCACTCATACACAAACCTTCAGGAACACAGAAACGTTGAACAGGATCATAAGAGTTTGGAGCACGATAAGTACCTGCATAATACGCAGCAGTAAGAGGAGCAACAGGGTTAGTAACAATAATATCAATGCCTCCTGCGCCAGTCAATTCTTCACTATGTTGCAATGCTGTTGCGAGATTGAATCGTAAGAAATCTTTGCGGGTTTTTCTTTGTCTTATGGCAAGATTAAGCTCTGTTTGATGATCCCCATGAGTGTGAACACGAATGCCACAGGTATATTTCATCTCTTCAAGGTCATCAACAACGTAAATCTCACAGGCATTGGCAACGCTACTGCGAAGAGCCTTATCACGAAGCTCTCGTGCGAGAAGTTCTGCTTTTGCACGATTTTTTCCATTATAAAGATAAATTTTTCGTATAGCTGCTTCTCCTAAGGCAAGATCAGCAACAGCACCACCAATGCCTCCTGTGCCATCAATACCCAAACTCATAACGCGTCCTACAACTTCTGAACCATCTTTAAAAAAAGTACGATAAGAGGTAAGACAGTCATAAACTGATTTGACCAAATCTTGGGTGAACGCTTCTGTCCTTTCTTCCAAGACTGGAGACTTTGGGAGTGTATGGTAAATTCCTAATTCTGCGGCAAGTTGACGTGCATGAGATTCATGCTGAGAAAGGAAAGTTAAGACAAGGTGATTTCGATCTGTTCCATTCAAAATTTGAGCATACTGAGAAGTAAGATCTGGGTGATATCCTAAAATAACAACATCGGGGCGTTGATGGAGAAGTGGAGAAAGTTCTTCCACGTTAGAAGGCATTTTAAAATCAATAAGGTGGTGTTCATGATGGCCACGAAATGCTAAAGAGAGTCGTGAAGAAAGATCACGTTGTTCTGGTTCTCCGTCCGCTATGACAACAGTCCTTTTGTAGGTCATTTTGACTATCTATTGATAAACTTCCCTCCCAATAGAATGAATACAATAATCCATGGTCTTAAATTTCTCTGCAATGGTGCATGCATACTGGCATGTTCCTTGTTTTTCCATGCTTGCCAACGCGTCGCATCGTTCGCGTAATCCTTGATCTTGTGAAGCATAAAGCAATGCTTTCTGTATGTCATTGGCATAAAAGGCATCCATCACTTCTTCATAATGTGTGATAAGATCTTGATAAATAGAAAGAATTTCTTGTTTAATAGCATCAGCAGCTTCAATCTTTCTCATATAGCGTCCCAAACGTTTGGCTTCATCAGCAATGCGCTCCAAAGCATCAGCAACTTGAAGATATTTAAAAAAATCAAAAGGCGTCAAACCAGCGCTTTGCACCAGAGATGGTTTCCTCAAAGCATATCTGCTCACCCGCAACACCATGTTGACAAGTCTATTCACATCTTCATCTCTGACCATCAAACTCTGATACGTATCGGTTTCAAAGATTTTCTGTGAATCAACAAGCATGCCACGCACAACAGAATCTATCTTCTTAATGGTCTGAAAAAGAGAAATCTTCTTCATGTTAAGAAAATCTTTGGCAACAATACGATTGCTGTTATGTTCAACAACCTCTAGCGCCATCAAATTACTCATAAATTCGCGTATTTCTCGCACTTTCTTGTCAAGGTGTTTTCCTTCAACATTGATGACATGAACATTTCTGATATAGGCACTCACAATTTCTCGTTTGATGTCTAAAAAGCTCTTATTGTCAATGTTAATAGTAAGCTCTTGTAATTTAACGCGTTGTTCGACACCATTCGTAGCACTCAACAATATTTCGCTGTTGCCATTCTCATTTAAATAAACGAGATCTCCCTTCCCAAGATTGTTCTTTTCCACCCATTGTTTAGGTAAGGAAAGAACAAACGAGCTGTTTCCAAATTTAATCAGTTTACGATATTCCATGATAAATTCCCCCTTCTTCCGTTCGCTACAGTATGTGAAGGATACTATTCCTACTACGAAATATCACTACTCCCCCAAGCATATATTCGAAAGTGAGGTATATATAAATCTTTGGAAAATAATACAATAAATACTCGAAGAAGAGTTACCAAAGAGTTTAAAAGAACCTATAAGCTTAAAGGAAAAATGCCAACACGTCAGCCCATTGTGATCTTTATGGGTCACATAGACCATGGAAAATCAAGTATTCTCGAAAAAATTAGAGGGATCTCGATCACCAAGGCAGAACCAGGATTAATCACGCAATCTATTCGTTCATATCCTGTTCCTCTTGAGGTCATTAAGCGATATTGCGGTTCTCTCATTGAAAACATGAAATCGCAGTTAACCATTCCAGGATTACTGTTTCTTGATAGCCCTGGTCACGCAGCGTTCAATAACATGCGTAAAATAGGCGGTAATCTTGCTGATATTGCCATTCTTGTTGTTGATGCAAAAGAAGGGATCAAAGAACAAACCAAAGAATGTCTTGCTATCTTAAAACAATACAAAACTCCTTTTGTCATTGCATTAAACAAGGTTGATCTCATCCCGGGATGGCAGGCAAATCCCAAAGAAAAGTTGCTTGCAAACATTGCAAACCAATCAGCACGTGTGCAAGAAGAGCTGGACAAAGCAGTCTATGCCTTAGTGGCACGGTTGTCAGAAGAGAATCTGAATGCTGAAAGGTATGATCGCGTAGATGATTTCACCAAACAAATTACCATTGTTCCTGTCAGTGCAAAAACAACAGAAGGATTACCAGAACTCTTGATGGTCATGACAGGTTTAGCGCAACGCTTTCTTGAGCAAAAGTTAAATATCAATGGAGAAGGTCCAGGCAAAGCAACAATCTTAGAAGTAAGTGAAGATGCCAAGTTAGGAACAACATTAGATGTCGTATTGTATGATGGTTTGTTAAAAGTCAATGATAAAATTATGATTGCAACAGTAGGAGAACCTATTGAAACAAAGGTGCGCGCGTTATTCGAATTAGATGTCAAAACAAAAAAATTAATATCACAAAGAGAAGTGCACGCTGCTGCTGGTATCAAGCTCATTGCTCCTAGAATGAAAGATGCTATTGGAGGCATGCCATTATTAGTGGCAAATACGAATGAAACAGTCATACGTCAGCAATTACAAAAAGAAGTTCATTCCATCCTCTTGGAAACAGAAAAAGACGGCGTGATTGCAAAGGCAGATACCATTGGGAGTTTAGAAGCACTCGCAACACTACTAAAGGAAGCCGGAGTGACCATTAAAAAATTGTCAATTGGAAACATCTCAAAGAAAGATATTGCTGATGCGCGTGTTGAAAAAGATCCTATTTACAAAGTAATTCTTGGGTTTAATATTGAATCAGTAGAAGAAGCATCCGATATCAAGCAAATCACCCATGATGTGATATACAAAATCATCGAAGATTACAATGTGTGGAAAGAAAGTATATTGAAAAAAGAACAAGCAAAGCAAGCAGAAGCAATCGTTCATCCGTTCAAGATAAAAGTCATGGAAGGATTTGTGTTCCGTCAATCCAATCCGGCAGTCGTCGGTGCGCAAGTGCTTGGAGGGATTATTGCAGCTGAAATGCCTATCATCAAGAAAGATGGTTCAAAGCTGTCTGTTGTGAAAACAATTCAAGAACAAGGAAAGAATGTTGCATCTGCGGCAAAAGATAAGGAAATAGCAGTTGCCATTCCCAATGTCACGGTTGGTCGTCAACTAAAAGAAGGCGATATTCTCTATGCTGATTTGACGGAAGAACAATTCAAAAGATTAAAAGGATTCAAAAAATATTTGAAGGCAGACGAAATTGATGTCATTAAAGAAATTGTGGAAATAAAAAGAAAACAAAACCCCATGTGGGGCGTGTAAAATGCAAAATAAAAAGTTAGAAAGGTTATTATGCGAACCACAGATAGTAGAAAAGGCAAAAATTTGTTTAAGACAAGATGGAGACAATGGTTTCTTAGTATACCAGGAAAAAGACTATGTTAATTGTGGAGATATTGTCTCACTAAGAGGTGAATACGAAATAGACCCTAAACAATTAGATTTTTCTATACGTAGATGGTCACCTATTGTTGTTAAAGAATTAGAATCATACTTTAAAGCATATCATCAACCAAATAAGGCAATTGATAAAAAATCAGGAATCCTTCTTATAACAAGGTGGAGAACGAACGAACTAACAAAGGAATCATCGAAGGTGTTAATGGAAGCATTATCTGAAAATGGAACTCTACGCCATCCGTCTGTTCTCTGGACAGCTCTTACTTTCCCAGATTATTTATATTTAAATACTCTCAAGAGAGAATATCAGAATGTTCTTTTAGTTCGTGGAGAAATACATTCAAAGACTGTCTCTGACGTAGGGCTGTTAGTTACCGCACAAACAAAATCACATATGAATATTGAGGGTTTAGAAAAGGCAATTCTAGTTAATGTATTCTCCATAGCTGTACCAGAATTTACAGCACGAGAAGAAACAACTTTTTACGAGAAAAAAATGGGCATACTTGATGTAGAGAAAAGAGAGCTTAATCTGCAAAAAGTATAAATTAGAAAATATATCAACAAGAAGTGAAGAAACAACAAATGACAAAGAATAGATTTACGATAGAAATTACGGCAGTGCATGAACTAGAGGGATATTTCAGCCCAGGGTTTTAATGTATGAATAATGGCGTTCCAGGTTCTTAATTAATTTTATTAGACATTAAATAATGTATATCCTGGATTGATTTTGTTCTTGTTTCTTTTTTTGGTGTCCCAATCAAAATTGTTTTATAGCCTTTATGTAATGCAGGTTTTATATCTACTTCTAGATTGTTGCCTATAACCATGATATCTTTTCTTTTCATTTTATTACTCTTCCTTATATGCTCATATACTTGCAGTTTAGACCTTTTTGGGGAAAAATCAATTAAAGAATATGTTTTTTTAATGAGATTATTTATTCCTAATATTTGTTGTAAGAGTTTTGAATATTTCTTCGAGGCAAATGTCACCACATATTTATCCCCCTTTAGTTTTTTCAGGATAGAACTTAGTTTCTCATCTCGCGATAGATAGTTTGACGGATCGATCATATCAAAAACATTTTTGTGATAATCTCTTATAGTCAGGCCTAAAGAAAGGAGTCCATCTAAAATATTTGGATACTTTTTTTGGAGTTTTTTGTAAAGACGCTCAACTTCCCCCCTATTTAAAGAAAGTTTAATCATTAACCACTTTTTTGTTTTATTCCTTAACTCATTTGTAAGTTTGCTGTTTTCAGGGTAAAAGGTTCCATCTTGATCAAATATAAAACATTTAATCGTTGAATAATTAAGACCGCATACAGTAATGATCTCATTACATATTTCATTTATAGTTTTGTTCTTACAGTATATTGGTTTAAAGCTATAAGTTTTAATAACGCTAATAAAATTTCTATATCTTTTAATTACTTTGGGAAAATCTTCGTCAAGATTCAATCTATTTTTGTCTCTTTCGTATAGCGCCTTTGCACTTTCATAAACATCATCTGAGTAAAGCAAGGGTATAAGCAGGGAATTTTTCAAGATAGTATTCAGGTTCTTTTTATTAGTCTTAATGTAATCAGAACTAATAGCCCCAGATCCTAATTCCAAAAGGATATTATTTTTTTTTAATATTTGTAATATGTCTTTTGGGGCCTTATTGTTTAAAACATCCGTTGCCAACTTATTCCTTAATGCTTTAACCATACCCCCGTCCTTGATTAGGTGTTTATTTAAAATTGTATCAAACTCAATATAGTCTAGGTAATACTTTTTTGATAATTTTTTTGCTATGCTTGTTTTACCGATCGCTCTCGGTCCGATCAACGTGATGTTTATTTTCATGGTTTAAACACAATCTTTATGGCCTTAGAGCTTTTTTTGTTTTTTATTAAATCTAAACCAGTCTTAAACTCTTTAAGAGGGAGTACATGCGTTATCAACTGCGAAAATTGCAGTTTCATTTTTTTTAGGAAGTTTATAGCCATATCAAATTCACTCTTTCCATTAAAAAACCCATAAGAGTTTGAGCCAACAATTTTTCCTTCCTTATAGAACAGCTCTCTTAAGAGAATATTTCCATAATAACCCTTTTCAAATACCCCTAGAACAGTTATTTGACCATTTGGTTTGATACATTGTATAGAACAGTCTAAAGTGTTATCTTGCTTCCTTCCAACAATCTCAAAAATGATATCATAATTTTTCTGCAAATCTTTAATTTGATCACTCCTTAAAGCAGTAATTCCAAAATCTGAAGCTAGCTTTAAGTTCCTGATATTTTTCCCAATGAGGGTCACTTTATTGTTAAATTCTAAGCAAAGCAAGCCAGTAATCAAACCAAGAGAACCATCCCCAAGGATAAGTATATTTTTATTGGTGGGAGAATTAGAGAGGTGGTATCCATGTAATGCTACAGCTATGCTATCTGTTAATATGGCTTCTTCAAATCCTATATTTGAAGGGATTTTTCTTAAATTTTTGTAGGGAACTACGATGTAATCAGCAAATCCTCCCGGGAGGTCCTTACCGAGAGATCTAATTTTAGTAATATCAGAATCTTCATCATTTCTAATCAAAGAATTTACAATGACTTTATCACCTTTCACAAAATTTTTAACTTCTTTTCCAGTTTCATAAATTACGCCGGAAATTTCATGGCCCCATATACTTGTTTTCACCAATCTTAATGATTTTTTGTCAGAGAATATTTTTTGAGTATCACTTCCACAAAGTCCTGCTGCCTTTACTTTTACTTTCACATAACCTTTCTTTATTTTTGGTTCTTGGACTTCTTTGTATTCTATATGCCCTTTTTTAGAAATAATTACCGCTTTCATTTCACAAATCTCTTTATTCTTTTTTCATCTCCGCCGCTTTCTCTAACTACTTCTAATAACTTCTTAAAGGGAAGCCCATGTTTTATAATATCTTTAGAAATTTTATAACCTTCCTTTAGATCTTTTGCTTTTTTCGCTAGATAAAGAACTGTACCAGCATTAATACAAATTATATCTTCTCTTGCTTTTCCACCTTTGCCCCTCAAAACATCTGTAACCATCGTTATATTCTCATTTTTATTCTTCCCTTCACAAATATCTCTTGGAGAATACTTCGGTAAGTTTAGTTCAATTAAAGGATTAAACTCTTTAGTATACCCAATTTTGCCATTTCGTATTCCTTTAATTTTAGTTATTCCATAAACACCCATTTCATCTAAATAATGTATTCCGTCATTACTGGTAGAAACTACCATTGCATTTCTAATTCCAAATTTCTTTAATACATTCACTGAGAGGGTTATGTTTGGGTGAGCCAATCCATACAAAAAGCTATCATACCTAATTGGACTTGCTAAAGCTGCTAAACCAAAACTTAAGGCATGTGGCGCATAAAATCTCTTTGCATAGACTAAATCAAATTTAGGTAAAAGATTTTCTATAGTAAATGCACCAAATCCTGTTTTAGTAATCACTTTTTCCATTTCTTTAATGGGGATATTAAGGTTCATCCCAACTTCTCGCAAAAAATCAGCAGAACCTGTCAAAGAACTTGTAGAGGAAGAAGCAACTTTTGCTGTAAAAGCTCCAGCACTTGCAGCAGTCAAGAGTGCAGGAGTTGAAATATTCATTGTTTTTACTCCTTTTTTTCCACTGCCTATTGCTCCGACTAATAGCTCATTTTTAGGCATATTTATTTTATATTTATTTCTTGGGTTAAACTTATCTAATTTAAAAACAGATTTCAATAAAGTTACGATTTCATCAGTTGTAGGACCCCTCGCCATTATTCCGGTAAGGATAGCTCCAAGTTGAATATCTCTTATAGATCGTTTATAGTTAGACAAAATAGAGTCAAAAGCTTCTTCTAGCAATCTTAAATCTATTTTTGATTGCACATTAAGTCTATATAAAACTTCACTGACTGCGTTCTTTTTAGCAATTTTTAATTTTTCCATTTTGAACAGATTTTTATTAATACCTCCGCATATTCTTTCTTTGCATTTTTCCAACTCTGCCCGCCATCTAAGCATAAATCGTATAGTTCTTTAATTTCCTTCGCCGTGTAAAAACTTACAGAAGTCATCATTTGATAAACAACATTATTTTCTGGTTTGTCATATTTTCCTTCACCATAGATTATTTTATTCCTTATTTCTTGTGGTTTCATGTTTACACTAATGCTTGACTTCGGAAAACTTTTTGACATTTTAGGATAATTAAAGAATCCTTTTATCATAGGAGAATATATTGCAGAGAGAGTCATATCAAAATTTTCAAATTGCTTGCATTCTTTCATTCTCTTAACTATCTCTTTACCGAATCTAACGTATTGATGTTCGTCCATTCCCAACATGACTAAAACATTTTTATATTGATGTTTAAAATGTAAGTGTATAAAATCTGCAATCATAAGATTCAAAGATAATTTTCTTCTGTAACTCATTTCTTTATCTACCTTTCCTCTTTTGTGATAAAAGAAATGAAGATCCTCTTCAGCTTCATTAAATATATCATCATCCATAAAGTGACCTATCACATATGAGGTCCTTAAAACATCTAGTTCATCATACTGTGCTCTGAGAATAGATCCTTGTTTTGGATTAAAACCTAAAGAAGTAATAAATTTTTTATATTTTTTTGCCAATTCTCGTGTTTTTTTTAAGGGTGTCATTTTTCCATTGTAAGCATCTAAATCACCTAAAACAATTTGAACCGGAATACCTGCTTTTTGTAACGCTATTGATCTTAAAATCTGGGATAATGTCCCAATATGTGGTTCTCCAGAGAGGCCAAACCCAGTACTCACAATTACTTTTTTCCCTTTTTCTAGGTCTTTAGCAAAAGTGTTTCCATCATGGTGGCATAACCACATCCTTTGGAGGTCATCTTTTTTTAGATTCCCTAAAGAAAAATTAATCTTTTCAAATGCTAGAGGGTTATAACCAAATTCTTTCATGATAGAGTCATAATATAATCTATCAAAAACAACATTTTTTCTCCTCTTTTTATTCATCATTTTATGACTAGCGTTTAATGGGATAAGCTTCCTTATGTAACTCTTTTAGTTGATTGTCTTCCCTAAAATTTGCAAGAAGCTTACTCATCTCGTTAGCTAAAGCTTTTTTTAGATCGAGTGGGTGTAATTTCTTTGCTAAAAAATCTTTTTCTATTTGTTCATAATTTGCATACACGACATTTCCACCAAATTTATCAGACCTTTCAACAACAAATTTATTATCATTATCTTGTTTAAAAGGCATAATAAAGTACTTTAGCATAGCCAATAATCCATTGTTTGGATCGCCTTCTACACACTCCGCCTTATTTATTTTCTTGAATATTGTTTCTTCATTATCTAATAAATCAATTTTTGTCGCTTCTACACTAGAACTCATTTTCTCTCCAACTAATCCTCTTATCATGGGCGTCATTAATTCTATTCTCGGCCGAAAACCGATTTTTGGAAGGTTTTCTCTTGCAAATACCATAATCTTTCTTTGGTCGAGTCCAGCAAATTGTATATCGACGTTGAGATATTCTTCATCTAATGCTTGCATAATTGGGTAAATTAATCCGGCGAGTAAAGGGTTCTCTTTAGCTTTTATTACTTCAGAAGAAGCTTTTTTACATTCATTTATAGAAGAGATCGTACTTAACCTTAGAACGTGATGAAAATATTTATCATTTAATTGAATATCGCTACCCTTAATAAATTCTAATTTTTTAGTATCTACCCCTATTGTTTTCAATATAACAATTATTGCTCTTTTGTAATATTCCGTTCTTTTTCCCAATAGTTCCCAGGGGACGCCATCTAATGCTGCATGCAAATCTGCAATTAATATTTTTACTCTTAAATTTGCCTTCAAAAAGTCAGCAATTTTTAACATGGGAAAGAAATATGCTACCGAGATACTGCCTGTTGGCATAGTTCCCCAGTAGACAGAAATCTCATTTTTTTTCTTGAGCAAATCTTTGAGTTCAGTTTCTACTAAAACTTCTTGTAAATTTCTTGTTATTAAGTTAAATCTTTCTTTTATGTTTTCCGCCATAAACTCAGCAAACAACGCTTATTTATAAAGATATACTAAAAAAGTTAAGCCTTTTCGCAGTTCAATCTTCTGAAATATCTTTTTCCGATTTGTATAATTTGATTACTTTCTGGGGGAAGAATGTAACTAAAATCAGTTATTACATCGTCGTTCACTCTCACCCCTCTTTGTTCTATGAGTCTTCTGGCTTCGTTGTTAGACTTTGCTCTTCCAATTTTTCTAAGTATCCCAATAATTGACAAATCAGCTTCTGTCGAATAAACTATTGTTATTTCCTCTAATTGACTAGGAATAGTTTTTTGTCTATGAATTCTGTTAAACCTATCTTCAGCTAATACGGCAGAATCTTGTCCATGATATTTAGAGACTAATTCTTTTGCCAATCTTTGTTTGTATTCCATAGGATTTACATTACCTGATGCGACGTCTGTTCTTATCATTTGGAGTTCATCTAAAGGAGTTTCAGATAAGAGTTCATAGTACCTTAACATAAGATTATCATCTATAGACATTATTTTTCCATACATATCGCTTGGATGATCATTAACGGCAATTGCGTTTCCAAGACTTTTGCTCATTTTCTTTATTCCATCTATTCCTTCTAACAATGGAAGAGTTATGACGACCTCTGGATCTTGGCCATATGCTTTTTGTATTTCTCTACTAGCCATAAAATTAAATAATTGATCTGTACCACCAATTTCTATATCGCTATGAAGATGCACCGAATCATAACCGACAAGAAGCGGATATAACAATTCAGTAACCGATAAAGGTTTATTCTGTTTCATTCTTTCTCCAAAGTCTCTTCTTCGCAGAAGTTGTTGAACAGTATATTTTGAGCCTAGTCCAATCATATCTGTTCCGGAAAATTGATTCAGCCAGGCACTATTGTAAAATAACGTCGTTTTATTTGGGTCAAGAACTTTAAAAACTTGTTTTTGATATGTTCCCATATTCTCTTCTATTTCTTCTCTACTTAATGTAGGTCTTGTTTCACTCCTTCCACTAGGGTCTCCTATCGCCGCAGTATAATCCCCAATAATCAATTGAACGTTGTGTCCTAAATCCTGGAATTGCTTCAACTTTTGTAAGGGAACAGTATGGCCTAAATGGATATCTGGGGCGGTTGGATCAACTCCAAATTTTATATTAAGAGATCTATTAAGCTTCAGTTTTTTGATTAGTTCACCTTCTGTGAGGATACCCACTGTACCCCTTGCAATTTCCATTAACTGATCTTCAAGAGTCATGTTGTACTACGAATAGATTTTCCTTAATAAGACTTATAATTTTTAAAAGAATATTCATTTATAAACCTTTCTATTTTTACCACTAAGGAGTTATAAAAGGATATAAAAGATTGCATCTTAATTTCTCTTATGTTAAAGAACATATATTCTCCTGCCTTATCTAAGTCTTAGACATTTTTATTAACTCAAAGTGCTCCTTGCGGAGCACGCATTGGAGGGAAACACACTGGGCAAATCGACCTTGCACCATGCGAGCCGAAGTGTTTCTAAGAATCATATTACACAACTAAGCCTTTCTTTGAGAAACTATTTAGGACAAGGCAATATTCTCCAAAAAGCTTTATAAAGAGTCCAAAGTAGTACTTTCCTATGGCAGAAATACGCTATGTCATCAGCGATCCTAAAACAGGAAAAACCTATCAAAAGACCTTAGAAGAGCAGTTCTTTACAGGAAAAAAGATAGGAGAAGCTGTTCCTGGAAGTGCATTAGGATTGACAGGATACGAACTCCAAATCACTGGAGGATCAGATGGTTCTGGATTCCCTATGTTAGGATATGTTGAAGGCGCTGCTCGCAAATCATTATTGATGTCTCGCGGATTAGGAGCACGTGAAATCAAAAAGCCAGGTATTCGAAGACGTAAAACAGTAGCAGGAAACACTGTTTCAGTTTCCACAGCACAAGTTAATTTGAAAGTCACCAAAGCAGGAACAAAATCAGTTCCAGAATTGTTAGGTATTCAGCCAAAAGAGGAAGCAAAAGCAGAAACTACAGCCGCTCCACCTGCAGAACAAAAGGCTGAAACTAAACCAAAGAAAGAAGAAAAGAAGGAAGCAAAGAAAGAATAAAAAACATGCCTGCAACACCAAAAAAAACGACAACAAAGCCTAAAGATAAAGTTACAATAAAAGAGCATAAGACTTCTTCCCATATTTCTACCCAGCCAGTCATTAACATTGGGATGGTTGGACAAGTAGATAATGGAAAAACAACATTAACAAAAGCATTGACAGGTAAATGGACTGACACACATTCTGAAGAAATCAAGCGGGGAATTACCATTCGATTAGGATATGCAGATGCAACATTTTACAAATGCGCAAAGTGCAATATATATGGCTCCACACCAACATGTTCTCAGTGTTCATCTCCTGCAACACCAACACGAAAAGTTTCATTCGTAGATGCTCCTGGTCATGAGTCATTAATGGCAACGATGTTATCTGGTGCCGCTATCATGGATGCGGCCATTCTTCTTATCGCTGCAAACGAATCCTGTCCACAACCACAAACAAAAGAGCATTTGACAGCATTGGAAATTATTGGATGTAAAAATATTATTATCGCACAAAACAAAATCGATCTAGTATCAAAGGAAGATTCACTCAAGAACTATCAACAAATTAAAGCATTTGTCAAAGGAACGATTGCAGAAAACGCCCCAATTATTCCTATTTCAGCGCAGCATAAAGCGAATGTCCATATTCTCATTCAAGCCATTGAAGAAAATGTTCCCACGCCGCAGCGAGATGCTTCAAAACCACCATTGATGTTTATTGCACGTAGTTTCGATGTCAACCGTCCAGGCACAGCCATCAAGGATCTTGCCGGAGGTATTCTCGGGGGATCATTAAAGCAAGGAACGTTCAAAATACACCAGGATATTGAAATCCGTCCTGGTATTTCCATAGAAAAAGATGGAAAACGCACAACAAAACCTATTACCACAAAGATCGCAGGTTTACAAACAGGAACAGTAGCGCTACAAGAAGCACATCCTGGGGGTTCTATTGGAGTGCAAACAACCTTAGATCCATTCTACGTAAAATCTGATTCACTGACGGGAAATATCGCAGGTCTTCCAGGTCAATTGCCTCCAGTCTGGGAAGAGTTTGCAGTAAGTCCAAAATTATTAGAGCGTGTTGTTGGTTCAAAAGAAGAACTAAAAGTCGATCCTATCAAAAAGTTAGAGTCATTAATGTTGAATGTCAACGCAGCAGCAACCGTCGGTGTTGTCACAGATATTAAGAAAGATCAGTTTCATGTACGATTAAAAATTCCTGTGTGCTGCTCAAAAGAAGATCGCATTACCATTAGCAGAATGATTGGAAATAGATGGCGTTTGATAGGTTTTGGAACAATTGTTTAAATTAAATTTCTTCTTTATGTTGATCCAAAATATGATCCTTTAAAGATTGTACTTTCTTATGACAGAAAGAACATGTTCCTTCGCCTTGCGGAACTTCATCCATGGCGCGATGTGCTTGTTGTTTTTTGTTATGTCCCACAAAAGAAATCACAGAGGCATGATATATAAATGTTAGCATCCGATGAGCTGTAAATTAAAAGTCACCAAATCCTGAGAAAGATTTAAATAGAAGTTTTGCCAAAATAGGATATTATGGCAACAATCAATCCTCACATTAACTTCAATGGAAATGCAGAAGAAGCATTTACATTTTACAAATCAGTGTTTGGTGGAGAGTTCGCAAAAATTATCCGTTTCAAAGACATATCAGGCCCTGAATTTCCAGTCGCAGAAAATGAGGCAAATAAAATAATGCACATTGCTTTGCCTATTGGTAAAAACATCTTGATGGCAAACGACGTCCCAGAAATTATGGGACGGGTAAACGAAAACGAAAACAGAAGTAAAATTTCAATAAGTGCAGAAAGCAAAGAAGAAGCAGACAAATTATTTAATGGACTTTCAGCAGGTGGACAAATTGAAATGCCAATTGCCGACAGTCCTTGGGGTTCTTACTTTGGAATGTTTCGAGACAAATTTGGTATTGAATGGATGGTGGATTTTGACCAAAAATATAAAGGGCAAATGTAACTAAAGAAAAACATGAAATTTATTATGATATGATGGAAGATTTCCCAATCAAATCCAACCACCTATTTTCTCCTAACTCCAAATTAACTCCTGCTCTTTCAGAAAGGACTTAATCAGGATTACTAGTACAACAGCAAGAATTGACAAATCTACAAAATCAAGTCTAACGCAGCACGACACGTCTCTTCAAGGGTTCTATGTACTTTCTTATCAGGAACATCAAGAGAAAGATCATAAGCAATAGTTTCAAATTCTGAAAAGTGTCCATCAGTGCCAATGCAAAGGCGAATAGAGGAATCACGATTATAACGAGTCATCCATTGGCCAAGCTCCAAGCGCGTCATGGCTCCATAAGATTTATCACAGTGATGTTCAATCTCTCCAGGAAGCCAAAACAAAAGAGCCCCTCCTTGAGATCCACATGCAGCAAGTTCAATATAATGGCGTTCCCATGCACGTGTTCGAGAAAAATAATCATGTTCACCATCAAAAATGTGTTGTTCGATGGCTGGTCGAATTCCCTTACGAGGTGAAGCAACAATGATATCAGATCGTTGTGATAAAATATATTGGATAGCATCATCCTGCCAAAGCGGAGCTCCCTTCATAGGACCAGCCAAGAAAATAAGTGGTTGATCTAAAAGGGTAATATGAGCGCAAGGAATGATAACGCCGCCCATAGTTATTCTCCAACAACAGTTGCCACACTCTTGACAGTGTCTCCTTCTTTTAATGTCATGAGTCTGAATCCCATTGTCGCTCTACCGATGACGCTAATGTCTTTGACAGCAACTCTGATCATAATGCCTTGTTCTGTGGCAAACAACACGCTATCAGTATCTTTCACGCATTTAATGCCAACAACCTTACCATTACGCTCATTCATCTGAATATTAGTAACGCCCTTTCCACCACGATGAATCAATCGATATTCATCTTCTGTGCTTCTCTTCCCATATCCTCTCGCAGTTACCGTTAAGATCGTATCTCCTGCAAGAACTTTCTCCATACCTACAACAGCATCTCCTTGTTCTAACTTAATACCTCGAACGCCGCCAGCTGCTCGTCCCATCGGTCGAACATCTTCCTCTTTGAACTTGGCAGCGCTGCCTTGTTCTGTCGCAATCATCAAAACATCTTGGCCATGCGTCACTTGAACAGAAACAAGTTCATCTTTCTCTTGTAGTCCAATAGCTAATATGCCTCCTTTGCGTGGATTCTCAAAAGCATTCAAGGCAACTCTTTTGACCACACCCTGCTTCGTGACCATACATAAATAATGTGTAGCTGAAAAGCTTTCAACAGGTAATAATGTACTTACTGTTTCTCCTTGTTTCAAATGAATCAAATTCACCAAGGCTTTTCCTTTCGTTGTTCTTCCTCCTGTAGGAATCTGATACGTTTTCAACCAATGGACTCTTCCCTCATTCGTAAATAACAAGAGATAATTCTTATTCGACGTAACGAATAAAGTATCAACTGCATCCTCTTCTTTGATGCCTGTTCCTTTGACACCCATGCCTCCTCGTTTCTGCTCACGATACACAGAGAGAGGAATCTGTTTGATATACCCTGCAGTTGTTAACGTGACAACCACCTCTTCTTCTTGAATCAAATCTTCTGTGACTTCTTGTTCTTCGTTCTCTAAAATAACAGTACGCCTATCATCAGCATAGGATTTTTGTAATTGCGAGAGTTCATCTTTGATAATGGTATAGATTTTCAGTTCACTTCCCAAAATCTCTTTGCATCGTTCAATAAACAGCAAGGTCTCTTCATATTCCCTTTTTAGTTTTTCAGTTTCTAAAGAAGTTAATCTCTGCAACTTCATATCTAAGATTGCATTTGCTTGTAATTCAGAAAGTTGATACGTCGTCATTAATCCTATCCGCGCAATCTCAACAGTTTCAGCTTGCTTGATCAATTTCACAACATCATCGACATGTTCTAGTGCTATTTTCAATCCCAATAACAAATGCGCTTTCTCTTCTGATTTCTTGAGTTCATGTTGCGTTCTTCTGGTCACAACAGTTTTGCGATGCGCAATGAAATGCGCAAGCATGTCCTTCAGGTTCATCACAACAGGTTTTTTCTCATGAATGGCAAGCATAATGACGCCAAAAACGCTTCTCAAAGTCGTATGTTTGTACAGTTGATTCAAGACAACTTCTGGCTCGGCATTCTTTTTGACTTCAATGACAATGCTCATGCCTTGCCGGTCACTTTCATCACGAATGTCACTAATGCCTTCCAAAACATCTTCTCGCACTAACCGTGCCATGTCCTCAATGAGAAGTCCTTTGTTGACCATATAAGGAATCTCAGTGATGATAATCTTATGGTCTTCAACAACTGCTTTTCCCTTGACAACAATCTTTCCGCGTCCTGTGCGATATGCTTCTTTGATGCCAGTTGTTCCAATAATCTGCGCAGCAGTAGGAAAATCCGGTCCTTTGATATACTGAAACAATTCATCAACAGTAAGGTCTGGTTTGTCAATGACTGCAATTAATCCTTGAATAATTTCTCCAATATTATGGGGAGGAATATTTGTTGCCATGCCTACAGCAATACCTGAACTTCCATTGATCAATAAATTAGGCAACTTCGAAGGCAGCACAACAGGTTCCGTAGTAGAGTTATCATAATTAGGAACAAAGTCTACAGTATCTTTTTCAATGTCCTCGAGAAGTTCTTCAGCTATTTTATGTAAGCGTGCTTCCGTGTTGTGGCTGATAATTCCATTAGAAATAAAGGAATGGCAGTCGCTCTCCACCTTTATTGAATAGACGTTCTGAATTCCTGCATTCTCAATTTTAATTACTGGTTCAAATAAGTATTGGTAAGTAAGAAGATATCCAATCATTTGACTTACATCTTGTCCTGTCTCTTGAAGAATAATGGAAGAAATATTTTCTGCTCTTGCCCCTAGATGGTTATATCGATCTATGTTATAATGATGGATATCTCTTGCAGTGCTCATGCCCCTAAGATAATCGGAGAGAAAAGGAACGTAATCCGTCAAGCTCTGCTCTTTCTCATAATTAGAAATAACAAATTCTAGTTTTTTTGTTTTATGCAGGGAGAAGAAACCAATTTCTTTATAGAATCGAAGGACATTTCGATTTCCTCTAAGGTAAAGTTTCCATGTCTTCCTGTAGGGATCAAATCTTTTTGTTGCATCAATGCCAAAACGCAATAAAACCACTTGAAGAACATCAATGAGCTTTTCGCTTATGGAACAACAACTTAATTCAACCATCTTTCTAGAAAAACTAATGCTTCCATCTCCTTCAAAATAGGCTTTTAAGAAGTAAGAAACCACGTCTTTGGGTGATTGCAAAACAAGTTGAGGGAACTCCTTTTTGGCAGATTTTACTGGATCGAGACCGATATTTTGCAGAAATTTAATAGTATGTCTGCAATGGCATTCTAATCTGTAATACTCTTTTTTACCATATGAACTCGGTCTTCTCTTGAATTTGTGGAGCTTGCTATCGGGAAATAATGTATTCCATTTCTCTTCTAAAAGTTCAATCCATTCTTTATCAGTATTGCAGAACTCAATTTTCTTTTCGGTGATGCTGCCTTCCGCAACAAATGATCCTAAAATAAATGAAAGATCTTTAGAGAGGGTTCTGGGCAATATTCTTTTTTTCGTTCGATAGTGTAAATTTTGGGGAAAAAACTGATCTAAACTCACTTCTTTTTTGGGGAAAAAATCATCCCCCAGACGATCAAGAACAACAAAATCCCCTTCCTGTATCTCTTCTAAAAGTTTCCATCTAAGGGAAGGTTTTCCATGTTCATCCTTTTGAAGGGTAAGTACGGGATGGTTATGTGTTCCTGTAAGGCGGTACCCTTTATTTGTTGTTATTTTTAAGGTAGGATGCTCTCCAGAATCAAACCATTTAGAGGCATGATGCACTTTTTTGTCTTTTGATAACACTTTGGCATCTATCTCTTCCGTATCAGAAAGTCCATTTATTCTCACTAATCCTTTGTTTGTAACAATAAGGCTGTCCCCCGTAACGCAGTAACGCATTGCTGCAGCGCGATCGCCGTCAATATTTCCAAAATTACCCTGGCCTTGTATCAAAGGATAGCGCAAGGAAAAATCCTGAGCCATACGAACTAAAGAATCATAGATAGCAGTATCACCATGAGGATGATATCGCGCCATGACATTACCCACAACATGGGCAGATTTACGTGATTTAGCAGTATGTGTTAATCCTAATTTCCACATCGAATACAGGATGCGACGATGCACTGGTTTTAATCCATCACGAATATCTGGCAACGCTCTGCTGATAATGACAGACATAGCATAATCTACATAATTTTCCTTCATTTCCTGTTCAATGAGTCGTTGCTGAATGTCTTCTGGCATTTACAAATACCTCAACAAGTCTTCTACAGTATCAATACGATAGGTTGGTTCACCAGTTTTAGGAGTGGGAAGTTCATGCGCATAAGGTCCTTTCTGAACCCAAAAAGTCACACAACCAAGTTCATTACCGATTTGAATCCCACGAAGAGTGCGATCATCAACTATAGCAGTATTTCGAGGTAGTGTTCCCATAATATTCATGCAGTCAAGATAATGTTGAGATTTTTTTGTAGTATCAACAACGACGCTGTCAAAATAAGGTAAAACTCCCGTAACCTTCAGATCATTCCATCGATCGGCATTGCCGTGTCCTGCAAGAGAAACAAGGCCTAATTTGTATTTTGATTTCAATGTACGAAGCACTTTCTCTGAGAAAGGAAAGAGAGTTCGTTTTCCATGTGAAAGAGTTTCAACCCAATCAAATATAACACCTTCAATGTTAGATGTCAAGGTTCGTCACCTCATGTGCATGTTCTTGGATAAACTCTCGTCGAGGTTCAACCTCATCACCCATTAAAATGCTGAAAATTTTATCTGCCTGTGCAGCATCTTCAATCGTCACTTTGAACAATTTTCTGTTATCAGTGCTCATCGTTGTTTCCCACAATTGATCAGGATTCATTTCTCCTAATCCTTTGTAGCGCTGTTGAGAACTTCCTTCGCGTCCAACCTGTTGATATAATTGTTCTAATTGCTGATCAGTATAAGCATAATGAATCTGTTTTTCCTTCACAATTTTATACAATGGCGGTTGTGCCAGATACAAATACCCTTTCTCAATAAGACCCCGCATATAACGATAAAAGAACGTTAATAATAAACACGTAATATGCGCTCCATCCACATCAGCATCTGCCATCAAAATAATTTTATGATAACGTGCTTTAGTGGGATCAAATTCATTGCCAATGCCAGCACCAATAGCACTAATCAATGTGGTAATTTCTCTATTCTTTAAAATTTGATCTAAGCGTGCTTTTTCAACATTCAACACTTTTCCACGCAAAGGTAAGATAGCTTGTGTCTTTCTATCACGTCCAGATTTGCAACTCCCTCCGGCCGAATCGCCTTCCACGATAAATAATTCTGATTTCGCAGGATCACGTTCTTGACAATCAGCAAGTTTTCCAGGCAAGTTTCCAGATTCCAAGCTGCTTTTACGCCGAGTTAATTCACGTGCTTTCTGGGCGGCTTCACGTGCATGCGCAGCAGTCAAGCATTTGCCAACAAGAAGTTTAGCAAGCGAAGGATGCTCTTCAAAATAGATAATCAAACTTTCATAGGTCATACTATCAACAATGCCTTTCACATCGCTGTTGCCCAGTTTAGTTTTTGTTTGTCCTTCAAATTGTGGATGCGGTAATTTCAAGGAAATAATAGCAGTGCATCCTTCACGCACATCTGGTCCGGTGAGCTTTGCTTCACCCATCTTATTTTTTCTGATATAATCATTCACAGCACGTGTTAATGCAGTAGCAAACCCGCTATAATGTGTTCCATGTTCGATAGTATTGACATTATTCACAAAAGAATGAACATTCTCCTGATAGCCTTGATTGTACTGTATGGCGATTTCAATTTCAGTTCCATCAAGTTTCTTCTGAAGGTACAAGGGATCTTCATGCAAGGGGTTTTTCGTCTTATTCAAATACTTGACAAATTCAACAATGCCGCCCTCATATAAGAAATTCGCGTTCTTTCCGGTGCGTTCATCAAGAATATCAATCTGCAATTTTTTATTCAAGAACGCCAGTTCACGCATGCGATTAGCTAAGATTTCATAATCATACTGAATGTTGCCAAAAATTTCAGTATCAGGCAAAAAATGGACAGTCGTTCCTGTTTTCGTAGATTCCCCTATTTCCTTCACCGGCCCAGTAGGAATACCTCGAGCATATTTCTGATAAAAGATTTTGCCATCTCTCTGCACACGTACTTCTAACCATAAGGAAAGTGCATTAACAACACTCACGCCAACACCGTGCAATCCCCCAGAAATCTTGTACGTTTTCTTGTCAAATTTCCCGCCTGCATGTAAAATGGTCATGACAAGTTCTAAGGCACTTTTCTTCTCGATAGGATGTTCATCAACAGGAATGCCGCGTCCATTATCTTGAATCGTAATGCTATTATCGGGATGAATCGTAAGAATGATATGATTACAATGTCCAGTCAACGCTTCATCAATGGCATTGTCCGTAACTTCATACACAAGATGATGCAATCCTCGTATACCTGTATCTCCTATGTACATACTCGGACGCAGGCGAACTGCTTCTAATCCTTTCAGAACAGTAATACTAGATGCGTCGTAAGCGTGTTGATCTGTCATGGCCATTCCTAACTAAGTGTTAACGGTTAAATATCTCAAACTTCCCCAAGAGAGTCGAGATACAATTCAAGAGGTGTCGAACTATTAAAATCTTTCTCCATCTTAAAACAGCTTAAAATATGTCTATTAGGTCTATAAACACAAAAAAAGAAAAAAAGAAGGGCTAGGGAAGCATCAGTGACAGCATTCATAAAAAGAGATATCTTTATATATGATAACATCCCAATAATATTTTAGTAATATGAAAGATCAACATAGCCATGTCGTGACGTTCACTGCACCCTCTGATTTGAAAGAAATACTCGAATGTATTGCGTCTACAGGCTACTACGACTCCCTTTCAGAATTCCTCAGAGATGCCATTCGCTCTACATTAAAGACCAATAAAGGTTTAGCAGCTTTGATCGCTTTTCAGCTCTATAAAGCGAAAAAAATATCAATAGGAAAGGCTGCAGCAATGTTAAACACTTCTCTTGAAGAAGCAAAAGAGATGCTCAAAGCATTAGAATGAAGAGGAACCATGCTACCAGAACACCTACTCCAAGAACTACCTCATGATTTCAATATAGCATTAAGCACCACATTACAAAATCATCATAAGGCATATCAGATTACGGATATTTTTCATCATCCTGGAATTTGTTTAACCCTGCATAAAACAGCATATAACTTGCGAAGGAATCTTCACAATAGCGGAATAAATACGCAAAAATTGCACATGATTGATCCTTTAGCAAAAGTCATTGGCTCGGTATTAGAAGCAGAAAATACCACATACACGGCATACAACATGCAACAGATGATAGAAACAACAGAACATCTTCTTCAGAAGCTTCCGATCAAGCAACGATTCATGGTGATTGATGGCATAGAAGCATTGCCGTTAGTCTATCCAGAAGAAAAAATACAATCCTTTCTCAAAACTCTAAATGCAAAATTAAAGCTGCATCATGCCAAGGGAATTTTCGTCTATGATCGAGAAAAATTGCATCCACAGCACGCATCTCACGTGCATAAAATTGTAGATAAGGTTATTGAAATGAATTAACTGAAGGTTTCTAAAGTTGTAACGGTTCTTATAGGACGTAACTTATCGTGCATAGAATAAAAAGATTCTACGGTAAATTCAAGACTATCAACCCGATTAGGGATTGCTAAAATCATCTGTTCTGTAAGAGGCACTTCTGTAGAAAGATGGTAGTACATAATAGTTGAACTAGGTCTATCTTGACGTACATGAGATGCTAAGAAACGAACAGAACCAGGAATATGTTGATGTAAATGGTCTTGAAGGGATTGTTCGTAATAAAGTAAGAGGGGGCGTTGTACGATGTTCAAACCTAAAAAATAATCACGCATGATTTATTCTTCCTTCAAGAACTCTTCAAGGGGAATTTTCATGTCTTTATCGTCTTTCACTGAACCTTGACTTTTCAAGTATTCTCGTGCTAAGATATAGAAGAATAATCCCAAACTTTTCTTTCCTTTATTGTTACAAGGAATCACAAGATCAACATAAGTACATTCATTGTTGGTATCACATAAAGCAATCACTGCAGCGCCAATGCTCACAGCATCTCTCACAGCGTCTTTGTCAGGCCAAGGATCAGTAACAACAATAACTTTGACTTCTAAGAAGTCTTCCAATTGCGGATTGGTCATAATACCAGGATGATAACGTCCAGGATACGTGCGAATACCGGTCGCATCAGAAAACAATTTCATGGCCTTCCAGCCATTTTCTCGCTTGCCAACAACTAAGATTTCTTCAGGTTTAAATCTACTTAAAAAAGAACACGCAGTTTCAATGCGTTTGTTGATAGCTTGAACATTAAGAACAGACAGTCCATCAGGTCGTATCTTATAGATAAAGGGACTCATATACGCAGTCTTGAATTTAGTACCAATATGTAATCCGGCCTTAAGATAAGTGTCTAAAGGCACAAGGAAGTTGTCTTGTTGAACAGTCATAGAAGAAATTCTTCAAAAGAGCTTTATAAAGTTTACTTAAAGGTGATTCTTGTTCATGGAAACTATAAAGAGATGGCAATGCTGCTTATGGCATTTCGCTTCCATTTCTGAAGGTTAAATCAAAGGCATTTTAGTACTTCTTATGAGTAGTTACAAATAGAAAGATTTATAAACTGGAACAAATTAAAATCCATTATCATATTTACATTGGAGGAAAAAAATGTCATTAGAAGGCGCAATTTCAATGGAACCAGTAAAAGAGAAATTAAGAAATCTTCGCGAACATATGCCAAATGAAGATGAAATTATACATCACTTAGGTGCACATTTGGCAGACTACTTAAATCCAACATTAGTGCCAGAAGGTTTTATTTTAGCAACAGAACTAGCTTTCTATGATATGGAAAAAGGTGTAAATGGATTTTCAGGAAAACAAGTAAGTAGAAAATTGTCTGGTTATCCTTTACAATTATATGCGGTTTTGAGATTGCGTATTCCAGAGATCGTAGCAGCAGTTTGTCCAGAAGATTTTGCAAGCAAAGTGAATGAATGCTACGAAAGAATTAATCAAAAAAAATAAAGGTCATTAAGGACAAAAATGTTTAATCTTTTCAAAAGACCAGAAGAAACTTATTATGGTCGTTACGTGGAATTAAGATATACAAAAGCAGAATACCAAAAGGGACGGGAAAAAGGTTTTATTTTAGGAATGTTTGCTGAAGCAGTAATGGTTAGAGTAGCAGCGTATGCTGGGAATTATATTAAAAAAGCAATGGCTGATTCACCTGAAATGACAGTAAACGAAAGCCAATTAGAAAGAAGTGTAAATAAAGGGAGTATAAAATGACAACAAAGATTTCTTCTGGAATAGAAATAAGAATTTTTCCAGGAAGTAAAAGTGATTATGAAAGTCTTGTGGGATATTCCACTGAAATTGTTAGAAGAAACAGAATAAATGATGGTGCCACAATAATAACGTATGAAACATTTAGAGAAAGTGTAATGCTTGAAAATCTACATCCAAGAAGGTCTACAGCCAATCTAAAAGAATTAGGCATCGAAGCGATTGTAAATGCGCAACGAAACGTCATACATAGGACACCAAGCGATAATGTACACAATTACGAAGCAATTGTGGAATATTATGGGCTTCCAGTTAGAAAGAAAGAATAAAAAAAGAAAAAGAGAAGTACTAAAAGTACTTCTTTAAGTTCTTGACAAAGCCTTCAGATTCTTTGCGTAAGCCAAGTCCTAAGCCAATTCCTAAGGCCAAGGCAAGTCCAATCGCCAAGGATCCAATGATCAACAAGAAAGTGTTTTCTAATAATCCCACTTCTACGCCGATCTGTCGCAACGCTAAGATTAACACCATCACAACAATGACCCATTTTAAAATGGCGCCACTTGCTTTGATGCCACGCTGCTGGCTGAATTGCACAGTCTTCATTTCTACATAGTTTGCTACTGCTAAACCGAACAGTAACACTACAATAGCAATGATAACTTTAGGTAACCAACCAACAAAGCTGTCCAATAACAAGCTTAAGGTTCCAAGGTTAACCAGCGCAACTGCCTGTTGCAAGAACAAGATGATAATATACCATTTGAATAACTCACCAACGAATGCAGGGACATGCGTATGTCCAACAGTTCGTGTGATATGAGCTTTTCGTACATAATCATCTACGCGTAATTTTTCTAGCACTACGCGCAATGCATGACCTAATATGACAGCAACAAATACACCGATAATAAGAACGATGATAGCCGCAACCAGTGACGGCAATTGAGAAACAATCGCTGCCCAGATAGCCCCCAAAGGACTCGTTATAGCCTGACTGGTTTCATATAAAAATCCTGCCACTAGTCTTCACCTCCGTTTTTAAAGGAATAGTGTATAAGTTATGTGTCAATTGAGCCTTTAAATATTTTTACAACCATTCTCAAATGAGAACAAAAGTGTAACTACATTTGAATAAGAAATGAAATGTTTAACAATTTTGAAATGTTTTGTATTCTCGCAACACATGTTCATCGCGCCGTACAATAGTAAGAGAATCAAAAACACAATCAAAAGACAAACATCGTTCTGTAATAAAATCACAAACTGTTCGAACATCATCATGTTGAACACCCATTGCTAAAGTAACATGATACGTCCACAACTCTTCTAAATCATAAGAATGAACTGGTAAGTGTTGGATGAACATTCTCGAAGCTGGCTCAAAAACTCCTGAAGTATGAGTAGAAAGAAAAAAAGTAATGCCTTTCTTTCCCTCGGTCCAAGAGGGGTTGCCATGCGCGTAAAGAGAATATACTCCGCCAAGTAAACTCTGTGCTTGTTCACAAAGTGTTTCAAGTCCATTGGTATCAGGCAAAGACATGTAATACTTGAGAGTAATATGTGGGGGAAGTTGTAAACGAGTCACAGCAAATTGTGTTTGTATTCCATCGATAATAGACTGTAAAGCAGTTCGCGCAGGTTCTCCAACATTATGAGTGATGAAGTATTCCATAAGAATGATTTTTAGTATCAATTTTTATAAGTATGCTTACTACTATGAAAAGAAACAAAATCACAGAAGATCAACCCAATTATCTTCACTAATTTTAATATGAAACTCTCCTTGTCGCTTCAAAAAATGTTGATGAATGGCATTGACTGTTTCATGACCTCCACCACCTACTCTTATTCTTTGTATTCCTTTTTTTCTTGCTTCGGTAAACATCTGCTCTGTCATGTAAGTTGCAAGTCCATTTCCTCGATACGAAGTGAGAACTTCAATAGAGAAAATATGCAAGGAATGATCCTCGTGAACTTGAAATGCAGTATGACCGATCAATTCTTGGTGTAATTGCAATAGGAGTGCATCATATCCTTGCTGCATCAGACAATATAGTCCTGCTGTCGTAAAAGTTTTGCCAAGATAAGGAATTCTAAAAAGATGTTTCAATGTTCCAAGATGGCGATCAAATTGAGATCCTTCATCAGGATGTCCTAACCGTTGGGATAAGTATTTTTTTGCATCTTCTTGTTGACTGAAAGTGCTTGCTGAGTAAAGGAAAGTGTCACATAAACCAGCTAAGGTTGTTACTTTCATAAAAAAGAAATTAAGCCAGCTTCGTAGGAAGTGGCCTTTTAATGGTAATAGGTAACACGTTCGTATAGAACTCTTTCTTCGCAATCTCGATAGGACTATACTTCATCTTTTCGAGTTCAGGTTTGGTAAGAGCAACTAAGATAGGTGCTCCCATAGCGACTTGTAAAGCGCGTGCTCCAATAATGCGTGCTTCTTCATATTTAGTAAACTTCATCATGTCTTATCACTCCAAAACTTTGCGAAGTTCTTTTGATTTCTTTTGGGCAAGATCAACCATGTGATTAATCTCTTCCACAGTCAGTTCCATGTCGCCGCCTTTTTGCATGGCGCAAACACGACCATCTTCCAAGCTGACAACAGTCAAGCGTGCATCAATGCTATGTTCTTCATTCGTGCTCGGATCAACAAGCAAATGCTTGCCGACTTTCAAGACAGTCACAGCCATCGGAATGTTCTGTAAAGGTAATTTCTTGCTCGTGCGTTCTTCACAGTTTACTTTTCCTGATTTTGCGTCATAGTCCGGGAAACGAGCATCTTTCAATGCTGCTAACGCTGCAAGATTGGCTGCGTCAAATAAGTTGCCATCATCATTGATAGGATAAATGTCAACAAACAACACCCACACTTTTTCTCCTTCCTTGATGCAAAGTTTCTTCAAGTCCACAGCATGGCTTTCTCGAATGCCTCGGTCAACGACACGAGACAATTCAATAGAATCAATGCTTGGTGGTCCTGATTCAAACTCAGGGCTACTTAAGGGCAATAATTCACAACTGACGATAAGATTTCCTTGATCTGCAGTATCAGGGTAAGGTGCATTCACGTCAAGTTTCACACCAGCAACAACTTCTGTGTTGCCAATGCGGACACGGGCACTGCCGTCTGCAGTTTTGGGAGAAATGCCATACTCAATCGTAACAGGTTTACGATACGCATCAAGCGCTCTTCCATCTTCACGCAAGTTTTTCGCGAGTAACTGTTCAATATGTTCTTTAGTGATTCTGTGCATGGTGATAACTCTCCTTAAGTGCTTTCTGTTGAACTTTGAAAACGTCAAGGCAGACTTTTTTCCCAAGCTCAAGCGCTTCACGTAATTGTTCTTTGCTGATTTCTCCATCCATCTGAAGCAAGCTGTATGCTCCTGTGCGTGGTAAAACACCAACAGGAATGTCAACTGCTCCGTCAAGATCTTCTTCTTCTTTCGTTAAGTCAGCAACAACATTACCATTGACAATGCCAACGGAAACTGCGCTTACTAAATCTTTCATCGGGATGCCAGCGTCAGCTAATGCCAAGGAGGCAGCACAAACGCCTGCGCAACGTGTTCCAGAATCGGTTTGCAATAATTCGACAAACACATCAATGACTGCGTTCGGATACTGATCCAAACTCAAGACAGGTGTCAATGCTTTCTCAATGATCAAACCAAGTTCACGCGATCGCCTAGTTGGACCTGGTTTCACGCGTTCTCCCGATCCGGAGAATGCAAGCATGTTGTAATGACATCGCAAAACTCCCTTTTCAGGATTCTGTAAGAATTTTGGATGTAATTCTCGTGGTCCATACACTGCAGCTAAAGCAATAGTTTTTCCTATGCGGAACATCGCACTGCCATCTGCTCGTTTAATAATTCCAACTTTCGCTTCCATCTCGCGAAGTTCATTGGCAGCGCGTCCATCAGGACGGTTGCCTTTTTTCTTTGGTGTTTCTTTCTTCATATTTTTTGTCATCATCTTCACCTTTGTTCCTCTTGGCCATTAGGTGGGCCTCTGCGTAAACGTTGGTCACGCATTTCGCGTCGTTCTTGCATACTGCGGTCGCGAGGGGGTCCATCAAAGTCTCGTTGCATAGGACGTTGTCCTCGATCATGATATCCACCACCGCCTCTGTAGCCGCCACCACCATAACCACCACGGTCACGGTATCCTCCGCCGCCATATCCACCACCGCCTCTGTAGCCGCCACCACCATAACCACCACGGTCACCAGAACCTCCGCGGTCATAACCACCTTCTTCGCGTCGTTGATGAACATCTTCATCTTTCAGACTATCTTTAGGTGGAAGAGGAATACCCTTCATACGGTCATCAAGGAATTTTGAAACCGTGTCAGTTAATCCTTCTTGATGAGAATGTTTGTTGATGAATTCAATAGCTTCAACAGCAGCCATTTCATTCTGTGCTTCGCCTTGAATCCAGACAATGCCATTTTGGCCAACAACAATTCTGCATCCAGTTTTTTCTTTGATGATATTGATCATGCTTGCTTCTCGTCCGATAATGCGAGGAACTTTGCTGCTGCCAACACGGATAATACGCCCACTTCCTAAGCGTCGCAAGCCAGGACCTCTCATAGTCAAATCAATCTTGCCGCGTGTGACATTCACAATGCGAGTCACAAGCATGTCGCCAAAAGAATAAATTTGGCTAAGATCAGCTCCGCGTTCTAAGAAGTCAGTTGCGTCTTTAGAACTGAGCATCCCACTGCTTGGACAATCAATGTCAACAAACCAGCTGGAAAAGGTCATATCAGCAATTTTTCCAATAACAACATCTCCTTTCTTTGGGGCATATTTTCCTCGAAGAGGAATAACTTTCACTAAGCGCCCGTCAACATTCACAATGCCAATTTGATTGGCAATGATTTTTTCTCCTTCTCGAAAAGCGCCGCTCACAGGTAGGTAATCCATACCTTCAGCAAGCTCTTCGCCAGGAATAACGATATCTTTTTCTTTCACATGTAATGTTCCCATAGTAATCCACCTTTAGTCTAATACTCGTATGATTTTGCTTTCGACCTCTCCATGAGAGATCTTGTTTAGTTCGCTAAAAAGATCATCCTGCAATCCAGCAGGAATCTCAACAACAGCAACTAAACTGCCATCATTTTGCCACTCATCTTTCAAGAGTTTATATTTCTTCAACACAGTAAAACTGTGGCCTGCGTACTGTGCCGGAATTCTCACCGCAATTTCGCGTCGTTCAATCTTGATTGGAATAATGACGCGCAATTTTTTCAAAACATCTTCCATTTGTTCTTCAGCAGTTTTGTATTCATCAATGTGGACGCCAGCTTCTTCCATAGCGCGTTCAATGCGCTGTGGCGGATGCGGTAATCCTGTTTTGCTGTCTACAGCATTGCGATGAATCAAATGAATGAGACGTTTCTTTTTTTCTTCGCGCTCTTGTGCACGATGTTTTGCAGTGAGTTGTATTTCACCTTGTCTGACAATAATGTCCGATACTTTGCGTGGGTCGTCAGTGCCAAAGAATTTTTTCAATTCAGTTACACTAGCGCGGTCGCCTTTTTTGACATCAGTAAAGATGTCATCAGTAGCAACAACTTCATCAATGCCCATGCTTTTGCCTTTCTTAAATTCTAAAGCTTTATCGCAATCGACTAAGATCTCGAAAGTATGACCTTCCTTCTTAATGCGTGCAATGACTGCTTTATCGACATCGACCATGTTACTTGCTGTACTTAGAAATTTCCTCGCGTGTAAAACGAGTAAATTTCTTGTCCTTCTGTAAGATATAGGCCCCATCAATGCGTTCAGCAAGGAAATCTTTTCCAAGTGCTTTCTTAAGGGCACCAACACATAAGCGTGCCGCATCGTCAAGATTGAGGCTTTCTTTGTAATTTTTAATCAAAATATCTTTAACAGTTTGATCTGCTTCTCCAATGGCAGTTGCTTTGTACTCAAAAAAGATCCCTGTAGGATCGGTAACAAACAACTGTGGTTCTTGAGCCACGCCAATGAACATAATGCTCACTCCAAAAGGTCGTGCTCCGCCAACTTGAGTGTACAATTGTTTAAGGTTGCTAATTTCTTTTACCAATGTTTCTGTGCCAATAGGTTCATTATAGGTAATGCGATGTTGTTGCGCAATAACTTGTGCGCGTTCAATGAGAATGCGTCCGTCACTTAAAATTCCGGATGCAGTTGCTCCAAGATGATCATCAACTTGGAACACTTTCTCAATGCTTTTTCCCACCATGAGTTTTTCAACAATGCGTTTGTCAGCAACAACAAGAACGCCATCTTTGAACACAATACCTACGGCAGTTGTTCCCTGCTTAACAGTCTTTTTTGCATATTCTACTTGTAATAAACGTCCATCAGGACTGAACATAATGCTTGTACGATCGTAACCCATAGCCTGATGGGTCATTTCATCTGGTTGTTGCATGGATGATTCCTCCTTCATTGTTGTTCCGCATGCCGCGCCTTATGCAGCATACCGGAAACAGTACTGCTTGTAAGCACAACACGATTTTTCTGTATAGTATTGATCATCATAATTCCTGCCTTAACAAGGTCAACAGCATCGCGATTCATGCGGATAATGCCTCCGCGTGAAGTCTGTTCAACAAATTGAATGCCTGCTTTCCCATAATTCAATTCTCCCATAAAATCTAACAGTGCAGTGTCAACAGTCTGTTTGATCTCTGCATGAGGAAGAGAAGTCTCAGACCAAACTGCATAAGTTAAGTAACGTTGTTTTTCCCTCTGTGTGGGGCGTAAAGGTTTAATGTGTTTCACCTGTGAATGTTTGTATAAAGGGTATAAAACCCAAATGGAGAAAGGATAGCTCCTTATGATCTTCTTTCTCGTACAGATATAGCGACGAAAACTCATTTATAAAACTTTCCGTTAGAAAAAGCAAGATGATCTAGAATGCTCTAAAAGATGGTATTCTTCGACTCTAGCAGCAAAATCAGGAGGGCAAATAGCATGAGCTAATGCAGGTATACAGGGGGCTAATTCAAAGTAAGTGACCGACTTATGGCGGCAAGAGTCTTCCAGGATAAGATCCACAATATTATAAAAACCAGAGGGGGTAATAGGATCATCAGAAGAATGGAAGTGTAATGCAAGTGTCGCTCCAAAAGCATGAAGAGCTTCTGAAAGTTCTGGTGCATGTTGGCGCAAACTACGTAAACGCTCTTCCAAAGGTCCTACAGGAATAGAAGTATTCATGGTTGGGGAATAAAAGACTGGAATAATCCTTTTTAAATCTTTGCTTTTTTACTATTACCAAGAGATAACTAAAGAAGGAGATATTCCAATCCAACGGCGCCAGTAACATATCCAGATCCAAAAGAAGTAAGAATAACTTTACCACCTTCCTTGATTATTCCTTCGCGTAACGCTTGAGAATGTGCTACTCCACACGTTGCAGAGGACATATTGCCATAGCGTTCGATATTAACATAAATTTTCTCCATAGGTAAGTGACTAACGCGAGCAACAGCTTCCAAAATGCGAATATTGGCTTGATGGGGAATAACAAGATCAATATCTTCATTGTTCCATCCAGTTTTTAGTTTAATTTGATGAACGGCTTCAGCCATACTTCGTGTAGCATAACGCATAACTCTATTTCCTTCAAACATGCGTAAGATATGATGATCATCACGATGAATCGCCAAGAGGTTGTCACCAAAACTATCACTTTGAATATAGGTTGCTACAATCTTACCAACGAGTGTTCCTGATGGAAAAAGATCTTTTCTAGCGAGAAGATAAGAACCAGAAACAAGAATGCCAGCACCAGCCCCATCACCAAATAATGGAGCGTTAGCATCTTCTAAATCAATAATTTTAGTTAATTTTTCTACACCAACAGCAGCTAACACATTAGCTTTCTTTGCGCGCAGATATGTATCAACAACATCTAAACTCTGCAAATAACCAGCACATGCAGCGCCAACATCAAAAGCGTGAAACTCTCGCTCTCCAGGAGAATATGCAAAAAGATGCTGTATTTCAGAAGCCGTAGAAGGAAAACCGCGTTGAGAAGTAACAGTCCCAACAACAAGACCATCAATCTGATCAAAAGAAAGTCCCGCATCTGTCAAAGCCATTTGTGTTGCATGGTGTCCCATGTAATGGGGGGTTTCATGTTCTGCCGCCTTTCGACGTTCCCGGATGCCCATATTTTGCATGATCCATGCATTTGAGCAAGTAACATATTTGTCAAAAGAGCCATCAGGTTTGAATTTTTTGAGAGTCTTCCCTTCAAAAAAATCATTATGTATAATAGTAAAAGGAAGGTAAAATCCAGTCCCTACAAGAAAAGAACTATGTTCATCAATTGTCATAAGAAGCAAGATAAAAGAAAGATATATATGACTTACGATTTAAAGGAAGCGAACGCCAAGGTGTTTTCGTGTGAATGAAATGGCTTGTTTCGCTTCAAGAGGAGTCATGCCTAACAGGCGTCCCAAGCCTTGTAAATCTGAAGCATTACGCAATCCATAAACATCGGTTGCAAAGCTACACAAAACCATACGAACGTTATATTTGTGACACAAACGAATAGTTTGCATGATTCTTCCCAATAATTGCGCGCGTTGAACGCCATCTACTTGAAGAATAAGATCAAAGCGAAATCCTATAGCGATAGAGTGTTTTTTAGCAAGTTTAATCATAGTTTCATCCACACCGCTCGAGCGCCAATGCAAATGATCTCTTCGAGAAAGAGCATGGGGAACAAAGAAAATGTCAACAGAAGGATTGTTCAACATTCTCATATTTTTTAGTTCGTCGCTTCCCCCATAAACAATACGTAAATCTCGTGCAAGAAGAAAAGTGTTGAATCCTAAATGTGAAACAAGCGGATCCTTCATGTCAACAGGAAATTGGACAATGTCAATCATGCAAAAAGAGAAAGAGAAGAACCTCTTAAAGGTTACGCTATGAATAAACAATCTTAACGTGATGTCCGCGTTCTTTAGCTTCAACAAGGCACACATCCAAGATTTCAGCATCAAGATTTTCTCTGATCTTTTGTTGAGAATAGTTCCTCTTCTTCAAGCGACGTTGCAAAGTTTTCACATCGCATTTCATAACAATGCATTGATCAATATATTTCGAAGAAATATAATGACTGAGATGTCCATCAATCACTAGTCCTTGTTTTAAGGTTCGCGCTGCTCGTATCAATCCTGTCAAGAATTTCTCAACAGCACGCTCATCATAAACATAACTTTTCATGGTTTTATCATAAGAAACATACAATTTTTCTTGACGCAAGATATCATGAAGAGGAACATAAGTGAGATGATAGGTACGAGCAATCTTTTTCGCATAAACAGTTTTTCCACAACCGGGAGTTCCAGTGACACAAATAATAGGATTACGTTTCACGGCGAATCTTGTCTCCAAGAGAGCATCTCATAAGAAGAAGTTGACCCTCTTGAGTTTGGAAAGGAATGACGCCTCGTTGATAAGGGCAAATATGTTCTGGTTGACGTGTAATAGGATTAAGTTGACTCGCCCCACATAAAGTGTAACTTTGATAAGAAAAACTCTGACGATGTCCTGAATAAACAATGCAATCAGCAACGCCAATATCAAGAAAATGCTCACGAACATATTCTGTAAGTGTCATAGTCAATACCCTTTAATATCCAATAACAGTTCCTTTAAAACGTTTTCCCTGCAATAAGTGATGCAAATTCTCAACATTTTTCCCTATAATAAAAGTGGTGATGCGTGCTTCTTTAATGATAGACGCCGCATGTTGGTCTAAAACAAAATGTTGCCCTGGTGTATAATCCATCCTATTGACAAGAGTATGAAAGTCATCAAAGCTAATTTGAGGAATAAATTGTGCATCCTTATGTTTCCTTGGATCTTTCGTATACAATCCATTAACATTAGTCATATTGATAAAACGTGCATCAAAGTGACGTGCAATCTCTGCTGCAGTGCCATCGCTCGTGTTATCATCTTCATAGCGTAGTGCTCCACAAAACACAATGTCGTGTCGTTTAAGCAGATGTTCTATTTCTTTCAATGTTCTTGGTATAGGATAATGTTGTTTCTTCATGAAAAAGTTTGCAAGAAATTTGGCATTAATGCGCGTGATAGCAATACCGGCATACGATAAACTTCTTTTAGGTAAATGCTCCTTACGCAAAGCATCAATATATAAGCGTGCAATTTTCCCGCCACCAGTGACAATAACAAATTTTCGATTTTTAATATGCATCAACAAATGTTTGAATTTTCGTAAGAAAACAACATCGATCTCATCAGGAAAAAGAATACTTCCACCAAGACTAATCACCTCTACCTGCATAAAGAAATGCAGTATAAAGTGTTTAAATAATTATCCCCTAACACACAAAAGGAAAGATAGGCTGTGGGAGAGGAGTAGTTTGTAAAAGGGGATGATAGTCTCCTCCAGAGATAATATTTCCTTGTGAAGTGTAAGGAACAAGAGTATCTCCTAAAAGATCACCATTTACATCTACTCCAGAATAATTTTGCCAAAAGTTGCCTCCAAAATAAGAACCACCAATAATATTTTGGCCGGGAGAAACTGTTGTATTCCAAAAATTAGTGCCAAATTCGTCTTTACCATCGATTGCATTTCCTACAAAATAATTATTATATACTTTATTGCGAAGTGTATTGTATGAGAGATAAACTCCACTACCTGTGAGGTTGCGCATAATGTTAGAAGCAATAGTATTATCGCGCATAGATGAAAAGTAGAAAGGACTTCCCGTAGAGTCCTTCAAGCAATTAAAAACAAAACTAAGATTAAATGAAACAGGATAACCACCATAACTATAAACGCGAAATCCAGAAGAGTCATAATTAGAGAAAATATTGTTGGAAAAAACAGAGTGGGAAGATGAGCGAATTTCTGCACCTGTTTTTGAATCAAGACACTGATTTGATGAAAGAGTCGTATAAGAGGAGTTGCCTAAGTTAAAACAATAGATTTTATTTGCAAAAATATTATTAAACACTGAAGTGTAGTATGAATCCGTAAGTTCAAGGCCATTGGGTATTGGCGAAGAGGAAGAATGCAGAGAAATAGCATTATGATGGGATCTAGATAAACGAATGTCGCTAGAAGTAGATAATAGGATATTACTACGAAGAGTATTGAAATTTGAAGAAATAAGATAAATGCCTGTGCTAAAATCTAGAAGAGTATTATTAAGAAGAGTTGTTGAAGAAGCTTTGCTTAGGTGTACCCCTCGTGTTCCAGGGCCATGTAGAATGTTATGGGTAACTATATGATTCCTACCATTAATAGAAAGGCCAAAGCCTGTACCAAAACCAATATTTTCAGTAAAAGTATTATAAGAGGAATATTGACTAAATGAAACGGGAGTAGAATAATTAATAAAAGTATTTTTACTAATGATGTTATAATTACCTCCTAAGGAAATGCCAACAATTCCAAATCCAACAAAAGTATTATTATAATAAAGAGAAATATTACCGTTGGTAGTAATGGCAGTCGGAACAGCATAAAAAGAATTATGTTTAACAATATGTTGACTATCAAGGGCCATCCCGCTTGAACCTCCAAAAATAGAATTAGCGATAAATTGAGAAAGCCTACCGCCAAAAAGGGCACTAGTATTATTAACAAAGATATTAGAAGAAACAAAATTTTGCCAAGAAGATAAACTGATTCCCTGAATGTTAAATCGAAGAGTGTTATACTCTAGAGTACTTTGATGAGCATTTGAATAAACAGAAATACCCCAAGTAAAATTTTCAATAATGCAATTTTTGATAGTGACCCGAGGAGAATTAACATTAATCCCCCAAGGGATATTCCCGATATTGGCAATACGATGGCCACGACAATCTAAAGTAACATCTGGTTGATTAATAGAAAGAACAAAGGTATAAGGAACAGAAGAACAAATAATGTCGCCGCTTAAAGTTGTATTCGCAGTAATGCTTGCCCCACAAGGAAGAGTAATGGATTGAGGAGTACGTTGAATCGCTTGACCGGTGATGGAAGGATAAAGAGAAATAAAGAGGGAAAAAAACAAAACTAAAGAAAGAAAAAAAGAAAAACGTAGGGAGTACATGAATATCCCTACTTAAGCCCAAAAGCCAATGACGGTGGTGACAACACCAATGATAAGGTGTAACCAGTTGTCAGCAGCATTCAAGGAAAGTAAATCAACAACGGTTCCGACGTTGAAAAAACCAACAATAGCAACTAACAAATAGACAATACCAAAAACTCGATTAAAGGTTGTGGCATTCTTTCCATCGCTACCAAAGCCCACCCATAGAGCAATCAAACCTGTCAAGATATGAACAAAATTATGAACAGAATTGATGCTAAAAAAGACAAACATGTTTCCAGTAAAAAATCCAACAATACCAAACAAAAGAAACACAACACCTAAGATCTTTGCCCATGTTGCATTCATCACAAACCCCTCCTTTAAGTGATAGTAAAGAGGAGTGATAGAAGTATATAAGGTTTATTCTCGTTTAGTTGTCATCGACCGTGAATAACGTATTGTCTTTGACGTCCCACAGCCCGATACGAGCGCCAGCGTCAAGCCATCCATGAGCATAAGTAATGGCTGCAAACGCAGTCATGATGTCTCCTTTCTCTTGGAAATGTTTCGCGTCAGAAACATAGCGTTGAATCATATCAAGAAAATCCGCTCGCGTCCCGTCATGAATGTCTAAATTTTCATGTGCTTCTTGGGCCTTTTTGAGGGCGAGTTCTGTGAGTTGTAAATACTTGGTAAATTTAGTGTGCAGCGCCTGTTCCATAAGCCTAAAACGGGCACTATCATTTATAAATGTTGCTTCCTTTGGCTTTTAAAAGGCTATAAACAATGACTACTATGATCATCCTGGATACAAATATCTTGCTGACAGCATTAGGATATAAAATCGATATCGTGAGAGAAATGGCACGCATTATGGATACGTCCTATTCGCTCGCTATTATCGATAAAACGTTACAAGAATTAGAAGGAAAAAAGATGGGTAAAATAGCCCAGCAATACATCAAAAAGCAGAACATAGCAATCATCCCGACTGCGCAAGATAAGAACGTGGATAATCTCATCTTAGACCACGCACTCCCGGGTACAATCATAGCAACACAGGACAAAAAATTAAAAGAAAAACTTAAAAAGAGGAAAATGGGCATCATCGTTATCCGCCAGAAGAGATATCTCGCGCGAGTCTAGGTAGAAACCATGTTTTACGAAATCGAAGTCAAGGGTCACGTTCGTGTTCCTCCAATTCTTTTTAAGGAAGATATTAAGGAAGCTATTACAAAGGAATTGAATAAAAAATATGATGGTACGATTACAAAACTGTTGGGAGTCATTATGGGTGTCACAGAAATTGTAAGAATTGGCGAAGGAATTATTATTCCTGGTGATGGCGCCGCATATTACGACACGCAATTCAAAGTGCTTGCATTCCGACCAGAATTACAGGAAGTCGTTCCTGGAAAAGTGATGGAGATTAGCGACTTCGGAGCATTCGTGAACATTGGTCCTTTGGATGGTATGGTGCACATCTCACAAGCCATGGATGATTATGTCAGTTTTTCAAAATCAAATTCCTTAACAGGAAAAGAATCAAAGCGCACCTTGAAGATAGGTGACATGTGCCGAGCGCGCATCATCGCAGTCTCTTACAAAGACATGGCAAATCCAAAAATAGGATTGACGATGCGTCAGCCAGGTCTAGGAAAAGAAGAATGGTTAGAAGAAGATAAAAAGAAAAAAGAAAAAGAATCTAAGAAAGAAGAAAAGGAAACGAAGAAGAAATGAAAAAGGTTTGTAAGAAGTGCAAGTTGTTCGTGGAAGGTGCAGTCTGTCCAATATGTAAAGGAAACCAATTTTCAGAAAATTGGAAAGGGCGCATTTACATTTCCGATCCTGCACGTTCAGAAATTGCCCAAAAAATGAGCATTATGGTAAAAGGAGAATACGCAATTAAAGTAAAGTAAAATGGCAACCACAACAATCGTTGAGCAAAAAGAATTTCCTTTGTTAAAAAGAAAGAATTACACCTTACGTATGGAATACCCAAAGAAACCGACACCATCAACAAATGAAATCAGAAAAGACGTGGCAGCATTCCTAAAAGGAGAAGAAAATAGAGTTGCTATCAAGTTTGTGAAACAAGAATTTGGATCCAATAGTGCATTAGTAACAGCATATCTGTATCATGACGAAAAAGCAATGAAAGATATGGAAGAAATCAAGAAACGAAAGAAGAAAGAAGGAGCGGAACAAAGTGGGCAAGAAAGCCAAGCCAAAAAATAAAGTGCCATCAAAGCGATGGACGAAGTATAAAGTAAGTGGTGGAAAATTAGAAAAGGCGCCATCATGTCCGAAGTGTGGTGAAGGAACATTCCTTGCTCAGCATAAAGATCGCTTGTACTGCGGACTCTGTCATTACGTTGAAATAAGAAAGCAAAAGTAATATAAAGGATAAATTCTTTCCAAACGCTTAGAGGTGAGGAACAATCGGATTTGATGCAGCATTTGATCCCAAAGAGGAAGACGTTCTTCTCAGATTAACCATGCCTAAGAGGGAATTACGCCCTCAAACAGTTCTAAAGATGCAACAACAAAAGGAAAAAGAGTTGCAAGAAAAACAGGCACGTTTGACACAAATTTCTCAACAACCACAGGCGCCAGTAGCAGTATCACAACCTACTCCTGTGCAGGCCATCCCACCACCTCAACCAGCAGTGCAAGTAGTACAACAATCAGTGGAGCAAATCATACCCCAAGAACAAGCACCACAAGTGTCACAACCAGGAACAGTAAGTGAAATAAAAGAGTTTATACAAGAGGAACCTCAACAAGAAATACTGCAAGTGCAAGCAGTTGTAGAACCACTAAAAGTGGAGCAACAATCAATACCTATAAAAAAAGAAGAGCCTTGGCATCCACAGATGATCATGCCTCCCAAAGAAGCTCCTACAGTCGCAAATGTGTTATATACAAGTGTGGACATGTCCCGCATTGAAAATTTAACGCGAAGTATTATGTATCGTGATCTTCAAAAAAGTGGATTTGCGAAGAAAGGCGTTGAACGATGAAATGGTCTTCTGTCCTTCATACGGGAACAATGTTGATAGGACTCCTCGGAGTAATCGGAACAGTAACAGGTTGGATTCTCAAAGACAAAGTAGTTTTTTCAGGAATAACGGGAAATGATTTGGTAGACAAGAGCACAACATTTATTTTCATAGCAATATGGATAGCATTAGGAACTTTAATTCATTTAGTGAAGGAAGAAGACAAAGAAGAAGATTAATATTGTCCTTTCCAGGCATAATAACCGCCTAACAAATTTCTTGCTTTCACGCCTTTCGTTCTCAGAAAATCCGTCGCAACTTTGCCTCGAACTCCTGCAGCACAATACACAACAACATCTTTATCTTTGGGAAGAACAAAAATGCCTTTGCCAACATCGCGCAGTAACGAGCCTAACGGCTTAAGAATGGCTCCTTCTAAAGCACCTTGAGCATATTCTTCTGGTTCACGCACATCCAAGAGCATAACCTTCTTGAAAGAACGTTTCAGTTCATCAACGCTAATTTCATCATTCGTCATGAGTGTTCTCCACAGAAAAAGAAAAAGGTGCTGTTCGTTCTTCGTTGTGATAAACAAACTGAACCCATCCGCGATATTCCCCAGGCATCATAAAAGAAGGCATAAAGGTAAGAACATGATCGCTGTCAACCTGTTCATCATGCGTATGTCCGAAATCCTGCAAGGTGGAATCAATAGTCACAAAATGAGCAGCAGCGCCTAAGAAGGGTTCGGTAAGGGCAACAGGATTCTTTTTCTCATCGTAAACAAGGAAAGAAAATTGAGTACCTTGACGTTTCATTTCAATCTGTAATCCTTGCAAATGTTCTTGTTCTTCCGCATCATCGCCTTCAACATCAACATCAAAATCAACAAGGTGCATCATACCCTCGCTCATGAAATCCACCCAAACACGATACTTGCCACCAGCAAGGAAAGTATAAGGCACAATCCATCGTCCATTCTCTAGAACAGGATGAATATGGCCAAAATGTTGTAAATCATCACGCACAAGAATAACATGCATAGGTTTGTCATGCATAATCTCTAAATCAGTAATCTTCTTGCCTGAAGAAAGATCTTCAAGAGAAAAAGAAAGTTGAGTTTCTTCTCCAGTTGTTAAAGAAGAGTGATCAAAGGTAACGCGAGTAGAATGTACATCTACGCTCTTTTGCATTCTGGCATGTGCAGTCATGGCTTGATCCATGTGATTCATAGCATGATCATCATCCTCATGTTCAGAAAGGATCTGTTCATATATAGATTGATCGCAAAGATGATTATTCTCATCATACATGCATCCCCAGCATGCTTCAGAAGATGTTTCCACACCATTCTCTATCGGATTCATGCGCATCCACATATGATTATTTTCCGTGCAAAGAGATTCAAAGTCCTTTAATGAAGAAGGAGTGGTGCATCCTACAATAAGGAGTGCAATGAAAAAAAGAAGATAAGATATTTTCATACATCATTCCCTTCATAATATGCAGTATAGCTGGTGCGAGAAGACAACTGTCGTGCTACTTCTCGTTCATCGCGAGCATTGGTAAGAAGAAGTCTATCCTGATCTTGAAGAACATAATTTCTTAAATTATCTATTTCATCAAGAGCAAAGAGTCGTAAAGGCTGTGAACAAAATGATTCGCCAGTATCCATAGTAAGGCAATCCTCAGTAAAAGTAATGCCCAAACTTTCTAAAAGCCACCATAAAGGAACACCTGGAGCATGAATATGAACAACATCTCCTGTTCCGGGTTTTGAATCAAGTTCAACATGAATAAACGCACTCTTAACAAAATAACGAGGCTGGTTGAGATCAATTTTCTTTCCATCAAGATAAATGTTCAAATCAGCATGCGCATGATACGCTTTCTTTGTCTTATCCAAGGGCCCCATCTTCTGTCCATTTGGCAAAGGAATTTCAATCAAATCTTCCTGAGAGACAAAGTCTTCCAAAGAAGATTCGCAACAGTCAGCTTTTCCATCAGCGTTAGTATCTAAAAGTTCCATAGCTTTCTGTTTATCAAAAGCAGTAAAAGGTAAAGAAACACGTTGAGAAGCTTGCGCAGAAGTTTTCATGCTGGTGAGGAAAGCAAAAGCAATCGCTAATATGCCAAGAACAGCTGCGATAAGAATCAGGTTTCGTAAGCGTGAAGAGGATTGCTGTTTCTTCATGAACTGCCCCCATAAGGTTGAAGTATTTTCCATCCCAGAATAATGTCTGCTTGTTTGTTGCCTAACACAAAAGTTCCTTGAAGAGGCAGAATTGTATCCTCTTGAGTAAAGCGCACATCATACATAACTTGTGCAGTTACACCATCATGAGATATCTGTTGAACAGAAACAAGAGCTACACGAGTGATCTGCTGTTGTTCTATATAACTGCGAAAAACAGTCAAATTATTGGCAGTTGATTCGTTTCGTTTAAAATCATCTGCAATCGTCGAATACATGTCTGCATAGCGTTGTTCATTCCATGCAGTAAAATAAAGACGCACAACGTCTTCTGGAGAAGGGAACTGATATTCTTCTTGAACAGGTTGCTGTCCTCGATACCAAAGGAAAATTCCTGTCAAAAAAGCAAAAAAAAGAATAAGAATAATATATTTTGTGCGTTGTTCCATTTTATTCAGCAGGTGCAGTTGGTTGGGTTTTCTCTTGTGGACTGATGATTTTTCCTGTCGAAAGATCAGTATATGTGCCCAAAACATCTGGCTTGCGCATGATATACCATCCATCTGATTCTACAGTGCCAACACTCTTCCAAACGCCAACAAAAGAAGGATAATGCTGTGCATCGGGAGAGACAATGATGGTTGGAACTTTGGTAACTTTATACTTCTCAATCAAAGCTTTTGCGCTTGTAGTTTTAATATCATAAGTCTCTTGTGCAGTGACACTCATGCCAAAGCGCTCCAAGATTTGTCTGTTAATAGCAACATCATAACAAGTTGTACATGTTTCATCTTTGAGCATGACAAGAGTGACACGGCCAACAACAGCATCAGTTTTAATGTCATGATAAGGCGCTCCTGGAGTAAGCATCACATAGGCGCCATTCTTTAAAGTAACACCAGATTGGAGAAGTTGTTGGACAACTTGAGGATATGCTTCAATGTCTTGAGAAATGACAACGGCAGGTACGCGTCCAATACCATGCTTCTGAATGAGTTCCTTTCCTTCTGGGGAAGAGTATGTATAGGAATTGACAGCAGTAATACCAACGCCAGCTTGTTGTAATGCTTGCCCCATGGTATCAAGAGGTCGGCATTCTTTGCAAGCTGAATCGGTGATGAAATTTATTGAAACAGCTCCAACAGTTTTTTGTTTCTCAAGATCATAAAAAGGTGCAGGAGTATTTGAATATAAACCATGTTTAAGATCGGCAGATAAATAACCATTCTTAGTAAAAAAAGAGGATAATTGTTCACTTTTATTGACTTCTCCGCTCACAACAAGAGCAGGTAAAGATGTAAGACCATAAGTATCAATGAGAGATTGTCCTTCTGGGCTATCAAAAAACACAGTGCTATCTTCAGTAACATTCACATTCAAAGCTTTAAGACTATCAAGAAGAAGTGTAGAGTCATAACAAGTGGTACATGAAGGATGAACAACACGAATGACTTGGATGTCAGCAGGTCGCATAATTTCTTTTGCCAATGCCTGTGCTTCGCCCACTTTCCCAAAGCGTCCAGCGATAACAACAACGTTAACAACTGATAAAACGACCGCTACAAGAATAAAAAGAGAGAGAAAAGTCTCTGTGTTGTTCTTCATGATAATCTATCCTCTCAACATCCGCCAACCATAGATGGCAAGTCTTCTAAGCTTGATCCAGCTCCGCCAGCAGCGACAGGTGTGCGTACACTACTGCCTCCGGTGCTTGTTGGTGTTGCAACAACAGGAGTATTGCTTAAAGTAACGAGTTGCACAGTTTGAACAGCAACAGTAACTAATAAGACTCCAATCAACACTAAAACCAATAATTCTTTGCGTTCCATTGTTTATGACCTCCTAGTTTTCTCAGTAATTTTTTTGTAAAGATAAATAGCTAAAAGAATCAAAACGACAATAACTAAAATCTGGATAAGTCCTCCAAAGATTCCCATGCCATAACTCATACCCATCATTCCCATGTCATGCATCATTGTAATGTCCTCCTTTAATTTATCCTGTTCCTGATTCTTGAATAATACGCTTAATAGTTCCTTGCGGATACCATAAGGCATACCATCGTGCCATTTCACCATAGATTTCTTCATCTGAATAAGTATCGCCATAGTTCTCAATAAACCATTTTGCCATGCCGCGTGCAGCAATAGCATGAGCGCAACCGCAACGTGTAATGATTGTTGGTTGTTGCGGACTTCCACAACAGTAATCACAGGTAAATGAATTCACAATTCTATTATAACGTTCCATTTTTGCAGTATCAAGTTGAATGCCCTCTCCATTACCCCACAATTTCTGTGCTGCAATAGGATCATCAAAACTAACGCCTGCTTCTGTTCCATACCAAGGCGTTCCATGAGGAACAACATTATTGACAAGATCCTGAACTGCATCTCCCGTAGATGGCGTCATGACAAGTTCGCTAATCGTGGGAATTTCTTTTATTTTTGCTTTGTATCCTGCAATGGCAGGTTGTTCTCCTGTTGCAAGAGGCATAGGTTTCAACGTAATTTTAGGACCATATGCAAAAGCACCAATCATGCCGCTTTTTCCACTGCCCAGCATCGTCAACGCATACGCACGTGGAATGAGAAACTGATTAAGAACAATAAATGCAATAAGAATCACAACAAGAGTAAAAGTGAAGTTTGATTCAAATAAAGAAGAGGAAGATTGTTTTTTGTTTTTCTTTCCAAAGGGAAGAGTAGGGCATGTTTTCGTATAGATGCTATCTGCTCTAAAAAATACTGCCAAAGCAAGCAACGCAGCGCTTGCAACTTTGAAGAAATTAATGTAAGGGGTAATCAATCCTAAAGGAATTGTAAGGATGGTTGATCCAAGAGCAGCAAAAACAATACCTTGGCACACCGGGCAGGTAGCCGCAACCAAGCCAGCAAAAATACCACTGCCTTTACCGAGATATTTTGATTCGCTGTGCATGCGCGTTATTTTTTCATATTTGCCTAGAGTAAGAAGAATAGATAACAAGAGAGATACAAACGCAAGGTAAAGATAATCCCATGCAGTCACATCAGTCATGCGATGAATGCCAAAATCAATGAAGGGAATTTTCCATAAGCCATAAAGATAAGAAAAAAGAAGCAAGAAGAGGATAAAAGATCCGATGAAGAAGTTCCGATACTTAATGTCCCATAGAACATGCCAAGTATTATTCACCACAGTGGAAGATTGTTTCTTCATAAGAAAAAGGAATAAGATGCTCTATATAAAGATTGCCGCACGAACGATAAGAGAATCAAAGGTCCAATAAAAGAATAAAGAACAAAAATAGTTCTGTTCCGTTCGCAGAGGCTTATATGCTCTTCGTTAAAAAGATAGAATATGTTTTTCCTTTAACAACGCGACTAATGAGTTGTTTTCTTTCAAACGCACTAAGAATTTCACTGACTGTAGATTTTGATAGATTTGTTTTAATACGGATCATCTGTTGAGTGATGCCTTCATGTTCACGAATGGTGTCAAAGACCATCTTTTCATTGGGATCTAAAAGCATGCCAACAATGCGTAGTTTTTCATCTGATCCTAAATGAGCTTTTTCCTTTTCAATATATTCTAAAAGAGCGCGCTCTCCTTTACTGAAAAAAACCATATAAGCACCCAAAGAGAGTAAGCCAAAAAGCAATCCCAATCCGATATTTGCGCCACTCATCGTTGCTAAAAATCCGGCACATTCGCTCTTGGCGCATCCTTCTTGCTCACCGGCTTGTCTGGTGTCATCAATGTAATTCACTAAAAAAAGTCCTATGAGAATGCTAAGGCCAATGATAATTAAACCAATCTTAGTGTTTTGCATCCTTTAAGGAAGAGAACATTGTTTAAAAACATTGTGCTGGAAGAAACCATTATAAAGAAAGAAGAAAGAAACCAGGAGATGGAAGCAAAAGAACACATATGGAAAATAGGAACAACAATATTTGCCATTCTTTTTGTAATCACGTTGAGCACATGGCTACTCACAGAAAAAGAAACAAGCCCCATTACAGGAGAAACAACAAGAGTGGAAATGCCTGTAGATGTTACAGTAGACGATGATCCTTTTCTAGGGGATGAAGATGCTTCCGTCACTATCATAGAATTTTCAGATGCTCAATGTCAGTATTGTAAACAATTTTGGATAGAAACATTTCCTTTGTTAAGGAAAGAATACATAACAACGGGAAAAGTACGTTTTGTGATGCGTGATCTCCCTATGAAAGAATCTGGCCATGCCTGGTCGGGAAAAGCTGCGGAAGCAGCAGAATGTGCGCATAATCAAGGAAAGTTCTGGGAACTGCAAGACAAAATATTCGCAAATCAAAATGTTTTGAATAGTATGGTGCAGGAAGTAGATGCTCCTGAAAAGGCAAAAATGCTTGTAATCACAACAGAAAACAATCAACAAAAATATCTCGATATTGCCTTGGCAGTAAGCCATATAAAGCATCTGGCAGGAGAAGTCCATGTGAAAATGGACGTATTTAACCGATGTCTCGATACTGGGCAGGAAGCTGGAGAAATCGAAAAAGATAAAAACGATGCCGAAAAAGCAGGAGTACAAAGCACACCAACTTTTTTCATCAATGGAGAAAAAGTGGCAGGTGCGTTGCCTTTCATAGCATATCAAAAAATAATTGAAAAGGAGCTATTTGAATAATGGAAAACCTTTCACGCCACGAACGTCAGGAATTAAAAAAGCAGGAACGCGAACAGCAGCGTGAGCACAGCGAACAACAAAAATCTTCTAAAGATCAAACAAAAAAAATAATCATGTGGTCTGTAGGTGGTCTCGCAGCAATTGTAGTAATGATCTCTATTGTCATGATTCCAAAAAATGAGTTTTCAAATCCTAAAGAACCATACAGCAAAGGGCAAGTGCATTGGCATGCAACATTAAAAGTATTTGTATGTGGAGAAGAAAAACTTATGCCTGCGCCAGTTGGTGAACATCATTTGGGATTGCCTTTATTGCATACGCATGCAGATCGATTAATCCATATTGAAGGTACAATATTGAATCCAGAAGAAATTACATTAGGAAAGTATATGGGAGTGATCGGCCAAAACTTTAAAGATGATGAGTTGTTAGATAAAAAGAACGGAGATCTGTGTAATGATCAACCTGGAAAAGTAAAACTCTTGGTAAATGGAAAAGAAAATGATCAATTAACACAGCATGTCATCAAAGATGGTGATGATTACATCTTACGCTTCGAACCTTAAGAAGTAATTTTAACACGATAAATAACGTTGTTTCCAAAAATATAAAGATCATACATGCCAGGATCAACATCGAAAGCAAATTTAACAATTCTTCTCACGTCTTTGCGTAATACAGGATACTGAATGCTTTCTGCTCCAAAGAATTTTGTCGCTTCCTCATCGATCGAATAGGTAGATATTCCATCACTCAGAACAAACATGTCAAGAGGTGCATATTGTTCTTTAGCAGAAAGAGAAGTGATCTGCATCTGAACAACATAAAAGAGTTTATCAGCATCAGTACCTTGAAACGTAGTAGGTGTAAGGTATGTTCCTACTTTTTCAAGAGCTTTAATACTTACAACTTTAATAAAATAACCATCAACAGTAATATCCTCTCCTAAAGCAAAGTCTCGAAAGGTTCTATCATTAAGATCAAAAGGTGCAACAGCACTTCCTGTGTCAACAGGTACAGATGCTTGAGTGTCTAAAGGTACGTCATCTTCAAGGGGTTGAATAACGGTACTTCCCGTCAACGCGCTGTCGTGATCATTCATCAGGTAAGTCATAAAAAATCCAAGAAAAGCCAAGGCAAGAACTAAACTAATAACCACATACACCGGCTCTTTCCCCTTATACATAAAAAAGAAAAGAGAACGATCCTTATAAGATTAGTGCTAACGGAAAAGAGAGTTCAGAATAACCAGGTAAAAATGTAATAAAACCCTGGGAAGCGAGCTCCGAAGAGCCAGCTTCCTGGGGAAAAAGAGGTGATAAAGAAAAAGATACAGAACTTATTTATAAATCTTTCGGTGTGTAACTATTCTAGGATAGTAACAATTTAGGTAAAGGAAATGGTTATAAAACAAGACATATCTCTAAAGCCATGCAAGAGCATATCTATAACCTTTTAACAAACAAAGACGAAGTCACCTGGCAGACCATCATTTACGATCTTGTGAAGTCTGAAGAGCTTGACCCATGGAATGTAGATATCTCTCATTTAGCTCAGCGATACATCGAAACAGTCCGTTCCTTGCAAGAGCATAACTTCTTCATCTCAGGAAAGATGTTATTGGCATCATCAATTCTCTTGCGCATAAAAACACACAAGCTTGTTGACGAGCATCTTGTCGATTTTGATAATCAATTATTCCCGCCTGAAGAAGATTTATTGTCTGATGCCGAGGAAGAAATAAAATATAATGCGCATCAAGACTATCCGCCCTTATTAATTAAAACACCGCAACCACGTAAGCGTCAATTAACGATCAAAGATTTGATGAAAGCCCTCGAGCAAGCAATCGAAGTGGAAGAACGAAGAAAAATCAAGCGTATCATGAGTGCACGAGTCATTCGTGAAGCAGTACTGCCACAAAAGAAAATAGATATTACGCAATTGATTGCAAGCGTCTATGACAGAATAAAATCGTGGTTTGGTAAAAAGCCAAATCTCACCTTCACCGAACTAGTAAATTCAGAAAAGAAAGAAGATAAGATCATGACATTCATTCCTTTATTGTATTTAACAAATCAGCAAAAGATTGATCTGCAGCAGGAAAAAGCATTTGAGGAGATTCAAATTACCTTACGATGATGAACACAGGAGCATGGATAGGAATGGGGATCATTGGTTTGTTTATGGTTCTGTTATTTATTGCAATTCCCATAGTATTATCTATCTTTTGGGTATGGATGATTATTGATTGTGCTCAGCGCAATTTCAAGAACAAGAATGATAAGATCATATGGATTCTTGTGGTAGTGTTATTGCATAGCATAGGAGCATTCATCTATTATATCGTAATAAAAAGAAAGAATAAGTACTAAAAGAGCTTAAACCTAGCGCAATTCTTGATTTTACCATGTTCATAGAGCGTGTTCTTCTTGAAATAGACCTCGATATCGCATTGAATGCTGTCTCCACTCTCTGTTTCAATATCAATATCATGACAACTGACAACTCCTTCATCAAAACCGCCATGGTCAAATTCAATATAGCAATCTGAAGATTCCACATCTTCTATGAGATATTCTCCCGGGCCATATACATCAGAACTATAAAGAAGGCTGAGTTCCTCTTGTGCATCATCAAAAATATGTTGAACCCATTTGTCAAAGCTAGAAACACGAACGCCGCTTGCTTCCAAAATGTTCATGACATCATAGGCAGTATAATTTTTGCCATTGACAACAACATAATAGGTAGGAACATTCACTTTGCGTTCAACAATAACTGGTTCTTTGTCTAAGAGAGTAAAAATATCACTTTGGTTATAGCGAACGCCATTAATTTCAAGGTTATCAACAGAATCTCCAGGTCGTATAAGCAACACAACAGTAAGAATCAATAAACTAAAAATAGCAAGCAAAGAGCCGATCAGCAAACGCTTATGCGTATCAGTCATGAAGATAATGAGTCCCATCATACATGCACAAAGAAATGTTTGTGATCTCCCTTAACACCTGTGCATAAAGCACACACAAAAATCCTCACACAAATATATAAACGTTAGTGCAAAGGAATATAGATTATAAAGAATATAGTTAATGTAAGATCATCTGTGTTGCTTCTTCAACGCTCAATAACTCTTCTTTGCCAGAAATCATATTGCGCACTTTTACTTTCTTGACTGCTAATTCTTTTTGGCCAACAAACACAACATAGGGAATCTTCATCACGCTTGCATATTCTAAATTCTTGCTAATGCCTCGTCCCTGCAAATCGATATCACAAGCGACGCCCTTATCACGTAATCGTTCTGCAATGCTAAGCCCTTCATTCAAGGCTTGAATAGGAATAATGTAAGCCTGACACACGCTTTTGGTCGTTCCCTGTCCTTTCATGCGCAAGGCATCGCAGATAACATCCAATCCAAAGCTAATCCCAACAGCTTCATAGCCTTCCTTGCCGACAAACTCACAGATCATCTTGTCATAACGTCCGCCAGCAGCAACACTGCTCGTAATGCTTTTATCACGTAAATACACTTCAAAAACAGTTCCCGTGTAATAACTCAGTCCTCGTGCGAGACAAGGGTCAAATTCCACATTCTTGCCAGTCAAAGCAAGCACTTTCTCAATTTCATCAAGCCCCTCGCATTCTCCAAGAAGCTTCCAAAAGTATTGGAGTTTGTCTTGGTTTGTTCCTTCGCGTAACACACTTTCAAAAAGTGTAGGGAGTGTTGTTGTCGTAATGCCTTTTTGTTTCAGTTCTTCTTGCACACCCTCCAAGCCAATCTTCTCAAGTTTATCTAAGCTCAGCATCACATCTTCGCATTTCGTTTGTGGAACACCAAGCTTGATCATCAAAGCATCAAGGATTTTACGATTATTCACTTTAATGACAACATCCATCTTCAAGCGTTGAAAAGCGCGTTCAGCGAGAGTAAGGATCTCTGCATCTGCTTCGACATTCTTCATGCCAACAACATCGACATCGCATTGGTAAAACTCGCGATAACGCCCCACTTTAAGCGGTCCATCGCGAAAGACAGGTCCAATTTGATAACGTTTAACCGGCATCTTGAATTGAGGATTCATGGCAATGAAGCGCGCGAAAGGAACAGTCAAATCATAGCGCAATCCAAGATCGCGTTTTCCTTGATCTTTGAGTGTGAATGTTTCTTTGAGGATTTCTGCTCCACCGGAATATTTACTTGCTAAGGTTTCATATAACTCCAGGATAGGAGTCTCTAAAGGATTAAATCCATAGAGTCGAAAGGTTTCTTCTAATAGAGTTAAAACATTCTTGCGGAGAAGTTCATCTTCATAAAAAAAGTCCCGTGTTCCTTTTGCTCGTTTTATCTCCATAACGCACCTTGTATGAAAAGGGCGACCGGGGAGAATCGAACTCCCGCCCCAGGATCCACAGTCCCGGATTCTACCACTAAACTACGGTCGTCATAAAGGACAGCATTCTGTCTATCTTGTAATAAAAATGAGGTAAACGAGTTTGGACTAAGAAGATTATTCCCGTTGATGAATACAACCAACTCGTGTCATGATAACAAAAAAGCTGTTTAGTTCCTATTTAAACCTTTTGATGGTTAAATATTAGAAAACTCTTCAGGAGGGCATTCATAGACATCGCATAAAAGCTCTCTGACCTTAGTTTTAAGAATTACTACAGTTTTATGGATACCATCGACTCTGTGTTCAAGTTCATCAACTCTGATTTGGAGTCTCTGGTTTTGCAGTTGTAATTGATGAATGCAATATCCTCCACAATCAAGGACGTCATTGCAATCTGTTTGAGTATCTCCATCATCATCTATCTGATTGTCACAAACTTCGTTTCCTCCGCCAGTTGTGCATGCAGGATGTGAATTACAATCTGGATCTTGGCAGTCAATTAGGCTATCATTGTCGTCATCGATACCATTAGTACAAACTTCCGTCGAAGGAGGTGCAATATTTCCAACAACAAAAACATGAGCTCCACGTTGAGCAAGAGGGTAATCTATAGTTGCTGTCTCAGCATCATCTGTTCCTTCAGGGTCAAAAAGAGTGAGTTTAGCTCCATAATCAGTCATACCAAAGAGATGATCATCATCCATATCTGGTTGCTCTAAAGAAAATCCACCAGTGGAAGTCCAATTCTGTTTATGAACATTGATTCCTATTCTATTACTAGATCGTTGTTCAACAACAAATTGTAAATGCTCATTAACATTCTGTGGTGGGTCTCCACTTGAAGAAGGACCATTCTCATCAAAGTTTTCGCTGAGAGTCGTAATGTTTAACTGAACGGCACTAGTGGTGCCGCCAATGGTATTTCCTGCGCCCACAGAGAATGCTACAACACCGCACAATGGTGTAGGGAAATAACACGTAACATTAGCTCCATCGCTACTTCCAGGATTTCTACCAAAACTAATAATTCCTCCACCTTTTGTTGTAAAACGAATTTCTTGGCGTTCGATAAGGTTTCCATCTCCATCCATATCAATAGCCAAGGGATTGTCCCCTGCCAATGTCATGTTGGCGATATACGCGGCATAGCTATTTCCACCGATTACTATATCAGTTTTTCCCAATACTCCAACAATATTGGCATCAGTATAAACATAATCTCTACTGCCTGTAACAAGATCATCAAACTGCAATTGTTGCGAAGCAGTGTCAATGGAATTGTATCTGAAAATGTGGGAAATAGCGGTGTCATCAAATGGCCTGTCCATATCGCTCAAGATAAAATAATCCAAGCGACCAACATTGAAGATATTGTTTGTTAAGTTGTATTGCGGATGAACAAATCCTTCAACCCAGACGAAATCATCATTCTGATCTCCATATTTGAAGGTTCCGCCTTCGTTTGTTGTAAATGGCCATTGATATATTTGTCCTAGTGTATTTTCTGCTGCCATTCGGTATTCATCGTCACCAGAAGGATCTAATTTGATAACAGAATTGCCAATATCATCTAATCCTTCATAACGAATATCCCAATGAGACAGCATTCCTTGAGGTTCGTCTAAGTATTCACGAATACCATGACCTTGAGGAGCATAGACATTACGAACACCAGGGAGAGCATCGACAGTTAAACGATATTTTACACCAAAGATTTCAAAAATTGAAGGAGAGGTATTATGGCCAATTATTTGCACAAATCCTTCTTCAATGGGTTCTCCACTAATCTCAACAGCTTGAGAGTATCCTAAAGGTTCAGGATTTCCATTTCCTAAAGTTATTTCTGAGTCAGTATAGTTATGATCTGTGATCTTTAATGAAGAAGTTGCCAAATAAAATTCAACAATATCCCCTGTTAAAGTATTAGGGATGATATGAAGAATTCCTACTACAGTTCCATCTGAAAGAGGTATGGTTTGTCCCTCTGTGAGTTGTGCCAAGACCTGGCCATCAACATTTAATGTTACTGTTGGTGTACTTTGGATGACCAGAACCTCTATTGTATAAATGCGCCCATTATAATTCACTTGTTGAATCTGGTTTTCATTCATCAAAAAATGATGAGAATCACTCAAAAGAGTAAGAGTAACTTGGTGGAGAAAAGTATCAATATCAGCATCGACAACCGTATATTGAGTTCCAAGGATGTTAAGTCCAATACCTTTAAAATCTAGAAGAGTATTATTTGCTATTGTAGATTCAAAACCATCCTCAAACTCAAGTTCGTATTCAAAAAAACTTTCGTTGACCTTAGTGCCATCCTTAACAACTAAAAAGTCTCCAACTTGAGAGGTAGGATCATCATTTTCTGTAAAGTTGATAACGGGAGCGAATCGCAAAGTATTTTGTCCAGTAACAGTATTGCTAAATCGCAAATATTGATTATATTCTGTAGGACCTTGAGAGGTAGTTACAACACCTCCAGCCAACATATCGAGTTCAACTTCCGTGATAGTCTCACGAACGCTTCCAACATTTTCTCTTATTTCAAGCATATCTGAACTATCAGAAATTTCTATACTATTTCCAGCAGCATGAATATGGGCAATAATCAAGAGAAAAACAACAAAAAGAAGAGGAAATATTTTCATAGGTAATCTATATGCTAAAGAATATAGTTTTTAAGGTTTTCTCATAGTAATAGAATTATTTCTCTACAGAAACCACTGAAGGAGGAATCTGAAGATAGTCTTCCAAAGAACGAATAAAAGGATCGCTAGGCAAAGCCAAGCCATATCCGCAATAAGGTCGGTAAATACCATCCTCGGGAGTACGAGGAGTCCAATAAGCATAAATTAAACCTAAAAAAGTAAAATCCTCTGCAAAAAGAGGAGTACCGCTATTCCCCATATAAACAAATTTGGATAAATAAAGAGCATGACGTTGTTCAGATCTATCAATACTTTCTTTCGCAAGAGGATCAAGATTAAACTGATCAGAGCAACGTGCATAACGAAGTTGCCCAACTTGTGATAAAAAATCTTCTAAGGAAACAAGATTGCCTTCAACAGCGTTCATTTTCATAGGAAGAGAAACCTGTTCAGAGGCATAAGAAGAAGGGTGAAGAGTTGCAAACTGAATAGAGTCATGAGAAAAAGAAGAGTGGAATTTCAGAGGATGAGAAGAGGGTTCTTTTCCAGTATCAGCAATGACAAGAGCATAGTCTGGTTCAGGAAGTTGAAAATCAGTTAAAGAAACAGGATAAATTTGTCCTTCACGATCAATCATATGCATAGGTTCTCTTCCAATATCTCTCCAGTCACGAATGTGATGATAGCTCGTAAGAACAAGACCACAATCATCCATAAGATATCCATGTGCAAAAGAGGGTATGGTGCGTGTAATAGAATATACTTTACTATCTACACATATTTCTTCAGTATATGTGTCAAATGATCTCAAAACAACAAGATGTTGCCAAGGATCGTCCTCAACATGTTCAAGTGTTGAAGATTGACAATAAAATTCACGAAGAGCTGCAAAGTGTACAGGATCGTCTTTCAAGGAGTGTTCTAATGTTGCATATTTATTGATCTCTTCTATCGTTGCTGCCGGTGGAAGTGGTTGACGCAAAGGTACACAAGAAAATAAGAAAGGAAAACAAAGGTTAACAAGAGTACTCTTCTGCATATCTAACACCTTAAAAATAAAGAGCCTAGAATCTTATATAGTTTATGGAAAGAGCTACGCTTTTCCAATGGCCCAATTGAAGAAGCGTGCAGTATTGCTAGGTTGCTTTGTTTGATAAGAATGGTTGCCTTGAGCATGCTTGAATTCATCAAGTCCAGTCAGATACGAAGCTAATTGCTGATATGCTTTTCCAGAAGGAGAATCAGGATACAAATGAACAACAGGTTCTCTCTTGACCAGGGCTTTTTTTATATGAAGGTCCTCAGGAATAATGCCTATAATAGGATGTTCCAAAATAGTTTGAATGTTGCGAATTTTTAAATCCAAATCATGGCCTGCGCGCGTTAACACAACACCTGTGATAGGTTTGTTCAATTGTTGCGCTGCACGAATGGTTTTCAAGCTGCTGGCAACAGAAGGTAGCTCAGGCGTAGTCACCACCATCACTTCATCAGCCATCTTAATGGCAGCCAATGCTTCAGTATCCAATCCTGGAGCTCCATCTAAAATAACAACGTCGCTGGGAATTTTACTAAGATATTTTTGAAAATCCTCTAAATGACAACTGGCAATATCATGCATAGCCAAGCTGCCGGGAATAACTTTCATGCCAGATTCATGCTGGTAAATAGCGTCACGAAGTTTCGCTTCTCCTTTCAACACATGATGCAAAGTCACAGGAACACTAGGCGCTCCCAAGTACATGCTTAAGTAAGGCGTGCTTAAATTAGCGTCAACAACGCACACATCTCGTCCTAAATTATTCAGAGCAACACCGAGATTAATAGAAGTCGTAGACTTCCCAGAACCTCCTTTACTGCTCGATACAGAAGCAACAAGCATAGTGTTTAAACTTCGTTGATGTATATAAAGATTGTTATAAAAAGAAACTACGGAAAAGTGTCGGCAGCGTGCCCAAGGCACGAAAGAACATGAATAAGGATCTACACAACAAGCCCAGTTCCACAAGCACTGCATAAATCTCGAGAAGGAAGATAATGAATTGAGCACACCATACGTCCACACTTCATGCATCGCTCTTCAGCAGGTTGTACTTCACAAATCATGCACACAACAAGTCGTTTCATTTGATAACGAGTTCATGAACTTTGTCAACAAATTCCACAGTTTTGTCAAAATAACGCCGTATCGTTTCAATATCAACAATCAATTGTTTTCCTTTTAAAGTCGTAATCAAGGCCACATTCTTGCGGTATTCTTCACGTTTAGTGTATTCAGCAACATCAATGTCTCTCAGCATGAAATAAAAGTCAATGTCTTTTTTAAGAACATGAAAAGAAGAAGCAAGCACCAAGGCGCGTTTTTTAGAAACAGGGGGCATCTCCTTAATTTTTTTCTTGGTGTGGAGATGTTGCAAGGCATCAAGCATGGCGATGTCATAAGCGCTAATCAGGCGTTTAATGATATTTTTAATCACATCAACAGTGCGAGTATACTTCAAAGTAACATAAAGGCTGTGATCAGCCCTCTTCAATTCTTCCTTCGCACCTTCAACTAAATCTTCCATCATATGCTGCATGTACCTTATTCACCCTTTCCATAAATGTTTTTGATAAAAGTAAAAAGCGTTTCATTTTTTCAAGCGTAATCGTGCGTAGTTTATACGTTTCCGATGCAATCACGTACTTGTCCCTCCGCGAAAATTCGATGGGACTGTCCCGTCTATTATGCACAAGTTCTGCAACATCGGAAATCACCAGACACATGTCCTCGTTAATACCATAACGTTTCGCTGTGCTCTCCTTAAACAATTTAAATTGAGTAGCGAATTCATGGGGAAAGATCGAAATACGTTTGTACGCTGCGTCATAATAAAGCAAGGCTGCCATTCCACTTGATAAAGCGACATACAAATGCTCAAGAGCAGTTGCCATCAACTTGTTATCTTGCAGAACCGGATAAGTAACATAAATAAGATGATCTGCTGTCTTAAATGCCTTGTTCGCCTCCGCTACGTAGGTAGTGAATTTCTCCATATATACTCTATAGAGACTATAGGTTAGGCTTTTTAAAGGGGACGCTTCTTTATATAGTTTTCGACAAGAAACTACTATGTATCCTGTAATGCTAAGATGGCGGCTGCAAGATCTCCCTTATGTTCAATGAGGGCTTCTTTAGCTTTCTTTTCTGAAACCTTGGTCTGTTGCATGACTGTTTTGATATCCTCTTGTTTAATGTCTGCGACGCCGGCTTCAACTTCTTCAACTTCTCCAATGATTTGAAAAGTTTCTTGCCCCATAGCTTTGATTTTACTGACCTGAGGGTTATGTATGACGAGGTCTTTGTCAGGACATTTGATAATGACTTCAGAAGCCTCAATCTGTTCTTGTTTAATGCCAAGCTGCTTCATGGCCTTTTCCATCATCTTGGGATTCATACTTGGTAACATAGAGTTTCAATCAAAAAGAAAGTATAAAAAGATTGTGGAAAGAAAAAAAGAACCCATTAATATTCATAAACGATGGGTCGTCGTGGAGTCATTTTCATTTCATAGATATTAATCTGATCCTCAAGTCTAAACCATAAATTCCATAAACCAATATAAGTTCCTATAATAGCACTATCGGTATTGGTGGGAATACTAATAACCTCACTAATAGTCGTGCTTATGGTAGTGTTATAAAAAGGATCATAAACAACAACATTCGTGATTTTATAGGTATATCCATTTGCTGTAGTGGTGGTTTGATTGTCATCAACAGAAACAACATTGACTAAATGTGCTCCTGCTGCCGTGTAGGTTCCTCCAGTAACATCAGTACCATTATAATTGACTCCCCCTAAGATAACTTTCTTTTTTTTCCTCATGGCATCGATAACACTTCCGCCCGTAGGATAAGTGCCTTCTTCCTTGGTGATCGTGACGCCATTATCATTCGTTGTTGTTTTCTTGGGAGGATTTGGTGGATTTTGCGCATTGCCAATGCTTATTCTTTCAATATTCTTACCTGTAGCTTGAGCAGCAGCATAACTTTGAGAAATAACTGCTAAAGAAAAGAAAAAAAGGACAAATAAGCCGAAGATTTTATGTCGCAAAAAGAGTGTACTCATGATTAAGACCCCCAAGTTACGGCAATGGCATGGGTAAGATTATCCAAATGAGTGCCAGTAGTGTCATCATTCTCAGGAGTAATACTCTCCAATTCATCGCTTACTGCAGTAATATTCGTACCCACATTAGGATCATTTAAACCAACAAGGGCACTAGTGGCAACGGCAATGCCACAGTTATTATACTGGTTTCCACATTCAGTAGAACTGACGGGAACGAAAGTTGTGTCCGTATAAATTACTGCTAAAACAAAAAAAGCAGATAAAATCAAAGTAAAACTTATCGCTAAGAAAAATCGTAATATTTGTTTCACTGTTAATGTCCTCCAACAATTTTTTCTAAAATAACTTGATCGGCATCGCCACGAACGCGATAAGAATAAACATCCTTGCCATTCTGTCGATAGATTGATTCTACTTGGAGAATATTGCTAATCTGTTCTGGAGTCGAAGAATGGCCTGATGTGTAAAAACAATCAAATGCGGCAGGAACTTGTTCCCAAGGAGGGACAAGCAAGCTTGCAGTATAATAATTATCATACACTCCTTTAGGAGAAACAGCTACACCTTCATCCAAAAAACGACATACTAAGTATGTCAAGGAAGGATCAGAAAAAGTTGTAGGCGCTGGTTCAGCAAAAGGAGGTAAGCGAGGTTCAGAAAGAGGATAAGCTATGAGGGCATAAGTGGGATTTCGTTCATGCAAATAACCACTAATACTATCACGATGAGGAGGAGCAGCACAAGAAAAAACACCCATCATAAGTCCACTAAGCAAAGACGATTTGTAATTCATCATCACAACAATTGGAATGTGCTTCAAGAATATAAACTTTGTTATGGTAGAGGAGATAGAAGACATAAAAATCACATAACTCTTAAAAAGGTAAATATGTTGATGAAGAATATGGCATGGTCTTTGCATACAAAAGAGGGTAAGCTTCTTCCACCCTTGCAATTTTCAACAGGAAAAACGCAGGAAGACATTGTCAAGGAAATTATTGAAGCGATAAAAGAAGGTCACAAAGTCATTTTCTTGCATGGTCAATGTGGAACAGGGAAAAGTGCTATTGCTTTGAATCTTGCAAAAGAGCTAGGAAGAGCTTCGATTGTCGTTCCTGTAAAATATCTCCAAAAGCAGTACGAAGAAGATTACGTGAAAAAGTTGACAGTCATGCGTAATGACAAGCCACTTTCCATTGCTATTTTGACAGGTCGAGGAAATCATCCCTGTCTCTACAATCCAGCATCAACAGCAGAAGATCGGTTGCTCCCCTGTTCCATTGATATTAAAAAAGAAAATATCGATCTCTTAAAGATTTATATTAAAAATAATGAATTTGTAAAAGAAGAAGACTTCAAGTCCATTGATGATATTAAACGATTGTCCGTAGCTCCTGCATGTCCATACTGGTCTCCCATCATAGCAAAAGATTGGTTCGCACATTATCCCTTGCCTGATGCAACAAAACACGAATATCAGGGGTTAAACAATCGCACATTCACTATCTTTCAACGAAAGCCAGGTTGCTCCTATTATCAACAATTCCATTCTTATCGAAATGAAGATGTTCTGATCTTTAACTCCAAAAAATATGAAGTAGAAACGATGATGGACCGCAAGCCAGCAACAGATATTGAAATTATTGATGAATGCGATGAATTTCTGGATAGTTTAGGAAACGAACGAAAAATCAATCTCACCATTCTTGAATATAAAATACATATTCTCCACGAACAGTGCAAAGATATGCAAATGAAAAAAATATTAGAAGAAATTCAAGGAATGGTCTCTTCCATTATCAAAAGTCGTTGGTTAAAAGAAATGATGGACAACAAAGATGTGCTCAAAGTCCAAGATACAAAAATCTATGAATTAATGCAGATATTCGCCAAAAACGAGCAATTATTAATGTATGAAGAGTTAGAGCCGTATTTCGTGACAGCAAAGAATTTTGAAGGTATGTTTGATACGACATACACGGCATTTTCTGTCAATAAAAAAGGAAACATTATCTGCTCGATTGTAAATATCAACCTCGAGAGAAAGTTAAATGAATTCTTGAATAAAAATAAAGTGTTTGTCATGATGTCAGGAACTCTACAAACGACAAAAGTCTTAAAAGAAATTTTTGGAATAAAAAATTTCAAAATCATTGAAGCAGAAACACAGCACCAAGGTAAGATCATTCGTTCGCATACGCGACTGGAAAAAGATTTTCGTTATCGCAATTTTGAATCAGGGAAAGTAACGCGCGAAGAATATCTAAAGGCATTAGATGCGTCCATTTCCATCGCAGAACTACCTGCATTAGTGCATATTAATAGTTTTGCTGATCTTCCAACAGAAGAAGAAAAAGCAAAGTTCAACTTATCCATTATGTCGCGTGAAAAGTTAGAGCAGCAACAGGAAAAATACAAGAAAGGAGAGCTTCTTCAGTGGTTCAAAGAAGGAAAGATAAAAATTCTCTATTCAACAAAATGCAATCGCGGTGTGGATCTTCCAGGAGACATGTGTAAATCCATCGTGTTTACAAAATATCCCTTCCCGCCCATGTCATCTTTATTCTGGCGAGTGTTCAAAGAGTCGCAACCAGAACACTTCATGGAATTTTATTTCGATAAAGCGCGGAGAGAATTCCTGCAAAGGATCTATCGTGGATTACGCTCAAAAGATGATAAAGTAATGTTGTTAAGCCCAGATAGTCAAGTATTACGGTCGAGGATATAATAATTATCCAATAACATGCAGGGCAATTTCAATAAGAATAACAGCAATAATCATGGCAATGACAGTAACAGGACTCATCACAAATCTGCTTTTATAGTCTTCTGAATAGCGAACAAGTCCTCCGCCAGATTGAGGTAATTGAAGTCGTTCTGCCATATGAGAAAACAAAATAAATGCGTTTAAAAGCTTTTCCAGATCAAAAGATAAGTTTAAATAGAAACAAGAACGCCCAATAAATGAAAAAAGATGGTGTCAAAAGGATTAGGTCTTCTTGGTGAAGGTTTTAAAAATCTATTAGATGGTATTGCTGGTTTCTTCGGTGGCGCTATTCACGCTAGTGGATCTGCTGCTCGCGGTAGGGGTGGAAAGATGGCTAATAAAGCTGAAGGAAAAGAACAAGGAAGATATCACGCCGGTACTGCGCAAGGATATGCAGCAGAATTAGAAGGTGTTAAAGAACGCGGAAAAGAAGGAGCAAAACTAAGACTAGGATATGAGGCGCTCCATAATATTGAAGAAGATCTCCACGAAACGCGTGGCGACAGAGTAAAAATCAAACGAAGTGATTTAGAACATATTCTTACGCTTGAACCTGCCATGCAAGCTCAGATATTAAAAACACAACTACGAAAATCTGGAGGTATGGTATACTTGCCTAAAGACGTAGTTGAAGAAGCAGTGTTTGACGCACATCGTTATGTGAAAAAACATGGAAACAAAACAGGATATCATTCTCCTCTTGAAAATGAAGTAACTAAGTATGTAGCAATCATTTTATTCGGTCTTGCATTAGTGTTTCTGCTTCCGATGTCCATCACAGGATTCTCCATTCTTGGTGGAGGATCAGGATCAATCAATTACATAGAATTACTAGGAGCAGCATTATTATTCTTTGCAGTAGTGTTAAGTATACACCGTCGAGAATAAAATATCAAATCTTGTTCTAAGGATATATTCAAAGGAGATAGTTCTGCGTGCAGAGCACAATAATAATGAACAAAGATCTAAGAATAAAAATAAAGAACACAAGTAAGGCAAAGTTTCTAACAAAGAGTAAATAGAAGCGAGCGATGAGCAGTTGCAGACTGAGTGCCTCGTTACCTCGGCACGTACATCCCAACCCTCTTAACCCTGTGTTCTACAGGGACTCTCCATCTCTTTTCAAGGCGGGTTTCGAGCTTAGATGCGTTCAGCTCTTATCCCTTCATGCGTAGCTGCTCGGCCTGCCTTGTCAGACAACCGATACACCAGTGGCATAGAACGCCAGTTCCTCTCGTACTATGGCATCCTTCCTTTCAGATGGTAAACATTTCCAGTAGTTATCATACAAACTGTCTCACGACGTTCTTAACCCAGCTCACGAACCGCTTTAACCGGTGAACACCCGTACCCTTGGGCGCTTCTGCACGCCCAGGATGCGATGAGCCGACATCGAAGTAGCAAACAGCGCCGTCGATTTGAGCTCTTAGGCGCTACGACTCAGTTATCCCCGAGATAGCTTTTCTGTCGTCTCTGGCCCTCATTAAGAAGGACATAGAGGTTCGCTAGACCAGACTTTCGTCTCTGAAAATCGTAATGTTAGAAGTTCAGTCAGGCAAGCTTTTGCTCTTGCACTCTACTCCGAATTTCTAAATCGGATGAGCTTACCTTTGGGCCCTACTGATACCTTTTCAGCAGGGTGCCGCCCCAGCCAAACTGTCCGCCAGTCGGTGTCCTTTCCGAAGAAAGTAAGCGATGCACATGTCAGCAAGTGGTGTTTCATTGGCGTCTAGACATGCCCTAACGAGCACGCCATCAAGCGACTTCCACCTACGCTACATACCGACATCTGCAAAGCAACAACAAGCTACAGTAAAGTTCTACGGGGTCTTCGCTTCCCACTGGAAATCTCTGGTCTTCACACCAGAAGGGTGAGTTCGGGGGACCCTAGGTTGGGACAATGGGAATCTCGTTACGCCATTCATGCAAGCCGACATTCAATCGGCAAGGTATTACGCTCACTCTGTTACTTTCGCCCTGAATGGAGGCTACATACCACACTAAGAAGTTGTGTGGCGTGTCAACATTTCTGCTGACTTCCTTGCATCACTGCAAGGGTCGGACTCTATCTTCACCATTGCTGGTGTCTGGCGTATAGTCTCTGAGGATTTTTCTGACACAATATCAGAAATCTTTCCTGCTGATTGTCTCTCCAGTTTCATTATCAGATGTTTTTTTCTGTCGCCAGAAAAAAGTTTCTAGAAACATTCACCGAGATATCCCAGCAAATAGCCAGATTTTACTAAGGCAACTGTAATACGACTGTCACCTTAAGAGAATTATAGTTATTCCCGCCGTTTACTAGCCCTTAGCTCCCTTGAAAAGGAGTTTGAGGTCCTAGCACTGGGCAGACTTCACATCCCATACATATCCTTACGGACTCGCGAGATGCTACGTTTTTATTAAACAGTCGGATTCCCCTGGTCATTGCACCCTGTAATCGCATCTATGCAGACACGATCGCAGGGACTCCTTATACCGAGGATACGGAGCCATTTTGTCGACTTCCCTAACCTAGTTTATTCCCGCATACCTTAGCCTTCTCAGCTAGGGGCACCAGTGCTGGATCTTGGTACAGATGCTGATGATTCTTCTTTGTTTCCTTTTCATGGACTCCAGGCATCAATCAAACACTCCAAAGGAATGCTCATCCACGCATTGCTCGGGGTCTCATCGTGACGATACTCACCCGACCTATCCGTGTTAACATGCACGACAGTACATGTTGATCTAGCCCGAAATGTTAGAAACAAAGCTTGTGTTGCCACGCGTACATCAGCAGTACAGGAATCTTAACCTGTTTCCCTTTCCCTCAGACCTATTAGGTCGTTGGTTAGGACTGACTTACTCTTCGTTGATGAACAGTGCGAAGAAACCCTAGCCCTTTCGGTATTATGGGTTTCCACCATATGCAGATCCTACTACCACCAGGATTCTCATAACTACTCGGTCCACACACTCTTACAAGCATGCTTCTACCCAAGCAGTTCGCCTGCCTACCTCCTCTTGTCGAGGACTTATGTCTCGGTGACCGATTTAGCCCCGTCCATTTTCGGGGCACATGATCTCGACTGGTGAGCTATTACGCTTTCTTTAAAGGATTGCTGCTTCTAAGCATACCTCCCAGCTGTTTCTGATCATGCACACCCTTCAGCCTTTAACACTGAATCGGCACTTTGGGACCTTAACATAAGAGGGGGTTGTTCCCCTATAGAGGCGCAAGTTTACCCCAGCGCCCCCGTTTCCCAAGTTCTACGATATGAAGACATTTGGAGTTGAACAAGAAAGCGAGAAGTTTCCCTCCCTGACTTTCTAATCCGTAGCTCTACCTTCTTCATCATCTCCCTCGGGACTAGACTGCGGCCTATTTCGGCAGGAACCAGCTATAACTAGACTCGATTGGCTTTTCACCCCTAACCACCAGTTAGACGAACGGATGCATCCAGCACCGCTGCGGGCTTCCACGAAACGTCAGTTCCGCTTCACCCTACTAGAGGTTAGATCGTCTAGTTTCGGGTAGCACCCCAGTGACTTATGGCACTTTCATACCACACTTCTCCTTGCGTGCAAGTAATCGCTTTCGCTCTGGGTACCTGCTGAACAGTTACCCTCGCCACTAAAGTGCACTCCCTGGCCCGTTATTCGAAACGGACGATACAACTCCTAAAAGCCGTATCTCTCTATCCCCATAAGATTTCAGGCTCTTTGAACTCTCTGTCACGAGTACTTTTCAACGTTCCATCACAGTACTGTGCGCTATCGGACTCACGTAGTATGTACGGTTGGAAGTTAATGCCTCCCAAATTCAGACACAATTTCCAATGTGCCCTACTCAGGAACTCTGTACATCTGTTTCTCTTCTTCTACGGGACTATCACCCTATGTTGTGTGCCATTCCAGGCAACTTCGAATCGAAAAACTCAGACTAAAAACAGGTCCTGCAACACCACATCTCCACACTATTTCTAGGTGGATTCAGTTTGCCGTCTGCTGTGTTCGCTCGCTGTTACTAGCAGCATCTCTATTGATTTCTTGTCCATCGGGTACTGAGACGTTTCACTTCCCCGAGTTTGAGGTCCTCGCGGACCACTCCGAAGAGTTAGAATCTAATTCAGGAATCTCTGGTTCAATGGTTGCGTGCGCCTCGCCAGAGCATATCGCAGCTTGCCGCGCCCTTCATCTCCTCGTGAGCCAAGTCATCCAACTTATGGGACAAAGACCTACTTACAAAAATTTATGTTAGGAAGCTTTGCCCTACCTGTGCACGATTATGAGAGACCGATACACATGTGCATCGTGTCATAACCCTTAGTCCATACATATTCAATGTTGAGGCAGTATGAACCGCATCATTATCGACCAATGTTGGCGATCATGAAAAAGAAAAGTGGACCGGTCGGGATTCGAACCCGAGGCCCCCTCCTCTCCTGTGATTAATGCAAGGGAGGTGCTCTAGTTCCCAGTTGAAACTTCCGGGCTGAGCTACCGGCCCACACCCGAACCGCACCTCAGTTGCGTTATAAAGTTTTCCTTATCATAAAAATATTTTAAACTATGCGAACATTGACACGTGAGAGTTCTTGAAGATAAAATAAAATAGGAGGTGATCCATCCGCAGGTTCCCCTACGGATACCTTGTGACGACTTAACCCA